>NZ_JAZEVS010000002.1:0-595940 GCF_036668815.1 Acinetobacter sp. ESBL14
CGAACTCAGAAGTGAAACCTCTTAGCGCTGATGGTAGTGTGGCACTTGCCATGTGAGAGTAAGTCATCGCCAGCTTTTAAATCTAAACACCCCCAACCTAACGGTTGGGGGTGTTTTTTATTGCGGGAAGAAGAAATAAATTGGCTTGTGTTAATATCCCTCTATATTTGTCTAGGGACATGGGGTAGATATGAAAAAAGGCTTGTTGGTATTGGTTGTTAGCTTATTAGTTTCAAGTATGGCTTTTGCAATCAATGACTTGGATACAGGTCTAAAAGCTTATTATCAAAAGAATTATAAAGTTGCTTTTGACAGTTTTGAAAAATCAGCAAAAACGGGAAACGTTCAGGCAATACACTATTTAGCAAGTTTGTATTTTCAAGGCTTAGGTGTCCCAAAGAATGTAGAAAAGGCTTTTAA
Organism: Acinetobacter sp. ESBL14; assembly: GCF_036668815.1. Classification (NCBI taxonomy): domain Bacteria; kingdom Pseudomonadati; phylum Pseudomonadota; class Gammaproteobacteria; order Moraxellales; family Moraxellaceae; genus Acinetobacter; species Acinetobacter sp. ESBL14. The sequence goes on from NZ_JAZEVS010000002.1 coordinate 421, forward strand.
CTTATTTAATCAATCTGCTCAAAAAGGTTATGCTCCCTCCTTAGCAAATCTTTCGATTATGTATTATGAAGGTATTGGAGTACAAAAAAATCCTGAAAAGGGTTTTGAATATACTAAAAAGGCTGCGAATGCAGGAGATTTGCAATCTCAATTTAATTTAGGTAATGCTTTTCGCAAAGGGAACTTTGTTAAACAAGATTATACTAAAGCTGCTTTTTGGTATGAAAAATCAGCAAAAGCTGGCTATTCTTTTTCTCAAAATGAGTATGGTTTATTATTTGCTCAAGGTTTAGGCGTTGAACAAGATTATTATAAAGCTTACGCATGGATCAGTGTTTCAGCTGAAACAGAAAATGATCAGGCAATTAAAAATTTGAAGAATTTTACTCAAATTTTTAATATCCAAGAAATGAAGAAGGCTAAGGAGCTAGCTGATCAGTATAAAACACTTTATCTTAAATAAAAAAATTAGGTATTTCTGATGAAACTCAATTCATTCTCTCCACTCCCTGAAGATGATGAGGAACTGCATCTGCCTGAGCTGGTGTATTGGGCATCCCTCGGTGATGTGGAACAAGTCGAGCAGTTATTAGCTGAGGGGATAGATCCAAACCAGACCGATGACGAAGGCTATAGTGCACTACAGGCCGCTGCTGAGAACGATCATTTGGCGGTGGTAAAGCTACTTGTGAGCAAGGGGGCGGATGTGACCTATAAAAGTGAATATAGCGCATTACAGCTTGCAGAAATGGCAGAGCATAGCGAAGTGGTAGCGTATTTTAAAAGTCTTTAAATCCTGCATAAAAAAGAATAGATAAAAAGAAGCCCCATCATCCTGACGGGGCTTCTTCATATTCAGTTTATGTCGTTGATATCCTATTAACGACCAAGTCCTGTGTCTGTTCTTATTCTCAATGAGACTTCCTGTCTCTCTATGTTTTGTATGATAGGTGAAAAGTTTGTATTGGGATATTCGCCAATTGCTGCGATTGTTGTAGGTTTTAGCGTACATTGCTTTCAAATCTATTCTGAAATTTTAGTGATAAACACACCGCATTATCATAATTTTAGCTAAGGATAGCAGTAAATCACATTTGTATATCAACTTTAATTATATAGACTCCAGTCAATTGTATATTTATGGAAAACTGTCTATGGGTTGGGAAGGATGGTTGTCGTTGGGATTAACACTTGGGGGGCTACTTACACTCATCTTTTCAAAAATTGCCCCGCATATTGTCATGCTGGCAATTTTGACAATATTAAGTGTTTTTGGTGTATTAACCGCTCAGGAAGCTTTGGCAGGTTTTAGTAATTCTGGATTGATTACAGTGGCAGCGATGTTTGTCGTTGCGGCGGGTATTTCTAATTCAGGAGGAATTGATCTATTTGTAAATAAGTTATTGGGTACCCCAAAATCTGAACGCATGGCATTATTGCGAATTTTCTTACCCATCGCTCCGCTCAGCGCATTTTTAAATAATACACCTGTTGTTGCAACCATGATTCCAGCCTTAAATAGCTGGTCGAAAAAAATTGGGGTCGCACCGTCAAAATTAATGATTCCTTTGAGCTATACCGCGATTTTGGGTGGGACGATTACCTTGATCGGGACAAGTACGAACTTGGTGGTTAATGGGCAATATCAAGCGCTAACAGGCCAAGCAGGCTTTGGTATTTTCGATATTACGGTGATTGGTTTACCTGTCGCGATTATTGGCATGTTGATCATGTATTGGTTCGCACCAAAATTATTGCCCAATTACCAAGAGCAAAATGTTTTTTCAAATCTGCGAGAATTTACTTTAGAAGTCGTGGTCAGTCCAAATGGACCATTGGTTGGGCAATCAGTCGCGGCCGCAGGCTTGAGACATCTAAAACGCGTTTATCTGGTTGAAATTGAACGGCAGCAAACGATTTTAACTGCAGTGTCTTCGGATGAAATTTTATTCGGCAATGATCGCTTAGTATTTGCAGGAGATACTGAAGCGATCACTGAACTTTTGAAGATCCATGGTTTGGTTGCACCAGCAAGTATTGATGAAAAAACCACTTTGGAAGAAGCACATGCGGGTCGTCGTTTAGTCGAAGCGGTTGTTTCTCCGCATTGTGAGGCAATTGGTAGCGCAATTCGTGACTCTAAGTTTCGTAATCGCTACGGTGCTGTTGTATTGGCGGTTGCACGTAATGGTGAGCGCTTAAAGGGTGGTTTGGGGCAGATTAAATTACAGGCTGGCGATACCTTATTGTTAGAAGCACGTCCAGCCTTTGTAACGCGTCAAAAATATAATAAAGATTTTCTTTTGGTCAATGAACTCGACCATGAGTCGCCTCAACATGAGAAGGCATTATTGTCATGGGGAATTTTACTCGCAGCAGTTTTTGCAGCAGGCTTTGGCATACTGAGTATGTTGAATGCTGCATTATTAGCAGCTGGGATGATGTTGTTGACAGGCTGTTTAACAGTAAAGCAGGCTGAGAAGAGTCTTGATCTGACGGTTATTTTAACCATTGCCGCTTCTTTTGCTTTAGGGGCCGCCTTAGAGAAAACGGGGGTTGCTGAGATACTGGCACAGTTGATCGTACATTTCAGTGCAGGTGAGGCGATTTTATTATTAATTTTGACCTATTTTTTTGTCTCTATACTGACCGAAGTAATTACTAATAATGCAGCGGCATTGCTAACCTTACCAGTTGTGTTAGAAATCACGACGCAAGCTGGTTTGAATCCAATCCCTTTTGTTTTTGCCATTATGATGGGGGCATCTGCAAGTTTTGCGACCCCACTAGGTTATCAAACCAATCTGATGGTACTTGGACCTGGTAATTACCGTTTTAGTGATTTTATTAAAGTGGGTTTACCGATGAATATCTTGATTGGTTCAATAACGATTTTATTGCTGCTTTTACTTTTTCCGATCACGTTATAAATGAAAAAGCCCTGAATCATTCAGGGCTTGCTTCTTTGTGAGCGCATTACATTAGAAATGCATATCTAAGCCAATATAAGGGCCTTTAAAATTAAACTTAACATCATTTTTATCATAATCATCTAATTTGACATCCAAGATACGATAGCCTGCTTTTAAGCCAACATCGACTAAGAGATTATCAATAAAGTTATATTGTAATTCGGCTTGTGCATCAGTGATTTTGGTGTCATTGATGTTGCTATAGAGCAACTCAGCTTTTGCACTTAAGCCTGTGAATGGCAACTTGACCCCTGCTGATCCATAGATCACAGGAACAGTCTTATCAATATCTGTTTTTCTGACATTCAGTGTTTTGATATCGCCATTGAGATTGGTTGCACCTAAGCCCACATCGGCATTTACGATGGTGTCCAAAATCTCATAATATAAAATGAAGTCAGTATGGTCGATGTTTAGGTCATAGACAGGTTGGCCAGCGAGTTCTTTCTCTGTTTGTGATTTTAAATTCACATAGCGAATTTTTGCATTTGGAATCAATGGAATCGGATGTTCAATTGCAAGTGATATTTGAGCAGAGCCTTTACGGTCTAAATCATACTCTCGAGAGTCTGCATAAGGATCCAATAGAAGATTATCTACGCCAGTTTGATTGGATAAAGACGTTGTATTATTGGGCTGAACTTGAGCCTTACCATCATAAAACCAATAACTTGCATCTGCTTTTACGCCAATCACATCTGCTTGTGCCAGACCACAAATACTCGTCCCTATAGCAAACATTGATATTTTTAATATTTTCATTGCATTGTCCTAATCAGTATCAAAAACCGTAATGAATTGTTGTGAATTCATCAGCGAATGGGCGAATCATATAGTGATCTTGGAAAATATGCAGTAGTCTAATTTTAAATTTTTATAACGGGATCAAGAAGAATGACAGATACAGCAAACGTGCGGGATTATCCATTGTATGTCGCGGGAAAAGCGGTGAGCACGGGGCAATGGCTTGAAGTACATGATAAGTATCGAAATACCGTCTATGCACGTGTTGCTCTGGCTGATGCCAAAGTGCTTGAAAAAGCCATTTCTGCTTCGGTAAAAGCAGAACAGGAAATGGCAGCATTAAAACCTTTTCAAAAACAACAGATCTTATTGCATTGTGTGAAGCGTTTTAATGAACTGCGCGAAGAACTGACCGAAATTCTGATTGCTGAAGGCGGCAAGCCACGCGGGGCAGCGAGTGCCGAAGTTGAACGCCTGATTAATACCTTCCAGTTGGCCGCGGATGCAGTGACTCAACTGGATGATGGACGCATGTTGCCTTTGGCAGTGACACCTGCTGCTGCCCATTTTCGGGGCATGGTCAAGCATGTGCCAATTGGTGCGATTTCTTTAATCAGCCCGTTTAATTTTCCTCTCAACCTCGTTGCACATAAGATTGCACCCGCGATTGCAGCAGGTTGTCCGTTTGTGCTGAAACCAGCCAGTTTAACGCCGATTAGTGCCTTAATGATTGCCAAGGTGTTAGCTGAAACTGATCTGCCTAAAGGTTCATGGTCGGTATTACCTTGTGAGCGTCAAGCCGCAGATATTTTGGTGACCGATGATCGTTTTAAGCTTTTGAGCTTTACAGGGTCGGATCAGGTCGGTTGGGATATGAAAGCGCGTGCAGGCCGTAAGAAAGTCACCTTAGAACTCGGTGGTAATGCTGCGGTTCTGATCGATGCAGATACTGTGATTGATGAAACGCTCATAGATCGTTTGCTTAGCGCCGCTTATGGGCATGCGGGGCAGGTCTGTATCAGCGTGCAGCGGATTTTAGTGCATGCCGATCTTTATGCAGAAGTGAAAAAGAAACTGGTCGCCAAACTGAAAAAAATTAAAGTGGATGACCCCGCTTTAGCAACCACATTGGTTGGGCCCATGATTAAGGAGGCTGAGGCCATTCGTTTGAAAAAATGGCTGGATAAAGCTGAAAAGAAAGGAACGAAAATATTGATAGGAGGGAACTTACAGGGCATGTTGTTTGAACCCACTTTACTGGAAAATGTCGATGCCAAACTGGAAATCTATAAAGATGAAGCCTTTGGTCCTGTGGCAATTTTAGAAAAGTTTAAGACGTTTGAGCAGGGCATTGCCACCATTAACCAAAGTCGCTTTGGTTTACAGGCGGGCGTATATACGCAGAATTTGAATAAGATGCTGTATGCATGGGATCATTTAGATGTTGGAGGTGTGATTATTAACGATGTTCCAACGTTCCGTGTCGATAATATGCCTTATGGCGGGGTGAAGGATTCTGGCCTTGGTCGAGAGGGAATTCATTCTGCAATTCGGGATATGCAAGAGGAAAGATTATTAGCCATCAAACAATAAAAAAGATTGTGGCCCAAGCGGAGTTTTAGCTGCGCTTGATTGTTTTATGTACTTGATTTTTATAAGTTGACTGCAAGGTCAAAATTACAGTCTGTTGAAAAATAATCAGTTGTTTAAAAAAGATGACTTTTTCTTTCAGAATTTACAGTAAAAAGAAATAAAAACAGGTATTGTTCGGCTATTAAAAGCAGAAAAACAAAGCCCAATCTTTAAGGAAGATGGTTTGGTTTTTGCTTTGTTTGTCCATGTAAATGGAGACCCACAAGGTTGAAATTTCATGCAAGCAAAACAAGATTTTTTATGGCACTTTTCATGTCTGTTGGATAATAAAAACCTAGGGCAGCATGGAACGGCCAGCAGGACAATTTAGGTGTTTTATGGCAGATTCTCGTGAAAACTGGACATCACGATCTGGTTTTATTATCGCAGCTGTTGGTTCAGCTGTAGGTTTAGGTAACATTTGGCGTTTTCCTTATGTTGCGTATGAAAATGGCGGCGGGGCGTTTCTTATCCCTTATTTACTGGCGTTGATTACTGCTGGTTTACCTCTTTTATTCTTAGATTATGCAACCGGTCATCGTGCGCGTAACTCACCACCCAAAGCCTATCGTGCACTATTTAAAGGCGGTGAGACGCTGGGTTGGTGGCAAGTCTGTGTCTGTATCATCATTGGTTTATACTATGCCAGCGTACTGACTTGGGCAGGAAGTTATGTCTACTTCTCAATTGGTCAGGCGTGGGGCAGTGACCCAGAAAGCTTCTTCTTCAATACTTATTTGCAGACCTCAAAAGCAACAGGATTCGATTTACAATTCGTGAGTCATTTGTTCTGGCCAATCGTTGGGATTTGGGCACTGACCTTAATCATTTTGTATGGCGGTGTTAAGAAGGGCGTTGAATTATCCAATAAGATTTTCATGCCGTTGTTATTTGTCTTGTTTACGGTTCTTGTGATTCAGTCATTACGTTTACCTGGTGCGGTAGAAGGCTTAAATGCATTCTTTACTCCGAACTGGTCAGCGATGATGAACTATAAAGTTTGGTTAGCTGCATATGGCCATACTTTCTTCTCACTGTCTGTAGGTTTCGGGATCATGGTGACTTATGCGTCTTATCTCAAACCAAAGACCAACTTAACGGGTTCTGGCTTGATTGTTGGCTTTGCCAATGCATCGACTGAAATTTTAGCCGGTATTGGTATTTTTGCTGCGTTGGGCTTTATGGCGCACACTGCAGGGAAAGAAGTACAGGATGTTGTCAGCGGTGGTATTGGTCTAGCATTCATCGCATTCCCTAAAATTATTTCAAGTTTAGGTGCGGGTGCAGATTTATTTGGTTTCTTATTCTTCTCTTCGCTGTTTGTTGCAGGTATATCTTCCATGGTAAGTATTTTGGAAGTGCCGATTGCTGCAATGCAGGATAAGTTGAAATGGGGCCGTACCAAAGCTGTAACGATTATTGGTGGTGGTAGTGCACTTGTTTCAGTGATCTTATTCTCTAGTGTGAATGCGATTAAACTGGTGGATATCGTCGATCACTTCATCAATAACATCGGTATTATTGGTGGTGCATTGATCTCGATTATCAGTATTGCTTGGTTTAAACGTTCTGCCTTGCGTGAATTGCGTGATCATGTGAATCGTATTTCGACTGTTCAATTGGGCAAAGGTTGGGATTTCACTTTAACAGTGATCACATCACTCATCTTGTTAACGACCTTAAGCATGACCGTATTTAACTTGGTGAAAAACGGTTACGATAGTTATAGCATGAGCTTACAAGGCGTATTTGGATGGGGCAGCGTGATTTTCTGTGCTGTCGTTGCAATTGTACTCAGCCGAATCAAAGATCGCTAGGAGAACAAATATGAATACTTCAGCAATCGTAATGATGGTGATTTCAATGGTGTTTTTATGGGGCGGATTGGCATTGTCTATTCTGCACTTAACTAAAAACCCAGAAGAGTTAGATGACGTTCTGGAAGAAGTCAAAGATCAGCATACGCTTTAAATGTTAAAGCTAAAAATAACCCAATCATAGATTGGGTTATTTTTTGAATAATAACGCAGGCTTTAAACTGTATAAGTAAATTTTAGATATTGCAGGACTTTTTATTAAGCGTATTTGTGAATAGCTTTTTACCATTCTTATCTATATAAATGTAATCAACCACAATACCATTTTTTATATAATTCTTTAAATACGTGCAATTATATGCTTGATTTTCTGGAATTAAGTTGTTTTTTGCATCGTCGAGATCTACTTCATCTGCAGTATGGTTAAATGTCTGATAAGTATAAGTAACATGAAGCTTATCCTGTTTAATATTAATAAGTTTGACCGTTGAATTAACATTAAAAGGTATTTGTGATTGTTCTACCAAAAGGTCTTTAGCTATCGATTCAACAAGCTCCGTTTGAAGCTTATGTTTATAAGCAATTAAGGCTGCTATTAGAACTACAGTAAAAGTGATTCCCCAAATGGCTAATTTATATTCTTTGTAACTAAAATTCATTTTAGATAATTAAATAAGTTGTTGATATTATTTTAAACATAGACTGAAATATTGACAATATTAGATAAAAAAGCAGGCTTTAAAGCCTGCTTTTTTATTTTTGATTTATCCCAATTTTTTAATCAGGCAATAATAGAAACCATCACCAGCGTGGGCAGAAGGGAACAGCTGACGACCATGGGTCTGTTCAATTCCCCAATCGGCTTCGATTTTGATTTCTTCTGCATCCGTATGTGCTGCAAAGAATGCAGCCATTTGCTGCTCATTTTCAGCTTTTAGAATCGAGCAGGTGATATACAGTAAAGTGCCGCCAACTTTAAGCTGTTGCCACATTTGCTGCAAAATCTGTTGCTGTAACGCCACGGTTTGCGCGATATCGGTTGATTGCCTTAATAGGCGAATATCGGGATGGCGACGAATCACGCCTGTCGCGGAACAAGGGGCATCCAGCACAATACAATCGACCAGTTGCTGTGCCTGCCAGGTGGTGGCATCTGCCGTCACAATCTCAACAAGGTTCTGATCTAGAGCAAGACGTTCTAAATTTTCAGAAACACGTAATAAACGTTTTGCATCATGATCAAGTGCAATCAGTTTTTTCGGGTTAAAGCGCTCAAGGATATGTGCAGCTTTACCCCCTGGTGCAGCACAAGCATCGACAACCACTTGGTCATCTAAGTTAGGTAAAAGCGTGGCGCACAATTGTGCATGCTCATCCTGAACAGAAAAACCGCCTGCTTCAAAACCGGGTAAAAGGGTAATATTGCCCGTTTGTTCCAAAACAATACCCACATCTGAAAGCATACAAGGACGAGCATCAATCTGTTCTTCGTCCAAAATCTCTAAATATTCGTTACGACTGACTTGGCGTTCATTGACACGCAGCGTCAGTGGTGCGACTTGTTTTAAGGCTTGGCATAGCGACTCTACTTGCTCAGGCCAATCTTTTTTGAGTCGTTTGAATAACCAACTCGGTAAACCATGGGTATTATTCAACGCGGTTTGAAATTCATCTGTTTCACGTGAAACACGACGCAGAATCGCATTGACCAAACCACTCATTGGCTCGAAACCGAGTTGCTTAGCCGCATTTACAGTTTCTGAAATCGCAGCATGCACTGGAATACGCGTACATAAAATTTGATATAAACCCAGATATAAACAACTTTCGAGTGCTTCATTGTCTAATGGTTTTGTGAGCAAGGGTAAAGTAATGGCTTTTAACGAATACCATTGGCGCAAACAACCTAAAGTAAGCTCATGATATAAACCACGGTCACGTTCAGAAATGATATTGATATGTTGATTCAAAACGGAAGACAAAGATTGCCCGTTTTGAACCGCCAAAAGTGTTTTGATCACCTGCGCACGCAGATTTAAATTTTTTGCAGATGATTGGTTCATAGCAGTATTTGCCCCACTTGTAATTTTTGGGTTTGTAACATTTGTACACTATTGAGTGCCTTACCACCTGGCCATTGCACGCTAGTTAATAGTAACGTCCGTCCATCCCCACAAACCACCATCACACCATGATTGTCTACCGTAACAATTTCACCAGCGACTTTGTTACTAAATTCAGTAATCGTAAGTTTTGCAGCCCAAACACGTAAGGCATTGTTTTCATCCAGTTGGATAAAAGCCACTGGCCAAGGATTAAAAGCGCGAATATTACGGTCGATTTGTACCGCAGTTTGAGACCAGTCAATACGGGCTTCGGCTTTGACTAATTTGTGCGCATAAACGGTCAGCGCCTCATCTTGCACTTCACGTTTTTCAATAAAATCCTGCAAGCTTGATTCTGATTCAAGCACGGTACAAATCGCTTCTGCACCTTGAAGCGCCAATTTGTCATGCAAGCTGGCAGAGGTGTCTTCAGCGGTGATTGGGCAGTAGGTTTTATACATCATATCGCCCGTATCTAAACCTGCCGCCATTTGCATGATGGTGATGCCCGTTTCAGTATCCCCTGTCGCGATGGCACGTTGAATTGGCGCAGCGCCACGCCAGCGGGGTAACAGTGATCCATGGATATTTAAACAACCGTATTTCGGTGTATCTAAAACCGCTTGCGGTAAAATCAAGCCGTAGGCCGCAACCACCATCACATCTGCGCCAAGTGCAGCAAGTTCTTGTCGAGCGGCCAAACCTTCTTCGGTAGACGCTTTAAAGTTCAAAGGTTGATAAACAGGTAAACCGTGTTCAAGTGCCAATTGTTTAACAGGCGATGGCGTTAATTTTTGCCCACGTCCTGATTTACGGTCAGGTTGGGTATAAACCGCAATGATCTGGTGGGATGTTTTTAATAATGCCGCCAATGCGGTTGCCGCAAATTCAGGCGTACCAGCAAAAATGATTTTCACAAATGGAATCCAAATAAAACTTACCCCAAATTATAAGCGAAAAAGCCACGAGCCCCTAATTCACTGCTTGAATTGCTTTTGTGCAAAAAAGATAGGCCTGTTGGTCATCTGTTAAACGATAACTTGTAGTATGATGCAAAGAGCTCAGTATCATTTCGCCAGAGAGAAAGTCTTATTTTTCTCGAGCACACACTTGTTGGGAATACAAAATGCCTGATTATCGTTCGAAAACATCAACACATGGAAGAAATATGGCGGGCGCGCGCGGTTTATGGCGTGCGACCGGTATGAAAGATGAAGATTTTGGCAAGCCAATTATTGCGGTGGTCAACTCATTTACCCAGTTTGTTCCCGGTCACGTGCATCTTAAAGATTTAGGTCAACTTGTTGCGAGAGAAATTGAAGCTTCTGGTGGTGTGGCAAAAGAATTTAATACCATTGCTGTCGATGACGGGATTGCCATGGGCCATGACGGGATGCTGTATTCACTGCCATCACGTGATTTGATTGCCGATTCTGTGGAATACATGGTCAATGCCCATTGCGCCGATGCAATGGTATGTATTTCGAACTGTGACAAGATCACTCCGGGAATGCTGATGGCGGCAATGCGCTTGAACATCCCAGTGGTGTTCGTGTCTGGTGGTCCGATGGAAGCGGGTAAAGTCAAATTCCGTGGTGACGAAAAGGCGATTGACCTGGTTGATGCCATGGTGGTTGCAGCAGACGAAAGCTATACCGATGAAGAAGTGGCTGCATTTGAACGCTCAGCATGTCCGACGTGTGGTTCATGTTCAGGGATGTTCACGGCCAATTCAATGAACTGTTTAACCGAAGCTTTAGGTTTGTCTCTACCGGGCAATGGTTCGATCGTGGCAACCCATGCCAACCGTGAAAAATTGTTCTTAAGAGCAGGTCGCTTAGTGGTTGAACTGGCAAAACGTTATTATGAGCAAAATGATGACAGCATCTTGCCACGTTCAATTGCCACCAAAGCCGCATTTGAAAATGCCATGACTTTGGATATTGCAATGGGTGGTTCAACCAATACCGTATTGCATTTGCTTGCTGCTGCACATGAAGCAGAAGTTGATTTCACTATGGATGATATCGACCGCCTGTCTCGTCAAGTACCGGTATTGTCAAAAGTTGCACCAGCAAAACAAGACGTGCACATGGAAGATGTGCACCGTGCGGGTGGCATCATGGCGATTTTGGGTGAACTCGATCGTGCCAACTTATTGAATACTTCATGCCCAACCGTGCATGAACCTACACTGAAAGATGCATTAGACAAGTGGGATATTATCCGCACTGAAGATGCGGACGTTTATGAATTCTATCGCTCATCTCCGGGTGGTATTCCAACCCAAGTGGCATTCTCGCAAAACCGTTATTATTCAACTTTGGATGGTGACCGTGAGAAAGGCGTGATTCGTAATGCTGAACATGCCTTCTCTAAAGACGGTGGTTTAGCGGTTCTTTACGGCAACATCGCTCTAGATGGCTGTATCGTCAAAACTGCGGGTGTGGATGAATCAATTCTTAAATTCACGGGTACAGCACGCGTTTTTGAAAGCCAAGATGCCGCGGTTGAAGCGATTCTGGATCATAAAATCGTAGCTGGCGACATCGTGGTGATTCGCTATGAAGGCCCACGTGGTGGACCGGGTATGCAGGAAATGTTGTATCCAACCAGTTACCTGAAGTCGAAAGGCCTAGGAAAGGACTGTGCCTTGATTACCGATGGCCGCTTCTCGGGTGGTTCATCAGGTTTGTCGATTGGTCACGTATCTCCTGAAGCAGCAGAAGGTGGTGCGATTGGTTTGGTTGAAGATGGTGATACCATTGAAATTGATATTCCAAACCGTACCATTCATTTGAATGTGGATGATGCGACTATGGCGCATCGCCGTACCGTGCAGGAAGCCAAAGGTTGGCATCCTGCCGAAGAGCGTAAACGTAAAGTGTCTAAGTCATTGAAGATTTATGCAATGCATTCGACCAGCGCAGCCAAAGGCGCAGTACGAGTTTTGTAATCCCTTTCAGTCCCTCTTTCAATTAAGGGGGACTTTTTTGTTATTTTATAAGATACTGAACAGACTTATTGACTCACTTGTTCCAACCCAAGTTTGAGTAATCGATTCATATTTCACTTTATGACCATTAGAGGCGATCGACATGTCTTTGTTACGTCGTTGGTTTGATCCCATCCGATCGAGTTGGTTCTATCAGAAACCTTCTCGTCAGGCGGTGTTACCCACGGAACAGGGTTTAAGCATTTACCTACGTCTAGACGATGTTTATAGCTATCTTGCGGTACAACAACTGGATCAGCTCAATGAAATCCTGAGTGATGAGCTGAAACCGTTAAAAGTGATTATTTCGAGACAGGACGCAGAGCCTCCGAATGGCATGTCGAAGCAGGAATGGCTCAGTTACTGTTTAAATGATGCCAAGATTCTGGCCAAGCAGCATCGTTTTGGCTTTGATGACACCCCAGAAATTCCCAGCGCAGAAGCATTACAACAAGCTGAAACCATTCTTCGAAATACCCCCTTACGTGAACAGAACTTCTTGCATTTACTGGAAGATGTGTTCCATATGCTGTGGCAGCAACAATATGGAAAATTGCGTACCTTATACGCAATGGCCAGTCAGCACCAAAGTCCTCAAGATTATCCTGAACGCATTTTTAAAGATGTGCCCGTTGCCGCCAGCTATTTTGAATTTGGTGAGCGGAAATACCAAGCGGTTGACGATTTACTGCGTCTGACGCGTCGTCTGAAACAGCAAAAATTACTGACCGGAAATCCAATTTTTCTGATCAATCATATCGAATGGCGTGAGCATTTGATTAATGATGGTGAGGCACTCAATGAAGTGCAGGCCATGCATCCCGAGCTAGATTTATACATCGCACTTGAAGATCCCATGAGCTGGTTATTATTGGCCTATATCAAAGAAGAATTGGCCAATTATTATAATATCCAGCTGAAAGTCTATCCGCTCAGTTACCACGGACGGGATTGGTTTGACTGGAGCTTGGCTACTCGTGTCTCCAAGCGAACCCAAGTGGCATTTACGCCATTCTGCCGTCCGACCAAAGAAGCGACCTATGAGATGGCACGACTGTTTTATAGTGTGCCTGAAGAACAACAAGTTGACTGTATCCACCAAATTTTTGAAGGGGTGTGGACACATGGTAAAGACCTGTCATTTAAAGCCCATTTCCAGCGTATGCAAAAGCGTTTAGAGATCGAGCACATCACTGAGCAGGATGTCGAAGCTTTACTGAAGCAGAATGATGAATTGTGTCAGCAAAAGCATCAGCCTGATTTTCCAGTATTAGAATTACGTATTGATGGGCAAAGTTATGTCTTTAACAGCTTGTATCGAGTCTGGATGATTGAAAGCATCATCAGCAATGTGTTGGAAGATAAATATAGAACCGCCTCAAGCTCTGCCTGAGGCCTACTCCCAAAAATAAGAATAGGGCAAGCTGCGCTTTTTTTCGTAGCATAACTCCGATGCAATATCGGAGATTCGGGCGTGACTTTTTTAGCAATTATTGTGATGGTATTTGTCTTTGCGGGCATGATTAAAGGCATGATCGGCTTAGGCTTACCTGCAGTTTCGATGGGACTGCTGACGATTGCCATGAGTCCGTTTCAGGCTGCCTCACTGCTGATCGTTCCGTCCATGATCACCAATATCTGGCAGCTGTTTGCTGAGGGTCGGGTCTGGACCTTTGTGCGTCGTTTCTGGTCCTTACTGGTCGGTATAGTGGTTGGATCGATCTGGAGTTTTTTACCCACGTTAAGCCAAAGCCATGGCCAAAGCAGTGAAATTCTCTTGGGGACGATGCTGATACTGTACGGGCTTTATGGCCTATGCGTTAAGAATCTACCTCATTTGGGCAAATATGAGCGTTGGCTCTCACCCGTAGTTGGTTATATCGGTGGGGCGGTGACCGTAGCGACAGGTGTGGTGATTATTCCCGTGGTGCCTTATTTACAGTCTTTGCATTTAAAACGGGATGAGCTGGTTCAGGCTTTGGGCTTGACCTTTACTGTGTCCACCATTTGTCTCGCCGTATTTTTACAACATAATCCAATGGCAGGCATCACCCTCGATTATCGCCTATCGGTTGTAGCGTTGGTCGCAGCTTTAATTGGCATGTGGTTGGGTAAAAAAATCCGCTATCAATTGAATGAGCAACGCTTCCGCCGCCTATTTTTTATGGGGTTGGTCGCATTAGGTGCTTATATGCTATCGCATTAATTGGGGGCTGAATTAAGGGCGATGTTGCAATAAAAAATCTGCAAATTGCTGATAAGTTTCGGGCAGTTGACTGAAATCCTGTGTTGCCAACAAAAGTTTCCGATTGGCCCATGCACCCATGAGTTGTACGGTGTGGAAATGATAATCTGGTGCTAAACGCTGTGCAGCGCGGGCAGGCATAATGGCGATACCAACACCTTTTGCCACCACCTCGGCAATCGCAGCAAAATTGGGTAAGCGCAAACGGTACTGAATATTAAAGCCTAGTAACTTGGCTTGGGTTTCGATAGATTGTTGCAAAGAATGATGCGGCATCAACCCAATAAAGCCGTAGTTCAAGGCTTCGACCAAATTCAACTGTGCGTGTTGGGCGAGAGCATGTGAGGCGGGACAAATCAGCACCAAGGGATCACTGGCAAATTCCTGAGTTTGTAAAGGACGAATATCAAAAAAGCTGGAAACTAAGCCTAATTTGGCAATGCCTTTACCGAGAGCCGCAATAATCTCAGAACTCTCAGCTTCATGCAGATCGATATTGATGTCAGGATGGCGCATCAGATATTGCGGTAATAGCGGTGGCAAATATTCGCTTTGTGCAGAGGAATTACACCACAGGATTAAGGATTCAGGCTGTTGCTGCCGAAAGCGTTGCATTTCTTGTTCAAGCTGATCTTTTTGTCGGAGCAAACGCCGCGCATGTTCGGCGAAGGCATGGCCTGCACTGGTGAGCTGAACGCCTGTAGTGTGTCGAATGAATAAAGGCGTATCGAAATATTGTTCAAGTTTTTTGATGCGCTCACTGGCCGCTTGCAAGGAAATCGCAGAACGTTCCGCGCCTTTGGTCAGACTGCCTGTGTTGACGATGTGCAGAACGAGCTGTAAATCAAAAAAATCAAAACGCATGGTGGCAACGTATTGAAATATAAAAAGCCATCATACTAAACATCGCTTCAATAAAGATAGTGGACTTAAGTGCAGCAGCAAAGTGCTACTGAGCGGGATCTATTCATGCTGATCCAACGGGTGATCTTTAAACAATTGCACGATCCATTCAATAAACACCCGTTGTCTGGGTGAAACCCGTGTTTTTGAGGGATAAAGCAACGAAACGGGTAAAGAAGGTACTGCGTATTGGCTTAACACAGGGCAGAGGCGACCATTTTCGATTTGCTTGACATGCCCATAACGCGGGACTTGGATAAGACCAAAGCCTTGTTCTGCCGCTGCTGAGTAGGTATGCGCTCCATTGACCTGAATCAATGTACTTAAATCATAAGGTTCCACTTGCTGGTGGATGATGAATTCTAAGGGAAGCGGTTTTTGTCGTGCGCTGGAATAGAAGCCCACCATCACATGCTGCTTTAAATCGCTGAGTGTGTTTGGTGTACCGTATTTTTTCAGATATGCAGGACTTGCAAGGGTGATTTGTTGAATGTGTCCCAAGGGTCTGACCACCAATTCACTATTATTTAAATGCCCAATCCGAATCACACAATCAATACCTTCCTTGATGATATCGACATAGCGGTCACTTTCGGTCAATTGCACTTGAATCTGTGGATATTCACTGAGAAATTCATGTAGTTTTGGAATAATAAAATGAGCGGCAAAGATGCCGTGGACTTCGACTTTTAAACTACCTTGCGGTTTTGCATGTAGAAAATCATGGTCGGATTCGTCGATATAAGCCAGAATAAATTTACAGCGTTGATAGTAAAGCTGACCTTCGTCAGTCAGATTGACCTGCCGTGTGGTTCGAAACAGTAAACGCGTATTCAGCTGTGCTTCCAATTGTTTAATCGCATCGGTCAGGGTCGAGCGTGGCAGACTCAAAATGTGAGCTGCTTTGGTAAAACTACGCTGTTCAACCACATGCACAAATGCTGACATTGCATTTAACTTGTCCATAGGCTTAATTCTTTTGTTCGCTCTATTCGGATAAAGAAGCCGAAATTTGATGGATTATCTTGTTATCACTGAACAGTATCATAGATCGTATCTAGTGATAAGTTGATTTGGTTGAGGTTAGACATGAATACACCAGCAAATGCGATCAATCCGAAGAAAGTAATTTTGATTACCGGTGCATCGAGAGGGATTGGTGCTTTTACTGCAGCTTTATTGGCACGGCAAGGTCATCAAATCGTGATCAATTATGCAAATAATGCCTTAGAGGCAGATCAGGTGGTCGAAAAAATTAAAGCGGCAGGCGGGACAGCAAGCGCATTTAAAGCAGATATCAGTCAATCTGATCAGGTTATACAACTGTTTGATCATGTGATCCAAAATTATGGGCGTATCGACATTCTGATTAACAATGCGGGCATCATGTCTCTTGAAAAAATTGAAGCGCTCAAGGATGAAACGATCGAAAAAGTTTTAGCAATTAATTTAAAAGGTGCACTCTATACCATGCGTGAGGCAGCAAAACGACTTGAGCAGGGTGGAAAAATTATCAATTTGTCCAGTAGTGTGATTGGTATGAAGCTGGAAGGGTATGGCGTTTATACCGCGTCTAAAGCAGCCATCGAAGCTTTGACGGTTATCCTTGCCAAAGAATTAAGAGGCAGAAACATTACCGTCAATGCGATTGCACCAGGTCCGACCGCAACCGAACTGTTTTTTGAAGGTAAGAGTGAGGCATTGATTGCACAGCTCGCCAAAGCTGCCCCTTTAGAGCGTCTAGGTACAGTAGAAGATATTGCTGCGGTGCTTGATTTTGCCGTGAGTGATGCCAGTAACTGGATCAATGCTCAAGTGATTAGAGCCAATGGGGGTATTGTGTAGTTGGGTCTTGGTCAGGATAAAAAAGGCAGCTTGCGCTGCCTTTGAACATTCTAGTTTTTATCTTTTAAACTGAACAACAGGTTCAGGAAAATTGCAGCAAACGTTGCGGTGCCGATACCACCTAAATTGAAGCTACCAAATAACAATTCAAAATTGCCTGCACCTAAAATAATAGTGACTGAGGCAATAATCAGGTTTTTATTATTCGAAAAATCGACTTTGTTTTCGATCCAGATTTTCGCACCGGCAATGGTAATCAAACCAAACACCACAATCGAAGCACCTGTGAGGACTGCAGTTGGAATGGTACTGATTACGGCACCAAATTTAGGTGAAAGGCCCAAGAAAATCGCAAACACACCAGCGATCACGAACACAATGGTGGAATACACGCGGGTCACTGCCATCACCCCGATATTTTCACCATAAGTGGTCATACCCGGTGCACCGACACTGCCGGATAAGGTGGTGGCTAAACCGTCGGCAACAAAGGCTTTGCCCAATTGCGGGGTCAGGTTTTCGCCAGTCATTGCACCCACTGCTTTGATGTGTCCCAGATTCTCTGCCACTAAGATCAGAGCCACAGGAGCAATAATTAGAATCGCATTTAAATCAAAAGTTGGATGTGAAAAGCTTGGAATACCGAACCATGGTGCCGCAGCGATTTGGGAGAAATCAATCGGTTTGCCATAGCCTAAAACATTGGTGGCAATGGCATAAATCGCATAGGCGATCAGTAGGCCAACCAGCAGTAATAAGCGTTGTAATAAGCCTTTGGTAAAGACGGCAATGATGCCCATACTCAGTACTGTGATGAGCGCCATCCACATCTCAAAGGGTTGACCCGCAACCCCTTTAATGGTGACAGGTGCAAGGTTGAGACCAATGATCATCACGATCGCGCCAGTCACCACGGGTGGCATCAGTTTTTCAATCCAGCGCGTGCCCGTCAGCATCACGGCAAAACCGATCAAGGCATAAAAAATACCACAGGCCACGATGCCGCCTAAGGCAACCGAAAGGTTAGGATTGGCCCCAGAGCCAGTGATATGGCCAGTTGCTGCAGCAACTACACCAATAAAGGCAAAACTTGAACCTAAATAGCTTGGTACCCGCCCACCTGTGATCAGGAAGAAAATGATGGTACAAATCCCTGACATTAAGATGGCAAGGTTTGGGCTAAAGCCCATCAATAAGGGTGCCAGAACCGTTGCACCAAACATTGCAAATGCGTGTTGAACCCCGAGCACCGCACTTTGTAAGGGCGGTAAATATTCATTTGTCGCAACAGGTCGATGATCAATCTTCCCCTGATACGGTTGCCATTTTGGAAACCAACTTGACATAAATTAGACTCATTATGTGATATCAGCGCGTATGATACCCTGTCTTAAAACGAGCTTTCACCTATAAGCCATTGAGAATATTGCCAGAATAGGCATCGTGAGTTCATGTTTTTACCTTTTGGTAAAATATGTTTCAAAATAAGCTAGCGGTTTTATTATTTATTTTCATGCTGATGCTTTGAAAAGTTAACGCTCTTATTTTCAAAATAATTTTTGATTTTTTTCTCATTTTTAAATTGATATGGCATATTTTGCCAGTCTTGCCATCAATAGGCAGTGTTTCTATTGATGGCAAAGCTGAGTTTAGGGCTTAACCAGTATTACGCAGACCTGCAGCAATCCCTGCAATACTCACCATCAAGGCGTGATCGACAGGGCTGTGTTCGGTTTGATGTTCAGACAGATACAGGCGACGACGTTTCATCAACTCTGCTTGTAATAAATGTAGTGGCAATAAATACGGTTTACGTACCTGCATGGATTGATCCAGTACTTCATTATTACTGAGCAGTTTCGATTCACCTTTTAGACGCAACAGAGTATCCACTGCATTTTGCAGACGCTGACGTAATTCAACTCCCAATACTTTTAAGTCCTGATCTTGAGTCAGATGTGATTCATAATACAGGGCAATATCAGCATCCGATTTTGACAACACCATTTCCAGCATATCAATCAGGGTTTGGAAATAAGGCCACTGTTCCAGCATGTCATTCAAGGTGTTTTGGTGTTGTTCATGCACCTGATTAATCGCCGTGCCTGTACCCAACCAAGCAGGCAGCATCAAACGGATTTGTGTCCATGCAAATACCCAAGGAATGGCACGCAGTGACTCAATACCACCACTGACTTTGCGTTTGGCTGGTCGTGAACCCAATGGCAGCATTTGTAGCTCAAGTTCAGGCGTAACCGTGCGTAGATAGCTGACAAAGTTTGGATTTTCACGCACCGTCTGACGATAGACTTTGACCGATAAATCCGTCATTTGATTCATTAGATCACGCCACTGTTGTTTCGGTTCAGGCGGCGGCAATAAGGTCGCCTCTAAAGTCGCTGCGGTATAGATTTCCAGATTTTGCAGTGCAATACCTTCTAGACCGAATTTGAAGCGAATCATCTCACCTTGTTCAGTGACTCGAATCGCACCTGAAATTGAACCTGGTGGCTGCGAGAACAGGGCTTGCTGCGTTGGTGCACCACCGCGGCTGATTGAACCACCACGACCATGGAACAAGGTCAATTGCACACCATGTTGTTTGGCAATTGCAGTCAATTCTTCTTGAGCGCGATATTGCGCCCAGTTGGCGGACATAAAGCCTGCATCTTTGGCAGAGTCGGAATAGCCAATCATCACCTCATGTTTGCCTTGAATATGTTGCTTATACCAATGCATATTGAACAAGGTGTTCATGGTTTTGGCTGCACCATCCAGATCCTTTAAGGTTTCAAATAAAGGCACGACGCGTAGCGGATGTTGAATCCCAGCTTCCTTTTGCAGCAATAAAACTGCGAGTACATCACTTGGATATTCTGCCATGGAAATAATATAGGCACCCAAGCTCTCGGTCGGCTGTTCCGCCAAGGTACGCATGGTGGCAAATACTTCCAGTACGTCGGGATGCTGAATTAGACTACCTTCGGGTTCATTGAAAAACTTAGGCAATAACGGGCGTTTGCTTTGCAGTTCCTGAATTAGGAAGTTTTGACGGGCTTGTTCAGTCCATGATTCAAAATTGCCTAGGCCCAGATATTCGGTAATCGCTGAAATCGCCTGGCGATGGCGACCCGATTCTTGACGAATATCCAGTTTGAGCAGTTCAATGCCGAAGCAGTTGACCCGATAAATGAAATCTAGCAATTGTCCATTGGCGATCTCGGCCAAGTTACTGTCAATCAGTGAGCGATAGCAAAGCAGTAGCGGCGCTAATAGTTCATCTTTATTTTTGATGATATTGCTGTCATCGGCTTCAGCACCTTGTAAGCGTTGTCCCAACCAATAGCGAGTGGCTTTTAAACGTTCACGCGTATCACGCAAATACTCACGATAGGGTTCAGGGTGTTCATAACCTAAAGCTTGTGTCAGTTCTTCAGAACAGCTTTGAATGGATAATTCCCAACGCAGATTTTCAATATCACGTAGATATAAATCCGCCGCCTGCCAACGTGATAACCACAGCACTTCTTGGGTGACTTGATGGGTCACATTTGGGTTGCCATCACGGTCACCGCCCATCCAAGAGGCAAAACGAATTGGTGCGATGCTCAAAGGCAAGGCATGCTCACAATGCTGCTGTGTGAGTTCATTCAGTTCACGTACGAATTTCGGTACTGCATTCCAGAGCGACTGCTCGATGGTGGCAAAGCCCCATTTGGCTTCATCGACAGGCGTTGGACGATGCTGACGAATCTCATCGGTTTGCCAAGCTGAGCTGACCAATTGCTTCAGGGTCGCAATGGTCTGTTGGCGTTCTCTCGGTGTCAGTTTTTGTTGATCCAGCTGGGAGAGACAGTCGGTAATATCATCATATTTTTGAATCAGGGTACGGCGGCTGACCTCGGTTGGATGCGCTGTCAACACTAATTCGATTTTGAGGTCACAGATTTGTTGAAATAGTTGTTGTGCATTGATCTGTTGGGTTTTGAATTTTTCAAATAAATGTGGCAATGGGTTCGGGCTAGGCGCATGCTCATCGAACTCGGCCTGACGGCGGCTACGTACCACATGATATTGTTCAGCAATATTGGCGAAGTTAAGAAAATGTGAGAATGCGCGGGTCAGCGGCAAAATCTCTTCATCTTTTAAACCGAGAAACAATTGTTCGAGCTGTTTTTCTGCTTCGATCTGGCCGTCACGTGCACCTTTGGCTAATGCGCGAATTTGTTCAATCTGATTAAACAAATCTTGCCCAGCATGTTGCTTTAAGGTCTCTCCAAGTAAATTGCCGAGTAAACGGACATCTTCACGTAGTGGAGCAGTGATTTGCTGAATCATTCTAATTCTCCTGTTGTTCTTACTCGACTATAGCGCGATTGGGAGACATTCCAAGAGCAGAACGTAAAAAAATGTGAATATTCTCTAATTTATGGGTTGATATTTAAGCAAAAAAATCTCGATGGCCTGTTGAATCATCTGATCGATTTCAGTTGCCGTAGGCACAGGGGCTAAACCCAGCAACACTTGTTGATGACGGATGCCTAACATGAGTGAAATGATCAGCTCGGTTTGCTTAATGGGTTCATCTGCCTGAATAAATTTAAAGCCGATGGCCTGTTCAAAAAAATCACACCAGACATGACACATGCGACTATGTGAGGCATCAAAAAACTGTTGGGTTAAGGGGCTTTGTTCCGCCGCCAGTTCAAACAGTAAACAATCCAATTTCAGTGCTTCAGGCAGATAAATAATACTTAATGCACGCTGACACATGAGCACCAGTGCCTGTTTAAAATCAGCATCGGCGGTCAGTTCAATCTGTTTGGTTCGAATCGATTCTTCACAGCTTTCTTCAATGGCGCACATAAATAGATTGCTTTTGTCCTGAAAGTGGTTGTACACCGTGAGTTTGGTGACGCCAGCCTCTTTGGCAATCTGATTCATATTGGTGGCGTGATAGCCCATTTTTAAAAAAATAGATTTTGCGGCCTGTAAAATTTTGGCTCTTTTTTCTAAATCTTTAGGGCGGCCACTGCTGATGTGCACGTTATCGTTCTCTTTTAATCAATGTAGAAATCAAAAAAATCGCTTTATTTTTTAATTAATGTACCCATGAGTATATTAATTAAAAAATAAACAATCTATGATAATGCTCAGATCACGCCTTAAAAATCAATTTGAATAAGAGCGCAAACAGATGAATCAGATCAATCGTATCATATTGGGGTTACTCATTGTCAGTAGTGTACTCCTCAGCGCCTGTCAGAAAGAGCTGCCAAAGACTGAGGAAATTCCCTATGTCATGGTGACTCAACCCAGTCGTAATCATATCGATCAGAAAAGCTATGCAGGGGATGTACAGGCAAGACAACAAACCGCTTTGGCCTTCCGTGTCGGGGGACAGATTACCGAACGTTATGTGGATGTCGGTGATCGGGTCAAAGTCGGCCAAGTGCTGGCGAAACTGGACGTCAAAGATGCGCAATTGCAAATGAATGCAGCTAAGGCGCAGTTACAAAGTGCACAGGCTGCAGCAAAAATTGCGGCGGAAGAATATCAGCGTTATCAGCAGTTACTGCCTGTCAATGCAGTGAGTCGTTCACAATTTGATGCAGTCAAAAATCAGTATGAATCTGCGCAAGCCAGTTTGCAACAAGCACGCTCGAACTATGAAGTGTCATCTAACCAAACCGGTTATAACCAGTTAATCTCCAATAAAAATGGGGTGATTACCCAGCGCCAAATTGAGATTGGCCAAGTGCTTGCCGCAGGGCAAGCCGCTTATCAATTGGCGATTGATGGTGAGCGCGAAGTGGTGTTCGGTGTACCTGAGCAAGCAGTCAGTACCATCAAGGTTGGACAACCTGTATGGGTCACTTTATGGTCGCAACCTGATGCACGTTTTGCGGCTAAAGTACGTGAAGTTTCACCTGCTGCCGATCAATCGCGCACTTTTACGGTGAAGGTTTCTTTACTGGAAGGGCAATCGAGTATTCAACTCGGGCAAAGCGCACGGGTGTTCTTTGTGGCACAGGACAATAACGTGTTGAGCGTGCCTTTATCCAGTGTTACAGCCAATGAGCAGCAAGCCTATGTCTGGGTGGTGAATGCCAATCAAAGCATACGCAAAGTGCCTGTGACTTTAGGCACTTATGGTCGAGATAGCGTACCCGTGGTGTCTGGTTTAAAAGCCACAGACTGGGTAGTGGTTGGTGGCGTTCATTTACTGCGTGACCAGCAAAAAATTCATCCAGTTGATCGTGATAATCGTGAAGTCACCATAAAAGCGGGAGGTTAGAGATGAAATTTAACCTTTCAGAATGGGCACTCAAGAATAAGGGCATTATCCTTTATTTTATGCTGTTGCTCGGCATCGTCGGCATCATGTCTTATTCCAAACTTTCGCAAAGTGAAGATCCGCCGTTTACTTTTAAGGTGATGGTGGTACAGACCTATTGGCCGGGCGCAACAGCCAAAGAAGTCTCAACACTGGTCACGGATCGAATTGAAAAAGAATTGATGACCACAGGTCAGTATGATCGCATCATGGCCTATTCGCGCCCAGGTGAGTCGCTGGTAACCTTTGTGGCCAAAGACAGTTTGCCGTCCAGTGCTATTCCTGACGTTTGGTATAACGTACGCAAGAAGGTCAATGATATCCGCTCGCAACTGCCGAGTGGTGTACAAGGGCCTTTTTTCAATGATGAGTTTGGGGACACCTTTGGCAATATCTATGTGCTGACAGGCAAGGACTTTGACTATGCGGTGATGAAGGAATATGCCGACCGTTTGCAACTACAATTGCAACGGGTCAAGGATGTCAACAAGGTTAATCTGGTCGGTCTGCAAGATCAGAAAATCTGGATTGAACTGTCCAATACCAAGGCAGTGCAATTAGGTGTACCTGTTACCGCCATTCAGGAAGCGATTCAAAAACAAAATGACATGGCGGGTGCTGGATTCTTTGAAACAGGCACTGACCGTATTCAAATTCGTGTCAGTGGACATTTGCATAGTGTCGAAGACCTGAAAAAAATGCCATTGTTGGTGGGTGATAAAACCATTCAACTGGGCGATGTTGCGGACGTATATCGTGGCTTTAGTGAACCGGCACAACCCCGCATGCGCTTTATGGGGGAGAACGGGATCGGGATTGCGGTTTCGATGCGTAAAGGTGGCGACATCATTGCGCTCGGTAAAAATTTGGAAACCGAATTTAACCGTCTACAGAAAACCCTGCCTTTGGGCATGAAACTGCAAAAAGTCTCCGATCAGCCTGTGGCGGTACAACGCAGTATTCAAGAGTTTTTAAAGGTCTTGGCCGAAGCGGTGATTATCGTGTTATTGGTCAGTTTCTTTTCACTCGGTTTCCGCACCGGCTTGGTGGTGGCGTTGTCTATTCCCTTAGTACTGGCCATGACTTTTGCGGGGATGAATCTGTTTGATGTGGGTCTGCATAAGATTTCACTGGGGGCGTTAATTCTGGCGCTCGGATTGCTGGTCGATGATGCCATTATCGCTGTGGAAATGATGGCGATTAAAATGGAACAGGGCTATAGCCGATTGAAAGCGGCAGGTTTTGCCTGGCAAACCACTGCTTTTCCGATGTTAACGGGAACGCTGATTACCGCAGCAGGATTCTTGCCGATCGCCACCGCGCAATCGGGTACAGGTGAATATACCCGCTCTATTTTCCAAGTGGTGACCATTGCATTGATCGTGTCATGGATTGCAGCCGTGTTGTTTGTACCGTATTTAGGTGAAAAACTATTACCTGATTTTACTAAACAACAGCAACAAGCAGCATGGTATGTCCGTCTTTGGGCGAGATTGCGCAAGCAACCTGCACCTGTGGTAGAAGCGCATGGTCAGCATCATGACCCTTATCAATCCAAGTTTTATCAATCTTTCCGCCGTGTGGTGGAAATCTGTATTACCTATCGTAAAACCGTGATTGCGGTGACTGTTGGCATCTTTGTCCTGTCGGTGGCCATGTTTAAGCTGGTGCCACAACAGTTCTTCCCGCCATCAAATCGGGCTGAAATTCTGGTGGATTTAAAACTGGAAGAAGGGGCTTCACTGACGGCGACGGAACAAGCAGTGCATAAGGTGGAGCAGTTCCTGTCTAAACAACAGGGCATTGATAACTATGTGGCTTACGTGGGTACAGGCTCGCCACGTTTTTATTTGCCGCTCGATCAGCAATTACCACAAGCCAGCTTTGCTCAGTTTGTGGTTTTGGCATCGTCTCTAGATGATCGTGATGAGATCCGCCGTTCTTTGGACAAGCAGATCAAGCAATTATTACCGCAAGTCCGTACTCGGGTGTCTTTATTGGAAAATGGTCCACCAGTGGGTTATCCATTGCAGTATCGTGTCTCGGGTGAAGACCTCGGGACGGTACGTCAATGGGCGCAGAAAGTGGACAAAGTCCTGAGTGAAGACCCAAATACCACCAATGTACATTTGGATTGGGGTGAGCCAAGCAAAATCATTGCGATTGAAATTGACCAAGACCGTGCGCGGCAAATGGGCGTTTCCAGTGTCGATTTAGCCAATTTCTTAAATGCCTCCGTGACGGGGTCGGTGATGAATCAATATCGCGAAAAACGTGAATTGATCGAAATCCGTTTACGTGGTGATAAATCGGAACGTGTTGAAGTGGCTTCTTTGGCAAGCTTGGCGGTGCCGACCAGCAAAGGAACCACTGTGCCTTTGGCGCAGATTGCCAAGATTGAATCGCGTTTTGAAGAAGGTTTAATTTGGCATCGTAACCGTTTGCCAACCATTACCGTTCGTGCTGATATTCGTACCCACTTACAACCTGCAACTGTAGTGCAACAGTTGGCTGATCAGATGCAGACACTCCGTGCAGACTTGCCAAGTGGTTATCTACTGGAAGTGGGGGGGACAGTTGAAGAGTCGGCAAAGGGGCAAAATTCGGTTAATGCGGGTATGCCCTTGTTCTTGGCGGTGGTGATGACTTTATTGATGATTCAGTTGCGCAGTATGTCGCGGGCAACCATTGTCTTGCTCACCGCACCCTTAGGCTTGATTGGTGTAGTGGCGTTCCTGTTGCTGTTCAATAAACCCTTTGGTTTCGTCGCGATGTTGGGCACCATTGCCTTATCAGGCATGATCATGCGTAACTCGCTGATCTTGATTGATCAAATTGAGCAGGACATTTTGGCAGGACATGAGCCGTGGGAGGCGGTGATTGGTGCAACCATGCGCCGTTTCCGTCCAATTGTGTTGACAGCATTGGCTGCGGTACTGGCCATGATCCCTTTATCACGCAGTATTTTCTTTGGTCCGATGGCGGTTGCGATTATGGGTGGCTTGATTGTCGCCACTTTATTAACCTTGTTTTTCCTGCCTGCACTTTATGCAGCATGGTTTAAGGTTAAAAAAACAACACAACTATCGTAATTATTTTGTGAATAAAGGTGCGAAACATTGAAAATTTCAATATAGTAGCACCTATATTTTAAGACCAAAAAATAATTGAATTTCATTGCATGATCAAATTTGTACGATGCAGTGAATCGAGGTGATATAGAGCATGGGGCAAGACAATATTGAGCAGCATCGCCGCTACGTGGCGATTTCTTACGTGTTCATGTTTCTTGCATTATTTACAATAGTGTTTGCGGTGTTTGCATACCTATTAGCAAAGAAAGTTGCGATTGTGGATAATGCCGAAGTATGGATACATGCGCATGCACTCTGGATTATGCGTAATGTGCTGTTATTTTTATTGATGGCTTTCTTTGCAGCGCTATGGTTTATCCCCCTGTTCTTTTTTGCCTGGAACAGCGTACTTTGGGTGACCGCGATGACGGTTGCTGGCGTGGTGTTTAGTTCAATTGCTTGGTTATTTTTACTGAATGCTTGGCTGAAAGGAATTGCCAAGTACTTTAAAAATAAAGCCGTTTTCTAAATTTATGGCTTTTTTATTGCAATAGCCCTTGTAAATTTATCGTACAGCCCCTATTAAGGCTCTGTTGACTTTTTTATTACCAAAGTCAGCAGAGCCTATTTGTTTTTTAGATTTAAATAAATTCCGTGAGGAGCATCGCCAACCATGGCTAAACGTGATTATTATGAGGTTTTAGGCGTTTCGAAAACCGCAAGTGATGATGAGATCAAAAAAGCCTATCGTAAGTTGGCGATGAAGTATCATCCAGACCGTAACCCGGACAACGCTGAAGCTGAAGAAAAGTTCAAAGAAGCGGCTGAAGCGTATGAAGTGCTTTCTGATGAAGAAAAGCGCAGCATGTATGACCGCGCTGGACATAGTGCCTTTGAAGGCGGCTTTGGCGGTGCAGGTGGTGGCTTCGGCGGTTTTAGCGCAGAAGATATTTTCAGTCAGTTTGGCGATATTTTTGGTGGAGCGTTTGGTGGCGGTGGCCGTCAGCAACAACGTCAACGCCGTGGTTCAGACCTCCGTTATGTGATGGAACTGACGCTTGAAGAAGCGGTCAAAGGCGTGAAAAAAACCATTACGTTCACAGCACCAGCACCATGTGAAACCTGTGATGGTAAAGGATCTAAAAATCCAAATGATGTAGAAACCTGTCGTACCTGTCATGGTGCGGGTCAAGTGCGCATGCAACAAGGCTTCTTCTCAGTTCAGCAAACTTGTAGTACTTGTCGTGGTCAAGGCAAAATCATCAAAAATCCATGTAGCAGCTGTCATGGTTCAGGTGTTGCAGATCGTCAGCAAACTCTGGAAGTCACCATTCCTGCTGGTGTAGACAATGGCGACCGCGTACGCTTAACTGGTAAAGGTGAAGCGATTCGTGATGGTCAGGCGGGTGATTTATACGTTGAAGTGGTGGTTCGTGAACACGAAGTCTTCCAACGTGATGGTGCAGATCTGTATATGGACGTGCCTGTTAGCATTGCAGATGCGGCTTTGGGTAAAGAAATTGAAATCCCGACCCTTGATGGTCGTGTCAGCTTAAAAATTCCAGAAGGAACGCAAACCGGTAAATTATTCCGCTTACGTGGTAAAGGTGTTCGTCCTGTACGTAGCAGCATGGTTGGTGATCTATTGTGTCGTATCGTGGTCGAAACTCCTGTGAATTTAAACAGCCGCCAACGTGAATTATTGAAAGAATTACAAGCTTCGTTTGATGGTGATGGCCATGCTGCATCACCTAAGAAAAAATCATTCTTTGATCGTCTATTTGACTAATTAGACACCCATAAAAAAACCTGCTGCGGCAGGTTTTTTTATGGGAAACGGCAACAGATTAACGCCAAAATTTCCACCAAGATTTTTGTGGGGAATGTAGTACTTTTTCATCTTGTAAGAGCGTTTCTAAACGACAGATCATATTTTCAATCACACCATTGATAATCATAGAACCGAAGAGCCCAGTATGGTATTTTTCATGGACTAAAATATCGCTGATAAAATAAGCTATTTCCTGTATATCAAATTGATCAACTCCGCCAATCGTTTGGGCTTGTTTGATATCGACAGGTTTTTTATATTCTGAAAAAACGAAAATATCACGAAACCGATCTTCTAAGTTGGAGATCGGGTCTATATATAGACCTGCCATCATTGCCGCATCATCTAGATAGAGTTCCTGAGACGTCTTGGGGAAATTGGGAATATTTCGATAATATTTAACCAGTCTATCTATTTCAAATGCATCATAAGGTTTGACTGACATCTTATGCCTTAAATTTCAATTTTCTTAAATGCCTTATTTTAACTTTTTTACAAACACAGAGTTTTGCTATAGTAGCTCGATTGTTTAAATAAAAGACTGGGAAAAATTATGTCAACTTCTCCACGCATTGGAATCTTGGGTGCAGGCGGACGCATGGGGCGTATTCTGATTCAAGCGGTACAACAAGCAGGCTACCAACTGGCAGCAGCTGTTGAACGTCCTGAAAGCAGCTTGGTGGGGGCGGATGCAGGAGAACTTGCAGGGATCGGCAACCTCGGTGTCAAGATTGTGGGAAGTTTGGGTGAGGTTTTAAAAGACTGTGATGTGGTGATTGATTTTACTGCACCTGTAGCGACTGAACAGCATTTAAAGCTATGCCGTGAAGCTGGTGTGGCTATGGTGATTGGAACCACGGGAATGTCGGATGAACAAAAGGCATTTTTAGATGAAACCGCAACCCAGACCCCAGTTGTATATGCTGCTAATTATTCGGTCGGCGTCAATGTGTCGATTAAATTATTGGAACTCGCAGCGAAAGTGTTTGGCGATACGGTGGATATTGAAATTATTGAAGCGCACCATCGTCATAAAGTCGATGCACCTTCTGGTACCGCATTTATGATGGGCGAGGCGATTGCCGATACGTTGGGTCGTAACTTAAAAGAAGTGGCAGTGTATGGTCGTGAAGGTTATACCGGCCCGCGTGATCGTCAAACCATTGGTTTTGAAACCATTCGTGGTGGCGATATTGTCGGTGAACATACGGTGATGTTTATTGGTGAAGGTGAGCGTGTTGAAGTGACACACAAAGCCACCAACCGTATGAACTTCGCTTCAGGTGCAGTCCGTGCCGCGGCGTGGGTGGTTGGCCGTGAAGCACGTAAATATGATATGAAAGATGTTTTAGGCTTTAACGAGATTGACGTTTAAAACGTTCCTTTTTTGTACTATAAAAGAGCTTGTTGAGCTTTCTTTCCGAGAGGAGTGAAACAAGCTCTCGCCTTCATTACAACAATCGAGCATGACATGAATAAAAAACATATCGTCCTTGCTACACTGCTCAGTCTCAGCAGCTTTGCGGTGACTGCAGCATCAGAAACCGCCAAACTCAGTTTGCATCGGAACAATATTAAGGTTTGGACTTATCAAACAGAAAATAATCCGATTATCCAATATAAAGCGGAAACCACCTTTGATGTGCCTTTAGAACGCGCCGTAGCAGTGGTCCTTGATGTAGAGCGTACTCCACAATGGGTACCTTATGTGGGTA
Organism: Acinetobacter sp. ESBL14; assembly: GCF_036668815.1. NCBI lineage: Bacteria > Pseudomonadati > Pseudomonadota > Gammaproteobacteria > Moraxellales > Moraxellaceae > Acinetobacter > Acinetobacter sp. ESBL14. The sequence continues at coordinate 30,636 of NZ_JAZEVS010000002.1, forward strand.
AGGTGCAAATGTTATCTCGGGATGATAAAAAAGGTGAATTTACCCTGTATATGGTGCTAGATTTTCCTTTTCCTTTAAAAGACCGTGATGTGGTGATTAAAGGTAAAATGAGCAAAAATGCGGATGGCAGCATTAGTATTAAAAATAACGCCATTCAGAATAATTACCCTGAACAACCTGATGTGGTGCGTTTAACCAAGTACGCAGGTGATTGGACTTTCCAGAAACTCGCCAATAATAAAGTGAAAGTCACGACCAATGGTTATGCAGATCCTGCGGGTTCGATTCCATTGAGCTTTGTGAATATGTTCGTGCAACAGCAACCTTATCAGATGCTGATGAAAATGAAAAAGGAAGTGAATAATCCTTTATACGCACAACCGAAATTGCCCGATGTCTTGAAATAATAAAAAAGCCTGATTAAATCAGGCTTTTTTATTACACATTAGGCTTGCGGACATTGTTGTAATTGCGAACTGGATTTGGTTGCCAGTTTGATTTGAATCAGAACCAAAATCAGACCGATACCCGCCAACACAGCGCCAATTATGGAAACAGCGGCATAGTTTAAGCCGAGACTTAACACTGCACCGCCTGCAGCTGCACCAATGGCATTACCGAGATTAAAGGCACCAATATTGACTGAAGAGGCGAGACCAGACGCCTCATGAGCAACTGACATCACGCGCATTTGTAAAGGCGGAACAATGGCAAAGGCAGCAGCACCCCAGATCACCAAACCGATTGCTGCCCCCAGTTGTGATTGAGCAAGGATTGGGAAAATCAGCATCAATGTAATCAGTAACAGCAAGAAACCAATTAAGGTCTTATCAATGGACAGGTCTGCAAACTTTCCTCCGAAATGGTTGCCGATGGAGAAGCCGATCCCGATCAAGACCAACATCAGGGTGATAAAAGTTGGTGAAGCATGGCTAAATTCAACCAGACTTGGCGCGATGTAGGTGTATAAGGTAAACATTGCGGAAGCACCAAATACTGTGGTTAAGAGTGCCAACAGCACAGGCAGGCGAGTCAGAACTTTCAGTTCCATTTTGACATTCGGTTTTTGACCGACAGATCCGACAGGCAGTGCTTTCCAGAGCGCCAGCATGGTGATGACACCGAGTGCAGAAATCGCAAGGAAAGACATGCGCCAGCCAATGTTTTGTCCTACCCATGTTGCCAGTGGTACGCCACCAATATTGGCGATGGTGAGACCCATAAACATGGTGGCAACCGCACTGGCCTGTTTATTTGCTGGAACAACACTGGCAGCCACCACAGAACCAATCCCGAAGAAGGCACCGTGGTTCAGACTGGTAATCAGGCGAGCACCCATTAAACTCATATAGTTGGGTGCAAAGGCTGCAATCAGATTACCAAGGGTGAAGATTGCCATCAGTAAAATCAGGGCATTACGACGGGCAAAACCACCAAACCATAAAGTCATGATCGGCGCACCGAGCATTACGCCCAGTGCATAACCCGTAATCAGCATGCCCGCACTTGGGATCGACACCCCTAGATCGTTGGCAATATTGGGCAACAGCCCCATTGGAGAGAACTCTGTTGTGCCAATGGCAAATGCACCAATGGCCAAGGCCAGCAAAGGAAGGTTGATGCGGCTGCTCATGTTATTTGTCCCATTCAGGCGCAAAGGGTTCAGGACTCACTTCTCGACCATTACGTTCAAGTTGGGCGATCAACTGCATTTCCTCTGCACTTAAAGTTAAGTCTTGCGCTTTTAAGTTGCTGATCAGGTTTTCACGTTTGGTTGATGAGGGAATCACAGCAAAGCCATTTTGTAAGGCCCAAGCCAAAGCGACTTGTGCGCTGGTTGCCTGATGCTGTGCAGCGATCTCAACTAAAGTTGGATCTTGCAGTACTTTGCCATAAGCCAAGGTCATGTATGAAGTCACGTCAATATTTTGTTCACCTAAAAAATTGACCAAGGTGCGGTTCTGCAAATAAGGACTAAGTTCAATCTGGTTGGTGGCAATGTGTTCTACACCAATGCTGTCAATTGCTTGTTGGGTCAAAGCAATATTGAAATTCGAGACACCAATTTGCTGGGTCAAACCTTGTTGTTTCGCTTCTAAAAGCAATTGCATGACGCTTGGAATGGATACACCCAATGCTGGAGCTGGCCAGTGGATCAAGGTGAGATCAACGGCATCAGTGCGTAGTTTTTGTAAGCTGTCTTTTAAGCTGGGAATGAATTTATCTTCAGCAAAATTGTCGACCCAGATTTTTGTGGTTAAGAATAAATCTTGACGAGCAACACCACTTTCAGCAATGGCTTGACCTACTGCTGCTTCGTTTTCGTAAATTTGTGCAGTATCAATGGTACGGTAGCCGACATCAAGTGCCGTTTTAACTGAGTCAATCACTGCTTGATCTTTAAGACGGAAAGTACCTAAACCGAATTGAGGGATACGCATATTTTTCACCTAATCTTTTTTCATGCTCTAAAGAGCTGTTTTGTGGATGGCTGTTATTTTGCGATGATTATTGTTGCTAAAAAATAGAGGAATTTGCAAAATACAGTTGACTAAATATCAATAATTGAGAGGGTGGCAATGAAGTCTACGGTAGAAGAACTGCTTGCTTTTATGACCATTGTCGATACCGGTTCATTTATTGCCGCAGCTGAACGATTGGGGCAGACCGCATCTGGGCTCAGTCGTTCACTCAGCCGTTTAGAATCCAAGCTCGAAGTCACTTTGCTGGAACGGACCACGCGAAAATTAAAACTTACCCAAGAAGGTCAGCAGTTTCTGCAACATGCTCGTAAAATCCTCAGTGATTTGAATGCCGCCGAAGAAGCCTTACAAAAATCAGATCAGGATACTTCGGGGGTGATTCGGATTGACTCAGCCACACCGTTTATTCTGCATGTGATTACGCCATTGGTACACAAGTTTCGGCAGTGTTATCCCAATATTGAAATCGAGTTGAATAGCAATGATTTGGTGATTGATCTACTGGAACATAAAACCGATGTGGCGTTTCGTTTTGGTGAATTACATGATTCCAGCTTACACGCTAAATTGGTGTGTAAAAGTCGTATCTATATTGTTGCCAGTCCAGAATATCTAAAACGTAAGGGCACGCCTTTACAGCCTCAAGCATTGCCTGAACATGATGTGATTGGTTTTACCCGTCCAACCTATATCAATACTTGGCCGATTAGAATTGAGGGTGAGTATTTTCAAGCACAACCTAAAGTGAGGGCGTCAAGTGGTGAAACCGTGCGACAGCTCTGTTTACGTGGGCAGGGGATTGCTCGACTGTCTGAATTTGAAATCTGGCAGGACATTCGAGAAGGGCGTCTTGAGGCGCTGTTTGAAGATCAAATCGAACATTCTTATCAAAGCATCCATGCTGTTTATTATCAACAAGAGCACTTGCCGAAACGGGTCCGTTTATTTATTGAGTTTTTGACTGAGCAACTAAGTCAGGGCTTCTCGGTTTGCCTATAGCTTCATTTTGAAGCTGTACATTCAGCACCGGAATTGATGGGCCTGTTTTCTGTATCACTGACACCACAATATGTTGCTGCTGTAGCTTGCATTCAAGTTCGACTGTTGGCAGAAAGTTGCTTGAGAGTATCAAACCATTTTCATTGGGCTTCTTATAGGTCATTTTGATGATGCGGGTCTGCTCGGGGGCTTCACTTTTTTCCATTTTCCATAACTCATAGGTCGGCTGGTTTTGAATTTGCAGATAGCCCTGTGAGAGTGATTTGCACACTTGTTGTTGCTGATAGGTGGCTTGGTCAGTCAGATCGCAGCCTGTCAATAAAATGACGCTTAATATAAATAAGATATTATTTTTCATGGTCTTATCCTTTGGCTGTTGATTTTTATAGCTTAACGGTGTTGTATAAACCAATACAGATACAGAAATTTATAAAAAAGCAGTACAGAGATGAGCTTCCAATATCAACGTTTAGCAGAACAGCTGGCGCATAAAATCTACCAGCATGAGTTACAGCCACAACAGAAGTTAAGTTCTTTAAGGGAATTTGCACGCCAGCAAAGTATCAGCCTGAGTACAGCGCAACAGTGTTACGAGCTACTGGAAGCCAAAGGGTTGATTTATGTAAAAGCCAAATCGGGCTATTTTGTCAATTCAAGACAATATCAAAGTGCTGTACCTGACAGTCCCCATTTTGAATCTAAGGCGAGGCAAGTTTCAAATTTAGATCTGCAAAACCAGATTCAGACCGCCTCAATTCAACATCATTTAACGCCATTGGGGGCGATTCAATTGTCACCCCATTTGATTCCTGTGGATGGGCTGCGTCGCTCTCTGCAACGCGCGCTCAAGCATTGTCAGCCCGAAGATTTTTTATATTGTAATAAGCAGGGTCATCAGCATTTGCGCCAAGCGTTGTCAGACCATTGGCGTGAAGATGGCATCTATGTTGCGACTGAGGATATTTTTATTAGTAATGGCTGTATGCCTGCTTTATCTCTGTTGATTCAACAGATCAGCCAAGAAGGCGATAGTATTTTGATCCCAACCCCGACCTTTAATGGTCAGTTGCAAATGCTGGCGAGCCTGAAGCGTAATATTATCGAAATTCCTGCCGATCATCGTGGTGTTGATCTGGAACGTTTAGAGTTTTTCATGCAACAGGGCAGTGCCAAACTGTGTTTACTCACTGCTAATTTTCAAAATCCTTTGGGTTATTGTCTGAGCAATGAACAGAAACAGCAGATTGCTCAACTGGCACAAAAATATCAATGCTTTATTTTGGAAGATGATATTTATGGTGAATGCAGTTTCCAAAAAGAACGCCCTTTGCCAATTCGTTATTGGGATCAGGAAGGTTATGTGATCTGGTGTGGTTCGGTTTCTAAATCATTATCCACTGCTTATCGAGTGGGATGGTTTTGTTTAGGGCGGCAATTACAACATTTACGTCCGCAGTTGTTGGCCAATAACGTGGGAGTGAATACGCCGTTACAGTTGGGTTTAGCAGACTTTATTTATAGCCGTGGTTATCGGGAGCATTTAGATCGACTCAGACCCAAGTTGATGCAGCAAGTGGAGCAGTATCGAGCGTATATTTTAGAGTGCTTCCACGGTATTCCGATTGCACTGAGCCAATCTCAGGGAGGGTATGCCTTATGGATGCAACTTCCCGACAGTATCACAGGTTTGGAACTCTATTATTTGGCGCAAGCGCAGGGGATCAACATTGTGCCTGGTGAAGTGTTTGGTGAAGATCGCCGTTATCAACATTTTATCCGATTAAATGCAGGTCATGCGTTAACAGCAGAAATCCGCCAAGCGATTCAGCAATTGGCGCAGTGGACGCGGGTTAGTATGGGCTCATCAGAGTGTTAAGCACTGATCGACAATCAGAATTAAAAAAGACGGGAGAAAAAATGCAACCTACGATTGCTGAAAAAAGAAAAATATTTCGTGATCTGCATCAGGCAGGCTGTTTTGTATTGCCCAATCCATGGGATGCGGGTAGTGCCAAAATGTTGCAACAACTCGGTTATCAAGCTTTGGCAACAACTAGTGCAGGTTATGCATGGTCTTGCGGCAAGACAGATGGGCAGTTGTCACGTGCAGAGGTACTCGCGCATCTTCGTGCTATGGTTCAATCAACCGATCTCCCTGTGAATGCCGATTTAGAAAGTGGTTTTGCAGAGACCATTGAGGGCGTGTTTGAAAGCGTAACCATGGCGATTGCAACAGGGGTTGCAGGGATATCCATAGAAGATTCTACTGGAAATGCGGACAAGCCATTACGAGAGATTAAAGAGGCTGCTATGAGGATCGCTGCGGCACGTAAAGCAATTGATGAAAGTGGCGAAGACGTGATGTTGATCGGACGTGCTGAAAACTTCTTTATTGGTGTTCCAGATTTAGAGGATACCATAACTCGACTGAAAGCCTATTCTGCTGCGGGTGCTGATTGTCTTTATGCACCTGGTATCAAAACATCAGATCAGATTGTTGCAGTGGTTCAAGCAGTGGCACCCAAACCTGTGAATGTGCTGATCGCTTGGGACAGTGAACTGAGTGTGCCAGCGCTGGCATCTTTAGGTGTTCGACGAATCAGTGTTGGAAGTGCTTTGGCACGGACGGCATGGAACGGTTTTATTCAAGCGGCCAGCTCGATTGCAGAAACAGGCCGTTTTCATTGTTTTGCAGAGAATCTCTCTGGGGCGGAGTTGAATAAAAGATTACGATGAGATCCGCCAAGCGATTCAACCGTTGGCGGATGAGGTGTGCAAAGGCCTAAATTAATCGAAATCGGCTTTGAGTACGATGCGATAACGTGCTTGGCCTGAATGCAGTCGTTCAATCGCCTCATTCAGCTGTGACATTGGAAATAGCTCAATCTGTGGTGCAATGTTTTTACGTGCAGCGAATTGTAAAAGCTGACGCAGTGCCAGAGGTGAACCCGTAGGTGAAGAAGTGACAGATTTGGCACCTCCCATGATTGCACCGACAGAGACAGGGATCGGTTCTAAAGTCACGCCAAGGAAATGTAGACGACCTTGTGGTGCAAGGGTATTCAGATAGGCTTGCCAGTTCAAGGTCACATTGACGGTGCTGAGTAATAAATCAAACTTGCCACGTTGCGCCTTGATGGCTTGGGCATCTCGGCTATTGACCACATGATCAGCGCCCATGGCCTTGAGTTCTTCGGTTTTATCTGGGTTCGAGCTGAAAGCGGTAATTTCACAGCCCCATGCTTTCAGCAATTTAATCGCAATATGACCGAGACCACCAATACCGATCACGCCGACATGATGGGTGGCTTGAATTTTATGTTTGAGTAAAGGATCAAAGACCGTAATGCCACCACACAGCAGTGGGCCAGCACTTTCGGGATCTAAATCGTCTGGAAGGGGAATGACCCATTGCCAACCAGCACGAACTTTATCAGCAAAGCCACCGGCATGTCCGATGATGGTGGCGCTTCTTTCACCTGTACATAAGACTTGATTGCCGCCAATACAGGGATCACAGGCTTGGCAGGTTTCCGCAGTCCAGCCAATGCCAACGCGTTGACCGACTTTGAGTCCTTTGGCTTCTGATCCCAGTGCAATGATGGTACCAATGATCTCATGCCCAGCCACTGCAGGATAAACCGACGATTGCCATTCATTATTGATGACGGAAAGATCGGAGTGGCACAGACCACAATATTCAACCTTAACTTCAACTTGATGAGCTTTTAAGTCTCCCGCATCAAATTGGTAAGGCACCACTTGCTCACCTGCTTGCATTGCAGCATAAGCGCGAATTTGATTATTGCTCATTGGAACTCCCATTCAAGGAAAATCGATGATGATTGGTTATTTAAATTGGCAATCATTTTCATGGTCATTGACCATACCCACCGCCTGCATAAAAGCATAGCAGGTGGTTGGGCCCACAAATTTAAAGCCACGCTTTTTTAAGGTTTTGGATAGTTTTTGGCTCAGCTCAGTTTGTGCGGGTGCTTCGCGGTAATTCACGACATCATTATGTTCGGTTTGATGGTCGACGAAACTCCACAGCCAAGCAGGGACATCTTCAACTTCATCTTTGAGTTTGAGCCAAGCAATGGCATTGTCGCGGATGGCTTTGAGCTTACCAATATGGCGGATTAAACCTGCATCACTGAGTTTGAGTTCGAGTTGATCATCGCTGAGTGCTGCGACGTCTGCGATGGAATGTTGAAAGAAATGTGAGCGATAATGCTCACGCTTTTTCAGCACCGTGATCCATGATAAACCTGCTTGCTGTCCTTCCAGACAGAGCATTTCAAATAGGTGAGTTTCATCGTGTTGTGGCTTGCCCCATTCTTGATCATGGTAAGCCATATAGAGCGGATCATCGGAGCACCAGCCACAGCGTTGAATTGTCATATTTGATGCTCCTTGTTGTTATTAGAACAGAATGATTTAAAGTTGGAATACCACCCATTCATTTGGGCGAGTATCCCAATAATACAATTCTGCATCGGTTAAATCAGCAAATTTAAGCCAAAAGTCTTTACCTGATTTATCGGCAAAACCGGTACTGATCAGCAAGGCTTCTTCAGTAATTTCCATGATCCAACCCTGATAGCTGGTGCCATTCAGGATGATTTTTTGCTGATTTCCAGACTCTGCAAATTCAACCAGACGTTCAATCAATGCTTCTGACATTGTGTGTTCCTAACGTAAATATGGGTATGGGTTGACTGCACCACGCCCTTTGCCATTTAAATAAATGCCGTAGTGTAAATGCGGAGCGGTATAGCGGGCATTACCCGTATTGCCCACATAACCGATCAGATCACCTTTACGGACATAGTCTCCCACATTGAGACCACGTTTATGTCCATCCAGATGCGCATAATAGTGCCAAGTGCCAGCTGGACCCATGATCCAGACCACCTTGCCACCTAAATTATTATTACGTAAATCAGCAACTAAGCCTTCGGTAGCACTATACACTTTCGTACCACGCTCTGCCATGATATCGATTCCCTCATGGCTACGGCCCTGACTTCGTGCCGCGCCCCAAGTATCCCGTAATTGATTGCGACTCACCCCTTTGACCGGAACAGGAAGGCGGCTGTCTAAACGCATGCTCTTGAGCTTATTCACCTGAGCATTGGGTAAGGAGGTAGGTTTCTTTGGGGTGGTGGCACAGGCTGATAATAAAATCATCAACACACCTAGAACCGTATAGGAAATCGAATGACGCACACAAACTCCTTGCGTTTGATCTACAACATTTCGAGCATTAGGCCTTTTGTTTTGCTGTGATCAATTTTTTCATGGCTGTTGGAATGCCTTTGGCAATCGCGGTTTCTGGACTGAGCCATATGCCATTTAATTCGATACTGAGTTGTTCTTTTTGATCGTGTTCCACGTGGAACAGCTGTTCATGTAGCAACCAAGTAAAGTGAGTAAAGCTATGGCTAATCTGCAAAGATGATACTTGAGCTTGTAGTTTAAAGTGCTGCTCAATCTGTTGTAATTCGGTTGCATGCTCAATAATGGGTAGGCAATACAGTCCACCCCAAAGGCCATGTGCTTCACGTTGCTGCCATAGCCATTCATCACCTGACTGAATCAGCAGGACATCTGCCGTTCTGACGGGAACAGGTTTTTTGGCTTTTTTGAAAGGAAGTTCCTGTTCCATGCCTTGTTGATAGGCTTGGCAGTGTTGCTGCATCGGGCAGTATAAACACAGTGGTTTTTTTGGGGTACACACGGTTGCGCCCAAGTCCATAATTGCTTGGGTGTAATCATGATTGCGCTCTGCTGGACAAAGATTTTCAGCAATTTGCCAGAGTGCTCGTTCATGTTGGGGCTTGGATAGGTCATCTTCAATCGCAAGAAAACGAGCCAATACTCGTTTCACGTTGCCATCCATAATCACACCGTACTGACGTAAGCCAAGGGACATGAGCGCACCTGCGGTGGAGCGGCCAATGCCTGGTAGGTCAATCCATTGTTCGAGTGTTTCAGGAAATTTTCCTTGTTGGCTAACGATAGCTGCCGCTTTATGCAGGTTGCGTGCGCGGGCGTAATAGCCGAGTCCTGCCCAATAAGGTGCGACATCTTCCCAACTGGCTCGACCTAAGGTTTCGACCGTTGGAAAACGTTCAATAAAACGATCAAAATATTGCAGTACAGTTTTGACTTGCGTCTGTTGCAGCATGATTTCTGAAACCCAAACTTTGTAGGGATCATCGGCCACTTGCCATGGCAGGTCGTGACGACCGTGTTGGTCGAACCATGTAAGTAGTGCATCAGAAAATGAGAAATCAGACATGAATCAGAACAGTAAAAAGCAGAGGCATAGTATAGCGGAAATAGGTTTTTTTAGGCGTTAAAATTCTATTGGAACATCAACGAGATGTAGGTCGTCAAAGACATAGTGGGAAATTCGATGAGAACTTGGCAAGACTCCGTTAAGTTTGCACTGCCCAATTGAAAGCAGAGCAAGGTAGCAAAACAGGCGACATCCATGTCGCCTTGCACGTGTAGCAATCATCTGGGATTTAAACAACCGAGATCTTCTCTCAATTCCATATGGATTGGGTGTTTAGAGATCGCTTTTCAAATCACTTTAAATGCTTATCTAATAGCTCATACATCGCGTCAAGACTTTGACGTTCTGCTTCAGCGTTATAGCCCAAGTCAACATTGTTGGCCTTGGCACGTTCATCTGCGAGCGGATTACTAAAACCATGCTTGGCATCTTCAAAAATAATCACCTCATGATCCACAGCAGCATCATGCATTTCCTGACGGAAGCTGGCCACATTGTCCAAGGTCACCATGCTGTCCAGTTCACCATGCAGGACCAAAATCTCGGCTTTAACTTTGCCTTTCTCAGCAGGAGCTTTCGGACTCAATACAGCATGGAACGTAGCAACTGCTTCGATATTTGCACCTGAACGCGCCAAATCTAGCACCACTTTGCCACCATAACAAAAACCAATCGCTGCCAGCTTGTCGGCATTCACTTCTGACTGAGCCGCTAACGTTGCGAGACCCGCTTGGGCACGCTCAACAATGGTATCTGGCTGTTCAAAGGTTTGGTTCATCCATTCCGATGCTTGAGGCACGGCTGTGGTCACTTTTTTATCGCCATACATATCAATCGCGAGCGCAGCAAAACCATGCGCTGCCAACTCGCGCGCGCGTTGTTCTGTATATTCATTACGGCCCCACCACTCAGGTGCAACAATCACCCCAGCAACAGGCATATCAATTGCAGGTGCAGCGAAATAACCAATTAAACGTTGACCATCTGGCGCGGTATATTCAATTTCACGGGTGTTAATCGGGAAGCTCATGGTTTAATCCTGATCTGTATTTTTAGAATGCATTGATTAAAACATAAAAAGGAAAATGGATGGCATCGTAAAAACATAATAAATACGCTTGTTTTAGTGATGATCAAAATAAAAAAAGAAGAATACTAAGATTCTTCTTTTTTTATGTTTTGCGTAGGTCGAAATAACTAGACTTTGCCTCTGGATAAGAAGCCGACGATTGCTAAGATGACGGCAACAACCAATAAGATGACCGCGAAATCTTTGGATAAACCTGCTACGCCACCAAAACCTAATAAACTGGCAATGAGTGCGATGACTGCAAAAATAATGGCCCAACGGAACATGTCGTGTCCTCCTAATTTTTCGTTATGTATCCACTATAACGTGTGTTTTTTGCACAAAATGTGGTGTTTATGTGGTTTAAATGTTTAATACTTAAAGAAGTGTTAAACCAATTAAAAGAGATTGAAGTCAGCAAAGCAAAGATGAATGCTATAATAGGACGCTCATTTTTAAATATTGAAAGCTCTGTATGTCCGTCGAACTGCGCCCCAACTTTTGGAAACACTATCCGCTTGATCAGCTCAGCAATGCGGAGTGGGAGGCATTGTGTGACGGCTGTGGTTTATGTTGTTTGATCAAGTTGGAAGATGAGGAAACAGCAGAGGTTGCGTATACCAAAGTGGCATGCAAATTACTGGACTGTAAAACCGCGCGTTGTTCAGATTATCCCAACCGTCAGCAGCAAGTGCCTGATTGTATCCAACTGACGCCTGAACGACTCAGCACCATTTCGTGGTTGCCACCGAGTTGCGCCTACCGTCGTTTGAATGAAGGTAAAAATTTACCCTCATGGCATTACCTCAATACAGGTTCACGGCAAAGTGTGATCAAGGCAAAAAAGTCGGCTGCAGGACGTTGTATCTCTGAAAGTGAGATCAATGAAGAACAGATTGAAGATTATGTTGTGCGTTGGATACGTTAATTGCGTCTAGCAAATCAATAAGACATGATGATCATAAAAACAACACTTTTGCAGTATTTTTATTGGCGATGTTCCCTAAGATGAGAATAAGAGAGGGAGAAATACAATGAATAAACGGTTAATGACGCCTGTATTGTGTAGTAGCTTTTTATTTTTACTGGCTTGCGGTGCCAATAACAGCAATTCTAAAACGCCAGAACAGAATACAGCACAACAGGCGTCAAGCCAGCGCATTGCACAAAAGTATCAGATTGAGAGCGTCGCTGAATTTGATGAGCCATGGGCGATTGCGAGTTTGCCCGATCAGCGTTTGCTGATTACTGAGCGTAAAGGGCAATTAAAATTATTTGATCCCCAAACCAAATCCAGTATCAATGTGAGTGGCGTTCCAACTGTCAGTTATGGTGGGCAAGGAGGCTTAGGTGATGTCATTTTGCATCCTGATTTTCAGCAAAATCACCAATTATATTTGAGTTATGCCAGCAAAGGTCAGGGTGGTTATGGTGCCGAGATTGCACATGCAACACTGGATTTATCTGATCCCAAGCAACCCAAGCTCACGGATTTAAAAACCATCTGGCAACAAGTGCCGAAAGTGTCAGGGCAAGGCCATTATGGTCATCGTATGCAGTTTGGTCCTGATGGCAAACTTTGGGTCAGTTCGGGGGAGCGCCAGAAGTTTGATCCCGCCCAAGATTTAAACAGTAATTTAGGTAAGGTTTTGCGTTTAAATGCAAATGGAACTGCTGCGGAAGACAATCCGTTTCACCAAAAAGGCGGTATAACGGCTGAAATTTGGTCACTCGGTCATCGTAATCCATTGGGCATGGCTTTCGACCAGCAAGGGCAATTGTGGGTGGTTGAAATGGGCCCTAAAGGTGGCGATGAATTAAACCGTATTGTGAGAGGGGAAAACTATGGCTATCCAACGGTTTCGAATGGCGACCATTATTCAGGGTTGCCGATTCCTGATCATGATACCCGTCCAGAATTTAAAGCTCCTGAAATCGATTGGACCCCTGTGATCTCACCGTCTAGCATGATCATTTATTCCGCTCAGCAGTTTCCTTTATGGCAACACAAGGCTTTGATTGGTGGTTTATCCTCTAAAGCCATTGTGGTGGTGGACATTCAATCTCGACCTGTGCAAGAAGTTCAACGACTTGAGATGAAACAACGAATTCGTGGGCTACATCAAGCCTCAGATGGTTCAATCTGGGTGATCGAAGATGGTCCTCAAGCCAAACTACTGAAACTGCATGCCAATTAAATTTTAACTCTAAGTGATATACATAATGAATCAACCGAAAGCCTGTTCTATGACTTTAAAAAAACTATGTTTACTTACAGGATTGTTGTCCTGCAGTTCGGCGCTTTGGGCTGGAAATTTGACTGAGCAACAGGTTAAAACGATTGTTGATCAACAATTTAAACCTTTATTAGCACAATATAAAATTCCGGGTATGGCCGTTGCTGTGACCCTGAATGGTCAACATTATTTCGTGAATTATGGATTGGCTTCTAAGCAAAATCAACAAGCGGTCAGCAACAATACTTTGTTTGAACTTGGTTCGGTGAGTAAGACTTTTAATGCGACTTTAACGGGCTATGCACAGGCACAAGGACAACTGTCTTTGTCGGATCATCCTGCAAAATATTTTCCGGAACTGAAACATACTGCGGTCAATCGTGCCACGATATTGAATCTGGGGACCTATAACGCAGGCGGTTTTCCGTTGCAGTTCCCCGATGAAGTGGTTCAGCAGCAGGATATGATCAAGTATTTTCAGACTTGGCAAGCAAAAACCAAAGTTGGCGCTGCGCGTCAATATTCCAACCCGAGTATTGGTTTGATGGGCTATGTCACCGCCTTGGCGATGAAAAAACCGTATAGCGAACTGATTGAAAAAACTTTGCTGCCGCAATTGGGAATGACACAAAGTTTTATTCGAGTACCTGAGCAGCACATGTCGCAATATGCATGGGGATACAAAGCCGATCAAGCCATGCGTGTTTCACCAGGTATGTTTGATGCAGAAGCGTATGGGGTGAAAAGTAGCAGTGCGGATATGTTGAAATTCCTCGATGCACAAATCAATCCTCAGCAGTTCAAACAACCGCTTCGCAAAGCGATTGAAAATACCCATGTGGGTTATTTTAAAGTGGGGGCAATGACCCAAGGTCTGGGTTGGGAGCAGTATGCCTATCCCGTATCGCTTGAGACACTGTTACAGGGTAACTCCAGCAAAATGGCTTTAGAGAGTCATGCAATCACACCGATTAAACAGCCGAAGCTTGCGCCACCTGCGACCTTGTTTAATAAAACAGGAGCGACCAATGGTTTTGGTGCCTATGTGGCCTTTATTCCACAGCAAAAAATTGGAATTGTGATGTTGGCCAATACCAATTTCCCCAATGAAGAGCGGATCAAAGCCAGCTATCGGGTGATGCAACAGTTGGTTCAGAACAACAGCGCGCAATAGAATGTCGCGTGAGTGCAGATTCAAATTGTAGATTTGAGCCAGACACAATAGACTAGGGTAAAAGATCATAAAGCCAGTGATGATGTCAGATACACATATTCCTTTACCTGAACGTTTACGTCCTCGTGACTTGTCCGAAATTATCGGACAAGATCATTTGCTGGGTGACAATGCTCCTTTACGTCAGATGATTGATCAAGGACACCTGCCTTCGATCATCTTTTGGGGGCCTCCTGGGGTAGGAAAAACCACGATTGCATTGTTATTGGCGCAGGCTGTGGATCGTCCTTTTATCAGTCTGTCTGCACTCAATACAGGCGTGAAAGAACTGCGTGAGGTGATTGCGGAAAGCGGGGACTTGTTGACCCCTGTGGTATTTATTGACGAGATTCATCGTTTCAATAAATCGCAGCAAGATGCCTTACTCAATGCGGTTGAGAAAGGCAAAATCACTTTGATTGGGGCAACCACAGAGAATCCTTCTTTTGAAGTGAATAGTGCCTTGTTGTCGCGTTGTCAGGTCTATACCCTGAATAACCTGAGTGCTGAGGCGATTCAAACCCTATTGAATAAAGCCATTCAAACGGACAAATTTTTAAAAGAACGTTTTATCCAGATTGAAGAATATGATGCGCTGATTCAATTTGCGGCAGGTGATGCACGCAAGGCGCTTAATCTGATTGATCTGATTGCCAGTACCTTTGAGCCTGACATTGAGAATATTGTAACCAATGCCATCGTCGTTAAAGTTGCACAGCAAAATATTGCACGCTATGACAAATCAGGTGAGCAGCATTACGATCTGGTTTCGGCTTTTATTAAATCGATTCGTGGTAGTGATCCAGATGCGACGCTGTACTGGATGGCACGTATGCTGAAAGGTGGCGAAGATCCAGTCTTTATTGCGCGCCGTATGCTGATTGCCGCATCGGAAGATATTGGCAATTCCAATCCAAATGCCTTGTTGCTGGCGGGAGAGTGTTTCCGTTCAGTCCAAGCCGTGGGGATGCCTGAAGCGCGCATTATTCTAGGACAATGTGCCGTGTATTTGGCCACTAGCCCGAAAAGTAATAGCACCTATCTCGCGATTAACAAAGCCTTGGAGCTGGCAGAAAAAACCGCAAACCTGCCAGTGCCTTTGCACTTACGCAATGCGCCAACCAAGTTGATGAAGCAGCAAGGTTATGGGGTGGATTATCTGTATCCGCACAACTATCCAGAACATTTTGTGTTACAGGACTATTTGCCACCCGAGTTGCGTGGTACCAAGCTGTACGAGCGAGCCTTAAATAAACGTGAAGTCGAAGGCGAACGCTTGCAGCAGCGTCGTTGGCAACAGGAACAACAGCAGCAGTAATCAAAAATTCGGTTGATTCACCGATCATTTTAAAATTGTCCAAAGCAAGAACCCGAATCGCATCGATAGATTCTGCTTTGGCCTCAATATTCTATTTGTATAAAAATGAACGCAAAAAAAGCAACATTGATTGGATTGGTTGCGATCTTACTGTGGAGTTTGATCGTTGCCTTGATTAAGGATGTCAGTAGCCATTTTGGCGCAGTGGGTGGTGCAGCACTGATTTATACACTGGCCTCAATTTTTCTGTTTTTCTCGGTCGGTTGGACCAGTCTAAAAAGCTTTCCTAAAACCTATTTGATCTGGGGCAGTATTCTATTTGTTGCCTATGAAATTTGTTTATCGCTTTCGATTGGCTATAGCAGTAATAATCGACAAGCGATTGAAGTGGGAATGGTCAATTATTTATGGCCGACCTTTACCATGGTGGCTGCCATTGTTTTTAATCAGCAAAAAGCCAATTTCTTGATTATTCCTGGCTTTATCCTTTCAATATTGGGGATCTGTTGGGTGCTCGGTGGCGAGCAGGGTTTTGATTTGGCTGGTATGCTGCAAAACATACAGCACAATCCATTCAGTTATGGGCTTGCCTTTATTGGAACATTACTCTGGGCTGCCTACTGTACGCTCACAGCGAGAATTGCGCAGGGAACCAATGGCATCACCCTATTCTTTATTCTCGTCTCGGTGGTGCTTTGGATTAAATATGCATTGATGGGTGGTGGTACATTTGATTTTGATTGGTCTTCTTCAATTTCATTGTTTTTTGCGGCAGCAGCAATGGGCTTTGGTTATGCCGCTTGGAATGTAGGAATTTTGCATGGCAATGTGACACTATTGGCCGGTGCATCCTATTTTATTCCAGTTCTATCTGCCTTTTTTTCGGCAATTCTCCTCAGTACGCCATTAGGCCTTTCTTTTTGGTATGGTGCATTTATGGTGTGTTTAGGTTCAATTCTATGCTGGGTAGCAACGCAGAAAAAACACTAAAACATTGTCTGGTTTGGTTTGGTCTTGCTGATGCGCTGGACAGTCACTGTATTTTTGTAAGTGACCTCTAGACACTCTAGATAAAAGGTCGCATCATCCCGCTTATCAAGGATGATCAAGCTCCACCATGACCACAAACAAAATTAATGCTGCGGAAAGTATCCGAGGCTTGGCATGTCTCGCCGTTGTGTTGTCACATATCTCACTGACTTTTTTCCCGCAGCTGCATAATTTTGATATCAGTGCGGTACCGCAATATGATTTTTTTGCGCAGTTACATCACTCACCGTTGGCCTTTTTTTATTCAGGTACAGGTGCAGTTTTTGTATTCTTTGTTTTAAGTGGCTTTGTACTGACATTATCCAGTTTTAAAAAGCACAATACCGCAACACAATTGAAAAATTCCTTGATTAAACGTTACCCGCGCTTGGCTATTCCTGCCTTTGTCTCTTGTATTATCGCTTATCTGGTGTGTTTTGTGCCTGTGGACGTCTCGCATGTTTCCGAGTGGGGAGCAGCACTGGCCAATCCACATCCGCAACTGCGTACCGCTTTGTATGAAGGCAGTATGGGTGCATTCTTATTCGGCGATTCCAGTTATAACTGGGTACTGTGGACCATGCAAATTGAGTTGCTTGGGTCACTGGTGATTTATCTGGCTTGCTATCTTTATGGCAAGCTGCCAATTCTATGTGGTCTATTTCTTATCATCAGCATTGTGACCGCTTATATGATCTCGCAAACCGTATTGTTGGGCCTACTCAGTTTTATTTTGGGCATGGGACTGTTTCTGTATGCTGTAGAGCTGAGTACTGTCGTTTCGGTTGTGCTGTTTATATTGGGCTTATATTTGTGTGGTGCACACAACAGTAGTGCTAGCTATCAGTTGTTTACCCAGTTTTTAGGTGAACAAACTTACGACTACCTTAACTTTGTCGGTGGTTTTTGCATTGTTTATGCGGTGCTCAAGGGCAGGTGGCTGGCACAGTTGTTTGACCAACGTGTGTTCGTGTTTTTAGGCAAAATCTCATTTTCAATTTATCTGATCCACTTGGCAGTGTTGTACGCTTTGGGCATTCCATTGTTTAATCTTTTACATGTACAAGGCGGTTTTTCCTATCTCAATGCGGGATTAGTAGCAAGTTTACTGATCGTGTTGCTGAGCATTATTTTGGCACAACCCTATAGCCGTTATGTCGATGATGCCGCGATTAAGATCTCGAATAAATTAGCAAAAATGTTTTAATCACTGAGCGGTGCAGCACCTCGGTAATGCTGCTGCACCATAAAAAATTGATCAAACATTACAAAAATAATCAGTGAATGCTTTCTATTGCAGGCAGAATCAGTTTTAATCAAAAAAGACATAATAAAAATATGGGTTTTAATGCATGAACCGTACTTATCTCAAACACTGTACCTTATTCACTTCTATTTCATTGACTATTGCGGGTTGTACAACGATGGCTGTGCCTGTTACTGCAACAGAACAACTGTTTTATGGTGGCCCGATTCTAACCATGTCGGGCAATAGTCCTGAATATGCAGAAGCTCTATTGGTGAAGGATGGAAAAATTCGTTTTGTGGGCTCAAAACAGCAGGCTGAACGCTTGGCGGATAAAAAAGTTCAGTCGATTGATCTAAACAATAAAACCTTATTGCCCAGCTTTATTGATGCGCATAGTCATGTGAATATGGTTGGTTTTCATCAAATGGTGGCTAATCTCTACCCCATGCCTGATGGTCAGGTCTCAGATATCAACTCGTTGGTAAATGTATTGAACCAATGGAAAGCTCAGAATCCAGCTGTAATTAAAACCATGGGCGGCTGGATTTTGGGTAATGGCTATGATGACGCTCAATTGAATGAGCAGCGTCATCCGACGGCAATCGATTTAGATCGGGTATCTCTAGACCAACCCGTGATGATTTTGCATCAATCGGGGCATTTAGCCTCGGTCAATCATAAAGCACTGGAATTGCTGAAGATCAATCAACATACTCCGAATCCAGCGGGTGGGGTGATTCGCCGTGAAACCAATTCAAATATCCCAAATGGTGTGTTGGAAGAATCCGCTTTATTTACCGCGATTGGCTCAATTTTTAAAGATGTTCCCCCTGCGGTGATGTTTCAGATTGCAGAAAAAGGCATTGCTGCCTATGTGAAGAATGGCTTCACTACGGTACAGGAAGGACGGGCTGATCAGGGCACCACTGAAATGTGGCATGCTTTGGCTCAGCAGAATCGTCTGCCGATTGATGTGGTGTCTTACCCTGATATCACCACCAGTCAAGATTATATGCTCAAGCAAGGTAGCAGTCATCAGTATGATCAGCATTTTCGGATTGGTGGGGTCAAAATCAGCTTAGATGGCTCACCTCAAGGGAAAACTGCTTGGCTGACTCAACCATATTTAATCCCACCTGAAGGTAAAGATAAGACCTACAAGGGCTATCCTGCGATGAGTAATGATCAACAGGTCAAGGACTATATTAACTTAGCATTTAAGCAAGGTTGGCAGGTACTTGCACATGCCAATGGTGATGCCGCCATTGATCAATTTATTGGGGCGGTAAAAGATGCGACTGCGAAGCAAGGTAAAGGCGACCGTCGCAGCGTATTGATCCATTCGCAAACCATCCGTGACGATCAGCTAGATCAGCTCAAAGCCTTAGATATTATTCCGTCCTTCTTCTCGTTGCATACCTTTTATTGGGGTGATTGGCATCGTCAGCAAACCTTAGGCGAAACCCGAGCTGCCCATATTTCACCAACCGCAACGGCTTTGAAAAAGCATCTGATCTTTACCGAGCATCATGATGCACCTGTGGTACCCCCGAGCAGTATGATGATGCTGGATGCGACCGTGAATCGAGTAACACGGAGCAATTATGTGTTAGGGGCAGAAGAGCGAGTAAGCCCTTATCTGGCATTAAAGTCGATGACGGACTGGGCGGCGTATCAGTATTTTGAGGATCAGACCAAGGGCACTTTGAGCCAAGGTAAATTGGCTGACTTGGTCATTCTGAATCAGAACCCGTTGACTGTCCCGAGTCGTGAGATTAAAAACATTAAAGTGCTGGCAACTTACAAAGAGGGCAAACTGATTTATCAGAATGCAAGTGACTAAAAAGCAAAACGAGCCCGATGGCTCGTTTTTCTTTTTCTGTAAAGCGAATAAACCTTATTCGTTGTTTTTAAAGATATAGCAAATACTTCCGATTAAACCGATTAGTTGGCCGGCCACCCACCCAAGTACAGAAAGATTTGAACATTTCGTAATTGAGTCGTAGATGATTTCTGTATAGGAGGCTGTTTCCATCATATTTATGAATATAAATTCTAGGATGAATAAGATAAAGATTACTGTTAAATATAAATATTTGTTTTTTATTAAAATGAGAATGACTGAAAAGATGATAGAGAGTATGCCACAGATACTGAGCATGGACGGATCATTTGCAGAAACGCCCTGTAGCTCTTTAAAGTAGGTGACCGTACCAACCGCGATATAGTCAGAAAGGCATAGATCCTGTCCAAGTTTATCGATGGTATATCCAGCTATGCCTGACATCAAGAAGAACAAAATTGAAAGATATCTCATCATCATTTTATAAACTTAAGCCTAAAGATAGATCGAATTCCCATGCTTCTACAAAATATTCAGGATCGGCTTAGCGGCTTCATTAATATTGGAATACCTATTTATGGGTTTTAGAGCTGATTGAGCCAATATCATAACTTAAAAAAACCGAGCCATCTGGCTCGGTTTTTGATTATTACCAACGATAATTGATTTTGCCGTAATAAAACGCACCATTAAAGCCAAAAGGCGAGAACTGGCTATAGGGTAAGCTGCCCCCTGTCGGTTGGTTGATGTCATAGACATCTTTATCAGGATAAACATCGGTAATATTGTCGCCACCGACGGTGAAGTTCCAGTTTTGATATTGATACGACAAGGCTAAATCGAGTAACCATTTGGCTGAGAATTTTTGGTCTTTGGCTTCGCCAGAATTACTAAAGGTTTTAAAACTGCCATAGCGGGTGAGATTGGTATTCACACTGAAATTTCCAAGCTTATAGTCATTCGCTAAACTGAATTTATGTTCAGGGGTACTGCCAGCCAATAAACCGTATTGTTCTCGACGGTCTAGGCGGGTCAGGTTGATTCCCAATGCATCTAAGATAGCGGGATTTCCATCCACCTGAGTGACTTTATTTTTATTGTAGTTATAGGCCAGTGAGGTATTCAGTTCTCCATAAGGCAAAGCATTCCATTTATAGGTTGCCACTAAGTCAACACCGCGTGTGCGGGTATCGCTGGCATTGTTGAAATAACGAATGGTGCTGAAGTTGGTGTCGGTGATTCCTTTTGAATTTAGATATTGACGAACGGCAGTACTGCTCGCATTGATATTGGAAGACAGACTAATTCGATTATCAATGTCGATTTGATAAGCATCCAAGGTCACATACAACTGGTCTGTAGGTGTCAGTACTATACCCACGCTATAGTTTTTTGATTTTTCTGGTTTTAGCTGTTCAGCACCAAGTAATTGAGCCACTTGTGAGCTAGTTGGAAAGGTGCCAGCCTCAACCAATTGACCATTGACCAGTTGTGATGAGGTTTGAGCAAAATATTGTTGCGCTAAGCTCGGTGCACGGAAACCTGTAGAGGCACTGCCACGTAGCGCAAGCACGGGATGGACGGCATAACGCAAAGACAATGAAGCATTATCGGTGTGACCAAAATCATTATAATATTCATGGCGATAGGCTGTAGATGCAGACAATTTTTCAGTTAAATTGGCTTCTAAATCAAGATAGGCGGCATAACTGTCTCTTGACCATTCACCTGCATCGGCTGATCGAAAACCTGCAAGCCCTGAAGAGCCACTTTTATAATAGGAGGCTGGATCGCCTGCTTGGATTTGATATTTTTGATTCAAATACTGTGTACCAAAGGCAACATTCAACGGGCTAGCCAATGTGGAAACATCAAACTCACGAGAAACATCAAAATTCACCACCGTTTGAGCATTTTTCAGTGTGCCATTTTGGAAGCCGAATGGTGTCGTGGCGGTATCTTTATAAAGATCGACATTAATCGTTTTGGTATCGACATCATAACGATTCAAACCATAATTGACGGATGCATCATAATGCCATGCTGACCAATCGCCTTTAATCCCTGCCACTGCGCCAAAATCATCCAGTTGTCCTTGTATAATGGGTAGGTAGCCATTTGGATAGAGGGCAGGAATATTATTTGATGCATTACTTAAACGATAGAATCCAGCAGTCTCGGCATTACGATGGCTATAGGTCGCAAAAGAATACAGCTCGGCATGATCACTGAGGTCATAACCCAGATTCACTGCTGCTTTAACTTCGTCTGAGTCCGGATCTCCAAAACGGAACGTACGCTGTCCATAGGTGGTTGATTTTGGATCACGCAGGTCAGCACCGGCGCGATTGGTAGCTTGGCTATCCTGCCATTCCCCTGAAAAAATCGCATAGCCATAATGATTCAGTTGGGTTCCACCTGAAACAAAGGATTGTTTTTGTTCACCATCTCCTTTGTTATAAATCCCGTATTTAATCCCAGCTTCGCCATGTTTTGGATTGGATTTCAAAATAATATTAATCACACCTGCAATCGCATCAGAGCCATAGCGAGCCGATGCACCTTCGCGGAGTACTTCGACACGACTAATGGCAGAGATGGGAATCGCATTTAAATCAGTTGGGGCAGAACCTCGACCAATGGTACCGCCGAGATTAATAAAAGCCCCGGTGTGACGACGTTTGCCATTGACTAAAACCAGCACCTGATCTGGTGCAAGGCCTTTTAATTGGGCAGGACGGACCAGCTCGGTTCCATCCACCACCGTTGGGCGTGGAAAGTTAATTGAAGGAATAATTCGAGACAGCGCTGTCCCGAGTTCATTGGAGCCCGTGCGTTCAGTCAGTTCTTTGGCACTAATCACATCAATTGGCTGTAAGGACTCTGTTTGTGAACGATTGTTGGTCCGCGTTCCTGTGACCACAATGGTCGCGAGCGTTTTGACTTGTTCGGGCTCTATGGGCGTGTTCTCAGCGGCATGTACATTGCTATACAGGGCAAGCAAAATCAGACTACTACTCAGACTTAAAGGGAAAGTTTTTACAAGGGGAGCATTCATTTTGATCTTCTAACTCAAGTTTTGTAAACATTTGTGAACATGGTAGGAGCATCAAAATATTTTCAAAAACAATATAAAAACATAAGGTTAGAATTAAAGTTGCAAAGCTGATGGAATGCTTTTTAAGTAAATGATTTATATGATATTGATATTTAAAGCGAAGCTAATTATTTTTGAATAAAGAATAAAAAACCAGCCCGATTGGACTGGTTTTTTGTTTAGAACTAACAGCTTAGCTAGGCTTAGATATCGTCTAAGTTAATGCCTAAACGTGCAGCCACTTCTTCATATGCTTCAACCACACCACCTAAACCTTGGCGGAAACGGTCTTTATCTAGTTTTTTCTTGGTGTCTTTATCCCATAAACGGCAACCGTCTGGAGAGAATTCATCACCCAATACGATACGGTCATGGAACACACCGAATTCAAGTTTGAAATCAACCAGAATCATATTACCTGCATCGAATAATGCTTTGAGCACATCATTCACTTGGTAAGTGAGTTCTTTCATTTTTTCAAGTTGTTCAGCAGTCGCCCAACCTAAAGCAATTGCTTGAGATTCGTTCACCATAGGATCGCCAAGCGCATCATCTTTAAAGAACAATTCAAATGTTGGCGGAGTTAATTCCTTACCTTCTTCAACACCTAAACGACGGCATAATGAACCCGCTGCATAGTTACGAATCACGCATTCAACTGGAATCATCTGAAGTTTTTTAACCAGCACTTCAGTTGGAGAAAGCAATTTTTCAAAATGCGTTTCGATACCCGCAGCAGCTAATTTGTCCATGATGAAGGCGTTAAAACGGTTGTTGACCTTGCCCTTACGATCGAGTTGCTCGATTTTTTCGCCATTGAATGCCGAAGCATCATCACGAAAGACTAAAATCAGGTGATCAGCGTTATCTGTCTCGTATACAGATTTAGCTTTACCAGTATAGAGCAAGGTTTGTTTTAACATGAGGGAACCTTTTGAAAAAAATGCCTAGTAAACGACTAGGCTGGCCAATTTTGGTAAATCTGGGCTAACACTTCAGTTGCAACCGCTGGTTCTGCAAAAGTCGTGTCGAGTTTGAAGAGGGCAATAGTATTGCTTGAGCCAACCGCAGAAAGCTTCAACAGGTAGTTTTGCTCACCGACCTTAATTGTTGCTTCATAGCCATGATCTGCTTGAGAGATGACTTTGTAGTTGAGGCTGCTCACAGTTGCAAAGGCATATTGCCAAGCAGTGGCTGTTGGACCTTCCACTTTCAGTAATGGGTTTTTATTCCCATCCATCACCAATTGTGGACGACCCAAGCTGGTTGCTGTCGCTTCAGTGCTAGTGCTTGCAGTTTGCATTGACTCTGGACGAGGTAATGCATAACGGTTGCCAGTTTTGTTTTCAAATGTTGGCGCATGTTGAATCGCAAGCGGATCAACCGTTGGTGCTGGATACAATGGCGTGAATGGTCTTACCGTTGCATTCTCAGGGAATTTGAGTGGTTCAAGCGCTTGCGCTTTTTTATAATCTAAAGAATGATTATTGAGGGCAAAACGACCACAACCAGCCAAACTTAAAGCTGAAATGACAAGGACAACACCAAGACGTAATTGCATCATAAATTGCTCGTATTAAATAATGCCCGCAGTTTTTAAATCTGTGCGGAGCGGTTCACGATATTGTTCTGCGAGAGCGGTTAAAGGCAGGCGTAGACCTGTACTAATGTATCCCATCTCATGCAATGCCCATTTCACAGGAATTGGGTTTGATTCGCAAAACAAAATATTGTGTAGATTTGCAATTTGTTGATTCAAACTTTGTGCTTTGGCTTGATCGCCAGCTAAGGCTGCTTCACAAACTTCGCTCATTTGTTTTGGTGCAACATTGGCGGTAACCGAAATATTACCTTTCGCGCCAAGTAAAATCAGTTCCCAAGCGGTTTCATCATCACCTGAATAAACTGCAATTTTACCTTTTAAACCTTCGATGAGGGCTTGACCACGAGGTACATCGCCTGTTGCATCTTTAATCCCAACAATGTTTTTAACATCAGCAAGACGAATCACGGTTTCATTTTGCATGTCAACGCCAGTGCGACCTGGGACATTATAAAGAATTTGTGGAATATCAACGGCCTCAGCAATTGCTTTATAGTGTTGATATAAGCCTTCTTGTGTGGGTTTATTATAATATGGCGTAACGAGCAATGCAGCATCTGCACCGAGTTCTTTGGCTGCTTTGGTCAGTTCAATTGCTTCGTGAGTCGAATTTGCACCTGTACCCGCAATAATTGGAATGCGTTTATTGGCTACACGAATCACTTCTTTGATGACCTGTGTGTGCTCTTCCATGCTTAATGTAGACGCTTCGCCCGTTGTGCCAACAGCAACAATACTATGTGTACCTTGTTGGATGTGCCACTCAACGAGCTTCTCAAGGCTCTTCCAATCTACGCGACCATCTTCAAACATAGGGGTGACGAGTGCGACAATTGAGCCTTGAATATTCTGTGCTAGCTGAGTCATTTTAAAAAACTATCCTATTTTCCCATCCGAGATTGAATTAGTTGAAACGAAATGTTGGATGGTTGCAGTATTTTGATTCGTCGTTCAATAATGAATTCGATTGAATGACAATTATGCAAATTATGACTGATCGGCAGCATAAGAACAATATGCTTTAGTCAAACAGCTGAAAACTTTCATTCATCTTTGTCCTGAATGATTTTCATCTTATGAAAAGTTGGGCGATGGCTAGTCAGACGACGATCGGCAGCGTATGGTGTAGCAAGAAGCGATCTAGATTGAATATTGAGATGCAGATAGATTCGAAACATAGCGCATTAATTGTCGTCGATGTACAAAATGGCTTTACCCCAGGTGGAAACTTGGCAGTCACGGATGCTGATCAGATTATCCCAGTGATTAATCAATTGGCACATCAGTTTGAAACGGTGGTGCTGACCCAAGACTGGCATCCTGATCAACATATTTCTTTCGCTGATAATCATGCACATAAAGCGCCTTTTGAAACCATTGAGTTACCTTATGGCACGCAGGTATTGTGGCCAAAGCATTGTGTACAGGGGACGCAGGATGCCGAATTTCACCCTGATTTAGATATTCCAACGGCACAATTGATTATCCGCAAAGGCTTTCACGTTAATATTGATAGTTATTCTGCTTTTATGGAGGCGGACCGTAAAACACCGACTGGGTTAAAGGGCTATCTTCAAGAGCATCAAATTGATACGGTTTATATTGTCGGGATTGCCACTGATTTTTGTGTGGCATGGACAGCCTTGGATGCCGCGCAGATGGGTTTTAAAACCTTTGTGATTGAAGATGCGTGTAAAGCGATTGATTTGAATGGTTCATTGCACAGCGCATGGCAAAGTATGTTAGAACAGGGGGTTCAGCGGATTCAGTCTGCGGCAATTTTGGCATAAGCTTGAGCTGATTGATCTAAAGGCGTTAAACTTCTCAAGCTGATGCAACAGCATCAGTTAAATTATGCCTCAAACCTAAGCTGAGCGTTTTATGACCATTGAACTTGATGATTTTGATCAAAAAATTATCCATCATTTACAAATGAATGGACGCTTGGCCAATCAGGAATTGGCTGAATTGGTTGGTTTATCGACCTCGCAATGTTCACGTCGTCGGGTTCAGCTTGAACAGAAGAAAATTATCACGGGTTATTATGCCCAAATCGCATTGAGTGCTGATCCTGCCCCGATCATGGGCATTATTGAAGTGAAATTGCAAAACTATAGTGATGCAACCCATGATCGTTTTGTTGAATTCTTGATGCACGAACCTGCTGTGAAAGATATTCATAAATTAACGGGCAGTTATGATTTTGCCCTTAAAGTAGCAGTTAAAAATCTCGATGAGATGGTCAAACTGATTGGAATTTTGTCCTCTAAGAACTTTGGTGTCAGTAATCTCAATACTTCAATTGTGTTGGAAAAATTAAAAGAAAACGGGATTGCGATTAAATAAAAAAAGGAATTCGTTGTCACATCATCTAAGGCAAAGCCAAAGTAAAGCTGATCGAAGTGCGTAGACTATTCGAAATGGATTATTTTGAATATAAATTGCATTTATGGCAAAAATATAAGAATAAATTGCGAAATTCTAATAAAAATGATCAAATATGCCATGTCTTTCTTTGAAAGATGTCTCTCCCTTTAGCTGTTCTCCTATTTGAGTTGTACCGTTATGAATACCGAGCCAAATGTATCTCTGGTAAGTCCAGTCATGCCTGTGATTGAGCAGCACTCTAAAATTGAAGATGCATTAGCGATGTTGATCGGAACATTCATCTTGTCTTTCGCAATGACTTTATTGCAGCAGGCAGGCATTATGACCGGAGGGACAGCAGGCTTATCTTTGCTGATTCATTACATCACTGATCTGAAGTTCGGCGTATTATTTTTCCTGATCAATATCCCGTTCTACTATTTTGCCTATAAAAAGATGGGTATTGCGCTGGTGGTGAAAACCTTTATCGCTGTTGCATTGCTGGCCGGATTTACTGAAATTATTCCACAATTTTTTCATCTCTCCGATGTCAATCCAATCTACGCTACAGTTTTTGCCAATGTATTGATGGGGGTGAGCTTTTTGATCCTGTTTAGACATCGTTCGAGCTTAGGTGGCATCAATCTACTGGCGTTGTATTTGCAGGAGCGCTTTCAGATCCCTGCAGGCAAAGTACAGTTAGGTATTGATCTCGCAATCTTGTTAGCATCATTGTTCTTTGTCGATTGGAAGTTAATTCTGATTTCAATTTTGGGCGTGATTATTCTTAATTCGATTGTGTTATTGAATCATAAAAGCACGCGTTATGTGGCTTAATGCAAGTGTACGCTCTGAGATGGGTTTGACTGTCGCAGAACGCAATCGATCATGAGACGCTAGATGTGATCTAATCCATTAAATGACTGAGATCATGAAATTCAAAAAAAAACGCCATAAAGAATCTCTTTATGGCGCTTTTTACTGTATCAGCGTAGTGCAAGCGTGTGTGAAAGTAATAAAGTTTTAGCCAGTAAAGTTAGCCAAAGTATCTAAGATACATGAGCCTTACTCACTGATTGGTTTAGTGAAACCTGCGACCATTAATTTCATAGAGATATGGTTAGTTAGGCTAACATCACACCTTATCAGTTTCACTGGTAAGCTAAAGTACGAATCAAGGAGAGAAACAATACATGTTCATAGCGCATTTACCATCAGGTTATCTTTTGGCAAAATTCTTGCGATCTAAGCTGAAGAATATACATATCAGTAAGAAATCATTTTTTTCTATAGTCATTGCTGGTGCCGTGTTTCCAGATATTGATCTTTTCTATTTTTATTTATTTGATGATAGATCTGTTCATCACCACAAATATTTTTTGCATTGGTTTTCATTTTGGATCCCAATTTTTCTTATATCTTTAATGTATTCAAAATGGTCTAAGTACACATCTAAAAAAGCCTATCTGCTCATGCTCTTTTCAGGCGGTGGACTCTTACATATCAGCTTGGATACTTTTGTAGGCGATGTTTGGTTGTTTGCACCATTTATCGACAAGTCATATGTATTCTTTGAGGTAACGCCACGTTATCAGCCCTGGTGGCTAAATTTCATACTGCATTGGTCTTTTATTGTTGAAATCATGATAACCGCGTTGGCAGTATGCATCTATCAAAAATCTAAAAATTAATCTTTTGGAAAATTTTCTTTTATGATCTTTTCAAACAAGAAGTATAAGCCAGCGACTATAGGTAAAAGCAATAAAAACCAAAATCCGGTTAGCATAACTGTATAAGCTAGATCTAAATGGCACGTTGTATGTTCTATTTCAAAGCCTGATAGACAGTAATCAGAGAAATCACCAGTATTTTTTGCATAATAAATAGGTGTTAATGCTAAAAGAAATGAACTACTTGAAATCAGAAACCATTTTAATTTCATGGTAATACCTAAAAGTCATTAAGGACTTGGTTTATCAATTATTTTTTTGATTTTCATTGCAATAATGGATAATAAATAGAGGAATAAAAACGTTAATGCAAAATATATAATTGTGCTTGAAATTGCAATTTTCATATCTAACTTGCAAGTAGGAATATCAGCGTACCAATATTCAGTAAGGCAATAACTTGTATATGTATATGAATTTTTTGCAATAATTAAAGGTATAATTGATATTGTAAGTGAGACTAATGCAACAACTTTTATAAAATTAGACATATTTTTACCTATGATAAATTATTCGTATGGTTTTTCGACATAGATTCTATTTACACGCATACCGTAGTCCGTAACCGATTTTGCATTTATGTCATTGTATACAGATGAAATTTCTCTTACAGATCTTTTAGGAATTCTAAGTTCAATTAATTTCAACATATAGGCACCGATGTCTAAATTTTTCTGTTTGTCATTTGCTTCTTGTCTTGAAACAAGTTCAGGCCAATATGCAACATTAATATTTGATGGCCTAATAGACTTATTTACACCAACCCAATTAAGCGGTTCATCGTAGTAGCCATGTGTACTTTCCATATAAACAACAGCTTTAAGTAAATTTTCATCGAGATTAAATTTTTTAGATGAATTACTAATAGATTCTTTGTTGCCTGTAACCTCCTCGAATACACCTAATTCTATAAGTGGAGCTTCATCAGTCTTGTTGTTTCTATCCAGAACAAAAAATTGATACTTAATGTTATAGATTATTGATTCCTTTCTATTTACGGAGCATTCAACAACAGTAGTTGTATCTCCTTTTATTTCAAAATTATACGAAAAATCTTTAAGCTGTACCTGTTTGTACCAAAAAAAGGTTTCATCTCTTTTGGGGATAATCTCTAACCGATAGTGACCAATAGCCAAACGTGGTAATTCAAATTTTAAACTAAAAAAACTACTCGAATGAACGATATTATTACCCTGATAAACGATAGCTTTAAAGAATAGGTTTTGCTGTTTATCATCTTTAGAAATGACATTGGCACTTAACTTGCCATAAGCTGAACACTGCATAACAGCTTGATTGTTTTGTCGATTAGAAAATGAAAAACTCTTAAATTGAGGCATTGTCTAACTCTCTTTTTAATTTTAAAAATCTATACTCACTAGAAATCTCGGAATTTAACAGATAAGGATAATGACTTAAATCCATATCGTTTGAATAGATTTTTTCCATAATTTCAGAAACTTGATCAATATTTACAAAGCCAGAATTAATTAAAGAATTATAGTTTAAATTCATTGAATCGATTTTATTTGGTAGGAGTGGATCTTTATCTAAGTATTTATTTTTTATAAAATTGATTAGATGAATTTTAGTCATGTTTTGGCTTATATTAGCCATCAACTCGTTTGTGAATACAATTTCAATTTCTGGGTCATTGATATCAAAATTAATACTTGTAATTTGTAATTTTAGATAGTCAAAATACTCCAAAAATTTCATATCATGATAGATTGATTTAAGTTCTGCCAGTTCGATAGTTTCTATTAAAATATGAAGTACGCGACTATCATAAAATCTAAAGTGTAGATCCTCATTATCTTGAGTCATAATTGATAAATTTTTTGATAACTGAAACTTCATATCGTCAAAATTATGCAGCGAATTAAAGAAAATAGCAGTTGAATTACTTAATATATTATAAGGCTTGTAGTTATTGCTAAGCTCAATTAGAAAAGGTGCTTCTTCTATTAATTTATTAAATAACATGAAGTTATCATAAAATTTTTCACAACGAAGAACAGAGTTCTTAAAGTATTCGGTTAGATTCTGATATTCTATATTGCTAATAATCAAATAATTAAACATAAATTACCTATTTTTTAATAAAAACAGAACCATTTAGTGCTGCTTTTTTCATACAATCTAAACATATCCCTTTAGGTAACATCGGTATTGCTGCACTAGCTTTGGCACCGCTATTGAAGGTATGTTGCCCTGCAAGAACTTTGAATACATTAGGTGTTTTTATGGTTATACCATCTGAGGAAATTATAATTTGTGAACCGCCAGCCATAACTATGCCATTTCTAATTTTTTGGATAAACTCATATTAGCACAACTTAATAAAGTTACAAATATGACGTTTATTATTGCGATTCAACTAAAAGACAGCATAATTGTTGCGATTGATAATAAGTTTGTTAAATTAAAACGTGGAAAATATTTTAATTTCCAAGAGTTTAACGGATCAAAATTGTATGCTTGGTCGAAAGGAATTATCACTGGAACAGGTGAACATTATGTTATTGATAAAGCGGTACGATTATTTGTTAATAATGCTGATTCAGACATTAAAAAATTACCGATATGCTTAAATATTTCAAGACAAATAAGAGAGATGGAAGTCGGTCAACATGAACAAATACTAATGACTAAACTTTTATATTCAAGTTTTACAGTCAATGGGCCTAAACTTTTTGCTGTCGAACACACTGAAGAATCTGGAAAATATATCACTACTAATTTTAAAGAGAAAGATCTTATTCTTTGGCTACATAATCCTGATATTCATCAGATTTCAGATAATTTAAAAGCTCTATACACACATCTTCGTCCTTGTTCATCCTTTACTTGTGTTAAAGATTGGATAGGCTACTACAGTTCAGCTATTGCTGATATTTACACTAAACATAGCTCTATTGATATAAGTATGAGTTGTAGTTTCGATATTTTTTTCCAAACTAAGGATCATTGTTATTATAGGCATATCGCTAATGGCTATAGTATTGAGAACTAAAAGTGATTACAGTGTACATTAAATGAACTGATTTCCTTAATATTTTTCTATCACTTATTAGGAAACAAATTTTCTGAGCTAGCATCTCTAATGGTGATCTATGGTTTATAGTTAGCCCCGAAACCTTGTCCACGGCCTTCCTTTTTTCATTTTTAGATTTGTTTTATACGAATCTTTTAAATCAAGCATTAAAAAATCCACACAGCCATGCTTTTCTAGAGCATATCTTATGTGGATTTTTTGAGCAATTCAGTATGAGACTTTATTACTCTTATACAAATACAGCGGATAGCCGTCGAATTATTCGACCGTCACACTCTTGGCGAGGTTACGTGGTTGATCGACATCAGTACCACGTAACACTGCAACATGATAAGACAGCAGTTGTACAGGCACGCTATAAACGATCGGTGCTAGCCATTCATTTACCGCTGGAACATGTACGACATGTTGACGATCTTTACCGTGAATACCACTGTTCTCATCTGCAAAGACGAATAATTCACCACCACGGGCTTGAACTTCTTCCATGTTCGATTTGAGTTTATCGAGCATGTCATCCTGTGGTGCTAAGATGACCACGGGCATTTCATTATCGACTAAAGCCAGTGGACCATGCTTCAATTCACCTGCAGCATAACCTTCCGCATGAATATATGAAATTTCTTTCAGTTTCAATGCGCCTTCTAGTGCGATTGGGAAGTGTGTACCACGACCCAAGAATAAGCAGTGATTTTTCTCAACAAAAAGTGCTGATAAACGCAGAATTTCAGTATTACCCTGTAAGGTATCTAAAATGACTTTTGGACAATGCCACAATGCTTCAGTAATTTCAGTCAGTTGTGCGGCAGACAGCTTTTGTTTAACTTGACCAATTTTTAAGATCAATAACATCAATGCTGCCAGCTGGGTGGTAAAGGCTTTGGTTGAAGCCACCCCAATTTCTGGACCTGCAAGTGTCAGTAAATGATGATCAGTTTCGCGCACCATTGATGATGTCGCAACGTTACAAATCGTCATGGTAGTGATGTCAATGTGATTGGCTTTGGCACGTTTTTGGGTTTCACGTAACGCAGCTAAAGTATCCGCAGTTTCCCCTGATTGAGAAATACAGATATACAGTGTATTTGCCACAATCACTGGGGTGCGATAACGGAACTCACTGGCAATCTCAACTTGGCAAGGCACACCAATCAGTTGTTCAAACCAATATTTGGCAATCATCCCCGCATGATAGCTGGTACCACAGGCAATAATTTGAATCTGTTGAATCTTGTCAAAATCGGCATTGGCATGATTGAGGAAATCTTCGCGTAAGTTATTGCCATTCAATGCTTGCGAAATGGTTTGCTGAATTGCTTCAGGCTGCTCATAGATTTCTTTCAGCATGAAGTGCTTATATTCACCCTTAGATGCATTGCTGACTGTGGCATCTAACTCTTTGACTGGACGTTGTACAGGCTCGCCATTAACAAAAACTTCAATGCTGCTACGGGTTAAGCGCGCAATATCACCTTCTTCTAGATAAACGAAGCGGTTGGTCACAGGCAATAAAGCCAGTTGGTCTGAGCTAATAAAGTTCTCGCCTATACCGAC
This sequence comes from Acinetobacter sp. ESBL14, assembly GCF_036668815.1. NCBI lineage: Bacteria > Pseudomonadati > Pseudomonadota > Gammaproteobacteria > Moraxellales > Moraxellaceae > Acinetobacter > Acinetobacter sp. ESBL14. Next base: position 63,792 of record NZ_JAZEVS010000002.1, read on the forward strand.
ACCAATCACCAATGGTGAACCTTCACGGACTGTAATCAGCTCGTCAGGATGCGCCGTATGCACAATCCCAAGCGCATAAGCACCTTTAAGGCGTGGCGTAATCTTTTGTACAGCTTCTAGCAGGCTATCTGTTTGCTTTAGCGCATCGTTAACAAGATGTGCAACCACTTCGGTATCGGTTTGCGAGGTAAACACATAGCCTAAAGCTTGCAATTCATCTTTAAGTTCTTGGTAGTTTTCAATGATCCCGTTATGAACCACTGCAACATCACCCGAAACATGCGGGTGGGCATTGTTTTCTGTCGGTTTACCGTGAGTTGCCCAACGGGTGTGTGCAATACCCACATTACCCGTTAAATGTTGTTCTGACACGGCTTCGGCCAAGTTGGCAACTTTACCAACACGACGTTCACGCAAGATTTTCTGATTATTGAGTAATGCTAAACCAGCAGAGTCATAACCACGATATTCCAGACGTTTCAGTCCTTCAATCAGAATATCGGTTACACAACGTTCAGCAACGCCACCAACAATACCACACATAATTTTATCCTCTTATTTTTTCAGTTTTTGGGGACGTTGATAATTTGCTTTTTCAAACTGTTTTGATCGTTCGACAGCCAAACTATGCTCAGCCACATCTCGAGTGAGGGTTGATCCTGCACCTGTTGTGGCACCTCGACCAATTTTGATTGGTGCAACCAAAGAGTTATTGGTTCCAATGAATACATTGTCTTCAATCACAGTACGGTGTTTATTCGCGCCATCATAATTACAGGTAATGGTACCTGCACCAATATTACAATCCGCACCAATATCGGCATCACCTAAGTAAGTAAAGTGATTGGCTTTTGAGCCTAGACCCATATTCGAGTTCTTCACTTCTACAAAGTTACCGATATGCACATCATTGGCAAGGTTGGCACCTGGACGTAAACGCGCGAAAGGACCAATTTGGGTATTTTCACCAACAATTGCATTCTCAAAAATGCTATAAGCCTGAACTTTAGTGCCTGCCGCAATGCGTGTATTCTTTAGAATACAGCCTGCGCCGAGTTGGACATTATCGCCCAGTTCACAGTCGCCTTCGATGATGACATTGACATCAATCTGTACGTCTTGTCCACAGCTTAAGGTACCACGTAAATCAAAACGATTTGGGTCAATTAAGTGAACACCTTGTAGCATCAATTCTTTGGCTTGTTGTTGTTGGAACTGACGTTCTAAGGTCGCAAGTTGTAAGCGGTTATTGACCCCTTCAACCTCAAACGCAAGTTCGGGTTCAACTGAGGCAACTTCTAAGCCATCCGCAATCGCCATCGCGACAATATCAGTGAGGTAATATTCACCTTGCGCATTTTCATTGGAAAGTTGCGGCAACCACTGGTGAAGTTTTGCATTGCTGACACAATAAATGCCGGTATTAAATTCTTTAATTTGGCGTTGTTCTTCGCTGGCATCTTTATGTTCAACAATGGCTTGAATTTTACCATCTTGACGGACAATACGGCCATAACCTGTTGCATCATCGACAGTGAGCGTCACTAAGCCAATGCCTGTTTGAGTTGATGCATCCAATAATTTTTGTAGCGTATTTGCATGAATACAAGGTACATCGCCTGATAAAATCAGTGAAACACCTTCTTGAGGCAAAACAGGGAGGGTCATTTGTACTGCATGACCTGTGCCGAGTTGTTCTGCTTGCTCAACCCATTCAATCTGTTCTGCCGCAAAGCTTTGCTTAACCAGTTCACCGCCATGCCCATATATGGTAATAATGTTTTGGGCATTGAGTTTTTTTGCAGTTTGAATGACATGACCGAGCAGAGGACGACCTGCAAGTGGTTGTAATACTTTTGGTAATTGTGAACGCATCCGCGTTCCTTTCCCTGCTGCAAGAATAATAACAGTTGTTGACATAACTAACTCTAATAGTGGCTTAAGTCAAAAGATAAAAATGAAAAATAAGAATACAGAGTGCTGCCCAAAGGCCAGCAATGATGTCATCCAACATAATCCCTAAGCCGCCAGATACTTTTTGGTCAGCCCAGCTAATGGGGAATGGTTTCCAGACATCAAATATACGGAATAAGATAAACCCGACAATGACCCACAGCCAATTCATCTGTTGTAAATAAAGCAAAGGCAGGAGGGTAATTGATTGTCCTGCAAATTCATCCCAGACAATGCGACCATCGTCATGCACATTGATGACTTTTGCAGTATGCCCACAGATATAGATGCCTATCAAAGACATCAAAACAACCACGACAATACTGGCCGACAGACCTAGATAGAGCCACAGTGGAACAAATAACAGAGCAAAGGCCGAACCAAAGGTTCCAGGGGCCTTGGGCGCTAAACCAGAACCAAAACCGACACCGCAGAACACGATGAAACGGTCGAACCAAGTCATTTGGTTAAAGTGAATGGGAGGCTTATGCAAAGTGTTGGTATCCATGAACATGTAATGGGTGTGTTTTGCCCATATACTCAAATAACAATCCAGTTTGTTGGGTAATTTCGCCGATTATTGTAAGCGGAACATCTAATTGTTGTCGCGATAGTTGTTTAAAGTTTTGCGGTGATATTGTAAAGCATAATTCGTAATCATCGCCCCCTGCAAGTGCATAATGCCAAGCCTGTTGCAGATCCAGTTGTTTGAGTGATGAATCTAATGGAAGTTGCTCAAGCTGTAATTTTGCACCGACATTGGATGCTTTTAAAATATGGCCTAAGTCTTGCGCCAATCCATCCGAGATATCAATCATACTGGAAGCCAGCCCTTTGAGCTGTTGGCCCAGCTGGCAACGTGGGGTTGGATAATCCAAACGTTGTTGCAAGGCATGACCAAGATGTTGTAATCCAAACGCAGCATCACCGATTTGGCCGCTGACACAGATATAGTCACCGACTTGTGCACCTGCACGGGTAATGGCCTGACCATGTTCGATCCAGCCTAGCGCAGTCACACTAATCGTGAGTTGAGTACTTTGGGTGGTATCACCACCAATCAGGCTCACGCCAAACTGATCGCAGCAATCGAACAGCCCCTGACTAAATGCAGCCAGCCAGTCGTGATCAACTGAGGGAAGGCTCAGTGCGAGTAAAATGCTGTGGGGTTTTGCCCCCATTGCCGCCAAGTCAGATAAATTGACTGCGACGCTTTTCCAGCCAATGGCATGGGCAGCGGTGTCGAAGGGAAAATGGCGACCAGCAACTAATGTATCTGCACAGATCACCAGTTGTTGTGAAGATGGTGGGGTAATAATGGCTGAGTCATCACCGATACCTAAACTGACATCGGTATTGGATGTGCGTTTAAAGTAATGCTCAATAATTGAAAACTCAGCCATTTAACACAAGCCTATTATTTTGCTTGCTGTTTTTCAGCTTCACGTAGCTTTGATGAAAGACGGTCTAATACACCATTGATGTATTTATGACTGTCGGCACCACCAAAGTGTTTAGCTAGCTCAATCGCTTCATCAAGTACAACGCGATACGGAACTTCGAGATGATCTCGAAGTTCATATGCACCTAGTCGTAAGGTTGCAAGTTCTACGCCATCCAGGGCATTTAACTCACGGTCAAGTACAGGGATGAGTAACTCATCTAAAGCTTCATGTTGAGCAACCACTTGAGTGAGCAATTCATGGTAATAGTTAAGGTCAACTTTGTGCATGGCATTTTCAACACGCGTGCGTGCTTCAATTTCATGAACTGGGTTATGACTCATTTGCCATTCATAAATCCCTTGTACAGCAAAACGACGTGCTTTGCGTTTCGCTGCATAAGCGGCCTGAAGTGTTTGCGACATGCTTTAAATTGCCTTTAATAAGTTAACCATTTCGATTGCAGTCAATGCAGCTTCGCTACCTTTGTTACCTGCTTTCGTACCAGAACGTTCGATTGCTTGTTCAATGCTATCTGTGGTTAAGACACCATTGATCACAGGCATTGTGCTTTCAAGTGCAACTACACCTAAACCTTTTGCACATTCGCCCGCAACAAAATCAAAATGTGGTGTGCTACCACGGATCACTGCACCTAATGCAATGATGGCATCAAATTGATTTGAAGCCGCTAATTTTTTTGCCACGATCGGTAGTTCCCACGCACCTGGTGCATGGATCACAGTGATCGCTTCTTCTGCAACGCCGTGGCGTTTCAATGTGTCGATCGCACCTTCGAGTAAATGTTCAACCACGAAGCTGTTGAAACGACCCACTAAGATCGCATAACGACCTTCGCTTGCGAGATGTAATAAACCTTCAATTCGGCGAATTGCCATAGCAACCTCGATTATTTTGCTGTGATTTGATCGGCAGTGATGTATTCCACTACCTCTAAATTAAAACCAGATAAGGCATTGAAACGAAGAGGAGAACTCAACAGCTTCATTTTCTCAACACCTAAATCGCGTAAAATCTGTGCACCTACACCAATGGTTTGATATTGATGAGAAAGTGCTGCATTGGATTTCAATGGTTTTGGTTGGTTTAAGCTATTGAGTGCAGGGCCTAGATCTTCTAGGTGATCCTGACCAATCCACACCAACACACCACGATCACTGGCAGCAATGGTTTTCATTGCAAGATCTAAATTCCAAGCAGATGAGCCATCGGCTTTATTGAGTTTCAATAAATCACGAATCGGGCTGAAACCATGTACACGAACCGTAGTCACACCCTGTTTCGGATCACCTTTGACCAATGCCACATGAATATCTGGATTACCGATTTCACGATATTTGTACAGTTCAAATGCGCCGTATTCGGTTTCGATGCTTTCTTGAGACAAACGTTCAACCGTTTGCTCATTGGTCATGCGGTAATGGATCAGGTCCGCGATGGTGCCAATTTTTAAACCGTGTTTTTCTGCAAATACTTCTAAATCAGGACGACGTGCCATTGTACCGTCATCATTGATAATTTCACAGATCACAGAAGCCGGCTCTAGACCAGCTAAACGGGTCAAGTCACAACCTGCTTCAGTATGACCTGCACGGTGCAAAACACCACCTGGTTGTGCCATCAATGGGAAGATATGACCTGGTTGGACGATATCACTTGGTTTAGCGTGTGCTGCCACAGCAGTACGAATGGTATGTGCACGTTCAGCGGCTGAAATACCCGTACTGATGCCTTCGGCCGCTTCAATCGAAAGCGTGAAGTTGGTTGCGTGCTGTGCGCCATTTTGATCAACCATTAAAGGGAGGTTGAGTTGCTTACAACGATCACGACTGAGCGTCAGGCAGACCAAGCCACGTGCATGGGTAATCATGAAGTTAATATCTTCAGGACGAACATGCGTTGCAGCGATGACTAAGTCACCTTCATTTTCACGATCTTCGTCATCCATAAGGATAACCATTTTGCCTGCACGAATATCTGCGACAAGCTCTTCAACACGACTCAGCGGCATTCGCTTTCACCTTTGATGCTGCCTTTTCAGGCACTAGTATTCGATAAATCTGGCATAGTTTACCGCATTTTAAAAATTTTCGCCTGTGCTTCTTTATCAATAACAAGACCAGTTAAAAAACTGGTCAAGCCATACTTTATTTGGCGTCGTATTTGCCATTTAATCAGAAAGTCGAGAGGCTTTATCTTGTTGAGATTGATCAGGCTCAATAAAAAAAGAAGGCTTTATCTTGAGACAAAGCCTTCTGTTAGCTCACTTGGTTCGCCTGTGCGAACCGCGATTTATTCAAACTCTGTTGATGCCTTGGCTTTTTTACCCATTAGAATTTCGGTGCGCAGCGTTTGCGCTAAGGTTGCACATTCTTCATTCATGCCATTAATCATAAAGGCGTGGCGTGTCATGATATTACTTGGATTTGGCATCGCTACCAATTCATAACTGTTTTGAACATTTTTAAGTTGCTCGTGATTTAAATGCAATGCCGCTTCTTTGGCATGTAAATGCTGCGCTAAGCGCTTTGCCGCTTCAACGGCATCCAGTTGCATGGCATCAACTGCACTTGCCACCGCACCACGGGTTTGTAGCGCAAAGCGTTTATCTTCACGATAACGTTTATACAGAACATCGGCCAATAATTGGAACACAGCACCCACCATCATCAGGCATTCCAGTGCATGTGATTTTTCCGAGCTGGTTGCCAAAGTTGCGCCTTCCGCATTAAATTCCTGAACCACTTGAATTTGAGCAGGATCAATTTGGTAATGCTTGGCACAGAGTGCAATGCTTTTATCTAAGAACAATTGGCACAGCTTGAAATATGGGACAGAAACAGACTGATTCACACTGCTGAGCAATTGCTTCGGATCATAAAACTGAATATTGAGTGCCAGAGCTTGATCATCCAATTGCGTTGACTCGATTGGACTTTTTTCCACGCGTGCTTTGCTTGGTTGAGCTTTTGCTTGTTGCTGTGCTTGAGCGACCAAGGTCACGGTATTTTGCTTTTCCAAGGCCAATGCTTGGGTTAAACGCTGAATCTCATGCTTGAGATGATTTTCTTGATTGATGCGTGCCAAGTATTCACTGCGGGTTGGACGCGCAATCGCGCGATAAGCCAGCCAGATTAATCCATGAATAAATAAAGAAACTAAAATAGCTAACCATTGTGTCCGTAAAATCTCACCGATACTCGGCTGGATTAAGGTAATTTCAACGGTACCCACTTTCTTTTCGTTTTGTAGCGCATCTCGAACAAAAACTTCGCCTTGGCGAGTTTTGGCCATGCCGCTGGTTGCAAGCACTTGTTTATTGGCGTCCAAGATTCGTATAGAGGCAACACTTGGATTGGTGGCATAACGATTTGCCACCAACGCGAGTGAAACGGTATTGGCTGGTTCCAACTCTGCAAGACTATCTGCCACTAACTGACTGGTCATCAGTTGTCCTTGGCTAGCGCGGTTTTCATTGAGTTGATGTGTCGTTGCAATCACCAATAAAAAGGTATGCAATGCAAAACTTACGATCAGTAGGCTAGCAAATAGCCCTTGGCGAGGCGCATTCAAGTTAAACTTCCAAGGCAAATAGATTCATGGGTTATGTTATGATTCTTACAATAGTTGTCGCTCAACCACGAGTCAATTCATGCGAGAAATCATTCTTATATCCTTTCTAGGACCAGATCAACCGAATCAGTTTACTCGATTAATGCAGGTACTATCCGTACATTCTTTGCAAATTCTCGATGTCGGTCAGGCGGTTATCCATAATCAACTGACCCTTGGGATCGTTGTTGCATCGGATAATGAGACCGCAACAGCATTAGCAATGAAAGAGATTCTGATTTTAGCACATGATATTGGCTTAACTGTGCGATTTAAACCAATCTCCAACGCAGAATATGATCAATGGGTGAGTGAAGGCGGTCGAACACGTTATATCGTGACCGCACTTGCGCCAGAACTGACGGCTGCACACCTGCAAGCAGTGACAAAAATTGTGTCGAGTCAGGGCTTTAATATTGAAACAGTTACCCGTTTATCAGGGCGTCTAGAACTTGATGCGGAAAGCCCATTTCCACGCCGTGCCTGTGTCCAGTTTGGTTTAAGTGGACAGATGCTGGATGCACAGGCGATGCGTGCAGCTTGCCTCAGTTTATCTGGTGAACTGAATATTGATGTTGCTGTGCAAGAAGACAATGCCTATCGCCGTAATCGCCGTTTGGTGTGCTTTGATATGGATTCGACTTTGATCGAGCAAGAAGTCATTGATGAACTGGCATTAGAAGCAGGCGTCGGTGCACAAGTGGCTGAAATTACTGAGCGTGCGATGCTGGGAGAGCTTGATTTCCAACAAAGCTTCCGTGCCCGTGTGGCGTTATTAAAAGGTTTAGATGCTTCGGTGTTGCCAAAGATTGCGGAGCGCTTGACTGTAACTGAAGGGGCGGAGCGTCTCATTTCAACACTGAAAGCATTGGGTTATAAAACCGCAATTTTATCAGGTGGTTTCCAGTACTTTGCTGAGTACTTACAAGCAAAACTTGGGATTGATGAAGTACATGCCAACATTTTAGATGTCGAAAATGGTGTGGTTACTGGTGAGGTCAAAGGTGCAATTGTGGATGGTGCCCGTAAAGCTGAACTGCTACGTCAACTGGCAGAAAAAATGGGGATCTCGCTAGAGCAGGCGATGGCCGTGGGTGATGGTGCCAATGACTTACCGATGCTTTCAATTGCAGGTCTAGGGGTTGCATTCCGTGCTAAACCTTTGGTTCGTCAAAATGCCAATCAAGCCATATCGAGTGTTGGTTTGGATGGCGTATTGTACTTATTAGGTATGCATGACAAAGATTTAAATCGTGCCTAAGCTGACGCTAAAATGCTTCAAAATAGGGTCGCTTTTTCAGCGGCCCTATTCAATTTTTGTACGTCATTTATCCGTCATAATTATGTCTAAATGTATAGAAAAACAACGATAAAAAAATTCCGAAAAAAGTTTTTTTGCAGCAAAAAAGAGGCATAGTTTTTTGTAATGACACGCGGCAATTGATGCTATATGGACATTCAGGACTTTTCTCTGTTTTAAAAATGTAATGACAAAAGCATATTGCGACAGCTTGTGTCGTAAGGTTAATTTCAGGCTCTTTTTTTCTAAAAAAAACGCTCCATAATGCATAAAGACGTTAATGCAACACGAAGTACTGTTAGAGATTACAGAACAAGATAGAGGTCTGAACACGATACAGATCACCCTTTTTAAGACGGAGGTTTCTATGGAAGCAGCGAATTTCACCATGTTGGTTGGATTTGGCTTAATCGCTGTCGCAGTTATTGCTGTTTTCTTTTCTCCTTATCGTCGTTGGTTAGGTTTTATGTTGGCAGGTATGCTGTGCTGGGGACTATTAGAAGTGGTGCGCTTTGGTGTGCAAACCATGTTCGAGATGTCCGTTGCTTATAGCTACCTAACCGCCTTGAGCCTCGCGATGATGACGGTTACATTTATTCTTTTACGTGAAGACAAACAAGCACAAAAACAGCTGGCAAATCGCCAGTATATTGAACATACACCTGTTTATAAGGATGACCAGCAACAATGTTCTAGCAGATAAATTATAATAATTCGAACAACATCAAAGGCATGCTCAGCATGCCTTTTTTGTACTAATTTTTTGCAACAAAGCTTTTACAGACCGCTCTACAACTGTGCTAGGATACGGTTGTCTTAATTTTCATCATAATACTGTAGGCATAATTGTCATGAAGCTTTCTTCTTTACCTGTGGTTAAGTTACCTATCGTTGATGTAAGCACTGATCCGCTGGATTTATTAGTGGCAGGTTTGGCGTTGCGTATGAAGCAATTGGCACGTACCAGCCCAAAGTTTATTGAATTGGTACATGACCGTGAATTCCGTATTCAGATTGGTACAGATTTAGGCTTTGCTCGTCAGATTCTTGTGAATCGTGGCAAGATTGATACGGTTGCAGGTAGCCCAGAAAAAGCAGACTTTATTTTACAATTTGCATCAAGCGAGCAAGGCGTTAAAACTTTGTTGAAAGGTGACCCAACCGCATTTATGACGGGTATGCAAGATGGTAGCATCAAAATGGAAGGTGACTTTAGCTTATTGGTGTGGTTTAACCAAGCAGCGAAATTGATTCCACCAAAAGTGCCAAAACCAGTCAAAGAAAAAATTCGTCAAGCACGTGCCTTTATTAAAGAAAAAACAGGCAAATAAATGCGCTGACATAAAAAACTCCCCACTGGGGAGTTTTTTATTGCCACGATTTATTCGACTTCTAGGTTAAAAGTCACTGGACCGTCATTGATCAGATGCACTTTCATATCTGCGGCAAAAATCCCAGTTTGGACATGGTTAAATTGTTGTTGTGCGTACTTGACCAATTGCTCATATAGGTCTTTGGCTGCTGCAGGTGGCATGGCAGGGCCAAAATCTGGTCTTAAGCCTTTTTGTGTTTGCGCCATCAGCGTAAATTGAGAGACGAGTAGCAGTCCACCATTGGCTTGGCTGACATTCCAGCCCATTTTACCTTGTTCATCATCAAAAATACGATACTTCAAGATTTTATCAATCAGCTTTTGGCCTTTTTCTAAAGTATCGTCTTTACCTAGACCTAAAAACACCAATAAGCCGTGTTGAATCTCGCCTGTGGTTTGCCCTTCAACCACAACTTTGGCTTCGAGGACACGTTGAATTAATGCGCGCATAAAAATGAAGATCGGTATTGAATCAGGGCAGCAGTCTAACAGATTTGCTTGTTCAGCATGACCTCATCAAGGCACTAGATTGTCTTTGATCTTATTTTTCGATTTATTTTATTAAAATTATCTTTTTTATCTATTGTCTAAATCTTTGTATAGTCCCCGTGCAGGAAAGGTATTTAGATTTTGGATTTAACAGTATGTTTAAGCGAACATTTTTATTCACAATAATGGCAGCAACGCTGAGCACTGCGTATGCAGCCCCTTTAACCAAAGACAATGGTGCACCTGTAGGTGACAATCAAAACTCCATGACCGCGGGTGCCAATGGCGCAACCTTGTTGCAAGATGTCCAGCTGATTCAAAAATTACAACGTTTTGGCCGTGAACGTATTCCCGAGCGTGTGGTGCATGCACGTGGTACAGGCGTCTATGGTGATTTTGTCGCAACAAAAGATTTGTCTGATTTAACTGTCGCATCGATGTTTAAGGCAGGTACAACCACCCCTGTTTTTGTCCGCTTCTCAACCGTCATCCATCCGAAGGGTTCGCCTGAAACCGCACGTGATCCGCATGGTTTTGCCGTGAAATTCTATACGCAGCAAGGCAATTGGGATTTGGTCGGCAATAATCTGCCGGTATTCTTTATTCGTGATGCGATCAAGTTCCCTGATTTTGTCCATGCCATGAAGCCTGATCCAGTCAGCAATGTCCAAGATCCGAATCGTATTTTTGACTTCTTAAAAAGCCAGCCTTGGTCAATCAATATGTTGACCTATGTCTATTCAAATTTAGGCACACCAGAAAGCTACCGCACGCTAGATGGCTTTGGCGTGCATGCTTTTAAACTCTATAACGACAAAGGCGAATATAAGTACGTTAAGTTCAACTGGCGTTCTAAACAAGGCGTGAAAGGCTTGAATCTTGATCAGGTACGTGAAGTTCAAGGTCGTGACTGGAATCATTTAACCAATGATATGTATAAAAATGTGAATGCAGGTAATTATCCAAAATGGGATTTGTACATTCAGGTACTTGATCCAAAAGACTTAGATAAATTTGATTTCAATCCATTAGATGCAACTAAAATTTGGCCAAGTGATGCGGTGCCTGAAGTCAAAGTCGGAACCTTGACGTTGAATCGTATGCCGAAGAATTTCTTTCAGGAAACGGAACAATCGGCTTTTGCACCAGGCAACTTGATTCCAGGTATTGAACCGTCAGAAGACCGTTTATTACAAGGTCGTATCTTCTCTTATTCAGATACCCAGTTATATCGTTTAGGTGCCAATCATCAACAGATTCCAGTGAATCGTCCTCGGGTTGCGGTGAATAACAACAACCAAGAAGGTTTTATGAACATGGGACAAACTGAGTCACATGTCAATTATGAGCCAAGTACGATTGAACCGAAGCCTTCAACTGAGATTGCACGTGCAGTTGCTACACCTTTACAAGGAACAGTGATGCAGCATGCGATTCAAAAAGAGCAGCCATTTAAACAGGCAGGTGAGTTATATCGCAGTTATTCTGCAATCGAAAAGAATGACTTGATTCGTAATCTTGCTGCAGACCTTGGACAAGTCAAAGATGTAGAAACCAAGACCATCATGGTGTCTTATTTCTATAAAGCCGATGCTGATTATGGAACACGTCTTGCCAAGGCTGTGGGTGTCAATCTTAAAAATGCTCAAGCGAAAGCAGCGCAATTGAAAGACGAATAAGTCGTTTTAGCATGTGGTAACAGGTGCCTGAATGTTACCCCCAGAAAGTCCTGTAACCTCAATAGCCTTTCCTGCACCTAGGGCGAGTGTTACAGGCATTCCTGATTTAATTTTAGGATATTGTGATGATTCATTTACGAGCTACATTATGTGCAATCGGTCTATTCTGCGGTAGTTTATGCGTCTCAAGTTATGCGAACACAGTTTCGACCGCAGTGAACGGTTCAGATGAAGTGATTGAGCTGTTCTTTTCAGCAGCAAAAGTTGGCAATATTGAGGTTTTACAAGAGTTTTTAAAGCATGGTTTTCCGATCGATGTGCAGGATCACTCTGGTTATAGCGCACTGATGATGGCGAGCTATTATGGGCAAAAAGAAGCGGTTGATGTTTTGATTAAACAAGGCGCCAATCGTTGTCTCCGAGACAAACGTGGACATACGGCCTTAATGGGGGCGATTGTCAAAGCGGAATGGAGCATTGCCAAACAATTGCGTCAGGTCGATTGTGATGTTAATGCCGCAAAAATGGGTCAACTCAGCGCTGAACAGTTTGCAATTCAATTCGGACAACAGCAACGCTTAAAACAGATTCAGGCTGAACTCTCGAACTAAGCTTTGCTATTTCCCTAAGCTATTGAATTTTAAAAGACGTTCAATCAGATGATTTTGAGAAAAATATCCATCGTCGTAGACAGTCTCATTTCTGGATAAAAGTATGCTTTAATGCTTGAAATAGAATAGATCCTAATTCAGTCATGTCTACACCAATTATTCAATCTTTACTGGATACCGACTTATATAAATTCACCATGTTACAGGTGGTGTTGCATCAGTTTCCGCAAACGCATAGTGTGTATTTATTTCGTTGCCGCAATTTAGAAGATACGGTTTATCCTTTAGTAGATATTTTGGATGACTTGAATCAGCAGCTGGATTTGCTGTGTGAACTGCGTTTTGCAGAAGATGAATTACAGTACCTGCGTTCATTGCGTTTTATTAAAAGTGATTTTGTTGATTATCTGGAACTGTTCCAACTGAAACGTCGTTTTATCCAAGCCAGTATTGATGAGGCTGGGCGTTTAGATATCCGAATTGAAGGGCCTATGGTTCAGGCGATGATGTTTGAGATTTTTGTCTTAGCTATCGTCAATGAATTGTATTTCCGTCGTATTCGTAGCGATGAGGTATTGCTTGAGGGTGAACGCCGCCTGCAACAGAAATTGCTGCAATTACAGCATTATGCCCAAGAACAACAAGATAAAGAGCCACCGTTCTTAGTGTCTGATTTTGGCACACGCCGTCGTTATAGTTTTGAATGGCAGAAACATGTGGTGCAAGCCTTTCAGGCTGTGGCACCCAAAGTATTCCGCGGTACCAGTAATGTATTGTTGGCCAAACAATTGGGGATTAGCCCGATTGGTACCATGGCACATGAATTCTTGCAGGCTTTTCAGGCGCTTGATGTGCGGTTACGTAATTTCCAAAAAGCCGCATTGGAAGCATGGGTACAAGAATATCGTGGTGATTTGGGTATTGCCTTGACCGATGTGGTGGGAATGGATGCTTTCCTGCGTGATTTTGATTTGTATTTTGCCAAGCTGTTTGATGGTTTACGCCACGACAGTGGTGATCCATATGAATGGGGCGATAAGGCTTATGCACATTATCGCAAACTCAAGATTGATACCAAGACCAAGATGTTGACCTTTAGTGATGGTTTAAATTTAGAAAAAGCATGGTCATTGCATCAGTATTTTAAAGATCGTTTCCAAGTGAGTTTTGGGATTGGTACTAATTTGACCAATGATATGGGGCAGAAGCCATTGAATATTGTTTTGAAACTGGTGGAGTGTAATCGTCAGTCGGTGGCGAAGATTTCGGATAGTCCAGGGAAGACTATGACGGATAATGATACCTTCTTGGCGTATTTGCGTCAGGTGTTTGAGATTGAAGAAGCCTAACTATTCTTTCACACTCAAATCTGGTACGGCCGTGGAATTGCTCAACGTTATGAGATATATAGGCACTCTTTACTTTTGAAAGATCAAAAGTAACAAAAATCTTTTGTTGAACTGACGGCACATCCTTGATGCCGCAGTTCAACGGGCGGCGTCCATGCCGCCTCCGCACCAGTAAATTTTCTCGACAGGTTTATATGGTTTAACTTTCGCAATTGTCAGCAAATTTTATACTTTTAATCCATAATCGCTGGGCTTTTTACTATATCTACTTTTCTGCTAAATGAATGCAAAAAATCAGACAAAGATAAAAAGTCGGCTATGTTAATATCACCCCTAATGCGGATGATAAAACAGCATAACCATGACTGACGTAGATTTTAAACTGGGTTTACTGATTGAGCCTGAACAACTGGTGCCGTATTTGGGCAGCGAGTTGATTCGTATTGTCGATTTAAGCCGAGCTTCGGTATATGAACAATTGCATATTCCCCATGCAATTCATTTACAACCTAAATACTTGGTTGCACAACAAGAACAAGCCAATGGGGTATTGCCTGAGTTAGCAGGTTTACAGGCCTTAATTGAGAAGTTAAATATTTCACCTCAGCATCATGTCGTGGTTTATGACGATGAAGGCGGGGCGTGGGCTGGACGTTTAATCTGGAATTTACATTGCTTGGGTTTTAACCGCACCAGTTTGATTAATGGCGGCATTCACGGCTGGTTGGGCGCAGGTTTACCGACCACAGCTGAAGTTGATCCAGTCCAACCCGTTGCTGATCTGTTCCAGATTGATTTAGATACGGTACAGCAGCATCGGATTGAATATCATGAATTGTTACAACAAGTCGAACAAGACAATATTCAGCTCTGGGATTGCCGTACTAACGAGGAATATACAGGCTTACGCCTCGCTGCGCGACGCGGCGGTCACATCCCAAATGCACTGCATTTTGAATGGAGTACTGCCCTAAACCGTGAAAATCATCTAAAATTACACCCGCTTGAACGCACACAACAACGTTTAGAACAATTAGGCTTTAATTTACAACAACCTGTGGTGGTGTACTGTCAGTCTCATCACCGTTCTGGCTTGGCGTATATTTTGGCAAGGTTGCTCAATTGGCAAGTGAGAGCTTACGATGGTGCGTGGAGTGAATGGGGCAATCGCCTCGATAGTCCTATTATTTCAGGGGAGTCACCGTCTTGAGTTTTACAGCAGATTTAAAAAAACAACTCTTTATCAAAGCACAGAATCTTGTGCCACAACATCAACTGAGTCGTGTGGTTGGTAAGGTTGCCGCAAGTGAAAATGTCTTGGTAAAAACTGCTGTGATTCAGGCCTTCAAAGCAAAATATGGCATTGATATGAGCATTGCGGCGCAAAGCAATGCACTGCAATATAAGTCATTTAATGAATTTTTTACCCGTGCGTTAAAAGAGGGTGTTCGTGGTATTGATGAACAAGCGGATAGCATTGTTTGTCCAGCCGATGGTGCGATTTCACAGCTCGGTAAAATTGAAGCGGGTGATATTTTTCAAGCCAAAGGTCAAAGCTTTTCTGTTGAGAAATTGATTGGTGATCCACAACTGGCAAAACCTTTTCAGGATGGTCAATTTGCGACCGTGTATTTATCGCCAAAAGATTATCACCGCGTCCATATGCCTTTGGCGGGCACATTGACGGAAACCTTGTATATTCCGGGTGAGTTGTTCTCAGTTAACCAAACCACTGCTGAAAATGTACCAGGCTTGTTTGCACGGAATGAACGTATGGTCTGTTTGTTTGATACCGAGCTGGGTCGTATGGCGGTGGTTTTGGTTGGTGCAATGATTGTGGCTGGGATTGAAACGGTTGCCACAGGCAAAGTGAAACCCTCTGGCAAAGTTGAATTGCAACATCATCAAATGAAATTGGATAAAGGTGCAGAGTTAGGTCGTTTCTACCTAGGTTCAACCGCTGTGGTTTTATTTGAAAAAGATAAAATGGTTTGGGAAGAACAGTTTAAAGCCAATTCGACGGTGGTGATGGGTGAGCGTTTAGGTCATTCGGTTTAATTTAGATGTAATTTTTAAAAAGCTCCAAAATTGGGGCTTTTTATTTATAGTTTAAATCTTATATATTTTGTAGTACTTGAAATAATCTCAGATAATTTAAAATAAAGGCAAATAATGATGAAATTTTTAATACCACAATTTTCATTTTTTGAATTTTTAGGAATTTTAACTTTCGCAACCATATTCAGTAACTACTTTCTGGATCGACCACTGATCAATATGACTGTTTTTATGCTGTATTGTATTTTTTCAGCAGCATTATCCAGTTTCAATTTTTATATGCGTTATAAAAGAAACATGACGATATCTGATTAATTTTGCTCCTGTTTATGCATTTATCTGCTGTAGATTGAAACGTATGATTGAAGATATCAGATATTTAATTATTTTTGCGAAAATTGCTGAGTTTGGTTCAATTTCAAAAGGGGCCAAAGCATTAGGCTTATCTACCGCAACGGTTAGTCTGCATTTGGCCAAATTGGAAAAGAATTTAGAGTGTGCCTTATTTTATCGAAATACGCGGAAAATGACCTTAACTCACGATGGGCAAAAACTTTTAGATACCGCCCAAGTTATGTTGGCAACCTATGAATCAGGTATTTCAGATTTTAAGCAACGTTCTATTCTGAGAAAGACACAATTGCATATTTCGATTCCTGCGGTTTTTATCCATAGTGAGTTAATGCAATGTATCACAACATTTTGTGAGGTGTATCAGGACTTAACTGTACATATTACTTGTGATGATAGCCGGACAGATTTGATCGCTGAGAATGTGGATATTGCTGTTCGAATTGGCGAGCTTACAGATAGTTCATTTAAAGCTCGCTATCTATTTCCTTTAGCCCGAAGTATCGTTGCAACCCCTGAGTTTTTAAATCAGCAGCACGTTATTACTCATCCTAAAGATCTGATCCAGATGAAATGGATTGGTTTGAGTATGAGAAAAAATAAGAGAATATTGCGGCATAAACATACAGGAGAAGAAATAGAAATTTCATATCAGCCTTATATTTATGTGAATAATGTTGAAGCCTCATATGAACTGGTAAAATTAAATGCAGGGCTGGCAGCACCTCCTGATGATTTAATCCAAGCCGATCTTGAACAGGGGAAAGTCGTAAAAGTTTTACCCGCTTGGATACTAGAGCCGTTACGTGTTTATGCAGTTTGGCCTGCTAATATTCCAATGAATGGGATTGCCTATGCCTTGCTTGAGCGGTTGTATCAATTATTTAATGCCAAAAGAGTTTGATCAGCATATAAATGGATAGAATGATTAAAGACCCGCCCATTAAAATATTCAGGATTTTGAGCTGGTGTGAGTTGGTTAATATTTTGGCGAGATGATGCCCCGAAATGCCCCAAAGGATTAAACAGATATAGCAAGTAAAGAAATAGATGAGGATAAATAGAATCAAGGGATGATAACTCACTGGTGAAGAAAATAATGAGATACCAGAGAGGCAGGCAATCCATGCTTTGGGATTGAGCCATTGTAAGAGAAATCCATCCATAAATTTAGCAGTAGCGATATTGTTTGATATTTCAACTTCTGCTTTTGAAAAGATAATTTTTTGACCGAGATAGAAAATAAATAAGCTACCTAAAACCTCAATGATCATAAAAAATGTAGGGTAATGCATGATGGTTTTAGATATCCCAAAACCTAAAAATATGAGCAGTAAGCTAAAGCCAAAGCTTGCACCTGAAATAAAAGGCAGTGTTTTTCTAAATCCATGCATTAAGCTGGATGAGAGAATGGTAATGTTAATTGGTCCAGGTGAAACGGACATGGTGAATGAGAAAACAAACATACTGATAAGTATAGAAAGAGACATTACTGATATCTTTTTTAATTAAAGCTTAAAATGAGATGATACCGTTTGGTTTAAATAAGATTAGTCTGGTTTTATCAAAATTAGATTTTGATTTTTTAAGGGGTTAAAGTGAAGCAGTAACGCATTTTATTCATCAAAAACAAACATTATTGGGTGCATGAGTTGAGTATCTTATCTAAAAATTATTGCTGCTAGAAATCATGAAAATTTACCAAGTCGATGCATTTAGTGATCAGGTATTTAAAGGAAACCCTGCTGCGGTTGTGTTATTAGAACAGTGGTTAGATCAGCATGTAATGCAAAACATTGCATTAGAAAACAATTTGTCAGAGACCAGTTTTGCCAGAAAAATTGATGATCAAAATTATGAAATTAAGTGGTTTTCACCCGTCAAAGAAGTGCAGTTTTGTGGTTATGGCACGCTAGCGACCAGTTTTATTATTTTTAAAAATCAACCTGAAATTGAATCGTTAGTTTTTCATGTGGCGAACTTGGGCGAGTTTTTTATTACTCGCAGTGAAAAGGGCCGAATCAAAATGAATTTTCCTGTACAGATTCCTCATCGATTAGAGGTGATTCCCCAAGCCTTAAAAGACAGTCTGTCTCAAGAAATCACTGAAGTGTATATCAATCCACAGGCCTATATCGTGATCTATCCAAATACCCAAACCGTTTTAAATGAACAACCGAATTTTGATCTGATAAAAAAACTTGGTGGGCGACGTGTCGCGATTACCACATTAAATGATGCTATAGATGAAGGCTTTGCTCAGTTTGACCTTGTCTCCCGTTACTTTACGCCCTCAATGGGAATTGATGAAGATCCTGTTACGGGTTCATTACATACGTCACTGATACCGCTTTGGCAGCCATTCATCAACAAAGAAAATATTGTTGCTTATCAAGCTTCAAAACGAGGGGGCGTACTGTATTGCAAGTTACTTGAAAATGACCGAATTGAAATTTCAGGCGAATGTCGCTTATATCTAGAAGGTGAAATTTTCATTTAATTGATGAACTAAAAAACCATGTACGTTTTTGCTTACATCAATTCAGGGCAATGTCCCATTTTCAGCCTCAGTGGAATTGCCTAATATCAACTCATCAGGAACAGGAAGTTCCAAAACATAAAACAAGAATGATAAGTTTGTGCATCAGGACGTGAGATATGACAGGAGTTGTATCTAGTGAAAGGAATACGGAAAAGCCCGACTCGGATGTCGGGCTTTTTTCATTTGAGTTGAAACACAGTCAGTTGTTTAGTTGATTTACTTGGCACTGTAATAGGCATGAATCGAGGCTGCACAACGGTCAATGATCGAGTCTTCATCCTTTTTCCAGATGAGTTTCACTTCGCTGAGCGTGTTCTCATCCTGAATCGGAATCAGTCTGACATTGCTTGGCAAAATCACTTTAAATTCTTCGGGCACAATACACACGCCAAAACCATTGGCGACCAGTTCCAATTGAGACCTTTTCCTTGAGTAGATTCTGGTTCTTTTTGGACTAAAACCATTAACCAAACATAAATTGGCGGCCAAATAGCTCAAGCCACCACGGGCTTTATGTGGCACAGAAACAAAATCCAAGGGTTCCAACTCACGGATCGAGATACTTTCTTTTTCACTTAAAAATGGATCTGAAATATGCGCAGCGACGTATAAAGGAGCGGTATATAAACTGATCGAATTGACATCATTCAAATTATGATAAATCGGGGGCCGAATAAAGCCCAGATCAATCGTCCCATTCAATAAATATTCGAGTTGTAACTCAGAGGATAAAGTATTCATCTCGATATCAATATGATGGGTATCACAGAGCTGTTCAAAAATTTCCAGCTTGTTTTGATCTAATACGATACTACTGGAATGGGCAATTTTAATGATTCGACCTTCACCACGGCTGATACTTTGGGCGCTGACAATGGAACTTTTTAAATGATCAATATTGGTTTTTAAACTTTTATACAGGGCTTCACCTGCAGGTGTGAGTCTAATTTTCTTCTCAGATCGATCAAAAATTTCAAAACCGATTTCTTCTTCTAAATTTTTAATTTGTCTGCTTAGGGCCGATTGAGCAATAAACAGCTTCTCCGAGGCAGCAATAAAGCCCCCAGTTTCAACAATCGTGATTAGATAATTAAATTGTTTGAAGGTCCACATATCTCAAAATTAGATCAGTGCTTATTTTTTCTATATTAGATTAGATGGAAGAAATCTTATACCTTTTTTATAGATCCTTGATTCAGGTCGCTGACGATGACAATGAGAAATAAGATTTTGACTTTAATTGCTGCTGTAGTGATTTGTCTACTGGCACAAAGCTATGATCAGTATATGGGTGTGATGACGAAAGGGCAGTCGATTGATTTATTAGGAGATTGATACGTTCTCCGTGTTCCGTTCCATATATTTACTGACTTTTTAAAGGGTGAGAAAGCTCGGCAGTGTACGCTTTTTCTTACAGCGATTAGGGGCAATGTCCCATTTTCAGCCTTAGTGGAATTGCCTAATATCAACTCATCAGGAACAGGAAGTTCCAAAACATAAAACAAGAATGATAAGTTTGTGCATCAGGACGTGAGATATGACAGGAGTTGTATCTAGTGAAAGGAATACGAAAAAGCCCGACTTGGATGTCGGGCTTTTTTATTGCAAATCTAACAAGTGGCTGAGTGCGTTGGCTTGCTGTTTTATAACCAACAGATTGCAGTGAATAGGTGTATTACTAAACCTGAGGTTTAAGATTGAATCTTATGTATTTTAGATTCGCCAGATAATGTTAATTTAATCAACAATGAGTAATTTCGCTCCATTTAAACTGAAGGATTGGTGCGGTTCGGCATGATCACCAACCTGATAGCTCATGCCCTGCGTTAAAATAAACGTCCTTCCATCTTTTAATCTGCTTTCAAGTTCACCTTCTAAACAAAATAGAATATGTCCTTTTTCGCACCAATGGTCAGCTAAGTAATTAGCTGAGTATTCTACAATTCTTACTCTAATTCTATTTTCTTCTTCACCAAAGTATTGTGTTTTCCAATAGGCATTTCCAGTTTCTCCGCGGTATTCTACTGTTTCTATTTTATCCCAGTTAGTCACTTGAAATGGAAAAGGGAAAATATTCATATACTGTTCCAAAACTTTAGATTTATTCTAAAAATATAGATAAATTTAGTTTTTGCAATACGCTTATTTAAGCGAAGCGCTGTGATGCGAAGGAACATTGATTAAAAAATTTAAATTCAATGCTTATTTAGACCGTATTAAGAAAACGACAAAAGCCATTGATTTAAAATAAGATAGATTCTTTATGAATGGTTTAGATATTTCTTGTTAGATTTTTAAACATAAGTCATGTACGCTTTTTCTTACACCGATTAAGGGCAATGTCCCATTTTCAGCCTCAGCTGAATTACCTAATATGAACTCATCAGGAACAGGAAGTTCCAAAACATAAAACAAGAATGATAAGTTTGTGCATCAGGATGTGAGATATGACAGGAGTTGTATCTAGTGAAAGGAATACGAAAAAGCCCGACTCGGATGTCGGGCTTTTTTTATGCGCGATGGATTTGTTTTTCCCACAGTTCAATCAAGAGTTGCATGGATTTGCTCAGTGGCTTATAAGCTGGCCAAATCGCATGAATTGGCATATCCAGTCCATTAGTGGTATCGAGAAAAGCTAAGCGTACCAGACGTTGTTTGGCAAAATGCGTTTGCACTACGGAAAGCGGAAAATTACCCCAACCGAGCCCTTGTTCCACCATATCAATGGCTATAGATAAATTATCGCTATACCAGCATGAATCTGAGACCAGTACTCGACTGTCAGGTAATGGATAATGTTTGCTGGCTACAATAATTTGTCTGAGTTCAGACAGCATGGTGAGTTCATTTTTATTCTGCGCTTTGAGCTGTTGTGCATCTTTGGGGGAAACTGCCGCAACAAATTGTTCCATGCCCAATAAACGAAAGCGTTCATTATTATCGAGTTGTGATGAACTATAGGCAATATACAGATCAATTTCGTTATTATGCAGTCGTGTTTTGAGCTCCTGTTGTGGTGCGCTGACCATATCAATATTTAATAAGGGATAACGTTGAATCAGTTGTTCAATCCCCGCCAATAAAAACTTTTGATTCACATCCGCAGCAATGCCAATGCAGAGACTGGTCTCTAGTCCAGTTGAAAGTTCAGTCAGATGCAGGTCGAGCTGACGTAATTTAGTCAGAATTAATCGGGCATGCGGTTCGATTGAAAGTGCGACTTCGGTAGCAGTGAGGTGATTTTTACTGCGTTCAAATAATTTTAAATTCAATTCTGCTTCAAGATTGGCAATCGCCATACTGACCGCTGAAGGCACACGATTTAGGGCGCGCGCTGCAGCGGAAAAATTACCACGATCCATAATTTCAAGGATCAGTTCAAGCTGTTCACGATTTAGTTTCATGGCGATTCACTTGTCATTCAGCCTGATAACGATTGACTTTTTTTATCAAATTTAAAGCGTAAAATCCACCCATTATTGATTTTAAGGTGTGGTCATGCAAGGAACCAAGAGAAGAGTCACCTATGTGTTTTTCTATGAAGTTTTTAGCTTTTTTATCTGTGCAATGGTGTTGGCCGTACTGTCGGGTACCACCATCAGCCATACAGGGCCATTGTCGATCTTGATTGCCGTGATCGCAGTGACGGTGAATTTCTTTTATAACTATGTATTTGAGCTGTGGGAAAAGAAGCAGATCTCCAAAAAGCGCACAGTGTGGAGACGTGTGGCGCATGCGATTGGCTTTCAAATTGTTTTGGTGATGATTTTGATTCCGCTCATTGCCTGGTGGATGCAGATCAGTTTGGTGAAAGCCTTCTTGCTGGATTTCAGTTTGATGGTGCTGATTCCATGTTATACCTTTGTTTATAATTACTTTTTTGATCATATTTTTGGCTTGCCTAGCCATTTGCTTGAGCCGAAAACGTTGAGTGCCAAAGCCAGCTCTTAGTCTACAGTTCTATGGCTGAATTCATAAAAAGAGTGCATAAAATGCACTCTTTTTATATGATTTATCAATTAATTTTTAACATAAAAATTGAGTGATTAAAGTCGAATCCAAGTCATGTTACGGAAACTGTTATTGGCTGGATTTTTGGCATTGATGCTCAGCATTTTGCCTGTTTTGCTTAAACGCGCATACAGGTTGTATTTCTGTCCATCGTACGGATTGAGCCAAACGCCTTGTCCAAATTCCTCATTTTGACTCAACATCTTTAGACCAGTTAGCACTTCCATGCCGATCATCTGCTGGTTTTTTAACGTGCCCGTACAGGCTGTACATAAGGTTGGTGCTGCTTCCTTGGCAGAAGGATACATTTTGACAATCACGGCACTGTATTGTTCAGTGGCTGAATGTCTACGAATTACGATATCAGAGAGATAGGAACCTGTACGCTCATCCACGACTTTCCACGTCCCAATCAATGGATCTGTCGGAGCAGCGTGAATCGCCAAAGGCGTATTGAGCCCAAGTAAGAGAATACAAGCACGAATAAAAGAGGTATTGAGCATGAGGAATACGTCGAAAAATATAAATAATGAAATGAAACAACGATTTATTATATTGTTTTAGTAGGATGATCACAGCATGTTTTAGGGAACTTGGTAGTTCCCTAGCATGTTTAAATCATGCGGTATAAGCGTTCTTTCGGGAACACCGCAGTAAAGGTCGAACCTTCATTTTCTTTAGAGGTAATTTCCAAGTGTGCGCCGTGTTGCATCAACACGTGTTTCACGATGGCCAGACCAAGTCCGGTTCCGCCTGTCTGACGGCTACGTGCGCTATCGACACGGTAGAAACGTTCTGTTAAACGGGGTAAATGTTTGGGATTAATCCCGATCCCATTATCTTGTACAGTAAAGTAGGCATGGTCACCATCTTCGTGCCAACCAATGGTAATGATGCCGCCTGCAGGCGTGTATTTAATGGCGTTGGTAATTAAGTTACTGAATGCACTGGCAATTTCAATATCAGAACCGATCAGATCGCAATGGCTATCAATATCCAGATTTAAGGTATGGCCATAATCGAGATTGTAGGCACGTGCATCATCAAAGATCTGGTTCATCAGATTGGCCATATCAATAATCTGATTTTTCGCGACTTTTTTATTATTTTCTAAATTAGATAACAACAATAGGTCATTCACCAGAGCATTCATGCGCTTGGTCTGAGATTGCATCTGGGTAAAAGCCCGCTTCCAGCGCGGAGTAATATCATCTTGATCGGTAAAGGTTTCGATATAGCCACTAAGCACCGTCAAGGGTGTGCGTAACTCATGTGAAATATTATCGACAAAGTCTTTACGCATCTGTTCCAGATTATGTACTCGTGTGGTGTCATAAGCGACCAACAGACGGCTTTCTCCACCAAAACGGGTCAGTTTGACTTGTACATAACGTTCTTCATCCATCTGTGCCTGTAAACGGATACCATCAGGAGATTGATCGCTATGGTTGAAATATTCAATAAAATTGGGTTGGCGCAGAATCGACAATAAATTGCGACCACGGTCTAGAGGACTGATACCCAATAGTTTTTCAGCGGCAGGATTCCACCATTCGATTTGATGTTGATCATCAATTAAAACCACTGCTTCGGCCAATGCCACCAAAGAGGATTGTGCCCGATCAATTAAACCGACCATCTCCGCTTGAACAATCCGTTCTTGACGTTGTGCACGGTAAACATTGAACAGCAAAGCGCCCCAAATCCCGTTGAGATTGGGAGGGACATCATAAGGGCGATTGGAAATCCATTCATTGACCAGATAAAGCGAGCGTAGCTGTAGGAAAAAAAATAGCACGAAGGCAATAAAAATACAGCTCCAGAAGTAACCCACCCCGAATCCGACTAAGCTTGCAATCAATAAGAAAAAAAGTAACAGTCTTAAATCTTGTTTTGCAAAGGTCCATAAACTGCTGTAGCGAAAACGTTGGTGTTCACGTGCCAGTTCAGGGACGGGGTAAGGCTCATACATAAAGGATTTTTAACCTACTGCTAAATCTGCTCGTGTCGAAAAACGGTAACCTGTGCCACGAACGGTTTGTACAAAACGGTCGACACCAAAAGGCTCTAACACTTTGCGTAAACGACGGATATGCACATCAATGGTACGGTCTTCAATATAGACATTGCCACCCCAGACTTGATCTAAGAGTTGAGCACGGGTATAGGCACGCTCAGGATGGGTCATGAAGAAGGCCAATAAACGATATTCGGTTGGCCCCATATCTAAAATACTATTGCCAAAGCTGACACGCTGGCTGACAGGATCAAGTAACAAACCATTGGCGTCAATGACTTTTTCACCGCTCAGTGCATTGGCACGACGCAGTACTGCTTTGATACGAGATACCAGTTCACGCGTCGAGAACGGTTTGGTCATGTAATCATCAGCACCCGCATCTAGACCTTGTACTTTATGGTCTTCTTCGCCACGGGCAGTCAGCATGATCACTGGAATCTCGGCCAAGTTTTCATCACGTTTGAGGCGGCGACATAAATCTACACCACTCACACCACCCGGTAGCATCCAATCCAGCAAAATAAGCGCAGGACGCTGATCAACGATGATCTGATGCGCTTGTTTAGCATCCTCAGCTTGTAAACATTGGAAGCCTGCCATATCCAATGAGGTATGGATCATTTCGCGGATCGGTAGCTCATCATCGACAATTAAAATATAGTCATCTTTCACAGCGCAATACCCTTAAAATCTGTAACGGTTTAACCGTTTTGTTGTTATGACAGGCTTATTACAAAGATTAATTATGACAATATCATTGCAAAAGAATTAATAAAGTCGAATTTAGCAATAAATTGTGACAAGCATGGGGCAGAGTCGTGACGGATTGATGACAATTTGCCTAGCAAGAAAGCAAATGAATTCATTTGCTTAACTAGACTGTAGTTTAACAGCTTTGTGTGTCACAAAACTGTAAAACGATTTTAATTTTTTTGCGAGGTGGTTTCGATAAAAGACAAAAAGACAGCACAGCATGCTGACAGAACATCTTCCAAAGGCTGTTTAAAGCCTTCAGAGACCCAACGAATAATAATATGAGTCACATAGCCATTTAAGCCCGTCGCCATGAGCGAAACTTCTTCAGTGCTTTGCGGTGCATTCGGCATGGTAATCATCACAAAGCCTTGAATGATGCGATCGAACTGAGTTAGCGTTTCTTGAATGGTGGCTTGATTATGCAGGTCTTGCACTAGCATGGCATCAATATAAATAATCCGTGCCATACGTGGATCGTCTTTAATCGCACTCAATAACGCCGACAAACCTGCGGTCACCATATTCTTGGGTTCAGGTGCCGCCATCAGGACAGCCTGAGTTAAACAGGTTTGCATTTTCTCAATCATTTTTAAGAACACGGTTTGAAACAGTTCTTCGCTTTTTTTAAAAGATTCATAAAAATAGCGTTCAGTGAGCTTGGCTTCATTACAGACATCTTTGACTGTGACCGAAAAAAAGCCTTGTGTGCCGTAGGTTGCAATACCTGCTTCAATCAATTTTTCACGACGTGCTTCTTTGCGCTCAGTTAAAGAGAGACCTTTGAATTGTCGTTCTTTCACTTCGGTATTATTTTTCTTGCGTGTCGCTTGATCTTGAGTTGCCATTGAGAAAACCGTTTCCTAAAAAGTCTTTAAATCGTGTGTCTAATAGTTGCATTTCAACCCTGTTGTGCTGACTAGCATAACCAAATTTTGAAAATATGCCTTGTCTCTTTTAAACATCTTCGGTCATAAATGTAAATAGGCCTATTATGACATGTCGGGTGTTGGTTATTGCCATTTGTCTTAAAGCCAGAGTGTACTATATTGACAACACGTATTGTCAAAATTATATTGGTTATAGGTTAAACAGCACATGAGCTAAGCGAATATGTGCGTATCATTCGCAGTACAAAGGATAGGCAATGAAAAATTTTAAAAATAAAGTCGCAGCGATCACCGGTGCAGGTTCTGGGATTGGACAACAATTGGCCGTTTTGTTGGCGAAACAAGGCTGTCATTTGTCATTGAGTGATATCAATGAAAAGGGCTTGGCACAGACTGTAGAATTAGTGAAGCAGTATCCAGTAACAGTGACCACCAAAGTACTCGATGTTTCAAATCGCGATGCGGTGAAACAGTGGGCACAAGAAACCGTGCAAGATCATGGTTCGGTCAACATGATCTTCAACAACGCAGGCGTAGCACTCGGTTCAACCGTCGAAGGTGCGAGCTATGAAGATTTAGAATGGATTGTCGGCATTAATTTCTGGGGTGTGGTTTATGGCACCAAAGAATTCCTGCCATTCATCAAACAAAGCAAAGATGGTCATATCATCAACATCTCCAGTATCTTTGGTTTAACCTCGCAACCAACGCAATCAGCGTATAACGCTACCAAATTTGCGGTACGTGGCTTCACTGAATCATTACGTCAGGAGTTGGATATTGAGAAGGGCGGTGTCAGCTCTCTCTGCGTACATCCAGGCGGGATTCGTACCAATATCGCCAAAGCAGCGAAAATGAATGACAGTTTGAAGAGCTTGGGCATGGACCCGAACAAATCGATCAAGCAATTCGACAAGTTCTTGCGTACTCCACCAGAAGAAGCAGCACGTCAGATTCTAAATGCAGTATTGAAAGATAAACGCCGTTTATTGATTGGTACCGATGCGCGTATTGTAGATTCGTTCCAACGTTTATTCCCAACGGGTTATCAACGTATTGCAGCGTTTGCAACTAAGATGATGTAAGTTGTTAGCATGAAAAAGGCCATTCTTGTGAATGGCTTTTTTATATCAGTAAGAAAGATGCTTTAGATCAGTACTTTAATCTTGGTCTTTTTCCAAAAGAATTGATAATAGAACGCTTGGAACAGGCATAGGCAGACAAAAGACAGCGCGTAAGCAATCCAAATCCCGGTTAAGCCCCAAAGTGAGCTAAACCAATAGGCACACGGGACTTCGATCAGAACAATGGTCAAAATATTAATCATCATCGGAATGTTGACTGCACCACTGGCCCGCATGATTGAGGCAAAAATGGCACTGGCACCGAAGAATAAAATTGACCACAGCACAATGAATAGCAGTTGTTGACCCAGCTCAATCACACTGTGATCGGTAATAAACAGCGCCATCAAGTATTTTGAGAACAAATAAGCCAAGGCAATCAAACTACCCGTGAATAAGAAATTCATGCCTAAAGCGGTACGGGTGACCTTGGCCAATAAATCAGGCTTACCTGCACCAATTGCTTGTGCGGCAAAAATCGAAGCGGCAATTGAAATCGACAAGGCCGGAAATTGGATGTAGTTCAGTACCTGATTGACTGCGCCATAAGCTGCGGTGGCATGTGCACCATAATGGTTAATCAAGCCAATAATCACCAGACCCGCTAAGGAGGTGGTGACCATCTGAATCCCAGTCGGTATGCCGAGTTTTAAAATTAATTTACTCAGCTCTGCATCATGACGAATATGTTGCAGCAATAGACCATCAATTTTCAGCGGATGATTTTTATAGTTCAGATAAATTGCTAAGAAAATTAGCACAGCGGCATAACCGATAATGGTGGCAATCGCAGGGGCAACAATCCCCAAAGCAGGGAAACCAAAATAACCTTTCAGTAAAACGGGGGTCACCCCCAAACCAATCAAGCTGGTCAGGCTCAGGGCAATCAGTGGCGTCACACTATCACCGACACCCCGCAAGATCGAGGTATAAATAATATAGACGAACAGTAAGGGGCTGCCCACCAACATCCATTGCACATAAGGCAAGGACAGGTGCATCACTTTGGGATCGGTACCCAGTAACTCCAAAATATGTTTGGCGAAGATCAGACCTAAAACCGCAATAATGCTACCGCCAATCAAGGTCATATAGACCGTGGAGCCAATCACGGCACGAACTTTTTCTAGATTCTGCGCACCCCATGCCTGCCCAATCAGCACCGTGGAGCCTGCAGAAATTCCAATCACAAAGGCCAGTAAAAAGAACAGGATCGGGAAGAATACCGAGACTGCAGCAATCGCATTCACGCCCATCATTTGACCGACAAAGATGGTATTAATGGTTCCTGATAGGTTTTGTAAAATATTGGTGGCAATCAGCGGCACCAGAAACACAAAAAAGGTTTTCCAGAGGTTCGGTTGCATCACCAAGGGTTGGCGTGGTGTCATTCAATTTCCTTCACGCTTCATCCTGAAACGATGGTATTTTTGTCAACATAACATGATCAATTGTGTTGAAGATGAGGGTTCAGTTTCTTTTTGTTGATCAACATTGTACGAGGATTTCACCTGCGCGTTGCAGTGTTTGATCGGTTTTGGCAAAGCAGAAGCGAATCAAGCGTAATGATTCAGGTGCCTGCTGATAAAATACCGAAATTGGAATGGCCACAATTTTATGTTGCTCCGCAAGGAATTGGCACATTTCGATATCATTAAGATCAGGGCGAATGTTGCTGTAATCCAGATTTTGGAAATAGGTGCCTTGAGATGGGATGAAGTCGAAACGTGAATCTTGAATTTGGACATTGAATAAATCACGTTTTGCCTGATAAAAGTCAGGTAGCTCCTGAATATGTTCAGGATGCTGCTGCATGTAGTTGGCCAGTGCAATCTGGCATGGGGTGGTGCCACAGAAATTGGCAAATTGATAAATCTGGCGAAACAGACGCATAAGTTGTGGCGCAGCAACACAATAGCCAGTTTTCCAGCCTGTGACATGGTAAGTTTTGCCGAAAGAACCAATCACAAAACTGCGTTCACGTAATTCAGGGAATTGCAGAGCGCTATGGTGTTTTTGCCCATCAAAAATCAGATGTTCATAGACTTCATCGGAGAGCACCACGATATTTTTATCTTGAATCAGCTCAATTAACTGTCGCCAATCCTGTTCGGACCAGATTGCCCCTGTTGGATTATGTGGGGTGTTGACAATGATCATACGGGTGTTGGCATTAATACTGTCTTTGACCTTTTGCCAATTCACCTGAAAGCTGGGTGCATCTAAATGGATATGTATTGATTTTCCACCTGCCAACTGAACCGCAGGGGCATAGCTGTCATAGCTTGGGTCGAAAATAATCACTTCATCACCTGCATGGATACAGGCTTGAATGGCACAGAAAATCGCAATGGTTGCACCTGGGGTGATGGTGATTTCAGTGACTGGATCAAGTTGCAACTGATCACGTGCTAAGAATTGTGTCGCCAGATGTTGTCTTAAGGCCAGTACCCCGTCACCCGCAGGATATTGGTTATAGCCTGAAAGTGTTGCTTGGCTCAGTGCTTCGAGCAGAGCTGGTGGCGCAGGGAAATCGGGGAAGCCTTGGGACAGGTTCAGGGCATTGAGTCGTTGTGCGAGTTCAGTCATGACACTAAAGATGGTAACGCCTTGGCTTGGGAGTTTTGACTGAAGTTGCAACATCGGATGTCCTTTTTAATCTCTAATTTCTTTTTTACGATGACTCTGCACAGCCTCGTATGCTGTGAGAAATTATATGTAATTTGCATAGGCATGTTTTACTTTTCAAGGATGAAAAGTAACAAAAATCCTTTGTAGTGCTGACGGCCCATCCTTGAGGCCGCAGCACTACGGGCGGCATCCATGCCGCCGTCACGATAGCTAATCCTGATTTAAATTTAGCTAGAGGATTTTAGGATTTGATTTATTTACAAAACATTTTCAACAATGGCACGAATCACGCCGAGTGCTAAACCAATAAAGGCACCGACAATCACACCATTGACGCGGATCATATGCAAATCACCGCCAACTTCACTTTCAATTTTGGCGATCATTTCACGAGAATCCCATTCATGTATACGCTCACTGATGTAACGAATGATCTTGTCGCTATATTGCTCACTGAAATTGGTGGCCAAGCCGATCATCTTTTCATTCAGTACCTGACGCACTTTTTCATTTTGAATCAGGCTCTCTCCCAACTGTTGAATAGCGGCTTGTAAATTGGTGGCAATGCCTGAATCTTGCTGCATTAAATCAGTTTTAATCGCATCACATAAAATCGCCACAGCACCACTGATAAAGTTCAATACTTGTGGACTATCAAGCAGGGCATCTTTACCACGATTTAAACGTTGGCTGGCTTCACTGTCGGGTTCTGCCAGTTCCAGCATCAAGTTATGCGTGGTGGCTTCAATATCTTGACGCCAAGGATGATCAGGATTGGCCAGCATCGATTCAACTTTTTCAATGAGTGAGTCAATGGTGCGTTGCTGTACATCAATACCGATCCAGCTTGCACCTTTGGCTAACTTCCAAACGCCTAATTCTTGGAATAATTTACGTGATAAATCACGTGCTTCTTCAGGATGAGACACCATCCATTCATGCGCCAGATCGAGACCGCGCTGCAACACATCTTGATGAAAATCATTTTCCAGTACGGCACGCAGCATTTCACTGGCCAATTTATTGACCTTGGTACTTCTGACCCATTGCACACTATTATTTTGAACAAAATGTGCAATTTGATCTTGGCTGACAAACTCAAAGATTCTCGGCACCGTGTGCTGAATCATTTGCACCACGTGCTGGTTGTTCTTTGGATTAGCCAGCCATTGACCCACAGCCAAACTGATATCGGCATTTTGTAGGCTACGTTCGACGATCTGTGGAGAAAGGAAATTTTCCTGTACAAAGCGCCCCATTGACTCGGCAATACGGGCCTTATTGCGCGGGATAATCTCGGTATGATCTCGCAACAGTTTGGGTAAGGGCATTCTGCCGAAAGGATTACGGAATAACACCGTCACTGCATACCAATCGGCTAAGCCACCGACCACACCGGCTTCTGCACCAAGCATGAAAATATGGATGAGCCATTTATATTCAGGCAGAAAATGCGCCGCGACCATTAAAGCGACCCATGACACCACTGCAATAATCAGGGCCATGGTGGCGAAGTATTTACTTCGTTGTAAGCTTGGGACGTGGATTTCTTCGACTGAACTCATTGAGTCACCCTTTTAATTTCATTTCTTGTTTTGAGGTGGTGCAGGGGGCTGCAACACCTCTCCTGTTGGACTCAAGCCATATTTAGGCCCCAAGGATTGCAAAATCAGCTGTGCATCAAAGGCATCTGGTGATTGCTGCTGTGTCTTAAAGCACTCGATAGTATACGACACTTGAATCGGATCAATATTGACCACTTGTGGGGTATCGTAGAAGGGATCCGGCCAAAAGGCAGGATGGCGACGATAATAACCATAAGGGTAATAGGACGGTGTCGGATAAATCACGGCTTGGCGCGGTGTTTTATGACGGGCATTACTTGGATCATCCACCACACTAAAATAACGGAAACCATTTTTGACCGTGGTTTGCGCTGCTTTGAGCAAGGTAATTTCCTCAGCCGTACCATAACTCAAATTATTATCCGCTTGGAAACCAACGCGGTAAGTTTTGTTATTTAACGGATAAGCGGTGAATTGACCCAGTTGATCAAAGGTTCTGGGTTTGGAGGGAACCGTTGCACATCCTGCAAATGTCAGTGCGACAAGGAGCGGGGTGCATATTAATAAGCTTTTCATATGCCATTCCTATGTACAGTGTCGGGGGAGATCGACTTAAAAACTACTATTCGGTTGAGTTAAAAATTCCAGTTCTTCAGGGCTTGAGCTACGCCCTAAAATTGCATTGCGATGCGGATAACGTCCAAAACGATCAATGATCACTTTATGCTTTTTCTCAAAGTTTAAATTAATTTCATTGCCTAAGCGTTGAAACAATTTTAGGGCAAATTCATGTATGAGCTTGGATTCGCTATGCATAAACGGCATATAAAGAAAGGAACGTTGCTCAGGACTGAGTTGTGCATCCAGCTGCAAGCTAATTGCTTCTTGAGACAGGGTCAGTGCCAAGCTGTCGTAGGCAAAGGCCTGTGCCTGATCTCGATATAAATTTCGTGAGAACTGATCGAGGACAATAATCTCAGCCAAACGGCCTTCAGGCGTTTGACGCCAAGACCACAGCTCCGCTTGAGCGGCCTGATGATGAATCTCTGCAAAGGACGTACGAATTTTTGCATCAAAATCATCACTTTTGGCAAACCAAAGTGAACGATGCTCGGGGTCAAACCAAAAATTAAGAATGTCTTGCGCTTGCATGGTCGAGTATCCATTGGAAGATTTATTTTTCAATAAAATCACAATTTTTGCGTGTCTTATGTAACAAGATTGTGATAAAAATTGCCAAACTAAATCAGATGACTAGATTGTAATTGTCGTTATAATTGGCTGAGTCGAAGGGATTGGCATGTTGAACATGTCTGTAGCATCGACGACGTCGTTACCATGTATGTGGTCGGCTGATCTTGAATAAGCGAGCATAGAATATGAATCAACCCAGCCTTACTTCCTCTGTGATACCAACTTGGGTAGATGCCTCGCTATTAAAGGGGATGTTACGTGGGATTGAGCGTGAAAGCCTACGCATGCAAAGCAATGGATTTTTATCACAACAAAATCACCCCATTGCGTTAGGTTCGGCACTGACACATCCACATATCACCACTGATTATTCAGAAGCGTTGATGGAGTTTATCACCACGCCACAAAGTACCATTGCGGCAGCCTTAACTGAGTTAAGTGATATCCATAGTGTGGTGCACCAGCAGCTCGAAGAGGGTGAAAAACTTTGGCCTTTGTCGATGCCTTGCATGCTGGATGATAACGAAGAAAATATTAAACTGGCGCAATATGGCAGTTCCAATATTGGCCGCTTTAAAACCCTGTATCGCCGCGGTTTAGGGGTGCGTTATGGTCGCCGTATGCAGACCATTTCAGGGGTACACTATAATTTATCCTTTCCAGAACAACTGTTTGCGGTTTTGCAGCAGCATGAAAGCAACCCACAATTAAAACAGCTCAGTCTGCAAGATTATCGTAGCCATCGTTATTTTGGTTTGATCCGTAATTTTATTCGTCTGATTCCTTTGGTGATGTATATGTTGGGCGCAAGTCCATCAGTGTGTCGTTGCTTCCTGACCGGTCGTCAGCACCATTTACAACCCTTAGTGAAGGGTACGCTCTATTTACCTGAAGCAACCGCTTTACGAATGGGGCGTTTGGGCTATCAAAACTCAGCACAAAAAGAGCTTGGCATTCATTATAACGACTTGCATGATTATCTGGATGGCTTACAAAAAGCCGTGCATACCCCCTATCCAGAGTTTACGGCACTGGGCCTCAACGATGAGCAGGGTGAGCCGATTCAGATCAATGATCATGTATTACAGATTGAAAATGAATACTACAGTCTGGTGCGCCCTAAACAGGTACCACAAGCGGGTGAAACGCCTTCACAAGCCTTAAAAAATCGTGGTGTCGGCTATGTCGAATTACGTGCAGTGGATGTGAATCCGTATAGCGCGATTGGGATTGATGAAATTTCGGCAGGCTTCCTTGAAAGTTTAGCTTTGTACTGCTTACTCAAAGATAGTCCAGATCTATTTGCTGAAGAACAAGAACAGATTGATCGTAACCAAACGGAAGTGGTGAATCGTGGTCGTGCAGCAGATGCCAAGATCGAAGAGGGAGATCGTTCGATCTCGTTAAAAGAGTGGGCGCAAAGCCATTTAAATGCGATTCAAGCCTGTGCCAAGCTACTAGATCAAATGGATGGCACCCAGCTGTATCAAGATGCGATCCAAGTGATGCAGCAACGCCTAGACCATGTCGAAAATACCCCTTCGGCGCACGTGATTGCAGACACCTTGCAGCATGGCGGTACATGGAATTTTGGGAGTGTCATGGCACAGCAACATGTTGATCATTATGACCAGCATCCACTCAGTGAAGAACGCAAACACTATTTTGAACAATTGGCGCAAACATCGTTGCAAAAACAGGCGCAACTTGAACAAGATAACGACATGAGTTTTGAACAATATCTTGCACAATATCGCTAATATTTTAGAGGATTTCCCATGCGTTGGAATTACCGCCTAGTCAGCGCTGTTTTGGTACTGACCAGCATCATTGGTATCTCATTTGCGTTGTATTTAGAACATGTGCAAGGTTTGGATCCTTGTCCACTCTGTATTTTCCAACGCCTTGGCTTAATTGGAATGGGTATAATTGCGCTTGTGGCATTTATTCATAATCCAGTTTCAAGCGGATTTAAACGTTTTTATGCCTTCTTGGCCACTTTATCGATTGGTTGGTCGGTTGGTGTTGCGGCGCGTCATGTTTGGTTGCAAAGTTTACCGCCAGATCAGGTCCCGAGCTGTGGACCCGGCTTAAACTATCTGGTGGATGCCTTGCCAATGAAAACCGTACTGCAAGAAGTACTTTCGGGTTCAGGTGAATGCGCCGCGATAGATTGGACCTTCCTCGGTCAATCGCTACCCGTTTGGTCTCTGGTCTATTTTAGTTTGATTTTATTGATCTGCTTATGGCAGCTATTTAGAAACTATAGCGTTACACAAAAATAAGTAAACCATTGTTATAAATGATTTTAAAACCCGAAATATGAATGCATGTTTCGGGTTTAGTTATTGGGAATAACTAAACCCGATGTGCCATTTTGTTGTTTAAAGACTATTTTTATGGACAGATCGTTCTGTTTTTTGTAAAGTTCAGCCAAATCCCAGCACAATCCGATTATAAAAAATGCTTTTTAATATATTTAATGTATTAGAAAAAATAGGGCTAAATGCACAGAAACGTGCCATCCACGTACAATTTTCTAATAAACTGCTGAATAATCAAGTTTTTTACAACGCATACAAGGTCAGCATCAACTCAATGTGGGTTTGGACGCTGATGAACTCATCTGCCTGTCGGCCAATGCCCAGATTCCCCTCAAACAGTTTATTGGGGTTCAGGTTACGGTTGATCAGGTCACCGATTCAGAGCAGCTGTTTCGCACCACGGGCATTGTGACTGAGGCCAGCTATGGGCATCGATGGTGCATTAACCCTATAAAGCTGACCTTAAAAAACGATGTGACCCATTTCTCAAATTTTTATCTATGATAGTACTTATAAAAAGGGTGTTAAATTGGATAGAGTGGGATGAGGGCGGTAAATTAGTAAAAGTAGAGTGCTGTGATGATTAACCTAAAAATAAACGCTTTGTTTTTTGCCATAGTAGCGAACATCATATTTTTATCACAGACATATGCGAGTGATAATTTTATAATCTTAACAGGTCATATACTAAATAAAAAAATCATAGATGAAGAAAATAAAGCACATTCCTATGATGTTGTTTTATTGGCAACTGCTAAAGATTTTTATTTGAAAGAAGAGGGTGAAGATTATAAAAAGATAAAAGAAATTCAGTTGAATTATTTAGATGTGAAATATAATATTGAATATCACAAGCCCGCACAAATAACGTGTAAAGGTCTGTATTCAGCTGATTCTATGTTTCATTATACCAATTTAATTTGTGTGGTTGACAAGGTAAATTATATGAAACGATAACTTTATTCTTGTATAGTTATAAATTTTTAGGTGATTCTATTTAATCTTTAAAAAATAATGGTTTTAATAACTAAGCCTTGAATTGATGAGTCAAAATGAACTGTAGTGGACATAGTAATAATGAAAAAAACTTCTATTAGCTTAAATATATTTGTAATTTTATCAATTCTAGGGTATTCAACTAACACATTTGCAGCAAAGGATATTAGTGAAATTGATGTGAAAGGCTGTTCGATTGATTATGATGAGGTTGATTTTTGTACCAGTGAGAGATTAAGAAACTATAGTAATATTTTAAAAAGTAAAAAATCAAATTTTGATAAAAATAAATTTTTAATAAATTTTAAAGAAAGAAATGATTTATATTTGGCAGTCATAGATTTGGAAAGTAAAAAAGTTTATACATTTCCAGCATCATTGAGTGTGGTGTCAAATATTAAACCTATAGAATTTTCATCGGATAAAAATTTATTTTGCCTAAATGGAAATTTTAATCAGTATCGAAACTCATATGCCGCTGTGAGAACTTGCTATATATATAATAATGGGAGTTTTGATTTTAAATCCAGAGTTGATTTGGGGAGGCAGGTGCAAAAACAGGAAAATCTTAGTTCTAAATTTTTGGTAAATAAAATAAAGCTTCCAATTTCTTCGGATTATTTTTCTAAATGTGCTGAGAAAAATTCAATTAAAAAATGTGAACAACTTGAAAAGACTAATAATCGTGCATATGCCTTATCTGAATTACAAAAAATATCACCAAGCTTAGTAGACTTGTTAAATGACTCAAGAGTAAATTCATTAAATGCAGATACATTTAGATTTCTACCAGAATTTAAAGACAGCTTCTACTCTATTGCTGAAAAATATATAGATACAGAGGAAGAGTCCAGCTCTGAATTTTATTTAATAAAAATAAAACCTATACTAAATGTAGAGAAAATGGGTGATTATTACTCAATTGATAGCTCAGGAGTAATAAGTTATAAGGATAAAAATGGAAAATTATTAAAGAGAAATTTAAAACAAGAGTAATTTTATTTTGTATTGGTATAACTTAATAGTTTTGGGGTGTTTTGTTTATATTTTTTAATAAATTTTAAAATCATTAATAGGGAATTTGAAATGAGTTTTTTGAAAAAAGTAATGATGTTTTCTATTGGTTTAGTGGTGTCAATTTATGGTTTTTCTAAGGAAATTAATAAAACAGAGGGAAATGTTAGAGTAATTAAATATCCTATATCATCAAATTTTTATTCAGAATGTAGAGAAAATAAATCTGAAAAAGAATGCAGGAAGATAATTGATATAAAAGATTATTCTTATCAATCAACGAAAATTTTAAAAGAACTCCCAGTTGAAGTGAGTTTTTTGTCAGACAGTAGAATAAAAGATCTTAATGTCGATAATTTTAGATTTATATCTAAGGGTAATGATATAGTTTACTCTATAGCTGAAAAGTATGTAGATACAGATGAAGAGGCTAAATCAGAATTTTATTTGATAAAAATTAAGCCAAATTTGAAAGTTGAAAAAATAGGTGATTATTACTCAATTGATAGCTTAGGAGTGATTAAGTATAAAGATGAAAATGGAAAGCTATTGAAGAGAAGTTTAAAGTAAGAATAACTTAATGTTGAGTCGATGCATCCTAGCTGAGCTGGGGTGTTTTCTAAAATAAATTAAAAGTGATTGATTTAGAATGATAGGAAATTTGAAATGAATTTTTTGAAAACAGTAATGATGTTTTTTATTGGTCTATTAGTATCTAATTGTGTTTTTTCTAAGGAAATTAATAAAATAGAAGAAAATGTTAAAGTGGTTAAATCTTCAGCATCTTTGAATTCATTTATGAATTTTAATGATAATTTTTATTCATTCAAAATTTGTAATATAACTGGTAAATGTCAATTTAATAAGGCGAGAAGTAATAAGGATCAATTTTTTTTTGAAAGTTTTGATCCTCCGAATGATGAATTTTATTTAAAAAAGAATAAGGATGGGTATGTTCTCTATTATAAAAATATTTATAATGAAGATGTTTTAATGGGGTGGGCAAATTCTCATATTTTGTCTGAGAATGATGAGAGTTTAATTTTAGGTATAAATAAAGTGTTTTTGACTATGGGAGGAGTCGATTTTTTATTAATGGGTGATAATTCAAACCAAGTACAATCCAGAAACCATAAGAAAGGTATTTATTTTTTGAATGATAATTATGACAAAAATCCATACTATCAAAAACAAGAAATTAAATTTACGAAAAAAAAGGATGGTACGATACTTTTAGATTGTAAGGCTTATATGAAAAATGAAATGGTAAAAAAACAATTTTCTGGAATTTTTTATAATGAATGTTCAGATGAAAGTAAAGTTTATTTTAAGAAAATATAATTTATAAATATAAAATGATAAAGAATGTCATAAAGACCTTCTTCATTCTTGTTAAAATTAGAGTGCAGTTTGTTCGATATCTGGAGCAACAGTGCAGGAGTTGATTTAGGGCATCTAGTGGGGCAATAGAAATTGTAAGGATGAAACTATGTATCTATCGTATTTTTTTAAAGTCAATTTTTTGAAATGTGTATGATGAATAAATTATTATAACTATTTAATTTACCCTAAAGCTGAAACACCTGATGATTACATACCGAAGCAGGTAAATTGCTTAACCAAGAAAAAGATTAAATTCAGTGAATATTATGGTCGTTGTGGTTAATTTTAAAGGAATTTATTATGACTTCATCCTACAGAAAATATACCTACATTCTAGGCTTGGTCAGCCTAAGTCTCTTGGCTTGTTCCTGTAGAAATGCTCCAGAAATAAAACATGAAATTTTCGATCAAAGCCAAACAAAAAAAGTCTCTTCAATTCCAAAAAAGTTAAAAAATGATGATGGTTTCCTGATCACTTCACTTCCTTATAACTCAAATGCACATCTTAACTGTATTTTATCGGCACAAAGAATGAACTGTGGCTCAATCAATTTGATTGATAGCAGTCGTCTGATTAACGTTTATAACTTTATCAACCCAAGCTATGGAGATTCCGTTGTTTTCCCTGAAACAAGCACGGGTATTTTATTAATTGCATCTCCTTCTTCAAGTGAAGCTGGAAATCCAGAAATAAATCTGACAACAGTGAACAAGTTTGGCTTGGTTAAAAGCATTACCTTAGATGCATCAAAAAATATTTTTATTAATCAGAAGTATGAAATTTTATATAAAGAAGATGGAAAAGATCTAAAACTAAAATTAAATGACCAAGGTGAATTTGTAAAGTAAAGCTAATCCTAACCAGATTGAGCCTATTACAGCTTTTGACCGAAAAAGCTCAGCTAAAATCTAACTGAGCTTTTATGGTTTAGGTCTCAACAATGCCTTCTAAATCATCAAAGGTATAGTTCTGAGGGACATTGATCATATGGGTTTGCACACCTGCCTCAACTTTTTCACCCGCATCAGGATATAACCAACGCGTAATTTGCTCTGCGACACTGGAGTGATATTGAATTTCAAAGTGATTCAGTCCATAGAAAACCGCTTTATGCGTATCAGGTAATTTCAGTTGGAAACGTGGATTTTGGTGTTCACCCAAAGCACTTTTCACACTGACCAGATAATCCCCAATCACAGACAGCGCTTTATTCCGTAACTTCTCAAACTCTAATGTTCCTGCAATCAAGAAAGTATTGATATGGGATGGTAGCGGAGCGGGTTTACGATTGTCATCGGCAAAGCCAATGCGGGCGTCATTGTGTTCCCAGTCATCATCACGAACACTGCCATAGCGCAGATCGAGTATGCCGTTACTACGCACATTTACCAACTGACCAAGCAAGTTGATAAACGGGAAGCCACCGAGTTTGTCCTGCAAGACAAAACCAAAGCGTTCGAGCACTGCACCATGGTGAGGCGAACCGATACAGACCAAATTCTCGACCATATGCACCCATTGATACAGATTCTGTTTGCCATAAAACAGGGCACTACGTGAAACCAAGCCGCCCATACTGTGGCCAATCAGGTCAATACTGGTGATACGTGGATTACGCTGCACCAAATCCTCTAGGGTATTGGCAAAACTACGGCCATTGGCGGAAATTCGACGTCCAGTATTGTAGTTGAGATACAACATGGTGTTGTTATCACGTTGTGCAAGTAAGCGTTCACCAATCCCGCCATAACGATGATTAGACCAAGTCAAATGGTTCATACACAAACCATGTGCAAGAATCACCACACGTCCAGTTAACTCGCCTTGCTGTAAAGAACCATAGTGATCATAAAGCACCATCGGCAAAGCCATTGGATTGTGTTGCTTTAAAAAGAAATCACCAAAAATTCCATTCAGTGCACCTACTAAAAAATGCAGGGTTGGGGTTAAGGGCTTGTCATGCAAGACTGGAAATTTTTCAATAATGCGACGTAAATTAGGCGCTAGAAAATGACTGCCATATTTTTGCAGTGCCACATAAGAGAACTGATAAAATTTTTGCAGTTGTGGGTGTTTTTGTAATTGTTTGGCTTTTTGTGCACTTAAACCGAGCGTTGTCCTTAACACTTCGGTTTGTACCACTTGAATCAGTTCGTGTACGCCACTGAGACTGGTACTGACCAGCTGTGCCAAACCCTCCAAAACATCTGCCTGACTTGGGGGGGTACGATCCCACTTACAATAGGTTTCATGCAGAGGCGTTAAACTTGGCATATTAATTTCCCCATCCTTGATATATACCGAAGGTTTGAAGTGATTTTTCTGAATATTATTTAGATAAACTACAACAAACTCTTACATCTTATGTCTTTCATACGTAATTTTTTTAGAATACTGATGAACGGAGTACAGTATCGTTTTTTGTGTCAGACAATATCGAGCTTAAATGTAATTTATATTGTTATTTGATTAACAATTAATCAAAATAATGTGATTTATTTCACTTTATGTCAAGCCATTGCCTATTTTGGTGCGTATGCAAATTATCTATCTACATGGTTTTCGCAGTAGTCCGATGTCGATAAAAGGGCAACAACTGCAACAATATTGTGCACAGTACGAGACGATACAGGTGCATTTACCTGATTTAAATCAATCA
Source organism: Acinetobacter sp. ESBL14 (assembly GCF_036668815.1). Classification (NCBI taxonomy): domain Bacteria; kingdom Pseudomonadati; phylum Pseudomonadota; class Gammaproteobacteria; order Moraxellales; family Moraxellaceae; genus Acinetobacter; species Acinetobacter sp. ESBL14. The sequence goes on from NZ_JAZEVS010000002.1 coordinate 105,136, forward strand.
CCCAATCGAGTGCTGCAACAGCTGTCACAGCTTATCGAAAATTTACCAAACGATAAAGTGGTTTTAGTTGGAAGCAGTCTGGGCGGCTTTTATGCGACATACCTTGTCGCAAAATATGGTTATCCTGCTGTACTGATTAATCCAGCTATGCAACCATGGCAGTTATTCGAAGATTTATTCGGGATTGAGCAAATCCCGCTCAAAGTCACTGCATCATGGACACTTGATGCCGATCAATTGCAGCAATTACAATCGATTGATGACACGAAACTGGCGCATGCTGATAAAATTCTGGTGCTATTGCAACAAGGCGATGAAGTCTTGGATTATCAGCAAGCTCAACGTTATTATAGTGCAGTTCATCCATCATCATTGATTTTAACCGACGCTAATGGTAATCATGCAATGGATGATTTTGAAGAAAAATTACCTTTAATTCTCGAATTTTTATCGGCAGCGATCCAATAAGGAAGTCAGACCAAGTGACACAATACACGGCCCAATCCCTTGAAGTTCTTTCTGGTTTAGATCCTGTTCGTCGTCGACCAGGCATGTATACCGATACCTCACGTCCAAACCATTTGGCGCAAGAGGTGATTGATAATGCAGTCGATGAAGCACTTGCGGGTCATGCCAACCAGATTTGTGTCACGGTCTATGAAGATGGCTCATTGTCGGTTGAAGATAATGGTCGTGGTATGCCAGTCGATATCCATCCTGAATATGGGCAAAGTGGTATCGAGATTATTCTGACCAAACTGCATGCTGGCGGTAAATTCAGCACCGATAATTATCAGTTCTCTGGTGGTTTGCATGGGGTCGGGATTTCGGTGGTCAATGCTTTATCGACCCGTGTTGAAGTTGCGGTACAGCGTCAAGGTAATTTGTATCAAATGGCCTTTGAACAAGGTGAACCCGTTGCCCCTTTGTCGGTTTTAGAAGGTAAGGTCGCTAAGCGTGCGACAGGCACAACAGTACGGTTCTGGCCAGAAACTAAATATTTTGATAGTCCCAAATTTGCCTTGAAGGCATTGAAGCATAATTTAAAAGCCAAGGCGGTTTTAGCTGCGGGCTTAAAAATCATTTATGACGATAAAATCAATAACGAAAAGATCGAATGGCAGTTTGAAAATGGTCTGGTCGACTATTTAATGGATGAACTGCAAGATCGGGACATCTTGCCAGATCCCGCTTTTGTCAGTAGTGGACAAGCAGACCGCGCAGCCTGTGAATTTGCGATTTGTTGGAATGTGGAAGGCGGCGAGCAGATTCAGGAAAGCTATGTCAACTTGATTCCCACCGCGCAAGGCGGAACCCATGTCAATGGTCTACGCTCAGGTGTGACGGAGGCTTTGCGTGAGTTTTGTGAATTACGCAATTTGTTGCCGCGTAATATGAAGCTCTCTGCGGAAGATGTTTGGGATGGGGTAAATTTTATTCTATCGCTGAAATTCCAAGAGCCACAATTTTCAGGCCAAACCAAAGAACGTTTATCCAGTCGCGAAGCCTCTAATATTGTGCTGAATATTGCCAAAGATGCGTTTGCTTTATGGCTGAATCAACATGCGGAGATTGCGACACAACTGGCTGAAATGGCGATTGCCAAAGCAGGGCGTCGTCTCAAAGCTGCGAAAAAAGTTGAACGTAAAAAGATTGTAGCGGGCCCAGCCTTACCAGGTAAATTGGCCGATTGTGTTGGTTTAACCCGTGAAGACAGTGAGTTGTTTATTGTCGAAGGGGATTCTGCAGGCGGCAGTGCCAAACAGGCACGCGACAAGAATTTCCAAGCGATTATGCCGATTCGCGGAAAAATCCTGAATACGTGGGAAGTCTCTTCGGACGAGGTCTTAGCCTCTCAAGAAGTGCATGATATTGCTATCGCCATTGGCGTTGATCCGGGCAGTGATGATCTGTCTGAATTACGTTATGGCAAGATCTGTATCCTTGCCGATGCGGACTCAGATGGTCTGCATATCGCCACTTTATTATGCGCTTTATTCGTCAAACATTTCCCGACTTTGGTTGAGGAAGGTCATCTGTTCGTAGCAATGCCACCACTCTATCGTATCGATATTGGTAAAGAGGTGTACTACGCCTTGGATGATGATGAGCTTGAAAGCATCCTGAAAAAAGTCAAAGGCAACAAGAATCCGCAGATCACTCGATTTAAAGGGTTGGGTGAGATGAATGCCAGTCAATTGCGTGAAACCACCATGGATCCGAATACGCGTCGATTGGTGCAGTTGGATTTGGATGATGCACATTTAACCGCAGGTTTATTGGATAAATTGCTGGCGAAAAAGCGTTCAGCTGACCGTAAGCACTGGTTAGAACAAAAGGGTAATTTAGCGGATATTACTGTTTAAGCCCTTTGTCTCATTGTTGGATTAAAGCCAAGCATCAGCTTGGCTTTTTCTTTAGCTGAACTTTTAATGTCCGAGCTGAACAAATTTGCATCATTTTAGGTCGCTGCGTATTTTTTGTATGCAATGTTGTATACAAGATGAAAGAATTAAGGCTTCATTTTTATTTAAGTTAATTAAAAACAATGGCTTGCTGTGTTGGCACAGAAATTGAATAACTCCACCCAGTAAAAATCACAATATTGATGGGTGGAGAGAAAGATGCAAAACAAATTGATGTCGATGTCAATCCTGATGACAGCCATGATGGGGGTCGGTCTGGTTGGCTGTTCAAAACCAGCAGAAAAAACAGAACAAACCCAAACAGAAGCCAAAACTGCGCCCGCAGCCAGCGGCGATACCATTAAGGTCGGGATTCTACATTCACTTTCGGGCACCATGGCGATTTCAGAAACGTCGCTGAAAGACACTGCCTTGATGGCCATTAATGAGATCAATGCCAATGGTGGGGTACTGGGTAAAAAATTAGAACCTGTGATTGTTGACCCTGCATCGGATTGGCCATTGTTTGCAGAAAAAGCCCGTCAGTTGATTACTCAAGATAAGGTCGCAGTCATTTTTGGTTGTTGGACATCCGTTTCGCGTAAATCAGTTCTACCTGTGGTCGAAGAACTGAATGGCTTGTTGTTCTATCCAGTGCAATATGAAGGCCAAGAACAATCTAAAAATATCTTCTACACCGGTGCAGCGCCAAATCAACAAGCGATTCCAGCGGTAGAATACTTGATGGGGGATGAAGGCGGTAAAGCAGAACGTTTTGTATTACTCGGTACCGATTATGTCTATCCACGAACCACCAATAAAATCTTACGTGCCTTCTTGAAGTCCAAGGGTGTGGCGGATGCCGACATCATGGAAGAGTACACCCCATTTGGTCACAGCAATTATCAAACTATTGTTTCCAATATTAAGAAGTTCTCTGCGGGTAAAAAGACTGCGGTAATTTCGACTATTAATGGCGACTCCAATGTGCCGTTCTATCGTGAACTAGGCAATCAAGGCATTAAAGCATCGGATATTCCTGTGATGGCCTTCTCGGTGGGTGAGGAAGAATTACGTGGGATCGATACCAAACCATTGGTGGGTCATTTAGCGTCATGGAATTATTTCATGTCGGTGAAAAATCCGAAGAACACTGAGTTTGTGAATAAATTCAAACAATATGCAGTGGAATACAAACTTCCAAATGCAGACAAAGTGGTGACCAACGATCCGATGGAAGCGACCTATGTCGGTATCAATATGTGGAAGCAAGCGGTTGAAAAAGCAGGCACGACAGAGGTCGACAAAGTCCGTGATGCAATGGCAGGTCAGACCTTTGCCGCACCATCGGGCTATACCTTAAAAATGGATGAAACCAATCACCATCTACATAAACCCGTAATGATTGGACAGATTCGTGGCGATGGTCAATTCGATGTGGTCTATAAAACACCGCAAACCATCAAGGCGGAGCCTTGGAGTCCGTATATCCCGAAATAAAGTTTTTCCGCCTGCTGTGCTGTATTGGCAGCAGGTATTTTTATTCTGATTTTTTTGATCTATTTAAAACCGTTAATCATAAGGGGAGTTCTATGGCGAAACACTATGTTTTGGCACTGCTCTGCATCATGGCACAGATGATTTTTAGTCCAGCATGGGCAGAAGCCACATCCGCAACAACCGTGACGTCTACAGCTTCTCAAGATGCCATTCAGACCTTTGTGAAGTCCGATTTTGCGACGCGTCGTGCCATGCTCAATCAATGGCCTGCCAGTATTGAACAACTGGATCAACTGGTCGCCTATATTGATCAAAATGAGCTGTATACCGATAGCGCAGGCAATACTTATCTGTTAAAAAATGATGACAAGCTGTTCAGTTATCCTGAGCAGCAGGCGCTGGAACAATGGCCTGCGGATTTATCCCAAGTGACTTTGGTGAATACCTTACGCAAGGCGCTGAATTTTGGTCAAGCCAAGGCCAAACTGAATTCTACAGATGCTTCACAACGTTTAGCTGCGGTGGATATTTTAGAAAATAATTTGGCTGAACTCGATGTAACGATGGTGAAGCAGCTTTATCTGAATGAAAAAAATGATCAGGTCAAAGCACGTTTAGCACAGCTCAAAGCCCGTTTGGATTTTAACAGTGCTGATGCGTTTACCAAGCTTGAAGCAGTAAAGGTCTTGGCTGATTCAAATCGTCCTGACGTATTCGCCTTAATCAATCAAACTTTAGAACAACCGCAAAGCAATCCTGCATTGAAGGCAGCGTTGCAGGATGCACACAATAAAATTAAAACCCGATTACAAATCAGTGAGTGGTCAGGCCATGTCTTTTCAGGTCTGAGTACGGCCAGCATTTTGCTGCTTGCGGCACTCGGCTTAGCCATTACCTATGGTCTGCTTGGGGTGATTAACATGGCACATGGTGAGCTGATCATGATCGGTGCCTATACCACCTATGTGATTCAAAGCTTTTTTAAAACCCATTTTGCTGGGCTGGTGGACTGGTATCTATTGGCGGCAATTCCTGCGGCTTTTCTGGTCAGTGCCTTGATGGGCATGTTGATTGAACGCACCGTGATCCGTCCGCTGTATGGCCGTCAATTGGAGACTTTACTTGCGACCTTTGGGGTGAGTCTGATCCTGATGCAATTGGTGCGTATGGTGTTCGGTGCGCAAAATGTCGAAGTTTCTAACGTGGCATGGCTGAGTGGCGGAATTGCGCTCACACCGAGCCTGATGCTGCCGTATAACCGTATCGCCATTATTGGCTTTACTGTTGCAGTGCTATTACTGTTGCTGTTTTTACTCAATAAAACCCGTTTTGGTTTATTCGTTCGAGCCGTGACGCAAAACCGTCAAATGGCACGTGCTGTGGGCATCCGTTCTGCAAGGATTGACATGATGGCCTTTGGACTGGGTTCAGGCTTGGCAGGTTTGGCAGGTTGTGCTTTGGCGCAGGTGGGTAATGTTGGCCCAGATCTCGGTCAAAACTACATTATTGATGCCTTCCTTGTGGTTGTTGTTGGTGGTGTCGGTCAAGTGTGGGGTGCGGTATTGGCAGCACTCGGACTGGGGATTAGCGGTACAGTTTTAGAGATTGGCTTAGGGGCAGTGCTCGCAAAAATTATTCTCTTGGTTCTTGTGATTTTGTTTATCCAAAAGCGTCCACAAGGTTTGTTTGCCATCAAAGGCCGTTTTGTGGAGTAAGCCAATGAAAATCACTTCTTTATTTGCCGACAAACCGTATAGCGCCGTGGCGATTGCAGTTTGTTTCGGTGTGCTGTTGCTGTTGCCGTGGTTGCATCTGTTGTCGCCTGATTCGGCCTTTTATCTGTCTGCTTACTGGATTACCTTGATTGGCAAAATCATGTGTTTGGCCTTGGTGGCTTTGGCATTGGATTTGGTCTGGGGTTATGCCGGCATTCTGAGCTTAGGACATGGTTTGTATTTTGCTTTGGGCGGTTATGCCTTTGGCATGTACTTGATGCGTCAATCCGCAGGTGACGGTCTGCCTGATTTTATGCGCTTCCTCAGTTGGACCGAGTTGCCTTGGTATTGGATCGGGACTGAGCATATCGCTTGGGCCTTGGCTCTAGTCATTCTTGTACCAGGTTTGATCGCATTTATCTTTGGCTTTTTTGCCTTTCGCTCCAAAATCAAAGGCGTGTATTTCTCGATTATTACCCAAGCCATGACCTTTGCCGCAGCGCTGCTGTTCTTTCGCAATGAAACAGGCTTTGGGGGCAATAATGGTTTTACAGGCTTTAAAACAATTTTGGGTTTTGATATTACCTCTGCACCAATGCGCGCAACGCTATGCTTTGTGACTGCGTTGATGTTGATGTTGTGCTTCCTTGGTCTACGCCAACTGATGAATCGTCCTTATGGACGGGTCTTGGGCGCAATTCGTGACAGTGAAAATCGCTTGCAATATCTCGGTTATCGCACGTTGTGGTACAAGCTGTCAGCATGGGTATTATCGGCGGTGATCGCCGGTATCGCTGGGGCGTTATATGTACCACAGGCGGGCATCATCAATCCAAGTGAAATGAACCCCGTCAACTCAATCGAAATGGCGGTGTGGGTGGCTGCGGGTGGACGTGGCACTTTGATTGGCCCGATTTTAGGGGCAGGTTTAATCAATGCAGTAAAAACCTACTTCACTGTGGCTGCGCCAGAAGCGTGGTTATTGATCTTGGGGGCGCTGTTCATTGTGGTGACCTTGTTCTTACCTAAGGGTGTGATTGGTTTATTTGATCGTTTTAAAAAGGAGCGTGATTAAATGAGTGATGTATTAATAGACTCAGCTCAACATGGCGGTCAACTGGGCGAGGGCTATGGTCGTGCCAAGCCACAAGGTGCGGATTTTAGCCATGGCATTGCCTTGTATCTGGAAAAAGTCAGTGTCTGGTTTGATTCATTTCGGGCGCTCAATGATCTGTCGCTGTACATTGCCGAGGGTGAGTTGCGTTGCATTATTGGACCGAATGGGGCAGGAAAAACCACACTGATGGATGTGATTACTGGTAAAACCCGTCCAACCACAGGCACGGCATTTTTTGGGCAAAACTATGATCTTGCCAAAATGAGTACCGAGCAAATTGCCGAAGCAGGCATCGGTCGAAAATTCCAAAAACCAACAGTATTTGAAAATTTTACTGTCATGGAAAATCTACTGTTGGCAGCACCTCGAGATAAACGGGTGAAGAAAAGCTTCTTTTCTCGTTTAGACCCAGAAGCGCAACTGGCTTTGGATGAAAGTTTGGAACAGATTCGTTTAAAGGAGTTCGTACACAAGCCCGCGGGTCTGCTGTCACATGGGCAAAAACAGTGGTTGGAAATTGGTATGTTACTGATGCAACGACCAAAATTAATTTTACTGGATGAGCCTGTTGCAGGGATGACCGATGCTGAAACTGAACGCACCGCTGAACTGTGTCTGGAACTGAAAAAAAATCACACCCTTGTGGTGGTTGAACATGACATGAGCTTTATTGACACCATTAGTGAAAAAGTCACGGTACTGGCACAAGGGGCAATCTTGGCCGAGGGCACATTGGCAGAAGTTCAGGCCAATGAAGATGTGATTGAAAAATATTTAGGACGCTAGGAGAGACACATGCTAGAAGTGAAACAAATCAATCAATTCTATGGTGGCAGTCATATTCTGCGTGATGTGTCTTTTAACGCACCTGTGGGTGAATGTAGTGTGGTCTTGGGGCGCAATGGCGTGGGCAAAACCACCTTGCTGAAATGCCTGATGGGCATTCTGCCGATTAAGTCTGGACAAATCCTGTTAGATGGCAAAGACATCGCCAAAATGTCCCCTGAGCAACGGGTGCGAGCAGGTTTGGCCTATGTGCCGCAAGGTCGCGATATCTTTTCGACTTTAACGGTAGAAGAAAATATTTTAATTGGTATGGCAAAATTTTCGGGTGCGAAAACACGGAAAGTACCGAGTCATCTTTACGAAATTTTTCCTGTACTGGATGAAATGAAACATCGCCGTGGCGGAGATTTATCCGGTGGTCAGCAACAGCAGCTTGCGATTGCTCGAGCGTTGGCCTCAGAGCCAAGCGTATTAATTCTGGATGAACCGACCGAAGGGATTCAGCCTTCAATTATTAAAGATATTGGGCGGGTGATCCGTAAGTTGGCTGATCAAGGTGAAATGGCGATTATTTTGGTGGAGCAGTTTTATGATTTTGCCGAAGAGTTGGCGGATGCGTATACCGTGATGGCGCGTGGGCAGGTGATTGCACAAGGGCGTGGGGAGGAGATGCCTGAGAAGGGAATTCGAGAGTTGGTGGCGATTTAAAACACTCGAAAGAGATTTTCCACCTACGGCCTGATTAAACAGTGATCATTGTGGAATCTTATTGTTTTATATCTAATCTTAGGATAAACCTGCGGTTCGCCCTACTTTGGTTTCGCCCAAAGTAGGCAAAGGCATTGTCATCTACAAAACCTGTTCGCTTCTTTCAATACATCAAATGATATTGCAAAAACAGTCTCTTGCGAATACCACGCAGGTTGTAGATGACATTTCCGAGTATCATATTTGAGGCTGACTTTTGATGGTTTGTTAACCTTCAACCTTATAAAACGTGCCGCCAGCATAGACATTGTGTCCAAAGCCACATGAGGACTCACCACTGTTTTGTTCAACTTCAATTTTTTGTCCAAGCTTTGCATCATTGGCGAATTGAAGTTTGATTTGACAGTCCTCATAGCGATAGCTGGCTTGCTTTGACTTGAGTGGCATGGTCGTTTCGAATTGCCCCATATTCGGGCCATAGATCAAGCCGCGCAGCCCGAAGTAATAGCCATCAAATGCAATCGCATATTTATTCTGTTTTTTACTGACTTTGAGATAATCCCATTGCCCAAAACCATTGGCGCGGACATAAGTCCCTTGTAGATCCGAAGATAATTTGGGTTTAGGGAGCTGTTTTAAGTTGTATTGACTGGTTTTCGAGTCTTTATCTCTGAGAAACCAGACTCTGGCCCATTGTGGTTTGCCCAATTTGGCATAACTCAAGCCGACATTATTGTTGGCAATTTCGATGTCTCTGTCACTGACCTGAATCCCGCTTTCATCTGCATTGGCCTGACAGAAATGTGCCCATGCGGCTTGGTTTTCAAATTGCTTGGCAGCTTTGAGATATTGTTTTTGATCGTAAAACTTTTTACCTGCCTGCGCATATTGCTTTACTTTGGCACAACCTTGTTGCAATTCTTGTTCAAAAGAAACTTCGGCAAAGCTCGCGCTTGAAGCGATTGCAACGGAAATACACAGACCGAGTTGAGATGTTTTAATCATTTTGGCTATTTTTGAAATCAAGTATTGCTTTCATTCTAAGCCACAATTTAGTCGTAGGACAGTAGGGTAACAGTAAGGTTTTTATTGAGATTCTGTGAGTTGCAGTTGCATCCAGACCAAATCCCGCCATGTGCCAAACTTTTGACCCACTTGTGGCATATAACCAGTTTGAATAAAGCCAAGCTGTTCATGTAACACAATCGAGCCCTTATTTTCACTATCAATCGCAGCTACCATGATATGCATGTTTTGCTGTTTGGCCAGATGAATGAGCTGTTGCATCAGCGCTTTACCCAGTCCTTGGCGAGCGTAGCTTGGGTCAACAAAAACAGAATGTTCAATGCTTTGGCGATAGCCGCTGATGGTCCGAAATGCAGTGTAATAGGCATAGCCTGCCACTTGATGGCTATTTAGGTCTTCAACCACGATCATGGGAAATTGTTGTTGCTGCATGCCGTGAAAACGTTGCTGATAATCTGTTAAGGAAACCGCCTGATCATTCCAATTCGCTGTGCCATTCAGGATCTCTGTATTATAGATCGCGAGGATTTGTTCGAGGTCATCCATCGTGGCAAAACGAATGTGGAAATGTGCGGCTAGGGCAGAAGCGGCAAGTGCAATATTTACAGACATGGGCGAAGGTCATCAAATCAGGAAAAACAACAGATGCAACATTGGTCGAATAAAAGATCAACTCGCATTTATATTCGGTGATGCAAACAAAAACAGCAAGGGAATCCTTGCTGTTTTTTTAACATTCTAATCAGATTAGAAATGGTATTTAATCAAAGCGCTGACGTTGTTTTCGTCACGGTTTTTCATACCAAATTTGTTATTCCAAACTGAATGCTCAACACCTAAATAAAGGCGAGTGTCTGGTGAAATGTGTTTGCCTAGATTCCACTTATATTGTGTGGTCCAGTTCAGTTCGCTGGCGTGATCTTTTTCGCCAGTCGACCAGTCAAGGAAACCATCCACCAAGAAATCTTCGTTCGATACTTTAAATGGCAAAGCATAGGCAATGGTCATTTGATAGTCATCAGTCGTATTTTCGTTGTTGGCGCGGTAGAAGTTTACATTCGCATATTGGAAATATGGAATGGCAAGATCGAAACCGACACCATACAAGAAGTTGTCAAAGCTAGAAAAGTCATCATTGTTGCTTTCCCAAGTAGTTGAGATCAGCACATCTTTGATTGGACCAAACGCAAGTTTTTGACCTGAAATTTCACCCAAGCTTAAACGTGGAGAAAGCTCGAAATAGGTGCTTTTGTGGTCATCGCTGCCACGCATACGGTCCATAAAGAAGAATACATCGGCATATTTTACTTTTGCCGCATATTCAACCGTGATAGTTGTTTGCTTTTCATCAACAACTTCGTAGTTCTCACCATACAAACCAGTCAAGCTGAAATCTTGCCAAATTGGCTTTGCTTGAGTGAACGCTGCTGTAGATACCAATAAACCTGTTGCTGCAAGTTGCTTCAATTGCATTTAAAAAATCTCCCCCCAAAAGGCGTGTCAAGGATACAAGGTATTAAGCAAAAATAAAGCCAAATTTGACCAAATGAACAAAAGAATTGTATATGCATAGACGTGTCGAAAAAGGCATGAATGTTAAGCAACTTTTTGTTGAAGATTTCATCAAAATGTCAAAAATCAGCTTGCATATTTCAAAGGAAAGTCAGATATTGGAGGTATAGAAGATCTTCTTACATACTGAAAAGCAACAGATGCAAAGCGAGGAGACAACAGGTATTTACATAATCAGAATATACAACTGCACTGAATGATTGCATGCTCAAAGTGTGCCAGATAAGAAAGTTTTGTAGCACCGTCTCACAGATAAGAGAGGAAGATATTTATGAATATTGAAATCCGTACAGATAAAAACATTCAAGGTAGTGAACGCTTAATCAGTTATGTTCGTGCAGAACTTACACAAGAATTTCAACGCTATAGCGAGCGTATTACACATTTTTCGGTTCATATTAGTGATGAGAACGGGGAGAAAACGGGCGATCATGACAAACGTTGTATGATTGAGGCTCGTCCAGCAGGAATGAAACCTGTTGCAGTAACACATAAAGCAGGCAATATTGATAATTCGATTCATGGTGCGATTGAGAAACTGAAACGTAGTTTGGAGCATCTATATGAGAAAAAAGAGCATCATCGTGGTGGTTTACCAGAATATGTTGATGTCGATGACGACGTAAAAGTGGATGATGAAGCGTAAAAATGACGCATAAAAAAAGCCCTGTTTAGGGCTTTTTTTATGCGTGTATCAAATTTATACATGATTTTTTAGATGCTTTTATAAAATCCTGTCAGGATATTCGGCATAATAGACCCATTAAAAAATATTGTGAGAATTGGTCATGTTAAATAAGCAACAGCAGGCCTTGGTGCAAGCCATACAACAACTCGATTTAGACCAAGTGCAAACTTTACTTGCTGAAGGACTCGACCCAAATTTTATTGATCCTGAACAAGGCCCACCTGTTTCTTTGATTTGTGATGGCTTATTCGCGTGGTGGGAAAAAATCTGTGAAGCTTACGAAGCAGGTAAACCGTTGAGCGAAGAACAAAAGCAACAAGAACTTAAAGTCTATCTTGATATTTTAGATGCGCTTATTCAAGCCAAAGCCAATTTACATTTGTGGGATGCAGAAGAATTCTACGGTCCACTTTGGGATGCAGCAAGTTCTGCTTGTGTACCTGTGGTTCAACGTTTACTTGATGAAAAAGTAGATCCAAATACCCGTGACGAAGAAGGTCTCACCATTTTATCTTCGATCAGCCAGTTATTCTTTGATTGTGAATTTGATGAGATTGATTGGTCAGAATCATTGCCAGAAGAGCGTGCAACACTGGAATTGCTACGCCTACATGGTGCAAAAATGTCAAAAGAGCTCAGCGCATAAGCGAAGCCATTAGAAATAGAATGAGGAATAGAATGAAAACATTGCAAACATTGAGCTTAGTGGCTGCATCAATGCTCACAAGTACGGCTTTTGCGGCTGACTTTTCGTTTGACCGCCCAGGTGCGGGTATGGGCACAGGGATTACCCCTGTGGGACATTTGGCATGGGAACAAAGTTTACCGAGTGTGAGTTACCAAGAAGGTAAGGTCGATGGGGTCAAAGACAAGACCTTGACCTTGAATGGTGACATGTTATTGCGTACAGGTTTAGCTGATGGCCTCGAATTGCAATTGGGTTGGCAAGGTCCAGTGTGGCAGCAATACAAACGTGCGGGCACAAAAAAAGAGACCAATGGTCTAGGCGATGTCAGCATTGGTTTGAAAAAAGCCATTGATTTAAAAGATGATCGTTTATCCATGGCATTGTTGGCTGAAGCCATTATTGCAACGGGCAATGATGAATTCACCAACCATGATGATATCTATAGTCTCACCTCAGCTGTTGCGTATGAATTTAGCGACTTGATTGGAACTTCGATCACCATGCGTTATGAAGCGCAAAACAGTGATTGGGCCGTGACTGCGATTCCAACAATTGACTATAAAATTGCTGGTAAATTATCGGGTTATTCAGAGTTTGTTTACCGTAAAGCCGAGAGCCAAGATTATGAATATGGTCTTGGTACAGGTCTGATTTATGCTTTGAATAATCGCACGCAATTGGATGCCAGCATCGGTGTTGACCTCAATGGCGATCAAAAAAGTTATAACGGTGGCTTCGGCGTATCGGTTTTATTCTAAGAACAATCCGCCTGAATGTGCTTAAACTCACTTCTATATGAATGGGAGAGCTTCAGGTAGGTCGTAGTGAGAGAATCATGAAAATGTCTGTTCAGGTGGGGACGTCTTTCTCGCTGATGCGTTACTTTCTCGGGACTTTATTGCTGTTATGTGGGTCTCTGACTTACGCCCAAGAAAATTCATCCGCACCGTTGCTGAGTCCTGAACAGGCTTTTGCATTTACGGTTGAATCTACCCAGTCCAATCAGGCACGTTTACATTGGTCAATTCAGCCGAATTATTATCTCTATCAGCATAAGTTTGAAGTGCAGCAGGGTAATCAGCCCGTTGCACTGACTTTACCGAAAGCAGTCGAGCAGTATGATGAGAACTATGGTCATAGCCAAGTTTATTATCAACAAGCCGAATTTAGTATTCCAACTCAAGCCTCGCAACATTATCGGGTCACTTGGCAAGGTTGCGCCAAAGATCGCATTTGTTATCCGCCACAGAATATTGAATTCCAAACTGATGCGGATGGCTTGGTCAGTGCTCAGAATGTCAGCACAAATACCCAAAAAAGCTTTTTAGATGTCGCACGTTCATCTCAAGCTTTAAATACCCAAACAGCAAGCAATAATGAAGCGCAAGCTGAGCCAACTGCACAAACCTCAGATTCAAATAACTCAGGCGTGATGGCGCAAGACCAAAAATGGTCCAGTGCGCTGGAACAGCATTCCTTGGCTTATAGTCTTTTACTGTTCCTGGGCTTAGGGATTTTATTGGCCTTTACGCCGTGTTCCTTACCAATGCTGCCGATTTTGACTTCCTTGATTGTACGTGACAATAAAGGTGTTAAAGCGTGGTCGATTGCACTGACTTTTGTCGTGAGTATGGCTTTGGTCTATGCGGTATTGGGTCTAATTGCTTCAGCAGCAGGATTGAATTTCCAACGCTGGTTACAACAACCCGCGACACTGATTGCATTTAGCTTTTTGTTTGTGGTGTTTGCCCTCAATTTATTTGGTTTGTTCGAGTTGAAACTGCCTCAGAACTGGGTCAATCGACTGGATCAACTGCAGTCCAATCAAAAAGGCGGTACCTTGGTTGGCGCTAGTGTCATGGGCATGATCTCTGCGCTGTTGGTTGGGCCGTGTATGACCGCACCTTTGGCGGGGGTGTTACTGTTTATCTCGCAAACACAGAGTCAATGGCAAGGTGGATTGTTGCTGTTTACGCTCGGTTTTGGCATGGGGATTCCATTGCTACTCGCCAGTGTGTTGGGGGCGAAAGCCTTACCCAAAGCTGGTGACTGGATGAATCAAATCAAAGTCATTTTTGCCTTTTTAATGCTGGCCTTGAGCATTTATTTTATTCGCCCTTTATTGCCAGAACTCGCGATTCAAATTCTCAGCCTAGTTCTAGGTTTGGCCTTTATCGTTTATGCGGCATATCGTCTGTTTGTACAGAAATCTAAGCTGCAATGGCTCTATGCATTGTTACTGATTTTAGCCATTCCAGCACTGGCTTTTAATCAATATCAGCATTTTCAAAGTCTCAGTTCAGTTCAGGCAGATCAATTGGCCGAATGGCATGTGGCAAAAACAGCAGATGAATTTCAGCAGATTTTAGCCAATGCACCCAAAGACCGTGGCATTGTGATTGATGTCTATGCGGATTGGTGTGTGGCTTGTCAGCCGATTGAGCATCGTATTTTAAAAGATGCAGAGGTACAGCAGGCATTGTCGGGCTATTATCTGATTAAAATGGATCTAAGCCATTATGATGCCTCCCATCAAGCGCTATTGGCACAGTGGGATATTTTAGGGCCACCGACTTACTTATTCTTAGATCAGCAACAACAAGAAATTCGCTCGCTGCGCTTAACGGGTGCATTCCAGAAATCAGAACTATTACAACAACTGGCTTTATTTAAAGGGAAACCATAATCATGTATCAGCTCTTTATCGGCAATAAAAACTACTCTACTTGGTCGATGCGCCCATGGATTTTACTTACACAAGCGGGAATTTCCTTTCAGGAGCATATGATTCAGTTTGATAGCTTTGAAGCAGATAGCCAATTTAAAACAGAGATTCTAAAGCTCAACCCAACGGGGAAAGTCCCTGCGCTTGTGAATGGCGAACTGGTGGTCTGGGATAGCTTGGCGATTTGTGAATATATTGCGGAACAGCATCCTGAGCTAGAGTTGTGGCCACAACAGAAAACATTACGGGCTAGAGCACGTTGTGTGAGTGCAGAAATGCACAGCAGCTTTCAAAGCCTACGCAATCTCTGCCCCATGAATGTAGAAGCGGATCTAGGTCATATTGGCAAACAACTCTGGGCCGAACATGCGCAGTTACGTGCCGATGTGGCTCGAATTGATCAGATCTGGTCTGAACGTCCGAGCGAAGACGGCTTTTTATGTGGCGAATTTAGTATTGCCGATGCATTCTATGCGCCTGTGGTAATGCGTTTTGAATGTTATCAACTGCCATTGTCTGCATCCAGCCAAGCCTATGTGCAAAAAATCTTGTCTTTGGCATCGGTACAGCAATGGATAGCCGAGGCCAGACAAGAGCAGATGTTTGTACCTTTTGACGAGCCTTATCGGCAACACCGTGAAGAATTTTTGAAAGCATAAGGGTTCAGTGAGGATTGGCAAAGCCCTAATCAGTCTAGGTTATTGCCAGTTCAGTAAAGATTTTAACTTGATTACGGCCCTCTGCTTTGACTGCATACAGGGCTTGATCAGCCTGACTGATGATCAAATGTGGCTCATCGGCACTGAGTGAACTGCTTATCCCAAAGCTGGCGCTGATGCTAAATTCTTGCTTATAGTCGGTGATAAAACGCAGTTGTGAGATAGCAATACGGCAGCGTTCTGCGATGCTTTGAGCTTGTATGGTCGTGGTACTGGGCAGTAATAAAATAAACTCTTCTCCACCAAAACGACCAATAATGTCTTGATCGCGTAGATTGTTGGTCAAGCATTTTGCAACTTGGACCAAGACTTGATCCCCCATGCTATGCCCATACTGATCATTAATGCTTTTAAAATGATCCAGATCAAGCAGGATAATCGAGTACAGTGGATTTGGATGTTGGTGTAACTTATTCAAATAGCCCCCAATGCTGCGCCGATTGAGCACATTGGTCAGTGGATCAAGACGACTGAGAATTTGAATGGTCATCTCCCGAGTCCGCCATTGCGTTAATAAGATTTCAAATAAAAATAAGCAGGCTAACAAAATTGGCAATAAGAAAAACACCATACTGCCCACCCAAAAAGGATGCATTGGTACTTCATTTAAGCGTTGCATGTTGAACAGGGGCGCATAGGTCAACACCCCAATCATGCTTAGATAGTTGCAAAGCAGCAAAGCCAATGTTGCAGGAATAAGCGCACAATAGACCATCCTGCGGTCAAATAGAACCAAACCCACACCGACTACACTGACATAGCCGACCATGGTGGCTGGGCTAAAACTGCCTGCGAGATAGCCTTTGTGGCACAGCATCGCCGTGAAAATTTGCACACTGAGAATCGGGAGCACATTCTGTGCCCAAGTCCGATCTTTAAATATCGCACAAGGAATAATCAGCAGCAGCATCACCGTTAAGGTAATCAGACTGGTGATTAAGTGTGAACGCACAATCCCGAGATTGACCCATTCGGCATATTGGGGGTGGGTCAGCACAAAAATGTCCCAGCTGATCCAAAATAGGCTCATAAATGCAGCCAGTATCAGCAATAAAATACTTTTTTTAAGTATGGTCCAATTGACTACAATATGATGTTCCCAAGAAAGCTTAAAGCCCCATCCTTTTGTGTCAGTTGTCCGATTAAAACGAATCTTCACCATTGGCATGCATCCTTTTATGCAATGAGATTCCCAGCAACTGTAGATCTGTCGTCAAAATATTGAAGAACGATTATTGAAATAACAATAACATCTTTAGAATGAGAAAAAAGACGAACTCTAGGCTTTTAGTGCAAATTAGGACGGGAAAAATTCTTTGATAAATCAGCTGTAATCTAAATATCCAATGACTTTTATTTTATGATGACAAAAGGGAATTAAGAGTGACAATGGCCAGCCATAGCTGACCATTTTTTACACGATTTTATTTGGTTCAGTCACGATCAAGTGCATGGGCAAAATCGGCAATATCGGCCAATGCCTGTTTGGCTTCAGGGAACCAAGCATTAAACATTTGGAAATTATGCCACATGCCGGTATACAGCTTGAACTGGACTTTGACATCGGCTTTTTCCGCTTTTTCTCTAAAGCGTTTTGAATCATCCAATAGAATTTCTTTAGAGCCGACTTGTACCAAGGTGGGTGGAAGCCCTTTTAAGTCATCAAACAAGGGGGAAACACGTGGGTCATCGGCCTGAATGTTATCTGTGAGATAATGATTGATACCTGCTTGTAAGGCCTCGATAGACAAGAGTGCATCATGTTTTTGGTTAAAGCGTAGCGACTCACTGGTTAAGGTCAGATCGAGATAAGGCGACATCAGAATCAAGCCACTTGGCATCAACTCAGGTTGCAGTTTGAGACGTAAACACAGTGCCAAAGCAAGATTAGCACCGCAAGAGTCGCCGGAGATAATAATATCTTTGGGTTTAATCCCTTGTACCAATAACGCTTGATAAACATCGAAAATCGCATCAATCGCTTCAGGATAAGGGTGTTCTGGTGCAAGTGGATAATCAACATGTATCACTTGCATTTGGGTGCGTGCAGCAAGATCGGTCATTAAGGCGCGATGCGTGTTTAAACTGCCGAGGAAAAAGGCACCACCATGAATGTGGAAGATCAGCTGTGTTGCGGTAGCTTGCGCTTTAATTTCTTCTCCGCGCACACCTGCTAAGCGGATCGGGCGAACTTGTACTGTTGGATCTTGTGGAAATAGGCGACACAATTGATCGAGTAAAGGGCGTAATGCATTTGGGGCCAAATTAAATTGACTCGGTGTCCGAATCGTCGCTTTAAGTAAAGATTCAGTAAAATAATATTTCCAAACAGTAGCAAATTTCATAATTTTTCCATATTGTTAGATCAGTATACCAATAAGAAAGTTCTTGAAAATAAGTGATGGCTACGCACGACGATAATCTCTGAAAAAATGTGCGCTATGACACCCTTACTCAGGTTATACCAAATAGTCATAATCAAGAATTGCAATATTGATTGAAGTTCTCAATACTTTCAGTTTGAAAGACCCCTTAAGGATATTACAAAAATGAAGAAAATTGCTTTAGCATTTGGATTGCTCGGTTTGACAACTTTTGCCAATGCAGCGGATGCGCTGAATGGCAGTGTTTGGCAGACCATTGATGATGAAACAAAACAGCCAAAGGCGATCGTGAAGTTCACGGAGCAAAAGGATGGAACGCTCACTGCATCAATTCAAAAGTATTTAGTGGCAGGTCAGGAAAATGCCTGCTCTAAGTGTGAAGGAACGTATCATAACAAACCACTGAAAGGCGTGACCATTGTGAATGGCCTGAAAAATGTCGGTGGTGTGAATTACGATGGCGGTTCAATTATCGATCCTAAAAATGGTAAAACCTATAAATTGAAAGCTGAAATTATCGAAGGTGGTAAGAAGCTGAAATTACGTGGCTATATTGGTGTCGCTGCTTTAGGTCGTAACCAAACTTGGATTCGTGCCAACTAAGCTAAATTTAAATAACCAAAAACCGAGTCATGAGACTCGGTTTTTTTATTGCTTTATTGATCGTATTTAAGCGGATAGAGCTTGATAGGTGGCTTCATCAAAGCCAATCACAAAACCTTGAGGGGTTTGCAGTACAGGACGCTTAATCAGGCTTGGTTGCGCAATTAGGGCTTCAATCAGGTTCTGTTCATTGCTGGTGGCATGTGTTTGCTCATCGGCAGTGAGTTTGCGCCATGTGGTGCCTTTTTTATTCAGTACTTTGTCCGCACCGATCTCTTTTAGCCAGAGTGCTAAAGTCTCTGCATCAATGCCTTGTTTTTTATAATCATGAAATTCGTAATTGATACCGTTGGCTTGTAATGCATCAAAGGCTTTTTTCATCGAATTACAATTTTTAATCCCGTAAATTTTAAACATGTGAAAAACCATAAAAACAATAAAAGAGATGAGTCAAAGCCTAACGTAAAAGTAGGGGAATGTACCAGTTGAAATTTTTTATCATGTTGATCGGTCATGTATATGAAACAGAAATAATTATGTAGTTTGAGCAGAAGTGATAAAGATAAATTAAAGAAATAAAATCCAAGATTTAGAAAAGAGAAAACCCGCATATAATCTTCCTGATTATGCGGGTCTCATTTCAACGTCCAATGTCTCATCCATGCAAATAAACTTAATCTAAGTTTATTTTATCTTCCTACGGCGTCCTATCCCTTTTTGGTCATCCTGACCGCTTCCCTGTGCCGTGAAGCTATAATGCCGTTCTAGGAGTGAAATAAAAATACACAAAAGCGACAAGTTATGTAAGCTAAAGAAGCGGGCAAAGTGAACAAGTGTTCACTTATTCGTGTATTTTATAGTCGATAATCACCGGTGCATGGTCGCTAAACCATTGTTCTTTATACACCCATGCATTTGTTGTGCGTGCTTTCCAGTCTGGAGAGCAGGCATGGTAGTCGATACGCCACCCAACATTTTTCGCACGTGCTTGACCGCGATTTGACCACCATGAATACAATTCTGCTTCAGGGCGAACTTCGCGGAAGCTATCCACATAACCTAACTCGTCATACATATGATCAAGCCAAGCACGTTCATGTGGCAGAACCCCAGAAGATTTCTGGTTACCTGACCAGTTTTTAATATCGATGCGTTTATGCACGATATTATAATCCCCACAGACAATGATTGATTTATTTTCATCTCGCCACTGTTTGAGTATTTTGGCGTATTCTTGTAAAAACACGTCTTTGCGTGCTTGCGCTTCGTCACCGCTTGATCCTGATGGCAAGTATAACGAGGCAATATGAACAGTTTGTGACAGCCCTAAATCAAATTCAGCCGTGGTAAAACGGCCTTGGGAATCGGCGAGTTCAAAGCCTAAACCATCTTTGACCGATACAAATGGCAGACGGCTATAAATCGCCGTACCTGCATAGCCTGCGCGTTCAGCAGGGAACAGGTGGGTATACCAGCCTTCTGGTTTAAATTTATCGGTCCATTGTTCATGGGTGATGCGGCTTTCCTGCATACACACCACATCGGCACCTGACTGTTCTAACCATTCGAGCAGGCCTTTGGTGACTGATGAGCGCAAGCCATTTACGTTAATTGAAACGACTCGAAGAATTTTTACATCACTTGGATAGCTATCCTTTGGTATCATACGTCTGTTTAACCTCAATTGAAGAATTTGGAGCACTTTATATGACAACGCCTGTGTCATTTCATCCGCAAGCTTTTATCGAACTCGCATTATCACGTGGAGTGCTTAAATTTGGTGAGTTTACCTTAAAATCAGGCCGTGTCAGTCCTTATTTCTTTAACGCAGGTTTGCTAAACGATGGTGAAGCACTGTCTTTGTTAGCGCAAGGCTATGCCGACAAACTAGTACAATGCGACAATGTCGGTGTGATTTTTGGTCCAGCGTATAAAGGGATTCCTTTTGTCGCAGCAACAGCGGTGGCATTGTCTCAAGTGCATGGTAAGAGCGTACCTTGGGGCTTTAACCGTAAAGAAGCCAAAGATCACGGTGAAGGCGGTGTGTTGGTGGGTGCATCGGTTGCAGGTCAAAAAGTTTGGATCATTGATGATGTGATCACTGCGGGGACTGCGATTCGTGAAGTTGTGACCATCTTAAAAAATGCAGGCGCAGAAATTGCAGGTGTGTTGGTTGCACTAGATCGTCAAGAACGTGGTCAAGGTCAGCTTTCTGCGATTCAAGAAGTGCAAAAAGAACTCGAAATCCCTGTGCATGCATTGATTACCATGAAAGATTTGATGGATTATTTAGATACAAAAGGCGAAAGAGACGCTTTGGCCAACATGCAGGCCTATCGTGAAAAATATGGCATCTAAGCTTTAGATGTGAACGAAAAGGAAGCTGAGGCTTCCTTTTTTATTATAAGGCGCAGGTTGGATTGATTTTTGATCTTAGTCCAGTTGCTGTTGGCTTGCGAAATAACGGGTGGGCTTTAAGATTTTGACCACTTTATACTCTTTTTTATATCCAGTTGTTCCAAAAGAAAAAAATTACAGTGAGTGAGAAAAAGACGGTGAGTAGGATAAAGAAGAACAAAAGATATTTAGCTATGGAATAACGGCGATAGCTATAGCAAAGTGCCAGTAGTATAGCCAATACAACTTGAGTGATTGGCCAAAATAGAACAGGAATAAGAAAAAGCGCTTCTATAAACGTGAATCGGACCATTATTTTTAGTCGTCCCCAGTTGGTATTTTCACAAAAAATATTCGACTATTCAGCTGAGATAATTTTTATCTCGTCTCTATTTTACAAACGAGTACTCATCCAAAGATGGGTGAGTTTCCAGTGCTGATCTTTAAATTTAAATTCATAGATAATGGCATCTGAAGGGGCCATTTTAAACATACCAAACCAAACACGTACTTGTGTGGGTGAAACAACCTGCCAAAAAACCACTGAGCTTGAAACCTGTCTAGGGTTTAATCCAAACATATTGACTTCAACTTGTTTGGCTGGGGTATTGGAAAGGACGATAGAATCCTTGAGGGACCAGTGTCCTAACTCTTGCATCCCCATATAAGGGGCCAAACTAAAGGGCAGTGAATCCTGAATCTGGTTTGAAAAAGCTTTTAAGCTCACTTGCGAATCCGCATCTGCAGGTGCGCAGAACATATTTTGGAAAAGAGAAATTAAGGCCTGATCCTGTTTGATGGCGAGTCGCCCTTTTAATAATGCTGCGAAAGGAGGCGTCTGTTTCCGACAAAATAGAGATTCAATATAAACACCATCAGGGGTTGACGTGACTTGAGTATCTTTAGACTGACCGAATAGTAATGCACCGATATCTCCATAAACGGCCTTTTCTTCTGTGCTGATCTTTTTATCTGCAAAACTGTGACTCGAGTGCAGTAGAACGATACTGGCGAATACATATTTAAGTGTGCTTTTCATTCAAAATTATCCAATTTAATTAATTTCTTAATGCTTTTAGTCTTGTAGGGGATACTCATGTAGTTCGATGTAAATGATTTTTCCGGTTGCTTGATCAATCGCAACACTGGCTTTTTCAGTTTCAAATTCTTTGACGTTCCGATGAGGATTGGTATTGGTGTCTTTGTGGGTCTTTAGTTTTTTCGTCACTTGTTTTTCGGTGTCATCACTGAAAAGACCGAGGGGTAATTTTCGCCCTTTATAGTTTGCAAATGAAACCTCTTGATCAGGTAGATATAACTTGATCGAGACAATTTTTTTATTCTTTAACAGCATTTCGATGCCATTTTGAGGAAACATTAAGCTTTGATCATAGAAATCAAGCTTAGGAAATTCGTCATTCCAGAATTGATTGCTGAGCTGGGGCATTTCTTTGGGTTCGAGTTGATGAACAAATCGCTCAAAATTTTTACTTTCTGTTGTTTCACCCAAAAGATCAAAATATTGATCTGGATCATCAATATATTTTGCATTCATACAGGCGGTAGATAGCCCACATAAAAAGAGAATTAGAATTATTTTGTACATCTGCGTTGATCTAATCGTTTTGGAAAGTTGAGCTTATAAGCGGTTATTTCAAGAGCATAGTATACAGAGGTGTCTTTATAAAAAATAGGAAATAAAACGATGATGAGGCCTGTGGTCATGCGGACCAGAATTTAAACATTCTGATCCAACATTGCAGGCATCAGGATTTCTTTAACACAGCTTGCCTTAGTGGTTGAAAGAATAAAATGAATCGCCTGAATCACATCGGTTAAAGGGATGAGAGAATATTCGGTTTGTTCTAAAACATCTTGAGTAGGTTGATCAATCTCATATTCACTGGCCAGATAGCCCAAGTTCAGTACGCTGACGCCAATCAAGTGTTCACGCAAGATTTCTCGAAGAGATTGCGCAATGCCCCTTAACGCAAATTTAGTTGCGGAGAAAACAAGTTCTTTACCGTTATGATTATCAACACCCCACGTTGAGCCAATCAGAATGATTTTAGCGTTGTTGGAGAGTTTTAGATTTTCAATAAGAGATTGAATCGACTGGATACAGGTGCTGATATTGGTATTGATGATTTGGTTGATTTCAGCAGCAGAGACATCTTCAAAATTATAGTTGTCGCTAAAAGCTTGTTGTTCCCAAATACCCACATTGTAAATCAGTACATCAAGTTTTTGCTGTCCCATTGCTGTTTTTACATCGCTTACAGCCTGCTCTGGTTTGGATAGATCAGCACAAATCCAGTTTAGGTTTGGAGTTTGTTGTGGTTGGGTGCGAGAGACGCCATAGATCGTATCTGTTGGCTTTGGTACAGCTTGAACAATGGCTTTGCCTAGACCTTTACTGACGCCATATATGAGAAACGTTTTATTTAAGTTACCCATCCATCTATCCATATTTTTAGATTAAGGGACAACTATAAAAGCTCAAGTTGGCTTGAGGTCAATACTTAAACCTATAGTTCTAGAATTCGCTTTGGTATATATAAACCTATCTTGAAAAGTGCGGTATCTAAATGTTAGATGTAGAAAAGGAAGCAGAGAGGGCTTCCTTCTTATTGAATTTGGCTAATTGATTATTGGGAATAATGATTAAAAAGGTGTGGAACGTGAAAAGTGATAAAAAATCCGTTCCAGTGCGCTGAACCCTTGAACGGATTAACTTAAGAGATCGATATGTAAGTAAAAGATTCGAGCGTTTTGCATAAGCCGTATTATGTTAATTTGGCTTTGTTGTACAAGCCTACCGATAAGGTCTATGACATGGAAGTGAAGTTCAAAACCAAAATGAATGAGTATCACTATAAGCCTAAATTCTCATTCAACGGCTCAACAATAGAATGCTATACTTAGTTATCCGAAGCTTTACAAAAACTTATAAAATGAAAAAGATCCTAATGAGCCTACTTGCTATTTCAGCAATCAGTACAATTCAAGCGAAAGAATATCCAAATTATGCAGATGAAAAGAAATATTTACAGATGCTAGAAAAAGTTTACCCACAGTTAGAAATCATTGTTCGTGGCAAATTGATATTGAATAACGCTGAAAATGATGTAAAGGTTCTGACTGATAAAGAGAAAAAAGAAGTGTGCTCAATGGCAAATGCAGTTATAAACGCTGACAACATTATCATAAATAACACAGTCCACGAGTCTTATTTTGAATCAACAAACTATCTCCAAAATTTTATGACCTCAGAAGGTGCTGATAATCTAAAACAAGAATTACAGTTATCAGGATTTAAGTGTGATTAAAATGAAAATTAAGTACTTACACAAAATTTAGAACAGTCCCATGGCCCATAAATAGGGCGTTTCGATCATCTGATTAACATAAAACCTTATTATCCGAATTGTACATCCCCACACTTCTTACATTCCAACATTACCCCTAATTTCTCTCTGCGCCCTTGTTCGGTTAACACCCAAGGGCGATTTTGCCACGGTGGGTCATGACGTACATGCTGACCATGCCCACAAGCAAGATCAGCAACCCAATGTCCTTCTTCATCGAGATGAAAACCGACAATCGCTTGCTGCATTTAATTTTCCAGACTTTCGAGTTTAGATTGTTCCAAACCCTTTAAAAAACGATGACAAAGATTATGAATCTCTACTAAATCATTTGGGTCCATACCCAAAGAGCAGGCGAGCTTAAACGGAATCAGAGTAATTTCATCTTTTGCAGTCAGTGCTTTTTCCAGCAAGATCACTTTCTTCATCCGCTCATCTTCTTTGACCGCAACACGCTTTAAAAACTGCTTTTCTTCAAGTTTTTTAATAATCGGTGTCAGCGTTCCAGAATCAAAAAAAGTCTTTTGCCCAATCTCAGACAACATTACATTGTCCTGCTCATACAAAGCCAACAACACAATAAATTGCGGATAGGTCAGATCATATTCCTGCAGCAAAGGGCGATACTGACGAATCATCGCATTGGTCGCGGAATACATGGCAAAACACACTTGGTTATCCAAAAATGAAACGTCAGCCATGATGATCTGTCCTCGACTCGGTTGTTGAACATTCAGTATAAATTGGATTGCTTTAAAAGTATATTGCGCATAATAAACTTGCACACAAGATAGTTGTGTGCAATATTAAATAAGCAAACTGAAAGATTCAGCAAATTATTATGAGCAATTCCACCATTGGATAGATGAGAGAACACCTATGAGCAAGATTTATGATTTTCAGGCTGAACTGTTAGAAGGCGAACAAAAGAACCTCGCGGATTACCAAGGCAAAGTTTTATTGGTGGTGAATACTGCAAGCCAGTGCGGTCTCACGCCACAATTTGAAGGCTTGGAAAAGCTATATCAGGACTACCAACAACAAGGTCTGGTGATTCTGGGTTTTCCATGTAACCAATTTGCCAATCAAGATCCATCCAGCAATGAAGAAATCGGCAGTTTCTGTCAACGTAACTATGGTGTATCTTTCCCGATGTTTGCCAAGGTCGATGTGAATGGCCCAACCGCACATCCCTTATATCAATACCTTACTTCTGAAGCCAAAGGCCTATTAGGCAGCAGCATTAAATGGAACTTCACTAAGTTTCTGATCAATCAAAACGGTGAAGTGGTCAAACGCTATGCCCCAATCACCAAACCTGAAAAAATTGCCAAAGATATTCAAAAGCTTTTGCGATAAATAGCCTAGAAAATGAGGAAAATGGAAATGACTGGTCTACGATGCATCTACTGGTGATTTCCTCTTCCGAAACAAATTAAATCATAAAGCTGAATATTTTTAATATGTTGTAATTAATTGAACAAAATAGATTTTTTAATCTTTAAGATTTATACAACTTGTTTCACGATTGACCGCAAACTTCGCTATACTTTTTGCCAAGATTAAAAATACGAGCGTCAGATTATGCGTGTACTGGTGGTGATGGACCCGATTGAAACTGTGAATCTTAAAAAAGATTCAACCATGGCAATGTTATGGGCGGCCAGCCGTCGCGGACATGAATTGGGTTATGCATTACAGCACGATTTATATATCGATCAAGGCAAAGCCTTTGGCCTAATCTCACCGCTGAAAGTCTTTGAAGATTATAACCATTACTATGAGCTAGGCGAGCAGCGCAAAGAATCGTTGGCAGATTACGATGTGGTGTTGATGCGTAAAGATCCACCCTTCGACATGAACTTTGTCTATACCACCTATATTTTGGAACAAGCCGAGCGTGAAGGCGTGTGGATTATCAATAAACCACAATCGCTACGTGACTGTAATGAAAAATTGTTTGCCACGCAGTTCCCAGAGCTTCAAGTACCAACCTTGGTGACCTCACAACAAAGTCTGATTCGTGAATTTATCAAAGAACATGGCGATGTCATTGTGAAGCCTTTGGATGGCATGGGCGGCATGGGAATTTTCCGCTTATACCAAGATGGGGTAAACATTGGTTCGACTTTGGAAATGCTCACGGAAATGGGCACCCGTCCAATTATGGCGCAACGTTATATCCCTGAAATTGTGGAAGGCGATAAACGTATCTTGATGGTCAATGGTGAGCCGATTCCCTATTGCTTGGCGCGTATTCCACAAAATGGTGAAGTGCGAGGTAACTTGGCTGCAGGTGGTTTAGGCCAGGCTCGTCCACTGACTGAAAATGATAAATTGATTGCGGCAAAAGTCGGTCCATTCCTACGTGAAAAAGGGCTGGTCTTTGTTGGTTTGGATGTGATTGGCAACTATGTGACTGAAATTAACGTCACTAGTCCAACCTGTATCCGTGAGATTGATGCACAGTTTGGGACGTCAATTGCCGATGATCTTTTTGATGTTTTAGAAGCTGGTCGTCAAAACTAAAAAGTTGTTTTTTGACCGAATTGCCCGTTTGAATGTCAGCATAATTGGCAGGCAAACGGGCTTTTGTATATCGGCAGAACCTTGTTTTTAACAAAGAATCGAAAAAAGCCCAGCTTTCTGTTGTAAACAGGTGAAATTCGCTTTTCGTGAATGAAGCTTTAGGATTAAAATAACTGCCGAAAACAATAGACGATAACCTTCTTTTTTGAGTTGAAGAATTAGACTGTGACCAATTCCCCAGAAAACAAACCTAAACATGTCATGATGATGGCCGCTGGTACAGGTGGACACGTTTTTCCTGCACTTGCTGTTGCTAGACAACTGCAACAAGAAGGCTGTCAGGTCTCATGGTTGGCGACCCCGACAGGAATGGAAAATCGGTTGTTGAAAGATCAAAATATTCCGATTTATCAAATTGATATTCAAGGTGTGCGCGGCAATGGTTTGGTCCGTAAACTCAGTGCACCGTTTAAAATTTTAAAAGCGACTTTAAGCGCTATGCGCTATATGAAACAGCTCAAGATTGATGCAGTCGCTGGTTTCGGTGGTTATGTGGCAGGCCCAGGCGGCTTGGCTGCACGTTTACTCGGTATTCCTGTATTGATCCATGAGCAAAATGCGATTGCAGGTTTTACCAACACTCAATTGGCACGTATTGCCAAGACCGTGTGTCAGGCTTTTCCAAATACATTTGCAAACAGTGATAAAGTCGTGACCACAGGTAATCCTGTGCGTGCGGAAATCACTGCGATTTTAAATCCTTCTTGGCGCTATCAAACCCGCGAACAAGAACAACTGCCATTGAATGTTTTGATTGTGGGTGGTTCGCTCGGTGCGCAAGCGCTGAATGAGCGTTTGCCTGAGGCCTTGAAAAAGGTCACTGTGCCGCTGCAGGTATTTCATCAATGTGGTCAAAACAAGCAAGATGCCACGCGTGCACTGTATCAAGATGCCCCTGCCAGTTTGAATATTCAGGTTGAACCTTTTATTCAGGATATGGCCAAGGCTTATAGTGAAGCTGATTTGATTATTTGTCGTGCCGGTGCTTTAACGGTAACCGAAGTGGCAACTGCAGGTTTGGCTGCAATCTTTGTGCCGTTACCGATTGCGGTGGATGACCACCAAACTGCAAATGCGAAATTCTTGGCCAATGCGGGTGCTGCCAAGATTTGCCAGCAAGCAGACATGACACCTGCTGTTTTGGATGAGTTGTTAGCAACCTTATTAAATCGCCAACTCCTGTCTGAAATGGCAGTTAAAGCACGTCAACAAGCACAACCGAATGCAACACAGCATGTGGTTGATCTAATTAAAAAATTGTAATTCGAGTTTATCTATGTCTCCTACAAATCCAAGCCAAGCCAAAAAGCTGATTAAAGTGCCAGAAATGCGCCGTATTAAAAATATCCACTTTGTTGGTATTGGTGGTGCGGGGATGTGCGGTATTGCCGAAGTATTGAGTAACCAAGGTTATAAGATTTCAGGCTCAGACATTAAAGCGTCGAAAACCACAGCTCAACTTGAAGCCAATGGCATTAAAGTATTTATTGGTCACTCGGCTGACAATATTAAAAATGCCAATGTATTGGTGGTGTCGACTGCGATTGATCCTGAAAATCCAGAGATTAAAGCAGCGATTGAACAGCGGACTCCGATTGTACGCCGTGCGGAAATGTTGGGTGAATTGATGCGTTACCGCCACGGGATTGCGGTTGCGGGTACGCATGGTAAAACCACCACCACCAGTTTGTTGACCACCATGTTGGCTGAAGAAAACCTTGATCCGACCTATGTAATTGGCGGTTTGCTGAATAGTACAGGTGTGAATGCAGCGCTCGGTGAAAGTCGTTTCATCGTGGCGGAAGCAGATGAGTCAGATGCCTCTTTCTTGTATTTGCAACCGATGGCTGCGATCGTGACCAATATTGATGCAGATCATATGGACACCTATGAAGGCAGCTTTGATAAGTTAAAAGATACCTTTATTCAGTTCCTACATAACCTGCCATTCTACGGCTTGGCTGTGGTCTGTGGTGATGACGCCAATATTCGTGAAATTTTACCGCGTGTGGGCCGCCCAGTCTTGACCTATGGTTTTGATGAAGACAACGATATTCGTGCGGTTGATGTTGAACAAGAAGGCATGCAGTCGCACTTTACCGTATTGCGTAAAGACCGTGAGCCATTGCGTGTCACCATCAATCAACCGGGCTTGCATAATGTCTTGAATGCGTTGGCTGCGATTGGTGTGGCAACCGATGAAGGTGTTTCTGATGGTGCGATTTGTCGTGCTTTAGAAGGCTTTAGTGGTGTCGGTCGTCGCTTCCAAGTTCAAGGTGAATATGAAGTGGGCGAAGGCTTGGTGAAGTTAGTGGATGACTATGGTCACCATCCGAAAGAAGTTGAAGCGACCATTAAAGCCGCGCGTGCCAGCCATCCAGACCGTCGTTTGGTGATGTTGTTCCAACCACACCGTTTTAGCCGTACCCGTGATTGTTTTGATGACTTTGTCGATGTGTTATCACAAGTCGATCAATTGTTATTACTGGAAGTCTATCCAGCGGGTGAAAAGCCGATTGTGGGTGCTGATAGTCGTGCTTTAGCACGCAGTATTCGGTTACGTGGCGAAGTTGAACCGATCTTGGTTGATCCAGTGGATGGCAATTTACCGAACGTTTTACAAAAAGTGTTACAAGCAAATGACCTGTTATTAACACAAGGCGCGGGTAACGTCGGTGCAATTTCGGTAGAATTGGCTCAGCATCGCTTGTATGCCAAATAATTTTGTTTTGTGAATATTAAAAGTTTTAAGGATATAAACGTGTCAAATGCTGCAAAATTCGGCAAAGTTGCTGTGTTGTTTGGTGGGAAGTCGGCTGAGCGCGCTGTGTCATTGGACAGCGGTCAAGCTGTTCTAGAGGCGTTATTGCGTTCGGGCGTACAGGCAGAAGCATTTGACCCACAAGATCGAAGCGTGACTGAACTGGTGGGTTATGATCGTGCTTTTATCGTATTACATGGTCGTGGCGGTGAAGACGGTCAGATCCAAGGCGTATTGGAATGGTTAAACCTGCCATATACGGGTACGGGTGTACAAGGTTCTGCGATTGGCATGGATAAAGTCAAAACCAAGCAAATCTGGCAGGGCAGTGATCTGCCAACTGCACCCTACCGTATCATTACCAAAGACACGGATCTTGAGCCTGTGATTGCAGAATTGGGCTTACCTGTGATTATCAAGCCAGTGCATGAGGGTTCGAGCGTTGGCATGAGTAAAGTTGAAAAAGCTGAAGATTTTGCTGCTGCGATTGAAAAAGCCACTCAGCACGATGCTGTGGTGATGGCAGAAAAGTGGATCACGGGTCGTGAATTCACCATTTCATTCCTGAATGGTCAGCCATTACCGGTGATTCGTTTACAGCCACCCGCAGATGTGGCGTTCTACGACTATGAAGCCAAATATCAACGTAATGATGTGGAATATGGCATTCCTTGCGGTCTGAGTGAAGCAGAAGAAAAAAGCTTACAGGCGCTTTGCTTACGCGCTTTCCAAGCGGTCGGTGCAGAAGGCTGGGGTCGTATTGATGCGATGCAGGATGAACAGGGTAACTTCTGGTTATTAGAGGTAAATACAGTGCCAGGTATGACCAGCCACTCGTTGGTGCCAAAAGCGGCGCAAGCAGTGGGCTATAACTTTGATCAGCTCTGCGTTGCGATTTTAGAGCAAACCTTAACAAAGTCGGCTTAACGATTTATGGCTCAACTACCTGCTTCGATGCGCCGTAAAACACGGCCAGCCATTAGCTCGATTCACGAGAAACCGCCTTCGCCTCGACAAAAGATGGTGAATGCGGGTGGTTGGATATTGCTGGTGATTGCATTTGCGGTGTTGGCACTGGGTTTGTTTGCTTTATATAAAGTCATGACAGATGCTCGAGTGGCGCAGTTGCAGGTGGTCGGGACCAATTCTGATGTTGAGAACCAGCAGTTAGTTCAATATCTGAATCCGATTATTAAAGATAACTACTTCACTTCAGATTTAGAGCAAATTCGCGATCAAGCATTAAAAGTGTCATGGGTTGATCGTGTGGTGGTGTCACGGGCTTGGCCAAATGCAATTCGGGTGCGGGTGATGCCGCGTCATGCGATTGCACGTTGGGGAACAGGGCGTTTGCTCAGTGACAATGGTGATGTATTTAGCGAGGCAGTGCCAACAGCACATCCAAACTTGCCGCTACTGCATGGGCCAGCCAGCCAATCCAAAATGATGATGCGTCGCTATAATGAAATTAATCAACTGTTTCATCCAGCGAATTTGAGATTAAAAGAATTGTATTTAACCGAGCGTATGACGTGGTTCATGCAGTTTGATTCAGGCCTACGGATTATTGTAGATCAGGATCAGACCATGAATAAGCTTCAGCGTTTAAGCCATTTGGCACAAACGGATTTAAAACCTGTATGGTCAAAAATCACGGCAATTGATCTGCGTTATCGGAATGGCTTGGCTATTCAGTGGAAAAACGCAGCTCCGCCAAAGATTGTCAACGGTCAGTTAGTTGTAACGATTGATGACACAAGCCTTGCAGGGGCAATTCAGGCAAAGCCATAATACGTGGCTTAAAATAAAGGGCAGTGGTCCTAAACAACACTAAAGATATGGTATTGAAGTAATGAGTGAAGCTGTTCCCTCAGTTGTTGCGATTGATATTGGGACTCATAAAGTCACAGTTTTGATTGGTAAGATCCATGCGCCGGATAAGATCCAGGTCATTGGCATGGCAACTGCTCGCAACCGAGGTATGGTTAAAGGCAAGATTGTTAGCTTAGACAAGGTGATTGCGGCGATTAAAAATGCGGTATCCGAAGCAGAGGATATGGCTGAATGCCGTATTCATAGTGCATGGGTATCGATTCCAAGTACTGAATTACAAAGTTTTTATGCCTCAGGCCGTACGCCAGTTGCCAACCACGATCATATTATTACGACAAATGAAGTGGTACGCGCATTAGAATTGGCCAAAGCCAGTCATGTGTCGCCAGATTATTATCTTGCTAGCGCAGTGCCATTGGGCTTTGAGCTGGGTGATTCGGCGGAATGGGTACAAAACCCAGTCAATATGTCGGCGCATAGCATGACCGGGCATTATCAGTTGATGATGATGCCGATCAGCACCATGCAAAACCTTGATCGTGCCATGAAAGGGGCCAATATCGGGGTGGAGAAAATGGTGGTGTCTTGCTTGGCAACCGCTGAAGCCAGTCTGCTCAAAGACGAAAAAGAATATGGTGTTTGCTTGGTGGATATTGGTGCGGGTATTACCAATATTGCGGTGTATCTGGATGGTCGTTTGGCACTTGCACGGACCTTGCCACGTGGTGGTGAGAATGTCACCCGTGATATTGCTGCTGTTTTGCAGACCACCACGGAAGAAGCGGAACGCATCAAGATTTTGCATGGCTGCGTGGATATGAGCGTGGTCAAACCTGATCACATGATTCAAGTACAAGGCATTGATGGTACACAAACCATCAGTCGTATTGAGCTTGCAGAAATCATCATTGCACGTTATGAAGAAATCTTTAGCCTCATTCGTGAAGAGTTAGAGCATAGTGGTGCAATTCATGGTCTCTATCATGGCGTGGTACTCACTGGGGATGCCTGTCAAATTGAAGGCATGGTGAATCTGGCACGTCGTATGTTGGGTGTCTCTGCGCACTTGGGCAATCCGCCGTTACAGGTCTATGCGGATGATCAGCACTTAGCAGCCTTGCGTCGTTCTATGTACGCAACCGCAGCGGGTTTGTTGATGTTTAGCCAAAGTGATTTGCAAGATACGGTGGAAGAACCAGAAGAGGCAAGTGATCGTAGTTTTGTTGATCGCGTTGCCAATGGTTGGAATGCATTAAATAGCAAATTAAAGGCCATCTTTTAAGTTGTAGTTATTTTTGGGAAAATTTGTTAGGAAGTTGTTCTAAATCCGCCACTGTACTTGACAAGCTAGCGATTATTGAACAGCATCCTAAACATCAGTTGTTTAAAAATCAGGGCAGTAACGGGCTGAAGTAACTGCCATTAATATTAGGAAATCTAAAGGTCATGGCCTCATTTGAATTTATAGAAGATGAACTAGACAATGGCAACGGTCAAGCCCGTTTCACAGTATTTGGCGTTGGTGGTGGCGGTGGTAATGCCGTGCAGCATATGGCGCAATCTGACATTCAAGGTGTAAAGTTCGTTTGTGCAAATACCGACAAACAAGCCTTGGATAGCATGAATGCCCCGTTCAAAATTCAATTGGGTGAACAAAGTACACGTGGTTTAGGTGCTGGTGCGAATCCTGAGGTGGGTCAAATTGCGGCAGAAGAAAGTCGTGAAGTGATTCGTCAGCATCTTGAAGGGACTGACATGGTGTTTGTCACTGCCGGTATGGGCGGTGGTACAGGTACCGGTGCTGCGCCAGTGGTTGCCGAAGTTGCCAAAGAAATGGGCATCTTGACTGTAGGTGTGGTGACTACGCCATTCAACTTTGAAGGCCGTCGTCGTCAAAAGTCTGCTGAAAAAGGCATTGATGCTTTAGAAGCACATGTGGATTCATTGATCATCATTCCAAACCAACGCTTACTCAGCGTATATGGCGATATTTCAATGAAAGATGCCTATAAAAAGGCAGATGATGTGTTGCTGAATGCGGTACGCAGTATCTTTGATCTTGTGGTGAATCGTGGTCATATTAACCTTGACTTTGCGGACTTGAAAACAGCGATGAGTACCCGTGGTTATGCCATGATGGGTGCTGGTTTAGGTCGTGGTGAAGACCGTGCTCGTCAAGCAGCTGAGCAGGCAATTCGTAGCCCATTGCTTGATAATGTGAATATTATCAATGCCAAAGGTGTGTTGATTAACATCACGGGTGGAGATGATATTACTCTACGTGAAACTGAAATCATTACTGATGTGGTCAATCAAATCGTTGATTTGGATGAAGGTGAAATCTTCTACGGCACAGTATTTGATCCGGATGCACGTGATGAATTACGCGTTACGGTCATTGCAACAGGTTTAACCCGTAATGCGAGTGAAGTTGATCAGAAGCGTCGTGCGGTGACTTCACATGCACCAGCTTCTCAAGCTGTACAGCAGTCGGTTGATGAGGATGATGTTCCTGCGATCAGCAAACGTACAAATACCGATGCGCCAGTGAGCGCTGCGGCAAGTTCTACGCCACGATCATCGCCAATGAGCATTCAAGACTATCTGAAAAATCAACAGCGTAAATAATAAAATCATATATTTAGAGAAAGGGGGCAATTAATTGCCCCCTTTTTTATTTTTTTAAAATGGCAAAATATGCTAAGTTATATCGGTTTTTGCAAATGAAGTTGGTATGGCATGTTGAAACAACGTACTCTCAAGCGTGTGGTGAAAGCGAGCGGTATTGGTCTGCACAGTGGTCAAAAGGTGCTGATTAATTTTGTTCCGCATCATATTGATGGGGGTATTGTCTTTCGCCGTATCGACTTAAATCCTCCAGTGGATATTACGGCCAATGCGCTGTTAATCCAAGAAGCTTTTATGTGTTCGAATCTGGTGCGTGACGACATTAAAGTCGGAACCATTGAACATGTGATGAGTGCGATTGCTGGCTTGGGGATTGATAACCTGATTGTAGAAGTGTCTGCATCCGAAGTACCGATTATGGATGGTAGCGCGGGACCGTTTATTTATTTATTGATGCAAGGTGAACTGGCGGAGCAAGATGCGCCAAAGAAGTTCATTCGCATTTTAAAGCCTGTAGAGGCTTTAATCGACGACAAAAAAGCCATTTTTTCACCGCATTCAGGCTTCCAACTGAACTTTACCATCGACTTTGATCATCCTGCCTTTGCCAAAGAATACCAATCAGCGACGATCGATTTTTCAACAGAAACCTTTGTCTATGAAGTCAGTGAAGCACGAACATTTGGCTTCATGAAAGATTTAGACTATTTAAAAGCCAATAATCTGGCGTTGGGTGCGAGTCTTGAAAATGCAATTGGCGTGGATGATACCGGTGTGGTCAATGAGGAAGGCTTGCGCTTTGCTGATGAGTTTGTACGACATAAAATTTTAGATGCCGTCGGTGACTTATATTTACTTGGACATCAGATTATTGCCAAGTTTGATGGGTACAAATCAGGGCATGCGTTGAACAACCAGCTATTACGCAATGTTCAAAACGATCCAAGCAGCTATGAAATTGTAACATTTAATAACGAGAGTGATTGTCCAATTCCTTATGTGAGTGTGACATAAGTCATTGTCTTTTATTGCCTATGTTATATTATAACAATTGAATCTGAGATTTTCATCACACAAAATTAGAGTGTATTCCAACACTTAATCTATGCAGTTTACTTTTTATTGCTTGCCAAACGTAGTAAAGCTTGGCTAAGCTTAGGGTCGCTCACATATTCAGCGGCGCTGCGCAATTGCTCTTGGGTCTCTGATGTTAGTGTTTTTGTTGGGGGAGAGGGTTCACGAGAGACAACTGTTTTGTTTCTTAACCGAACTTGAATTTTTCGTAATTCCTTGAGTCCTTCGAGCTGAGCTAACTGCGCAACATAGTGGCTTTGTAAATAGCTGAGTTGACTAATCATTGCTTGATTTTCACCAGTGATGATCAAAACGCCATGTTGATAACAAACAACCTGCCATTGCTCTGGTTGGGGCAGTAAGGGTTGAATAATTTTCGTAAGTTGTTTCCATTGTGTGACTTGCGTCGTCAGAAACGTTAAGTTTCCAGTTTTTATGTGTTGTCCTTTCTGTTGGAAAACGTTGTTAGGCTCAGACATAGAACTTCCTCGGAGGTAATGTGTCCATCTTAAGCGTTTGCTCCAACTGTTATCAAGGAACAGATGATAAAGGAACGTTTGAAGGACGGTTTCAAGAGGTTTTTTATGCATCATACGCGTCGTATTTTACTCGCATTTTCATTGGCTGCTTCAGCTGCTTCGGTTGCTTTTGCAGATTATCAGAACATTGGTCAAGCCACAGGTGATGACCGTTTAGAGCAATTATCAAAAACCTTAGCTCAAGGTTCTTATACTCATTCTGCTGATATGGATCTGCCAGCCGTATCGAATGTGTCAGTTAAATTACGTGAAAAAACCATTGAATTGAACAATGCAACGATCGAGAAGAAATATGGTCGTTCAGCGATTTCATCTCAAGACAATGCACCTTCTTCGTTCTCTGCAAATACAGGTTATTCTTGGTTGGTCAGCCACCCATTACAAGAAGGTCGAGTTAGCTCATCTTGGGGAACTCGTACTTTACTCGGTTCAACCCGTCACCATTCAGGTGTTGATCTTGCTGCACCATCAGGTACGCCAATTTATGCGACAGGCCCTGGTGTGGTGACTAAGTCAGGTTGGGGTACAGGTTATGGTCAGTATGTTGAAATTGATCATGGCAATGGTTATATCACCCGTTATGCACATGCATCGCGTTTAATGGTCAATGCGGGTGACCGTGTTGGGGCGGGCGAGCATATTGCCAATGTCGGTTGTACAGGTCGTTGTACTGGACCACATTTACATTTTGAAGTTGTGAAAGATGGTCAACGGAAAAATCCATCAACTTATTTAGCAATGTTGCCTTAATGTAATTTGTTAACAGTTGTATATAAATATCCAAAAAAATCGCCTTTATTGGCGATTTTTTATGTTTTTTGTTTCATTTCGGTCAATGACTATTTTGTCAGAAAATAATAAGGCGTTTTGCATTCATTTAGGGCAATACCTCTATCACCGCAAAACATGATAAAAATAGGGTTGACAAATAACTTAAGGGAAAAGGTGAATTGTATGGCGTTTTATGGCGACTCTGACGCGCAAGAAACCCAGGAATGGCAAGAAGCATTTGATTCAGTATTACAACATATGGGCACGGAGCGTGCTGCTTTCTTACTAGAAAAACTTTATCAACGGGCTATTGCAAAACATGTTCCAATCCAACGCCTAAATACCCCTTACCTCAATACCATTTCAGTTGAAGAACAACCAGCGATGCCTGGTGATCAGGATATGGAACGTCGTATCCGTGCCTTGATTCGCTGGAATGCATTGGCAATGGTGTTGCGTGCCAATAAAACCGGTGATGATTTGGGTGGTCACCTTGCAAGTTTTGCATCGTCTGCAACGCTTTATGATGTTGGTTTTAACCATTTCTTCCGTGCTGCCTCAGATAACTTTGGCGGTGATATGATTTATTACCAAGGACATTGTGCGCCTGGTATCTATGCGCGCTCATTCCTTGAAGGTCGTTTAACTGAAGATCAATTGAATAATTTCCGCCGTGAAGTGGGTGGAAATGGTCTTCCAAGTTATCCGCATCCCTATTTAATGCCTGATTACTGGCAGTTCCCGACTGTATCAATGGGTTTAGGCCCGATTATGTCGATTTACCAAGCGCACATTCAGAAGTATTTGATGAATCGTGGCTTGATCAAAGAAGAAGATCGTAAAGTCTGGGCATATCTAGGCGATGGTGAGATGGATGAGCCTGAAAGTACGGGTGCAATTTCACTGGCAGGTCGTGAAAAATTAGATAACTTGGTTTGGGTGGTGAACTGTAACTTACAGCGTCTGGATGGCCCAGTACGTGGTAATGGTAAGATCATCCAAGAGCTTGAATCATTGTTCCGCGGTGCAGGCTGGCGTGTGATTAAGGTGGTTTGGGGTCGTCATTGGGACCCATTGCTTGCACAAGACGCTTCTGGCGCTTTAAAAGCGGTCATGGAAGAAACAGTTGATGGTGAGTACCAACGCTATCAAGTGAAAGGTGGTGCATATACCCGTGAGAAATTCTTTGGCAAGTACCCTGAAGCTGCGGAACTGGTCAAAGATTTGAGCGATGAAGACATTGATAATCTTAACCGTGGTGGTCATGACCCGTACAAAGTTTTTGCTGCCTATGCAGAAGCAATGAAAGCCAAAGGTCAACCTACCGTTATTCTTGCGAAAACAGTTAAAGGTTACGGTTTATCTGAAGAAATTGAAGCGGTGAACAAAACCCACCAAATCAAAAAAATGCAGATCGACTCTTTGAAGTATGTACGTGACCGTTTTAATCTGCCATTTACAGATGATAAGTTAGAAGAGTTGCCATTCTATCGTCCAAGTGAAAACTCTCCAGAAATGAAGTATATGAAGGCGCGTCGTGAAGCATTAGGGGGTTACCTACCTGCACGTCGTCGTGAGAGTGAAACTTTAGCGATTCCTGAACTCTCTGTATTTGATGCGGTATTAAATGGTTCAGGTGGTAAAGAACAATCGACCACGATGCTGATGGTGCGTTTAATTGCTGCTTTACTGAAAGAAAAAGCCATTAAAGACCGCGTTGTTCCAATCGTTCCAGACGAAGCACGTACCTTTGGTTTAGAAGGGATGTTCCGTCAGCTGGGTATTTATGCCGCTCACGGTCAAAAATATACCCCAGAAGACCAAGAACAGTTAATGCATTACCGTGAAGCAAGTGATGGTCACATGTTGCAAGAAGGCATTAACGAAGCGGGGGCGATGAGTGCATGGGCTGCATTGGCAACCAGTTATTCAACCAATAACTTGCCGATGATTCCAATGTACATGTACTACTCAATGTTTGGTTTCCAACGTATTGGTGACATTGCATGGGCTGCTGGTGATGCACAGGCACAAGGTTTCTTGCTCGGTGCAACTGCTGGTCGTACCACATTGAATGGTGAAGGTTTACAGCACCAAGATGGTCATTCACATATCTTGGCGAACACCATTCCAAACTGTGTATCTTATGATCCATGTTTTGGTTATGAATTGGCAGTGATCGTACATGACGGTTTACAACGTATGTATGTGAACCAAGAGCGAGTGTTCTATTACTTAACCGTAATGAACGAAAACTACGAGCATCCTGCAATGCCAGAAGGGGCTGAGGAAGGCATTAAACGTGGTATGTACTTGTTCGAAAAAGACGAAAAAGCCACTGTGCAATTATTGGGTTCAGGTGTCATTCTTCGCGAAGTGATCAAAGCTGCGAAAATCTTACGTGATGAATACCAAATCCATTCAAACGTTTGGAGTGTAACCAGCTTCAATGAGTTGTCGCGTGATGGCATGGCATGTGAAGAATACAACCGCCTACACCCACTGACTGAAGAAGTGAAAGAATCTTGGGTATCTAAACAGTTACGTGGTACAGAAGGTATCGTTGTTTCTGCGACAGATCATATGCGTGCGTATAGCGAACAAATCCGTGCATATCTCCCAGATGGTCGTCCATTTGTTGCCTTAGGTACTGATGGTTACGGTCGTTCAGATACACGTGCCAACTTGCGTAGTTTCTTTGGTGTTGATGCTGCGCATATCGTGGTTGCGACGTTGAAAAAATTAGCAGATGAAGGCGAAGTGGATGCACGTTTAGTGAAAGATGCGATTTCTAATTTTGAGTTAGATACTGACCGTCCAGTAGCATGGGCGCCACAAGCGCACCCAGAAGTTCAGGCAGTTGCTGAATACCATGAAACGCAAACAGGTGAGGGGAAATAATCATGCAAATCCAAGCACCTGATATTGGCGTAGATAAAGCACTGGTTGCAGAAATCTTGGTCAAAGTAGGCGACCATGTTGCAGTAGACGATAGCCTTTTGGTTTTAGAGTCAGATAAGGCAACGGTCGAAGTACCAAGCACTGCAGCAGGTATCGTAAAAAGTATTCTGGTTCAACAGGGCGATGAAGTCACTGAAGGCGTCGCATTGATTGAATTAGAGTCTGAGTCTGCTGCTGAAGCACCTGCGAACGAAGCACCGAAAGCAGAAGCGCCAAAAGCAGAAGCGAAACCTGTCGCAGCTGAAACAAAAGCACAACCCGCTGCCGCTCCAGTAGCGACAGCAAGCCAGGTTGTGGATGTAAAAGTTCCAGATATTGGTGTGGAAAAAGCGCTGGTTGCAGAAGTGTTGGTCAAAGTCGGTGATCAGATTGAGCCAGAACAAAGTATTGTCGTGGTTGAATCAGACAAAGCGACGGTAGAAGTCCCAAGCTCTGTTGCTGGTGTTGTTGAAGCCATCCAAATCAAAGAAGGCGATAGCATTAAGGAAGGCGTGGTTTTGATTCAGGTCAAGACCGCAAGTTCGGCTGCTGCACCAGAATCGCAAGCAGCACCTGCTCAAACAGAAGCGCCAGTCGCAACAACAGAAGCACCAGCTGCAACGAATACCTCAACAGGTAATGTTGAAATTGAAGTGCCTGATCTGGGTGTAGAAAAAGCACTTGTTTCAGAAATTCTGGTCAATGTTGGTGATCGCGTCGAAGCCCAACAAAGCTTATGCGTGGTTGAGTCAGATAAGGCTTCGGTTGAAGTGCCAAGCTCAGTTGCAGGGATTGTGAAAGCAATTCATGTCTCTGCCAATCAAGAAGTGCGTCAAGGCGTGGCTTTGGCAACGATTGAGGTGAGTGGTCAGGCTGCTGTACCAGCAACAGTGCCAAAAGCTCAACCAGCCACTACGCCTGCTACTCAAGCTGAACCAGCAAAACCACAGGCGGCAACGACAGCAGCACCAAGTGTCCCAGCGCAAGCTGAGAAGCTGACCAAACAGCAAGAAGCAGATAATGCCAAAGTCTATGCTGGGCCAGCGGTACGTAAACTGGCACGCGAGTTAGGTGTGGTTCTTGGACAGGTCAAAGCCTCTGGTGAGCATGGTCGCGTGATGAAGGACGATGTTTTTGCCTATGTGAAAACGCGTTTGACTGCACCACAGGCTGCATCGACCTCTCAAGCTGCTCCAGTGGCTTCAGGCTTACCGAAGTTGCCAGACTTTAATGCATTTGGTGGCGGTGAAGTGAAAGCGATGACGCGTTTACAGCAAGTGTCTGTACCGCAATTGTCATTGAACAATTTCATTCCTCAAGTGACGCAGTTTGACTTGGCGGATATTACTGAACTCGAAGCATGGCGTGGCGAACTGAAAGATGGCTTTAAAAAGCAGGGTCTCAGCTTAACCATCTTGGCCTTTATTGCCAAGGCGGTTGCGCATTTGCTGAAAGAAGAGCCGTACTTTGCTGGCCATTTGGCTGATGATCAGAAGTCAGTCTTGTTGCGTAACGAAATTCATATGGGGATTGCGGTTGCAACACCAGATGGTTTAACAGTTCCAGTACTGCGTAATCCGGACCAGAAATCAATTAAGCAAATTGCAGCTGAATTGGCGGAACTCAGTCAAAAAGCCCGTGATCGTAAATTGTCACCGAAAGATCTACAAGGTGCCAACTTCACCATTACTAGTTTGGGTAGTATTGGTGGTACTGCATTTACGCCGTTAGTCAATTGGCCACAAGTGGCGATTTTAGGTATCTCACCTGCCACGATGCAACCTGTGTGGAATGGTAAAGACTTTGATCCGCGCTTAATGTTGCCGTTGTCATTGTCTTATGACCACCGTGTGATTAATGGTGCTGACGCAGCACGTTTTACCAATAAGCTGACAAAATTGTTAAAAGACATCCGTAGCTTATTGCTCTAATTGTTTTGAACTTGGAAAACCTCGCAGAAGCGGGGTTTTCTGTTTTTAGGCTGAACAAAATATGAATAGATGTATGTTATGTTGAGCTGAGAATACATTTTCATTGCTAGAGGGAGCGGGGATGTTGGTGATTTATCGGGTGATGCTGCCTTTGTTGCTGATTGTTTTTGTAGCGATGGGCTTGTGGGTCAGCTTCTTACATTTTCCATGGGATTGGGTGATGTATGTGGTCATGGGGCTTGAAGTGTTGCTTGCGACCGTTGTGATGGCAATGGAGTTTCAAGCACAAGATGTGGGCGGAGCGAGTGGTTGGGGCAGCTTTGGTTTTTTGGGGCTAAGTGCCTATTTGGCTTTTTTGCTTGGTCTTTTACGGGTGTTGCTGTGGAGTTACCAAAAATTTTGGGCATAACCATTCAAAAGCATTTTATTGTTTGCTAGAATGGATTCACTTCATTGGGGAGTAGCCGCTCTTTACGCAAAGTAAAGAGGTGATGATCAACATAATTGTTCAACCGAACATGGTCATCATAGCAAAGAACCAAGAACAGCTTCTCAGCTGTGCTTTTGTTGGCAAGACCTTTGATTTACCACTCTGCATCAATCTATTTGATTTTGGCTAGCAGGAGCGGTAGGTCATCGGTATATTTTGCTAGCCAGAGCATTCACTATGTATGAATTCCTCATCTCCACTTCAATTGTTGCCCTTGCTGAAATGGGTGATAAAACGCAATTGCTTGCCCTGTTACTGGCTGCACGATTCCGTAAACCGATTCCGATTTTAATAGCCATCTTACTGGCCACCACAATTAACCATGGTATTTCTGCTGTATTGGGACAATGGATTACCACTGTACTCAGTCCTGAAATTTTATTATGGATTCTGGCACTTGGTTTTATTGGCATGGCAATCTGGATGCTGATACCAGATGAACTAGGTGATGAAACTGAAAATATCAATAAATGGCAGAAGTTTGGGGTATTTGGTGCAACCTTCATCCTGTTTTTCTTGGCTGAAATTGGCGATAAAACCCAGATTGCAACAGTGGCTTTAGCAGCGCGCTTCGACAGCGTGTTCTGGGTGATGCTGGGTACCACATTTGGGATGATGCTTGCCAATGCGCCTGCAGTATTTATTGGTAATAAGTTGGCAGATAAATTACCGATTTCATTGATTCACAAAATTGGCGCTGCGATTTTCTTGATTGTCGGTGTTTCAACTCTAGTGCAGCATTATTTCTTATAAATGGTTTGAATTTAAGATCATCCAGACCCATCCAATAGAGATGGGTTTTTTCTGATAAATTAGGATAAAAATCCAATATCTGATTGAAACATGAACTAAATCCCATTATTTTATTATGGAATTAAAAATATTTCATATTTAAAGAATTTTTCTGGGGTAGTTATGAGTTTTGAGCGGACAACATCGCAAATATTATTTGATAACGGTACACATAAATGTATTAGTTTTACCAGTTTGGTGAAAGGTGAGGGCATTCAGGCCAATCAATTTTTAATTATTGATCATGAACGTGCAGCGGTTCTAGATCCAGGTGGCGACCTTACTTATGTGCCTTTAACCATGGAGCTCAACCGCTATACCAAATTAAAGAATTTGGACTATGTGATGGCTTCACATCAAGACCCTGACATTATTACCTCAATGCCGCGTTGGTTGGTGTATACCGATGCCAAAGTGGTAGCCTCTAAACTATGGGCGCGCTTTTTACCTCATTTAAATTCAGCCTTTATGAGTGATCGCATGAAAGGGAATTGGGAAGAGCGTCTGATCGAACTGTCAGATACAGGGCAAATTATTCCTTTGGGCGAGTCTGCGATTGTGGCTGTCCCTGCGCATTTTCTGCATTCGGTGGGGAATTTTCAGTTTTATGATCCAACTGCCAAAATTCTGTTTTCAGGCGATATGGGGGCTTCCATTGTTGAGGATGCCAGTCTGCCGATTACTGATTTTGACGCCCATATTAAAAAGATGAAAGGCTTTCATCAACGCTATATGTGTTCCAATAAAGTGATTCGTTTATGGGTGAATATGGTGCGGCAAATGGATTTGGAAATGATTGTACCGCAACATGGGACTGCTTTTATTGGTAAGGAGATGATCAATCAATTCTTAGATTGGATTGAAACCTTAGAATGTGGTGTGGACTTAATGAATGAATATGTCTTTAGTTTGCCAGCTGAAATGAGTTAAGCAATGATCAGTGAAATATAACGTTTTATGGCTGGTGGAATAGCAAAGTCGTTATCCCACTAGTCAGTTTTATAATTTTCAATGTAGGTTATTGAAAATTCTCATATTGAAGCGCCAAGATACGGACTGTGGTTTTAAGGTTCAAGACGAAAATCGATTAGGTGAAAAGTCATTCAAGCGTCGATTCAAATTATTTTCATCATAGAAAATGAAAATCACATCGAAATTTGTTTATAATAGCTCACGGAAATTACCAGTGAGATTGTTATGCTGACCATCGTTCAAGAAGCGTTAACCTTCGATGATGTCTTATTACTTCCTGCCTACTCAACTGTTCTCCCAAAAGATGTCTCCCTAAAGACACGTTTAACTCGCGGAATTCAACTTAATATCCCTCTCGTTTCTGCTGCAATGGATACGGTGACTGAGTCACGTATGGCAATTGCGATGGCGCAAAACGGTGGTATTGGTATTTTGCACA
The DNA here is from genome assembly GCF_036668815.1 of Acinetobacter sp. ESBL14. NCBI lineage: Bacteria > Pseudomonadati > Pseudomonadota > Gammaproteobacteria > Moraxellales > Moraxellaceae > Acinetobacter > Acinetobacter sp. ESBL14. The sequence continues at coordinate 149,296 of NZ_JAZEVS010000002.1, forward strand.
AAAATATGGATATCGCAGCGCAAGCCGCTGAAGTCCGTCGTGTGAAAAAATTTGAAGCAGGTATGGTGAAAGATCCAATTACGGTCACCCCTGAAACAACAGTTCGTGAATTGATTGCAATCACTCAGGCCAATAATATTAGTGGCGTACCTGTTGTGAAAGACGGCAAAGTGGTTGGAATCGTGACAGGTCGTGATACACGCTTTGAAACCAATCTTGAACAGCCTGTTAGTAATATCATGACAGGTCAAGATCGTCTCGTGACTGTACGTGAAGGCGAATCTAAAGAAAATATCCAAGCATTATTGCAAAAACACCGTATTGAAAAAGTATTGGTTGTTGGTGAGAACCATGAGCTGAAAGGCTTGATTACGGTGACTGACTTCCGTAAAGCTGAAAGCTATCCAAACAGCTGTAAAGATGATTTGGGTCGTTTACGTGTGGGTGCTGCGGTTGGTACAGGTGCTGAAACACCAAGCCGTGTCGAAGCTTTGGTCGATGCTGGTGTTGATGCGATTGTGGTAGATACCGCACATGGTCATTCTGCTGGCGTAATCGAACGTGTACGTTGGGTCAAAGCCAACTACCCACAAGTGCAAGTGATTGGTGGCAACATTGCGACTGGTGATGCAGCATTGGCATTGCTTGATGCAGGCGCAGATGCCGTCAAAGTCGGTATCGGCCCTGGTTCGATTTGTACCACACGTATCGTGGCTGGTATTGGTATGCCACAGATTTCTGCAATTGATAGCGTTGCGAACGCATTGAAAGATCAAATTCCTTTGATTGCAGATGGTGGTATTCGTTTCTCTGGCGATATGGCGAAAGCGATTGGCGCAGGTGCGAGCACGATTATGGTGGGTTCACTTCTTGCTGGAACTGAAGAAGCACCAGGCGAAGTTGAATTCTTCCAAGGCCGTTACTACAAAGCATACCGTGGCATGGGTTCATTGGGTGCAATGGCGGGTGTATCTGGTTCTGCAGACCGTTATTTCCAAGATGCTAAAGCGGGTGCTGAAAAGTTAGTCCCAGAAGGCATCGAAGGTCGAGTTCCATATAAAGGACCAATGGGGAATATCGTTCACCAAATGATGGGTGGTCTACGCTCATCAATGGGTTATACCGGTTCATCGGTGATTGAAGATCTTCGTCAAAATGCAAAATTTGTGAAAATTACTTCAGCAGGTATGTCGGAATCACATGTTCATGACGTCACTATTACTAAGGAAGCACCAAACTATCGAGTTGGTTGATTTTTGGTAATTTTGCTGATTGAAAAACCGTCAGGCCACTGACGGTTTTTTTTGTTTTGGTGTAAAGTGAAGTAGATGAAGAAAGATATGGTTACAGACCATATAAAAGATAAGAAAGTGAGTAGAAGATGAGTTATTTTGGTACTGATGGAATTCGCGGTAAATTTGGACAACTGCCAATTACTCCTGAGTTCGCACTAAAATTAGGCTTTGCCGCAGGAAAAGTATTAAAAAGAAATAGCCCTAAAAATAAACCGATTGTGGTGCTGGGGAAAGACACGCGCTTATCGGGCTATATTTTAGAAGCTGCGTTACAAGCAGGCTTGAATGCGGCAGGTGTATATGTGCATTTATTGGGGCCACTACCCACTCCTGCGATTGCGCACCTTACCCGCGCGCTACATGCGCATGCTGGGATTGTGATTTCTGCATCGCATAACCCATATTTTGATAATGGCATTAAGTTCTTTTCCAGCGAAGGTAAAAAATTACCAGACTCTCTACAAGACCAAATCAATCAGGAACTGGAAAAAGAGTTACTGATTGAGGACACTGCAAATCTAGGAAAGAGTGTGCGTGTTAAGGATGCCAATGGTCGTTATATCGAATTTTGTAAATCAACTTTCCCGTACCATTTTGACTTACGTAATTTAAAAATCGTAGTGGATTGTGCCAATGGAGCAGCCTATAGCGTAGGTCCGTCAGTGTTCCGTGAGCTCGGTGCTAAAGTTATTCCACTGTTTAACGAGCCAGACGGTTTAAACATCAACGAAAACTGCGGTTCAACTCATCCAGAACAATTACAGAAAGCGGTATTGGAACATCAAGCCGATGTGGGTATCGCCTTCGATGGTGATGCTGACCGTGTGGTGATGGTGGATAAAAATGGTCAATTGATTGATGGTGACCATATTTTGTATGTCCTTGCAACTCAGGCAAAACATAAGCCAGAGGGCGTTGTAGGTACGGTCATGAGTAATATGGCGCTTGAGTTGGCTTTGCAAAAAGCTGAGGTTGGCTTTGTCCGTGCCAAAGTGGGTGACCGCTATGTATTACAAGCCCTGGAAGAAAAGAATTGGGTGACAGGTGGTGAGCCTTCAGGCCATATTTTGACTTTGGATAAGAGTACGACAGGAGATGCCATTATCGCAGCTCTGCAAGTGTTAACGGTGATGGTTGAACAAGGCAAAGCCTTACATGAGTTAGTGGACGGTTTTGTGTTATTCCCGCAAGTGTTGGTCAATGTTCGCCTGCAACACATGATTGACCCTTATTCGATTCCTGCCTTGGTTGCAGAATTTGAGAAAGCGGAACAGCAACTAAAAGGTCGAGGCCGTTTATTGATTCGTAAATCAGGTACGGAACCTGTGATTCGTGTCATGGTGGAAGGCGATCAGCAGCAAGAAGTTGAGGCTTTGGCCAATCATTTGGCCGATGCAGTACGCGCTCAAGCTCAAGCTGCTTAAGGGAGGGCCATCATGAGTGATGTCATTAAAGACCTCAGCGAATTACGTTTGAGCTATGAGCAAGGTGAATTACATGAAGCTCAGATCAGTGCTGAACCGCATGCGCAATTTCTGAATTGGTTCAATCATGCCCTTGCAGCACATTTGCATGAGCCTTATGCCATGTCGTTGGCGACAGCAAATCAGCAAGGTCGTCCGCATGTGCGTACCGTATTATTACGTGGCGCGACAGCAGAGGGTTATGATTTCTATACCAATTATGACAGTCAAAAAGGGTTGGACTTGGCAGAAAACCCTTATGCTGAACTGCTATTTTACTGGCCAAGTCTAGAGCGTCAGATCCGTATTGGTGGCAAAGTTGTTAAGATTTCTGAACAAGAATCGACGGATTACTACCATAAGCGTCCACGTGATAGTCAGATTGCTGCACATATCAGTACCCCGCAAAGTGGGGTGATTGAAAGCCGTGAGTTATTGCAACAACGTTTTCAAGCGCTGCAAAGCCAAGTTCAAGATGAGTTGGATAAGCCTGAATTTTGGGGTGGATATCGCTTAGAAGCCGATTACTATGAGTTTTGGCAAGGGCGACCAAATCGCTTACATGACCGTTTAAGTTATGAAAAACAAAATGGTCTTTGGACTATACAACGCTTGATGCCATAAATGACCCAGATCCAAATTCAACAAAGACCCTTACTGACACGCCCTGAACAGTTTCAGGGCGTGCCTGCGTTTATTGCCGAAATTTTAGCAAGACGTGGTGTGCAGTCTGAGCAAGAACTGGAGTTGAAACTCAAACATTTGCTCTCTCCTGAACTCAAAGGTTTGGAGCAGGCCGTTGTATTGATTGATCAAGCCATTGATCAGCAAAAACAGATTGTGATTGTCGGTGATTACGATGCCGATGGGGCGACCAGTACTGCTTTAATGGTTCTTGTCCTGCAAGATATGGGGGCTAGCGTTGAGTATCTGGTGCCTGATCGTTTTAAGTATGGGTATGGACTCACGCCGGCAATTGCTGAATTAGCCAAGCACAGTTATCAGCCTGATCTTTTGATCACAGTCGATAACGGGATTTCCAGCCATGCCGGTGTGGAAACGGCACAGGCACTGGGTATGCAGGTGATTATTACCGATCACCACTTAACCACTAAGCCGACACCGAGTGCTGAGGCTGTGGTTAATCCGAATCAGCTAGATTGTGACTTTCCCAGTAAAGCATTGGCGGGGGTAGGCGTGGCTTTTTATGTACTGGCGAAATTGGCGAGTTACCGCAGTCAGCAAGCTAAAAGCAGTAGCAAAGTCACCCAGTATCTAGATCTAGTGGCTTTGGGAACCTATGCCGATGTCGCAAGTCTAGACTATAACAATCGGATTTTGATTGATGCTGGGTTAAAGCGGATTCAGCAACATCAATGTCGTGCAGGCATTTTGGCGTTATTGGATATCGCGGGTCGTGATGCTGCGAGCTTGCGCGCACAGGATTTAGGTTTTGTCGTCGGTCCTCGTATTAATGCCGCAGGTCGTATGGAAAGTATGCGGATTGGGATTGAGTGTCTACTCGCTGCCGATATGCAAACAGCTTATCCAATTGCGCAGCAATTGAATCAGCTCAATATTGAACGTCGTCAAGTTGAAACTGAAATGAAGCAACAAGCACTGAGTGCACTGCAACATATTCAGTTAGAAACAGAGCATTTACCTGCTGCACTGGTGATGTTTGATGAACAATGGCATCAAGGTGTGATTGGTATTGTGGCTGGGCGCTTAAAAGAGCAATTCCATCGTCCAAGTCTGGTATTTGCACCCGATGAAGATGGTATCCATATTAAAGGTTCAGCACGCTCAATCGATGGTATTCATATTCGCGATACCATTGAGCAAGTTGCTGAGCAAAATCCGCATTTGGTTAGTCATTTTGGCGGCCATGCAGCAGCAGCGGGCCTGACGTTGAAGAAAGAACATTTTGATGCATTCAAAGCTGCTTTCACCCACGCTATTGCTGAGATGGATGATGATTTATTTACAGCGACTTTATGGACTGATGGGGAATTACATGAGTCAGATTTGCATTTAGGAACCTTGGATTGGATTGAGCAGCTTGGACCTTGGGGACAAAAGTTTCCTTTACCGCAGTTTGAAGGACGCTTTAAAGTCATTGATTATCGTTGGCTCAAGGAGCAACATTTAAAACTCAAGTTGGCGGTTGGGTCACATGCCATTGATGCGATTGCATTTAATGCCATGGATCGTTTTGAATTTAATCCAATGCTGGGTTATGTGGATTTAGTGTATACCTTGGAGCGCAATATATTTAATGGCAGCACTAGTCTACAACTGCAGATTGCCTATTTAAAACAATAAAAAAATCCGCTCTGATGAGCGGATTTTTTTATTGTTAATATGCGATTGATTAGAAGCGGACAGTACCGTTAAGGCCGTAAGAGTCAGCGCCATCTGTTGTGGTATAACCGACACCTAAAGCAAATTGTGGGGTAAAGAATTTTTGTGCGCGAAGACTGAAAACACTGTCTGAATCATCCGCAGTAGAATCTGCAAATGAGATACCAACACTGAGGGTTGGATCAAGATAAAGATCGGCACCTAAACGATAAGTTGTTTCATCACCAATATAACTGAGTGCTTCAAAGTTGGTATAGTAACCCCCAATTTGTGAAACATACTTCGCGCGTAAAGAAACAGCAGTATCGTCATTCTCACCAGACACGATTGCAGCATTTGAAAGGGTATTGGTAAAGCCATATTGAGCAATTTGCACTGGATTTAGGCTATCAGATAAATCGGCAACACCGACTGCAAGGAGTAATCCATTGATGGGCAAGAAACCCGCTTCAAGACTATAGCCATCGCCATTTTCAGAATCAGAACCTAGGCCATTAATTGTTGCTTTGATATTGGTACGGTGCAAGGCGCCAGAAAGATAGAATTGTGAATTAGGAACATAAAATTCACCTTGAAATCCGATAATGTTGAATTGTAAGTCACCAAAATCTTGATCATCTTTGAGTTTACTATAGGCATAACCACCACCGATATTCGATGCTTTATCTAAGAAAGCAGCTTCTGCCAAAGGCGCATTACGGGTTTGCACAGGGCTAAAATAATATTTACCCGTGATGACCGCACTGTTACCTTTACCGTCATCCATATTGATATGTTCATATGCACCGTTAACTTCGGTTTGATAAGCATGGGCATTGACTGCAAAGCAAGCACTCACAAGTGTTGCAAGAAGATTTAATTTTTTCATTAGAATTTCCCCCGATTAAAAATAATACATATTTTGTTACATTGAGTAGTGTATTCAAAAATAGATAAGCGTCAATTGCTAAATGCAGACAGCAGTTGAAAAACTTATAAGGGAAGAAAGAAAGAGTAGGGGTTAAAAGTGGATAAGAACACTATTTGAAGCAATAAAAAACGCCCTGAATGATTCAGGGCGTTTTTTAGCTTATATGCTTCTGTTCAGGTCTTAGAAGCGGTATGCACCACGAAGACCGAATGAAGTGTAGTCATTATCAATATATGATTTATCGTTACCGAAACCTACACGACCTTCCAAGCTCACTTGTTGATTGAAGAATTTCTTCGCAGAAATACCCCATTCATTTGAGTTAACGATTGTGTCGTCATACTTAAGTTTTTGATAATCAACACCAACACTTAAAGTTTTGTCGATGAAGTAATCACCTTTTAATTTCACTTCTTTGTTGTCACCAAAAGCTGTATAAGCTTCTAAGTTCACGTCATTTTGACCAACTTGAGTGACATATTTGGCACGAAGCGTCGGGCTGGTTTCACGGTCGCCGTCTTTCACGTCAACCGTTTTTGCACCCGCAGCAACCAATAAACCTGGTGCTGGTAAGTAACCCACTTCAGCCGAGTAATGGTTGATTTTTAATTTGTCTTCATCAGTTGCATATTTAGAATTTGGTTTGATTTCTTCACGGCCAATATTACCGCTTAAATAGAAGTCGCTGTTAGGAACAAAGTACTCAATACCTGCACCATATTGATTGTTTTTGAATGCATCATCTTTTTCATAAGCGTACTGTGCTTTTACGTTGCTCGCACGGTCAAGGAAAGCTGCTTCAGCAAGCGGTGCATTACGTGTTTGCACTGGGTTGAAGTAATATTTCCCATCTACGCTGAAACGATCACTGTCACCAAAACGATCTTGGTCTTTATAGGTATAAGAACCACCTACCTCAGCTTGATAAGCATGAGCAGTTCCTGTAACTGCGATTGCAGATAAAAGTGCTGATGCAATTGCTAATTTTTTCATGGTTGTTTCCTCATTAAGATTTAAACCAAGTGTTAAACACTGATACATGTTTTGTTACAACTTGAGTCTAGAGCAATTTTCACGAGCGTCAATCTTGATAAGGTAATCGAACTGTACAAATGTAATTAACTTGTAATAATTACATTTTAAATTATTGATATTTATCATTAAAAATTCATTGTTTTGATTTATTAAAATTTAGGAGGAATTGTGTGTTTTAGTATATTTAGTCTAATTTTCACACAATGGGCCGAGCAAAATCAGGGCTTAGAAATATTTAAAAGATAAAATAAATTTATTTATAATTTTTATTTTAATAAATAAAAGTATTAAAAATGACATGGCTGTGTCGACTAAAACAGTTATGTTAAAATAACGGATTAAGTGAAAAAATAGTGTGAGAACAGACGCGTGGAAATTAATCCGTATTTAATTCAATTGAAAGATTTATCTGATCGTAGCCAAACACTACGGGGGTATCTTTGACTACGATCTAAAGGTTGAGCGTTTAGAAGAAGTTTTAAGAGAATTAGAAGACCCAGCGATTTGGAATGATCAAAACCGTGCTCAAACCATCGCCAAAGAAAAGGGCAGCTTAGAAAATACGATTGGTGTGTTTGATCGTCTTGCTGAACAGTTAGATGATGCCAAAGCCATGCTTGACCTTGCGGTTGAAGCAGATGATGAAAGTTTATTATTGGATGTTCAGGCCGAGTTGGATAGTGCTGAAGAGGCGCTAGGTAATCTTGAATTCCGCCGTATGTTTAGCAATCCAATGGACCCAAATCCATGCTTCCTTGAAATTCAATCAGGTTCAGGTGGTACAGAAGCACAGGATTGGGCATCGATGTTATTGCGTATGTATTTGCGCTGGATCGAACGTCATGGCTTTAAAGCTGAATTGATGGAAGTGTCAGACGGTGATGTGGCTGGAATTAAATCAGCAACCATCCGTGTTGATGGTGAGTTTGCTTATGGTTGGTTGCGTACTGAAAGTGGCGTACATCGTTTAGTCCGTAAGTCACCATTTGACAGTAATAACAACCGTCATACTTCATTCTCTGCGGTATTTATCTCCCCTGAGATTGATGACAATATCGAGATTGATATCAATCCATCCGATGTTCGTACCGATACTTACCGTGCTTCGGGTGCGGGTGGTCAGCACATTAACAAAACCGATTCTGCAGTACGTTTAACTCACGCACCGACAGGGATTGTAGTGGCTTGTCAGAACCAACGCTCACAACATGCTAACCGTGACCATGCGTGGAAGCAATTACGTGCCAAACTCTATGAATTAGAGATGAGCAAACGTAATGAAGCTGCTCAAGCCTTAGAGGACTCGAAGTCCGATATCGGTTGGGGCAGTCAAATTCGTTCATATGTTCTCGATGACTCACGCATTAAAGACTTGCGTACTGGTGTGGAAAATTCCAATACCAAAGCGGTGTTAGATGGTGATTTAGATAAGTTCATTGAAGCAAGTTTGAAACAAGGTTTATAAGTTTTAATCCAATTAAAACGGCAATCTCGTTCAGCATCGGCTGGTTAATCGAAAAAATATGATATTAATATCGAAAAAAATGGATATTAATATTTAAAAACTTCGATATACTGGTTTCAGGTGCTGAACAAAGCGTTGCCGCTTGAGAAACGTGGTGAGTCTATGGATATTGATGTTATAAGCAAAGCCTTAGCCAATCCATTACGTCGACAGATTTTGCAATGGCTAAAAGAGCCTGAGCAATTTCTACCCGTTGAGCAATGTGGTGGTAGTTTTGAACGGGGTGTATGTGCAGGGCACATCGAACGTTTAGGAAAAGTTGCACAATCAACTATGTCGAATCATTTGTCTGTATTGCAACAGGCAGGTTTGATTAAGGTTGAGAAATATGGACAGTGGTCTTATTTCACGCGCAATGAAGCTTTGATTCAGCAATATATCGAACATTTAAAACAAGCACTTTAAATCGAAGAAGTGTAAGTTGAGGCGATCATGGCTGAACTAAATTCTACTTTGCAAGTAGGTGATTTCACGATTAAAAACCGCTTGGTTTTAGCTCCTTTAACTAGAGCACGTAGTGGTGCACAGCGTATTCCAAACGATTTGATGGTGGAATATTATCAACAACGTGCCAATGCTGGCCTTATTATTACCGAAGCAACGGTGATTAGCCCAAAAGCAGCGGGTTATGCCAATACACCAGGTTTGTGGTCGCAAGAACAAGCACAGGCATGGCATAAAATTGTTGAAGCCGTGCACGCACAAGGTTCAAAAATTGTGGTTCAGCTGTGGCATGTCGGTCGTATTTCACATCCAGACTTATTGGATGGTGATACGCCTGTGGCACCGAGTGCGATTCAACCTGCCGGTGAAGTGAGCTTACTTCGTCCAAAGCGTCCTTTTGTGACACCACGTGCCTTATCGCATGAAGAAATTCAAGAAATCGTTGCGCAATATAGAAATGCTGCTGAACAGGCCAAAGCCGCTGGGTTTGATGGTGTTGAATTGCACGCAGCCAATGGTTATCTGATTGACCAATTTCTACAAAGCACAACTAACCAGCGAAATGATGAATATGGCGGTGCAATTGAAAACCGTGCGCGTTTATTGCTCCAAGTTGTAGATACCTTTATCGAGGTGTGGGGTGCTGGTCGAGTCGGTGTGCATCTTGCACCGCGTGGTGATTCCCATGATATGGGCGATGAAAATCCATTGGCAACTTTTGGTTATGTGGTTGAGCAATTGAATCAACGCAATATTGGTTTTATTTTCACACGCGAGTATGAGGCTGCAGATAGCTTATTGCCGCAACTCCGTCCTAAATTTAAAGGGGTGTGGATTGCCAATGAAGGTTTAACCGCGGATTCTGCGAAACGTATTTTGGCGACAGGCCAAGCCGATGCAGTTTCATTCGGTAAACAATATATCGCGAACCCTGATTTATTTGAACGTTTACAACACGATTTGCCTTTAAATCCACTTCAGCCACAAACGCTATATGGTGATGGTGCTGAGGGTTATACTGATTATCCTGCCTTTGAACAGTTAGAAGCTTAATCTGCTTTAAAACTTTAAAAAATGACTCATGTGATTTACCAAAATTGCATGAGTTTTTGTTTTAAATTCCGCATAATGAGCAGCAATCACATTGTCAACTATGGTCTCGGATGGCGCAGAACACAGCAGCACAGCAAACACCGTTTTGGTATAACGTTTTATTGGCTTGTATCAAGCCCTTATACCGTTGGAAAATCAAACAACGGGCAGAAACTGATGCGCTGTTTCAGCAGGAATGTATCGAGCGTTTTGGGCCGTTTCAGCCTGCTAAAAATTTAGGGGCAATTTGGTTTCATGCTGTTTCTGTTGGTGAAACCAACGCGGCACAGCCTTTAATTGAACATTATTTAAAATTAGGTCATCCGGTTTTAGTGACCAATACCACCAAGACGGGGCAAGCTCGGGCAAAATCCCTGTTTTTAAAAGCCCCTTATCTCGATTTATTTCAGGCGGTGTATTTGCCTGTCGATCAAAAAGCATTATTAAAACGTTTTTTTAATTTGTATCAACCTCGGCTATTGGCATTGGTTGAAACGGAGATCTGGCCCAATTTAATTGCCGAAGCACAGCAGCAACAGATTCCCTGTATTTTATTGAATGCACGCCTTTCCGAAAAATCGGCCAAAGGTTATGGCAAGGTTCGTCGTTTAACTCAACCGATGCTGCAACAGTTGACTTGGCTATTGGCCCAAGATGTGGCAACGCAACAACGCTATGTCGATCTAGGTCTTGATCCAGTCAAAAGTCAGGTGGTTGGCAATATTAAATTTGATATTGCTGCACCAGAGCATTTTGTCATGCAAGCACAGCAACTCAAACAAGAATGGCAATTGGCGAATCGTCAGATCATCACTTTAGCCAGTACGCATGCACCCGAAGAACAAAGTTTACTCAAACAATTGCAGCTGCATTTAAATTCAAATCCAGCGTTGCTGTGTATTGTGGTGCCGCGTCATCCAGAACGTTTTGATGAGGTGTACCAAGTTTGTCAGGGTTTAAATTTAAAAACCCAACGGCGTAGTTTGCAACAATCCATTCAAGCAGATACTCAAGTATTTCTGGCTGATAGTATGGGGGAAATGTGGCTCTGGTATGCTTTGAGCCAAGCTTGTTTTGTTGGTGGTTCATTGAATGAGCCAGGTGGCGGGCATAATATTTTAGAACCGATGGTCTTGAATGTGCCAACCGTCATTGGTCCGCGTTATTTCAATTTTCAAACGATTGTGGATGAGTTTGTGGCGCAACAAGGCATTTTGATTGGAGAGGATGCAGCACAGGTGGGGCAGCAGTTATTAGCCTGCCTAGGGGATAATGCACAGACTCAGCAATTGGTTCGACAGGCTGATCAGGTGTTACAGGCAAATAAAGGCTCGTTACAGCAGCACATTCAGTGCCTTGATCACTATTTACAGCAAACAGCATTATCATGAATATTGTTTTACTTGAAACCGAACAGTGTAGTTCGGTGGATGCGTGGCAGATTAGCCAGCCCAGACAATTGCAGCATTTAGCTCAGCACTTACAGCTCAATGTTGGTGATACCCTGAAAGTTGGGGTTCGTGCAGGTCAGCGCTACCTTACGGAGGTTGTTTGTATCAGCGAACATGGTATTACGGTTCGTCCAATTCAAACAGAAGTCGTTCCTGCCAAGCTTCCAGTCCATCTGATCTTGGCCTTACCCCGCCCTAAAGTATTGCGCCGTATCATCATGGATGCAGTGACTTTGGGGGTGGAGCGGATTAGCTTGATTCATAGTTATCGTGTGGATAAAAGCTATTGGCAAACGCCGTTTTTACAGCAACTGAATGATTATGTAACTTTGGGCTTGGAACAAGCGGGCGATACCATTACACCAGACATTCAGCTCTATAAACGCTTCAAGCCTTTTGTTGAAGATGTTTTACCAACGTTGATCAGTGCAGAACAGCCTGCTTATGTGGCGCATCCCTATGCTGAGCAGCCGATGCCTTATGCGATTCAACAGCGCTGTAGTGTGATCATTGGTCCAGAAGGAGGATTTATTCCTTATGAGGTCGATCTGCTCATTAAAAACGGCTGCCAAGCGATGAGCTTAGGCAACCGAATTTTGCGAACTGAAACAGCGGTGTCGAATATTTTAGGGCGCTTGTTTGTCTAAAGCATCGCTCTGTTCAGATTGATCACCCCGATAGACTTTGACTTCCTGCACTGGATAAGGAATTGAAATGCCTTTTTCGTCAAAAGCCGTCACCACCAGTTCTTGAATTTCGCTGATAGATGCTGAGGTGCTGGTTTCAGTGGTATTGACCCACCAGCGTACGGTTAAATTAATTGAGAAATCTGCCAGTGCGGTGACATTGACCGAGAAGCCTGGTTGACTCAGTACATTCAGATTACGGTCTAAGATATCCAGAATAATCTTCTTGGCTTTTTGCATGTCATCTTCATAGCCAATACCGACTACAAACTCACAACGACGACGTTGATAAGCATTATTGACGGTGACAGCACTGGTATAGACCGTGGCATTGGGAATCACAATACGGCGGCCATCTGGTGAGCGTAAGAAGGTGGCACGAATCTGAATATCTTCGACATTGCCTTCTAAACCATTCACCACAATATCATCGCCAATACGGAAGGGTTCGCTGATCAAAATCAGAATTCCTGACAATAAGTTCTGGAAGATATCTTTGAAGGCAAAACCAATCGCAACTGAACCAATCCCCAAAGCACCAATCAATTGACTCGGGGTAAAGCCCGGAATGGCAATCACCAACGCAATCAAGAAGCCAAAGAAGATAATAAAGGTACTACCCACGCGATTCAGAACCAATACTAGGTTTTGGCGGGTATAGCTGCGATTTTCTAAAGTCTTGCGGATAAAGAGTTTAAACAACTTGGTCAGCAGCCAAAAAATAATGAAAACAGTAATCGCAATCCCGATATAGGGAATGCGCTCCCAAAAGCTGTCCATGATTTTATCAATGGTGGTATAGGCATCGTGATACTTTTCGGTATGGGCCAATACCGTTTCAGTGGTCTTGGTGCTTGCTTGATGAATCAGCGCGCCGGTATCTTTCGCCACTTCAGTCAATGTTGTTTGTTCGTTTGCCACAGCAAGCTCTCTATTTCGCAAAGGAGGAGTAAATGAGGGGAGCAATCATAATGAATTTATTGCCAATACGCATGTGAAATTCAATATTTGCTTCCGCTCATGATCAAATCAATTCGCTAAATGCGGTCACTTAAAAATATTCGGTGCTATTTTGAATGATCTGTGTTGGGGCTTCCCAGAGATCTGGAGTGGCAAAATAATAAGCAAAAATGAAGATACCTGACATCATCAGTAAGGTGACCAAAATCATCAACCATGCCAGTAGTTTTTCCCAAGCACGAGAGGGGCGAATATCACCATAATCATTGCGATGAGGTGTACCTGGTGCCAATAGAACATATAGTGTAAATAGCAGTTGAATCACAGGCACCAATAACAGCAAACAGAGCCAGCCTGTTTTATTTAAGTCATGCAGGCGACGAATTAAAAGCACGATTTGCAAATAAAAGGCACCCAACCACACGGCAATCATGGCAAAGACAGACATGCCTGAAAATGCACTAAATATGGCAGCATCAACATTGCTGCTTGCAAAAATACCCGCGAAGGCAAAGATCAAGATAAATGCAGCCAGACAGGTCACACTGAGTAAACCATACCAGCCTAGATAACTGAGGCGGTTGAAACGGCCGCTTGGCGAGAGTGGATGGTCACTGCGGGGCTGTACTTGCACAGTTGTTGCGGGATCAAACATAGTGTATTCCTATTTTTCTGATTATTAAATCTTTTAAGCTTTTGGCAATGATCAAAATAATCACTTATTTTAAGAACAAAAAGCATAGACAAGCAGTTCAAATTTAAATTATTTTGAGTAAATTTTTGAAAGTAAGTAGGTTGTAAAACAACAGGCTTTGTTATTTTAGTTGAGCATGTTAGCTAAAAAGTTGCAACAGCATCGTCCTGACATTTCTACGACCAAAGCCGCATTGTTTGCGCTTGTAAATGGTGCCCATACTGCGAGAGAGAACAAAACATACCCGAGCAATAGATGAGAACATCTAAGGTATGAGATAAAAAACCAAGGAAGTGAGCTATGAAAGAAATCTACCCAGTGCCTGATAAATTCAAAGAAACGGCCAGAATCTCTGAAGCAGACTATTTCAAACGTTACCAGCATTCGATTGAGCAACCTGAAGCATTTTGGGCAGAGGAAGCTAGCAAGATTGAATGGATCAAACCATTTACACAGGTCAAAAATACCAGTTTCCAGCAAGACAATTTCAAAATCGAATGGTTTGCAGATGGTGAGTTGAATGTTTCAGCCAACTGTTTAGATCGTCATCTTAAAGATAATCCATTAAAGCCTGCCATTATCTGGGAGGGTGATCACCCCTCACGTCATAAAATCATCTCATTCTCTGAACTGCATGATGAAGTCTGCCGTTTTGCCAATGTGTTAAAGAAGCAAGGTATTGGTAAAGGCGACCGTGTGGTGCTGTATATGCCAATGGTGCCTGAAGCGGCAATAGCCATGCTGGCCTGCGCACGTATCGGTGCAGTGCATTGTGTGGTGTTTGGTGGCTTCTCGCCAGACTCATTGGCCAGCCGTATTGAAGACAGCCAAGCGAAATTAGTGATTACCGCAGATGCGGGGATGCGTGGTGGCAAGTTGCTTCCACTCAAAGAAAATGTGGATGCTGCTTTAACAATTGATGGAACGGATAGTGTCCAAAATGTCATTGTGGTGCATCGTACAGGTAATCCGATTCAGTTCAATGCTGAGCGTGATATTTGGTATCACCTTGCCATCATGGAAGTGGATGAGCACTGTCCACCAGAACCAATGAAAGCAGAAGATCCGCTCTTCATTCTGTACACTTCTGGTTCAACAGGTAAACCGAAAGGTGTATTGCATACCACAGGTGGTTATCTGGTCTATGTGAATACCACCTTTAGAGAAGTCTTTGATCTACGCGAAGATGATGTGTATTGGTGTACCGCCGATGTAGGCTGGATTACAGGGCATAGTTATTTACTTTACGGGCCACTGAGTAATGCCACCACCACCGTGATGTTTGAAGGGATTCCACAATACCCAACGTGGGCACGTATCGGTCATGTAATTGATAAGCACAACATCACCATTCTGTATACGGCGCCGACAGCGATTCGTGCCATGATGCGTGAAGGCGATGCCTATGTGCGTGAAAGTGATCGCAGTAGTTTACGTTTACTTGGTTCGGTCGGTGAACCGATCAACCCAGAGGCATGGAACTGGTATCACGAAGTGGTCGGTGAAGGTCGCTGTCCAATTGTCGATACATGGTGGCAAACTGAAACGGGTGGCATTTTAATTTCACCACTTCCAGGCGCAACCGCCTTAAAACCAGGTTCCGCGACACGTCCATTTTTCGGGGTACAACCCGCCTTGGTCGATGCTGAGGGCAATGAATTGGAAGGCGCAACCGAAGGTAATCTGGTGATTAAAGATTCATGGCCAGGTCAAATGCGAACCATTTGGGGCGATCCAGAACGCTTTATTGAAGCCTATTTCTCGACCTTTAAAGGCAGTTATTTCACTGGTGATGGCGCACGCCGAGATGCAGATGGCTATTACTGGATTACTGGACGTGTCGATGATGTACTCAATGTATCTGGTCATCGTCTAGGGACGGCTGAAATTGAGAGTGCATTGGTGGCACATGAGGCCGTGGCTGAGGCTGCAGTGGTCGGCATGCCGCATGAGATTAAGGGTCAAGGCATTTGTACTTTTGTCACTTTACAAGCTGATGTGGCTGAGTCTGAGGAGCTACGTAAGGAATTGGTCAATTGGGTGCGTAAAGTGCTTGGGCCTGTGGCCACCCCAGATGCACTGCATTGGGCGCCTGCATTACCCAAAACTCGTTCAGGTAAAATCATGCGCCGTATCCTAAGAAAGATCGCGGCAAATGAATTGGATACTTTGGGGGATACCTCAACGTTGGCTGAACCTGCTGTGGTT
Organism: Acinetobacter sp. ESBL14; assembly: GCF_036668815.1. NCBI lineage: Bacteria > Pseudomonadati > Pseudomonadota > Gammaproteobacteria > Moraxellales > Moraxellaceae > Acinetobacter > Acinetobacter sp. ESBL14. The sequence goes on from NZ_JAZEVS010000002.1 coordinate 165,423, forward strand.
GAACATTTGATTGCCACGGTTTATCCAAACCGATAAACCCGATGCAAATGTGAAAAGAGCGTTCGATGGAACGCTCTTTTTTTTATCTGTATTATTTAATTGTGTGCCAAAAAATCTGCCGTGTTTTGTACAGTGGCAAAGAAACCCAGTGCAGATAAGAACGCCGTTTGCACATCTGCGGCTTTGACGGTTTTACCCGCATGTTCGAGATCACGGGTTGCCGTCGCATCTGCAATCACAATAGGTTGATAGCCGAGTTCTTTGGCTGCACGTGTACCCGAATCAATACAGACATGGGTCATCATGCCAGTTATCACTAACTGCTCAACTTGATGCTGCTGTAACAACGCTTGAAGATTGGTTTCCAGAAAGCTATTGGGAAAATGCTTTTCAACAATGATTGAGTTCTTGGTCACTTTCAGTTGTGGATGTAATTCAACACCGACGGTATTTTCCTGAAAGAAACTGGCTGAAGCTGGATTAATATGCTGAATATAAATAATCGGTAAATTGTTTTGGATAAAATGATCTTCTAATTGGTTGGTATATTGCAGAGCAAGCTCTGGATTGACCAATTCCATTTTGCCATTTTTAAAATAATCATTTTGCACATCAATAATTAGTAGGGCCTGTTTCATTATGTTTAGTTCCAAGATTAAGATAAAACAAGCATAGGTTGAAACAGAGAAATCGGCTATATTCAGGTGAAAGCATTGTTGCTGGTTTTCTTTCGTAATGAAAAATGAATATTGAACTTGATCCCATCGACTTAAAAATTATTGAATTGCTGAAGCAAGACTCACGTTTAAGCCATAAAGAAATTGGACAGTGCGTGCATCGTACTGGGCAGGCAGTGGGTGCTCGTATTGCACAGTTAATGGATGCAGGCATTATCAAAAATTACACCATCGCGATAAAGTATGAACATCAACAATTCATCCAATTGTTTATGAATGATCAGCAAGCTTTTATTGAGGTTGAGCGTTTGGTTAAACAATATGAGCAAGTGGATGAGTGTTTTAAAATTCTTGGCAATGCCTGCTATATGATCGTGAGCCACTTTAACCCGCCACAATTAAATGAATTTATTGAACAGCTGTCGCAGTGGTGCCGTTATTCGGTTGAAACCGTCATGCGTGAAATTGAGACCCATTAAAATAAAAAAGCCCCAAGCCGAGCCTTGGGGGAGTATCTGCCATTTGTTTTGTTATTCTTTTTATTTAACGCTGAAAACTACGCTGATTTTGCTGCGAGATGATGCTCCTGTTGTTGTTCAAGTTGACGGACCAGCGGTAAAACTTTTTCTCCAAAATATTCAACTTCCTCAATGAAATGCAGAAAGCCTGAAAGAACAAGATCTACCCCTACATTTTTTAAAGCAAGAATGCGTTCCGCAATTTGCTGCGGTGTGCCAATCAGATTGGTTTTAAAACCGTCGTTATATTGAACCAGATCGTCAAAGGTCGATTTTGCCCAATTTCCCTCACGCTCGGGTGCTGCTGCGCCTGCTTCACGGGTGGCATCACCAAAGGCATTCACTGCTTCGACGTTGGCTTGAGCAATGATTTCATTCAGGACTGCTTTGGCTTCCGCCTCAGTATCACGAGCAATAATAAAAGCATTGACGCCAATTTTGACCTGTCGATTGGCTAACTTTGCTTTGCTGCGCACATCATCAACCTGTTTTTTGATTTCTTCAACGCTATTGCCATTGGTAAAATACCAGTCCGATACACGCGCAGCCATATCACGTGCCGCACGTGAACTACCGCCTTGAAACACTTCGATATAAGGTTTTTGCAGCGGCTTTGGTTTAAGCGTGTAATTCTGAAATTGGTAGTATTTGCCATCAAAGCTGTAATTGTCAGTGCTCCATACCCCTTTTAGGGTGCGGATAAATTCTTCTGAACGGACATAACGTTCATCATGTTCAGGCCAAGGTTCACCAATCGCATCAAATTCGCCGCGGAACCAACCACTGACGACATTAATGGCGATACGCCCTTGGGTGAGATAGTCAATCGTGGCCAGTTGTTTGGCGGCCAACGCAGGCTTCCAAGGGCCGGGCAGAATAGCGGCAATCACCCGCAGTTTTTCAGTTTTTGCCAAGAGGGCATGACTGAAACTGACCGATTCATGTTGGTTGTCTGCGCCATAGCCCGCGGTAAAACGGATTTGGGTGAGGGCATATTCAAAGCCACTGCGTTCGGCTGCCTGTGCGAGACGCACGTTATAGTCATAGCTCCAGTCGGTACGTTGTTCAATGTTGCTTACAACGAGACCGCCACTTACATTCGGAACCCAGTAGGCAAATTTAATTGCGGATGCTGTTGTTGTCATCGTTGTATCCTCCATTCAATATGCTTATGCCACGTGAGTAAGATTCTTGGCTGACTTGGGGTGTAAGCGAGATTCAGCTGCATCCAGATTCGGTACCGCAGCAGATGGGAGTACCTCTGCCTGTTCAATCTGTTTATTGATGCCGAGATTTTGATTGGCTTGTTCAGTTTTGGTTTTGATTGCCGCTGCACGTTGGCCTTTGGCTGGCGCCCACTCTAAAATCGGTAAGGCACGTGCCACGGCGAGGGTCACGCGATCTGATAATTGCTCGCTTTTGACCGTATATTCAGGCGTAAAGTCACGGTCAGTGGCATAGACCCCAATCGGTAAGGTTTGTGCTTGGAAAAAGCTAAATAAAGGGCGTAATTGATGTTCTAATACCAGCGCATGACGGTCACTGCCACCTGAGGCTGCCAGTAAAACGGGTACATCGACCAAAGCCGTCTGTTCAACAAAATCGAAGAAGTGTTTAAATAAACCTGTAAACGAAGCACGATAAACTGGGGTGCCGACAATCAGTGCATCTGCTGCTTCTACCGCTGCGAGATCATCTTGTACGCGTTGTGGCAATTGATTGCGGTAAATGGCTCCACCCAATAATGGCCCGATTTCACTGAGTTTAACGAAATGGACTTTGATATCGATCGCTTCTGAAAGTTCATCCAGAATCGCCTGAACCAAACTTTCAGTTTTTGACGGGCTGTTTAAACCACCTGATACAGCGACAATATTGAGAGGAGTTGTGAGAGTATTGCGATTGGACATAATAACGGCCTAAGAGATCATTTCGAATTGCTATTTATTTATCTACACCGCAGGCCAAGCTGTAAAATAAGGAAATGCTGCAAGCTTATCTTTTTTAAAGATATGTCGATAAATCACAATAAATATCAAATTTTAGGTGGTTAATTTTCTGTTTCTATTCAAGATTTTTGAATCTATTTTATTTACAGAACATTTTAATGAAGTTATATCAATATTTGATTTATTTTGCGCGAAAAGGAAATAAATCCTGTCTTGTGCTTGACCTAGCCTTGAATTGAAAATAGGCTTAAGCGGATTGAATTTAAATAAACATCGTACAGTGACGTACTTGCAGATAGCTTAAGCGCTTATGAATATTTTAATTGTAGACGACCATCCTTTATTTAGACATGCTTTGATTCAAGCGGTTCGTTATAGTTTGCCACAGGCGCAGATTCAGGAAACAGCTGATGTTGATGAGTTTTATGCACGTTTAGAGCATGGTTCAGAGCCTGATCTGGTGTTGCTGGACTTAAATCTTCCAGGTGCATCCGGTTTTTCTGCCTTGGTGTATGTGCGCGCACAATATCCCGCAATTCCGATTATTGTGGTCTCAGCACATGAAGAAGTTTCAATTATTCAACGTGCGATTGCGCATGGTGCAATGGGCTATATTCCAAAATCTTCACATCCAAGCCATATCGGTGAAGCGATTAAGCAGGTGTTAGAAGGCGAGATCTGGTTACCACCGAACTTACCAACCCATGCGGGCTTTGATCCGCGTGCGGCAGATGAGACGGCTTTAGCCGAACGTTTACAATCGCTCACCCCTCAGCAGTTCCGTGTGTTGATGATGGTGGCAGAAGGCTTGTTGAATAAACAAATTGCCTATGAGTTAGAGGTATCAGAAGCGACGATTAAAGCGCATGTGACTGCGATTTTCCGTAAACTAGGCGTACAAAATCGCACTCAAGCCGTCTTGGCGATTAGTGCCTTAAATATTGAAGATAAGAAGATGTAAGGTTTAAAACTGAGGGGGTGGATGTCTTCGCTTATTCAGATCGAAAAACAAAAAACCAGTTCATATGAACTGGTTTTTTGCTATGAATTAGATGTTCTGTATAGAACCTAAATCCAATATTAGAAACGGAACTTCGCGTTTAAGCCAACAGTTTGTGTATCTACGTTTGCATGTACTGCATTCGCGTTTACATATGTTGCACCTACAGCAATTGCTGGAGTGATGAAGTAGTTGACATTCGCGCCCCAAGCAGATTTGATTGGAGAGAAGTTGTCTTCATTTAATGGGTTTGAGCTGAAGTTAGCTTCTGCATATGATGCACCAACGCTTAACTTAGGCGTTACATATACGTCAGTTTTCAATTCATACGCTTGGAAGTCACCGTAAACAAGGCCAGCTTCAAAACCTACAGCCATGTTTGTACCGTCGATGTTACCTACGTATTTAGTACGTGCAGTAATCGCATCTTGGTCTTCACCAATAACTAATGGTTGAGCTACTGATTTAGCAATACCATTTGAAAGAACGCTATTTGCGTCTAAAGCAAATTGGTCAGCGATGTTTGTATAACCAACAGCAACTAAGAAGTTAGGAGTAAGCATTGTACCTACTTCTAATGCAAAACGGTCGCCATTGTCTTTTTCGCCTTCAGACTTAGTCTGAGAGTGGCTATAAGAAGCGCTTGTATATACTGGTAAGTAAGGTGTTGGAAGGTAAGCTTCACCTTTTGCACCGAAAGAGTTGTTCTTAACAGTTGCAACTTCGTCACCGCTTAATTTTGCAAAGCTGTAAGCTACAGATACATTAGAAGCTTGGTTTAAGAACGCAGCTTCAGCTAAAGGACCTTTAGATGCATCTACATTTTTAAAGTAGTAAGTACCTTGAGCAGCACCTGTAAAGTCTTTGTCATTTAAGTCTTTAGCTTCGATGAATTCAGATTGACCTTGAACTTCGAATTGGTATGCGTGAGCACCGGTCATGGCTAAAACTAAAGCAGTGGCTAAACCGAGTTTTTTCATAATGATTTCCAGCTTTAAAACAATTAAAGAGTAAAGTTGGAGTCATTGTATTGTAACAAAGTATGAAGTCAATGTAATAAATTTGGGCTTCCGATAAACGAACAAATGCTGATCAGCTGGTGTGTGAAAAATGAGCGATTAAAATAAATCGTGTCAACCATTTATAAAATACATATCAAACAAATAGATAAGTTTATTTTTTGACAATATCAAGCAAGTAATCAGAATGTCATGTATCACTATTTTGATTGGTTTATTCGATTTTATTAATCGTTTTTTTCGCTCAAAAGATTCTTATTATTGTCATAAACATGCAGCTAAAAGTGTGAGATTTAATCTGGTTTTTGAGTTTTTCTGCGATGAACTTTGCAAAATCATGATATTCATTCTCAGTTAATATAAACTAAAAATCACATAAAAATCGAACTTTTAATGATCAATTAACAAAATCGATTGTAACGATAAACCCGATCTATTTAATCAACTTTACTTTCTGAGAGCTAATTCACATAATACATAGCAAGAGATATCTAATTTGCATTTAAATATCTCATAACATTTTCTTTTGAGTTTTTTGATGTTTTACATCATCGTTTTACTAGCTCGGCTTTCCCCAAGGCTGAGCTTTTTTTTATTTGTTTTTTACACATTATTGATGAAAATAACACTACAGAACAATGACGATAAAACACTTATAGTGACAGATTATTCTACTTTTCCAGCTTTATGATCATGTCGAAAAAATTAAAATGTCTGACGCTTTTTACAGCCATCTTTTTTGCAATTCCTATGGCTGCTTGTCAAAGTTTAAGCCAACAAAAGCAACAGCTCACGACAGAAAAAAATGATCAGCAGCAGATCTCAAGTTTATTCCAGAGCGCTCAAACCAGTGGTGTTTTGGTGATTTATGACGGCAAGAAAATTCAAAGCTATGGCAATGCGCTTGATCGTGCAGAGCAGCGTTATATTCCCGCCTCAACCTTTAAAATGTTGAATGCTTTGATCGGGATACAACATCATAAGACTGCACCAAATGAAGTGTTTAAATGGGATGGAAAAAAGCGAGCATTTAGTAGCTGGGAAAAAGATTTAACCTTAGCTGAAGCGATGCAGGCATCGGCGGTACCCGTTTATCAAGAGTTGGCAAGACGGATTGGTTTAGAACTGATGACCCGTGAAGTGAAGCGTGTAGGTTATGGTAATAAAAATATTGGGACGCAAGTGGATAATTTCTGGTTAGTTGGTCCCTTAAAAATTACTCCCGTAGAGGAAGTTCGTTTTGCCTATGCATTAGCAAAACAGAAATTACCCTTTGATCAGCCGACACAGCAACAAGTCAAAGCGATGTTATTGGTGGATCAGATCCAGGATACCAAAATCTATGCCAAAAGCGGTTGGGGAATGGATGTCAGCCCGCAAGTGGGTTGGTGGACGGGGTGGATTGAACAGCCAAATGGTAAGGTCATTGCATTCTCACTGAATATGCAAATGAGCCAGCCTGAACATGCAGATGCACGTAAAGCGATTGTGTATCAAGCCTTGCAACAGTTGGGATTGTTAGCCACTTAAATACTCAAAAAAAGACCCAGCTTTTGGGGAAAGCTGGGCTGAGAAAGGATGTTTAACTTGGGGGAGAAAACATCCTAGAGGGTTAGGGGTAAAATTCTGTAATCTCTGTATGTTTAAATTATGTGCTTTGGAAGGTGATTTGTGAAATTGATAATTTATATGTTTGGAATAGAGTTTTTCGATTTTAAAGTAGGTTCAAGATTGAAAACCTGCGCTGAACTCAAGTGAAATATGATTGATATTATTTAAAATAGAAGTTTAGCGGCAAAACGTTTAGAGCACTGCTGATGTGCACTTGAGATTGAAAATGTTTTGCTCCTATGAGTTGATTAAATTTATTGCAGAACGATGCTCGCCTGAGAAATCAGGAATTGGCTGATCTTGTGAATTTTTCCCCCTCTGCTTGTCATCGACGAGTCAAGCTTTTGCAACGTCATGGCATTATCGAGAAGTGTTAAGCCAAGCTCAATTATGAAAAATTGGGTATTGAAATCGAGACAATTGCTGAAATAAAGCCAATTCAACTCACTTAAACAGAGCATAATTTTTTCTTAAAGCAGATTGATGGCTTTGAAGAAGTCATCAATGCTTATGTGATTACAGGTGACTCGAACTATGTGCTGCATGTCGCGACCAAAGACCTGAATGCATTTTCACAATTCATTATTAATAAATTGAATAAGATTAAGGGTATTATCAGTATTAATTCTAAGATCATTTTCAATCAAGTTATTCGGAAGAAACGACTCTAATTTGTAGGCTAATATGGGAGAATTTGGTTATATTTAAAATATTTATTTTAACAATATAAATGATTTAGTTGATTTAAATTAAATAAAAATCATTCTCAATTTTTATTTTCAAAATTAATTTCAATTTACGAACAATGATTTAGTCAAATACATCGAGATGAATGTAACCAAAAACCTCGGTTTAAGCGTGGTAGTGCGATTTAGAATTCGGGTAAAATTAATCTCTGTTTAAAAATCAATTGAGATCGTTCTTGAAAAGTGCAAGGTGTGTGAATGGGGCGTAAATTAAAAAGCTCGAAATTACGATCTGAGCAAATTAGCCGTCGCCTCTTTTTCTGCATGATTGTCATTATCTTTTCGATTTTTTATCTTTCCATTCCTCTAATTATCAATAGTTACCAAGAATATATAAAATCTGACCAGACCCTCACAGAAATTACCTGTCTGCGCGCCTTAGTCAAAACATCCAATAAAATTTCCAGAGAACGAGCTCCTGCCAATAAATTGATGTCGAGTCAGCCTGAGATACTATTAGAAAATCAAAAGGAGTTATTCGAGTACCGTAAAATTGTTGATGCAGAAATTGATGACACCATTGCGATCTTAAAACAAAACGGTTTTAGGCTGATTGCCTATGAATTGGAAACAGATTTAAAAGTTAAATTATCCAAAGCGCGCGGTATTGTTGATGCCTATGCCAATACCCCCCATGCTGAGCGAACATCGAAACAGTATGATCATGCAATTTTATCGATGTTTAGTGTCTGGGATGAAAGCCGTGAGTTTTTAACGTGGTTATTGGTACGTTCCAACAGCAAGAATAGCAAGATGTCGAATTACTTTACGGCAATTCTGGTACTTACGGATATGCGTGATCAGGCAGGGCGGGTGGCATCTAATATTATGGCGCCTGTGACCTTTGGGGAAAAAATTTCAGATGAGAACCGAGCGCGCTCTTTACAGACTCAGCATCAAGCCATTTATCTCTGGGAATTAATTGACACGATTCAGCCTGAGCAGTCAAAGACACTTGAATATGTGCGTTTATATCGCCGTGTGAAAACCGAATTTTTAGATAATGGCTTGCCGATCGTGGCGAAGTTGCTTGATGAAAGCAAGCATAATCAGGCCTATTTTCTGTCGGGTACGGAGCTAACGGAACGGATGGTGGGGAAATTTACCACGGTAATGGATTTGCAAAATTATATTCTGGATTACAGTATTCGGGTGGCTGATGAACAGAATAAGTTGGCAAAGCGGCAGTTTCTTTTTACTTTATGTATTTCTAGTTTGTCTTTGCTGATCGCCATTTTTACCATGATCTACGCCAAGCGAAGGGTGTTTAGTCCATTAATTCATGCGCGTAATATGATTTTACGCCTCTCGGGAACGTCTGATGAACTCCCTGCAGAAAACAAGCGGAAAGGCGAGTTTTTCTCCTTGTTTGAGGCGATTGATAAACTCAAAGTCATGTTGACACAGCGTGATCAAATGGAACTGCAACTTAAACAAATTGCGAATACCGATGTGTTAACAGGAGTCGCCAATCGCTTGGCTTTGGATGAATATATTCAAATGTTGGAATCCAAACCTGAATCTTTGTCACAGACCTGCGTGATTGCAATTGATATTGATAATTTTAAGTTTGTGAATGACCAGTATGGACATATTGTCGGGGATCAGGTGATTAGCATGATTGCCGATCAACTGAAACATAATGTGCGGGCCTCGGATTTAATTGTGCGTTATGGCGGTGATGAGTTCTTGGTGGTGATTGAAAATATCCAGATGGGCGCTGCCAAAGTGGTTGCAGAAAGTATCCGCGCGGCTATTTTAAAAGAAAGGATTGTGATCCCGAATGTAGCTGAGTCGCTTCATGTTTCGGTCAGTATCGGCGTCGCAATTGGGGCAAATAGCTGGTTAGAGTTGTTAGAAAAAGCGGATCAGTCCTTGCTCAAGGCAAAGGCCAAAGGGAAGAATATTGTAGAGACCTAAAGCTTGTACGGAAGGTGTGATGCTTATTTTTCTTCAGGTATTTTTGAGTATAGAATCAAAAATAGGATTAAGTTTGTGTACTTAATCCTGTTAGAGAACTCTAATCTTGTATAAGAAGGATCACTTCAACATCGGTTTTAAGAAACGACCAGTATGTGAAATTTCAACTTGTGCTACGTGTTCTGGTGTCCCTTCAGCAATAATCTGACCACCACCCGAACCACCTTCAGGGCCAAGATCAATTACCCAATCGGCAGTTTTGATCACATCCAGATTATGCTCAATCACCACGATGGTATTACCCTTATTGCGGAGCTCGTACAGGATATCGAGTAACTTGGCAATATCATGGAAATGCAGACCTGTGGTCGGTTCATCCAAGATATATAAGGTTCGACCTGTATCGCGTTTTGCCAACTCACGTGCCAGTTTGACCCGTTGCGCTTCACCCCCTGAAAGGGTTGTCGCTGCTTGGCCTAAACGAATATAGCCAAGCCCGACTTGGGTTAAGGTATCTAAACGACGATGAATCACCGGAATGGCGCTAAAGAATTCAGCTGCATCTTCTACCGTCATTTCCAGTACATCAGAAATGTTTTTGCCTTTATAACCGACTTCTAAAGTTTCACGGTTATAACGCTTGCCATGGCAGGCATCACATGGCACATACATATCAGGCAAGAAGTGCATCGCGACCTTGATCATGCCATCACCTTCACAGGCTTCACAACGGCCACCTTTCACGTTAAACGAGAAACGACCTGCACTATAACCACGCGCTTTGGCTTCAGGCGTTTGTGCAAATAACTCACGAATCGGTGTGAATAAACCCGTATAAGTGGCTGGATTGGAACGTGGGGTACGACCAATTGGACTTTGGTCAATATCGACCACTTTATCCAAATGTTGTAAGCCATCAATCGAATCAAATTTTTCCGCAGTCAGGGTAGTCGCACCATTCAGTTGCGTCGCAGCTAAAGGCAATAAGGTACGGTTAATCAGCGTTGATTTCCCTGAACCTGAAACTCCTGTGACACAGGTCATGATGCCCAATGGGATGGTCAGGTCAACATTCTGCAAGTTATGTCCGCTGGCACCAGATAGCTTGATCACTTCATCTGGACGCGGTGAGACGGTACGTTGTTTCGGTACTTCAATTTTGAGCTTACCTGATAGGTATTGGCCTGTGAGCGAGTCCGCATGATTGGCCAACTCATCATAAGTCCCTTCAGCAATCACCGCACCGCCATGAATCCCCGCACCTGGTCCGATATCAATAATATGGTCAGCGGCACGAATTGCATCTTCATCATGCTCAACCACTAATACGGTATTACCTAGATCACGTAAACGAATTAGGGTTTGTAGCAAGCGATCATTATCACGTTGATGTAGACCAATTGACGGTTCATCCAGTACATACATCACGCCCATCAAGCCAGCACCGATCTGTGACGCCAGACGGATACGTTGCGCTTCACCGCCTGAAAGGGTTTCAGCTGAACGTGCCAAGCTGAGGTAATTCAGGCCAACACTAACTAAGAAGTGTAAGCGTTCACGAATCTCTTTAAAGATTTTATCGGCGATTTCACCTTTGGCACCTTCAAGGTTCAAGTCTTGATAATAGTGTTCAGCATCGCCAATCGACATCTTGGTGATTTGGGCAATGGTCTTGTCTTTGACCCGCACATGGCGAGAGATTTCATTCAGACGTGAACCGCCGCAAGCATCACAAGCCGCATTCGACAGATATTGCGCCAGATCATCACGCACATAATTCGATTCAGTTTCGCGGTAGCGACGTTCTAAATGCGGCAAAATCCCTTCAAAGGCTTGCACACGACTGTGCTTACGGCCGCGTTCATCGATATAGCTCAGATCGATTTTCTCTTTGCCTGAGCCCTGTAAGAATTTCTTTTGCGTGTCTTTATCCAGTGCGTTCCACGGTTGGTCGAGGTCAATATTGAAATGATCAGCCACTTTTTGCAGCATGGTGTAGTAATACGGACGCTGTCTGTCCCAGCCGCGAATCGCCCCTTGGCTAATGGATACTTCTGGATTCGGAATCAGTTTATCAGCACTAAAATGGCTGCGTGTTCCCAAGCCATCACAAACGGGGCAGGCACCGAAGGGGTTGTTGAATGAGAATAGACGTGGTTCAAGCTCTGCTACAGCACGGTCACATTCAGGACAGGAGTGTTTGGCTGAAAACACACGTTCAGGATGTTCGCCATTCATCCACGATAACACCGCAATATCGCCGCCTAGACGCAGTGCCGTTTCAAACGACTCTGCAATACGGTTACCGAGGTCGTCGCGCACTTTAAAGCGATCGACCACCACTTCAATGGTATGTTTTTTCTTTTTGTCCAGTTCAGGCGGGGTATCAATATCAATGATTTCACCATCGACACGGGCACGCACAAAGCCTTGGCCTTGCAACTGTTCAAACAGTTGGGTGTATTCGCCTTTACGTTCGCGCACCACAGGCGCAAGCAACATCAAGGCAGTGCCTTCTTCAAGGCTTTTGACTGCATCGACCATTTCTGAAATGGTTTGTGCCACCATCGGCAAATCATGTTCAGGGCAGTAGGGTGTACCTACGCGCGCATAGAGCAAACGTAAATAGTCATAAATTTCGGTAATGGTACCCACGGTTGAACGTGGGTTATGGCTGGTCGACTTTTGCTCAATCGCAATTGCAGGGGATAAACCTTCAATCGAGTCGACTTCTGGTTTTTCCATTTGCGAAAGGAATTGACGCGCATAAGCCGAAAGTGATTCGACATAACGACGTTGACCTTCGGCATACAAGGTATCAAAGGCCAAGGATGATTTACCTGAGCCAGAAAGTCCCGTAATCACCACAAACTTGTCACGTGGAATATCGAGTGACACATTTTTTAAATTATGGGTACGTGCGCCTCGAATACGGATATGACTTTGACTCATAAATACATCTCAATAAGCTGAATATGAAAACAGGTATATGATAGCGATTTAAAATCGTTCAAGTGGTATAAAAATAATTAAAACGACAAATTGTGACGGTTAATGAACTGGTTCACATTTATCTCACGCGATGCGCCTCGTATTTTTAGCATTCAATGCCGCAGATTACCATGTAAAAATTGATCACTTATTAAAATAGATATTTAACTAGACGACTGGTCTAATATTGATTTATAGTGTGTGCATGAAACGATCAAATAAAAGTGAAGCCACGCGACAACATATTCTCGATACCAGCTTTGAATTGGTATTACGTAAAGGTTTTGTGGGTGTTGGCTTGCAAGAGATTCTCAAAGCTTGTGATGTCCCGAAAGGGTCGTTCTACCATTATTTTGCTTCTAAAGAAGCATTTGGCTGTGCTTTGCTCGAACAATATATGGCGGATTATAAAGTCCGTGTCGAACAGCTCTGGCAACATACCGAACAAAGTGCGCATGCACGTTTGATAGCGTTATGGCAGGCATGGATCGATGATCCTGTTTATGGCAGCTGGGCAGAGAATTGTCTGATTGTGAAATTAGCAGCAGAGGTTGCTGATTTGTCCGACGACATGCGTCAAATTCTCAACCTTGGTGTGCATCGATTGACACAACGTGTGGCCTTGTTATTACAAGAAGGGCAACAACAAGGCTCGATTCCTGCCCATCTTGACCCACTTAAAACCGCTCAGGTGATGTATCAATTGTGGCTGGGTGCCGCCTTGATGACCAAACTGGCCCAAGACAAAGCACCGCTACATTTAGCCTTAGAAACCACTCAACAGTTGCTACAACCGATTAAGGAATAAAACATGCAAAGTATTATCCATCACAGTTTTGGTGAACCCGTCGATGTATTGCAGTTGGGTGAGATGCCGCAACCTGAGCCGAAAGTGGGTGAAGTTCGTATCAAGATGATCATGTCTCCTATGCATAATCACGATGTTTGGACTGTACGTGGTAGTTATGGTTATAAGCCAACCTTGCCTGCAATTGGTGGCAGCGAAGCGGTAGGGATCGTCGATGCAGTAGGTGACGGTGTAGATGGCAGCAAATTAGGACAGCGCGTTGCGGTCGCAGGGGTACATGGCAGTTGGGCGGAATATTTTATCGCGCCAGCAGCCAGTATTATTGCTTTAAATGATGCGATTGATGACCAAACCGCCGCACAACTAATCGGGATGCCGATCAGTGCGCTGATGCTCCTCGATTTTGTCAACGTACAAGCAGATCAATGGTTGATTCAAAATACGGCAAATGGTGCGGTGGGTAAAACCGTTGCCATGATTGCTCAAGCGCGCGGACTACATGTCATTCATTTGGTTCGCCGTACTGATGCGATAGCAGAAATGCAGGCTTTGGGGATTCAGCATGTGGTGGCGACGGATCAGCCAGATTGGAAGCAACAAGTCAAAGCCATACATACAGATCAGCCCTTAATTGCTGGGGTGGACTCAATTGGTGGCAGCGCCAGCGGGGAAATGTTGAGTTTACTCAGTGAAAATAGCCTATTGGTGTCGTTTGGCAGTATGACTGGCGAGACCATGCAGATCTCATCGGGTGATCTGATTTTTAAACAAGCTACGGTTAAAGGGTTCTGGGCCAGTGTAGTCAATAAAGAAATGCCAGTGGAACGTAAAAAGGCTTTGTTTGTAGAACTGATTACATTGGCGACGCAGAAAAAACTGGTTCTACCTGTTGAGGGTGTCTTCAGTTTTGACCAGATTAATACTGCCGCGTTGAAAGCAACTCAAGGCGCGCGTCAGGGTAAAGTGTTGTTAGCACCATCATTGTAAAAAATAAGGGGTCAGTTTTGCGACTGATCCAATTAAATTCAAACACAATAAAAAGGAAAAAATCGCATGTTGGGACAAGTATTGATCGGGTTAATTGCAGTATTGCACGTTTATATCTTGGTACTGGAAATGTTTTTGTGGGACAAGCCCTATGGTTTAAAGGCCTTTGGCAATAGTCTGGAAAAAGCACAACTGACCAAAGTATTGGCACAAAATCAGGGGCTGTATAATGGTTTCCTTGCCGCAGGTTTATTTTGGTCATTACTGGCACCTGCCGACTATGCAACGGCGATTGCCAACTTCTTTTTAGGCTGTGTGTTGATTGCCGGGATTTATGGGGGTCTGACTGCGAGTAAAAAGATTATCTACATTCAGGCGGTGCCTGCATTGATTGCTTTAATTGTAGTGAATGTTTTTTAACCCAGCAATAAAAGTAGGCATTTGAGCCTATTTATGTTTTAATGCGCTCAGTTTGAGATGAGCCTCATACAGTATATCGGACGATACGATATACGACTAAGCCCCTTAATTGGGGCTTTTTTATGTCTGGAGAAAATACGACTAAACTGATACTTAGGCTTGATCGAGTCCTAACCATTGACGTTGTTGATAGGCACTGTCCCAGAATAACCATTCTAGTTTTGCACCCATGCGATAAGCCGCATGCATCTTGGTTAAGGTATCCTCATCACACCGTACAGCGACTTTATCAACCGTCGCAATCACATTACGCACCGCGGTATTAAATTCTTCCCCTGCATAGGTATCGATCCATGCTTGATAGGGATTGTTGGCAACCGATTGACTGACGATGTCTTTACCGACTTCGGCATAAATCCAGAAGCATGGCAATAAGGCTGCCAAAATCACAGGATAGCTTTCTGACCATGCGGTTGCTGTCAGGAAAGATGTGTAATGATGGCAGGCCAGTGTCAGTGGTGTGTTTTCAAACTCGGTTTTGCTGACATCAAATTCCTGCATAAAATCATTGTGTAAACTTCGTTCTACAATAATGGCAATTTTAGCCGCTTCAGAAAATTGAATCACATCATCAGCTTCATAGGCTTTAGCGGCAGCAACAGCCAAGGCACGTCCATAGGCCAATAAGTAATGCGCATCTTGAATCACATAATGACAAAAGGCTGAACGATCGAGTGTGCCTGCTGCAAGCTCCTGATTAAAAGGTAGTGCTAATATTTTTTGATATAAATCTTGATTACGTTGCCAAACATCTTGAGAAAACGTCATGGAATGAACCTATGAAAGTACATATAAAAGAAATCTTTTCAGCACTATAGCAGAGTCTGGTCGGGATGGTTTTTTTTGCCAAACAAGTCCAACAATCTTTTCTGTTTTTGGGTCAAAACTCGCCTACAATAAGCACATTTTTATCACTCTACATTTGGATAAAAGGCTGCTCATGAAGCATTTCCGTTTCTCAATATTTTTTACGATTGTGTGTTTAGCACTTTCGGCCTACTGGGGCTATACGCATGGCCCTGAAGCGGGTGTTGCCACCATGCTAAAAGCACTGACCATTACTGCCATTCTAGCGGTGATGGAAGTGTCTCTTTCTTTCGACAATGCGGTGGTGAATGCCTCAGTACTGCGGGGTTGGGATCATTTCTGGAAAATGATCTTCTTAACCGTCGGTATCCTGATTGCCGTATTTGGGATGCGTTTAATCTTCCCTGTGGTGATTGTCGCGGTAACTGCCGATATGGGCATGGTTGAAGTCGCCAAAATGGCCCTGAATGATCCGAAGACCTATTCAGAGCGTTTGATGGCGCATCATGCTGAAATTTCAGCTTTTGGTGGGACCTTCTTATTGATGGTGTTCTTAAACTTCTTCTTTGACGATGGTAAAGAAACCCATTGGTTTAAATGGTTGGAAGCGAAATTAGCCCATTTGGCCAACGTGCCGGCCATGTCGGTGTTCTTGGCCTTGATCGCGATGATCATTATGGCGGCGAATGTCGATGAGTCTGCTCGCTTGGCTGTGACCATGGCAGGAATCTGGGGCATCGTGGTGTACATCGGGGTGCAGGTCTTGAGTCATTTATTGGGTGGTGAGCCTGAGATTGATGAAAATGGCAATGCCATTGGCCATGATTCAAGTGGCGCAGCTTCGGGTGTGGTAAAAGCTGGTTTTGGTGGCTTCCTCTACCTCGAAGTGCTAGATGCATCCTTCAGTTTTGATGGCGTGATTGGTGCCTTTGCGATTACCAGTGATGTGGTGATCATTATGCTCGGTCTCGCGATTGGTGCGATCTTTGTCCGTTCAATGACCATTTATCTGGTCGAAAAGGGCACTTTGGATGCGTATATTTACTTAGAGCATGGCGCACATTATGCGATTGGTGCACTGGCATTCATCATGATCGCAAGTGGTACGGGCTTGCATGTACCTGAAGTAGTCACGGGTTTGATCGGGGTGGCCTTTATTGTGTGGGCGGTGTTGGCTTCGATTCAGTATAGCAAGCGAGAACAGCAAGCTTCTTAAGCTTGTTTTCAGCTTGATCAGTTAGTGTAAATAAAGGAGCGAACATCGCTCCTTTATTTTTTTCTCTGCAGAAAGATTGTGTTTTTCATAATCTACGTACAACCTTTGTAGGCGAATGGCTTATAATTCGCTGAGCCAGTTATAGTGTCTTATCAATAATGAATGCTTTAGAACGCCGTTCAACCTTTGCCTTAAGTAGCATTTTTGCCTTACGCATGTTGGGCTTGTTCATGATTATTCCTGTATTTTCAGTTGCAGGACAATCCTATCAATATGCCACACCTGCCTTAATCGGTCTCGCGGTGGGAGTCTATGGCTTAACCCAAGCAATTTTACAAATTCCATTTAGCCTCTTGGCCGATCGCTTCAGCCGTAAGCCTTTGGTGGTGCTCGGCTTATTGTTATTTGCCATTGGCGGTGCCATTGCGGGTCTATCCGACACCATTTATGGGGTGATTATTGGCCGTGCGATTGCAGGTGCAGGTGCGGTTTCGGCTGTGGTGATGGCATTACTGGCCGATGTCACCCGTGAAGAACAACGGACCAAAGCCATGGCGGCGATGGGCATGAGTATTGGCTTATCCTTCGTTGTTGCTTTTAGTTTGGGGCCATGGCTGACCAGTTTGGTCGGTATATCAGGTCTATTCTTTGTCACCACCATTATGGGGTTGGCTGCGATTTCGATGTTGCTATTGGTGCCTAAAGTTACGCGACACCACCGAAATTATCAGCAAGGCTATTTGAATCAGCTCAAGCAAGTCATCCAAATGGGTGAGTTGAACCGTTTGCACGTGTCGGTGTTTGCACTACATTTATTGCTGACGGCCATGTTTATTTATGTGCCTTCACAGTTGATTGAGTACGCGCAAATTCCATTGGCAAAGCATGGTTTAGTCTATTTACCTCTGTTAGTGATCAGCCTGTTTTTTGCCTTCCCAAGCATTATCATTGCGGAAAAATATCGCAAAATGCGCGGCATTTTTCTCACTGCCATTGCTGGGATTATTGGTGGTTTACTGATTCTGATCTTTGGCTATGAGTCTAAATATGTATTGTTGGCAGGGCTGGGTTTATTCTTTATTGCATTTAACGTGATGGAAGCATTATTACCCTCTTGGTTATCCAAAGCAGCTCCGATCCAATCCAAAGCCACTGCCATGGGCGTCAATGCCAGCAGCCAGTTTTTGGGAGCGTTTTTTGGCGGAACCTTGGGTGGTCAGCTTTTGATGTTACAGAATACTGCGCTCGGGTGGAGTGTGCTGACGGGGATTGCTATAATATGGCTGCTAATTAGTTTTGGTCTGGCTCAGCCGAGATATTTGTCTTCTATTGTGTTGCCTTTACCTCAAGCAATACAAACAGATGAATGGACTTCAAAACTGTTGGCGATTCGTGGTATTGAAGAAGTCGTGGTGATGCCAGAACAGCAAGTTGCGTATATTAAAGTCGATAAACAGTGCATTGATGATGCTGGGCGACAAGATTTAACGCACTTGATTGGCAAAGAGGTAGCCATTTAATCATAACTCTTATAAAGTAAAACATAGAAATATATAGGATGAAGACAGCTAATGCGTGGTGTGAATAAAGTTATTTTAGTAGGTACTTTAGGTAAAGATCCAGAAACTAAAACTTTTCCAAATGGTGGATCATTAACTCAATTCTCGATTGCAACCAGTGAATCGTGGATGGATAAAAGTACGGGTGAGCGTAAAGAGCAAACAGAATGGCACCGTATCGTGTTGCACAACCGTTTAGGTGAAATTGCACAACAGTATCTCCGTAAAGGGTCAAAAGTGTATATCGAAGGTTCATTGCGTACCCGTCAATGGACAGACCAAAATGGTCAAGAGCGTTACAGCACTGAAATTCGTGGCGATCAAATGCAGATGTTGGATAGCCGTCAACAAGGCGAGCAGAGCGGTGGCGACTTTAACCAACCTCGTTTTAACAACAATAATAACCAAGGCGGTGGTTACCAAAATACAGGCTATAACAATAACAACAACCAAGGTGGTTATGGCCAAGGTGGCGGCTTTAATGGCGGCAACCAGCAAGGTAATTATGCAGGTAGCCCACAAGCAGGCAATGGTTTTAATACACCAAAAGCAGCACCTCAACCTGCTGCGGCAGCGCCAGCGGATTTAGATGACGATTTACCGTTTTAGTACACCCTAGAGACTATGTTTTGTAAAGTTTATTAAATTATTCTTTATTAGCAGTTAGTTACAAATAAAATTTACAGATACTAGAAATGGTTCTGTAAATTTTTTTACTTATATCTTATGATATTTAATACTTAGATATTTTGTTAAATTTAACTATGATGTCTGTTAAAAGATTTGTAATGAGTAGTGGTGAGAGATTTGCTGTTCTTTTGAATAGTGATGGTGTTCCTATGACTTATCCAAATTTATATACGATCATTCATTTAAGAAATCGTGGTCAATCAATCAATACTATTACAGCTATTCTGGAAGATATTAAGTTGCTGTTTCAGTTGTTGGATAAGTTAGGAATTGACTTGGAACAAAGGATAAAAAGTAAAGATTTTTTAAAACTAAACGAAATAGAAGCTATAGTAAATTTAACCAGTTTCAATCGTAGTCGATTAGGTGGGGCAGATTCAAAAAAAAAGATCATAAGTTTTCCAAAAAGTAATAATAAAGAGCGATCTAGAGCAAAATTGGTTGTTACTCAGGACTATGTATCTAAACAATTAATATATCGGCGGTTAACTAATTTTGCTGAATATATTGGATGGTTTGAGACTCATCTTCATTCATCAGCAATAACAAGTACAAAACGTTTGTTAAAATCTCGTAGACCTCGTAAGTCCATGGATATTCAGTCTGAATACAAATCTTTTGATAGTGATCAATTAAATAAAATTTTCAAGGCGGTTGATCCTGATAATCAGAATCGTATCTGGACATCAGATTATCTTACTTATAGAAATGAGCTAATTATCTATTTGTTTTTATATCTTGGATGTCGTAAAGGTGAATTATTAAATTTAAAGCTTACAGATATAACCCCTTCTCAAGGTGGTACATCGTATCTTACTATTAAGCGTAATCCTCATGATGTAAGTGATTCTAGGCTATATCAACCTTTGGTTAAAACTAGAAGTCGATCAATTGCAGTCAATCAAAATCTGAAGAAAAAATTAGAAACTTATATTTTAAATTATAGGTCAACAGTACCTAATGCAGAGCTAACAGACTTTTTGATTTTATCAAATAAAGGCCAGCCTTTATCAATCAATGCCTTAGATAAAATCTTTTCTGAAATTTCTAAAGTTGTTCTATTCAATGTACATGCTCATGCATTTAGACATACTTGGAATGATAAATTTTCTGAGAAGTCACACATCCTAGTGGAAACAGGAAAAATAACAGAATCACAAGTTGAAAATGATCGTGCATATCTGATGGGATGGATACCTAACTCACAAAGTGCAAGAAGATATTCAAGACGTGCAGAGAATAAGCGTGCTGTAGAGATTTTTTTAAGTATCCAAGAAAAATTTGAGGATGAAAATGAATAAATCAATTCAAATCGATAGTTTCGATGAATTACAAAATACCTTTACCTCATTTAAAGGTTATAAAGTTGATATTTATGATGATATATGGGTGTTAGATATTAATCAGCAAGTAAATATGTCGAATCTCTCGAAATTTTCGGAGGAAGTTAGGTCTGATGTTTTAAATACCTTTATACACTTTGCTAAATATAGTTCAAGCACACATGCTACAGAAATGATCCGCTATGCACTTAAGTATCCCGATCTGACAGGAGAGTCAGAAATTACTTTAAAAGGAATTTTAGAATATAAAAACTATTATAATGATAAGAAATACGAATATAAGTTAGCAAAATTTAGAGTTTTTTTAAAAAAACTCTATGATTTGGGTTATTCCTCAGTAGATGGTGAAATTTACGATTTAATAGACTCATGGAGATTAAGTGGCAATGACAAAGGAGTAGCAGTCCTTTCCCTTGATCCAGATGAAGGCCCATTTAGCTCATTTGAATTTCAAGCAATTATTACTAGAACCAACGAATATTTAGCAGAAAATAAGATCTCCTATTATGAGGCTGCTTTAATTCGTATTTTTTGTGCGACTGGTAGAAGACCCATCCAGATTGCAGGATTAAAGGTGAAAGATCTATACGTTTCAGATAAATATAATTTTAATGATACAAATGCAGTTCATATCCTTAACATTCCGAGAGCTAAAGTTAGGGGTGCTAGTGGATTCAGATTTGCTTTTAGTGAAGTGGGAATTCGTGAAAGTATTGCGAAAATTCTATTTGAGCATATTCAAATTTTAAAGAAGAAATTAACTAAACAGATAAAGCGAGCGTTATCTGAACAAGAGTTTGCAGAGTTACCACTATTCTATGATTTTGAGAAATTAGCTAATCTGGATTGGGGCAATCAGAATGAAATTTCAGAAATTTTATCAAAGGAAATTGTTCATTTACCTACTGTTGAATTAACTCAAATATTGAGAGATGCTGTGGTGAAGCTTGGAGTCCGTTCTAGAGAAACTGGTAAACCAATACATATAACTGCATATCGGTTTCGCTACACGCTTGGTACAAATGCTGCTAGGCAAAAAGCAGGCGTGAATGTTATTGCAAAGCTGTTAGATCATCATGACACCCAGAATGCGCATTGCTATGTGCAAAGTATTCCTGAAATTGCACAGCAAATATCATCTATCATGGATGAAAGTTTACGCAAATATGCAGATGCTTTTCAGGGAAAAGTTGTAAAGGATGAGATTGAGGCTCAATCACAAGTTAAAGATGCGAATAGAATTTCTTATGTAGAACAGGATTGTGATGTCGGCTCATGTGGTACACATCAATACTGTAACGATTATGCACCAATCGCATGTTATCTGTGTAGTAAGTTTATGCCTTGGGCAAATGCACCTCACCATCTAGTTCTAGAGCAATTAATAAAAGAACGAGATGATCTAATTGCGATGGGGTGTAGCCTTGAAGTCGCTGCCGTGAATGATCGAACAATTATTGCTGTTCAGCAAGTTATTGATGCTTGTGAGGAGTTTAATCATGGATAATTTAATATATTTTCCATCTGACAAAATCCAATCTCCTTACTCCGAAATTAAGCGGTTTATTGATTTTGTTAAACAATTATCAGAATTAAATGAAGATATTAGATTTGATGAGAATTATTGGAAAGGCGAAGTAAACTTTGTCAAAACAGGTATTTCATCCAAAGATAGATCACCTGAAAATCTTTTGCATCATTCAATTCTAGAATTTGCCAAGGCGTATGTTAAGTATCAAAGGACTAATAGTAAGTTAAAAACTCAAGATACAATTCTTTCAATTCGGGCAATAGAACAAATATGTTTAGACCGGTATGGTGAAGTTGATTTAACTAAATTGGTTATTGCAGATTTTGACTTGGCTGCTGAAAATGCAAAAGTAAATTATAAAGCGAGTTCTGCTTACCATGTAGGTAGACAACTAAAGATTCTATTGGATTTTCTTCGCCAATTAAAAATAGTTGCTTTACCAGATTGGAAAAGTCCAATTAAAAAGCCTTCTGAAAAATCAATTGTGTTAGATGCAGAGTCAGAGGAACATCGAGCTTCTAAACTTCCAGATGAGGATGCGATTTTTGCATTAGCTGATATTTTCTCACGGAAAGATTCAGAATTGTCAGATAGAGATATTTTTGTCACCAGTGCTGTGAGTTTGCTTCTAGCTGCGCCAGAACGAGCATCAGAGCTATTTTTCTTAAAGCATAATTGTATCCACGAGGAAGAAGTCCAAACGCTTTCTAAGAGCAGTTTAGGGCTTACAGCAGATGGTTCTAATATTGAGACAGTATTAGGTATTAGGTGGTATGCACAGAAAAATTATGGGCATGACATTAAATACATTCCAAGTGTCATGATCCCAACGGTAAAACGGGCTATTGAACGTTTGATTAAGATGTCAGAAAAGTCTAGACATTTAGCATATTTGCTTGAGACAAGTGATAAATTTCCGAGACATGAGCTTTGTCCTGATGTGCCTGATCATCAATTTTTAAAACGTAGTGAAGTATTGATGGCAATGGGTTTTGATGCGTCACTATTGGATGCTCGTCAAGCAAATAACAGTGGAAGACAATTTTTAAAAGCTCGTGATATTCCTATTAGTGATTATGAAGTCTGCCTGAATGATTTAAATATTATGCTGCGAAAGAGACTGCCTAAAGGTTTTCCTTATATACCGTTTAAAACAGGTAACAGTGTACAGGTTAAATGGTCTGAAGCTTTATTTTGTTGTTTCGCAAATCAATTCCATCGTGATAAACCAACTATTTTCTCTGAGTTATGGATGCCACATATTGATACTTTAAATGAGGATTTATCTCCCACGAAAAAAAAGAAGAAAGGACGTGATGAGTTAGTAAATGTTCAATCCATTTTCCAACGGTGGGGATATGGTGACTACAGTGTGTCTACCCATCAATTTAGGCATCTTCTCAATACGATAGCAAATACCAATGGAATGGATAGCATGTTACTCGCTAAATGGTCAGGGCGGGCTGATATGAAGCAAAATCGAGTATATGACCATACTTCGGTTGAAGATCGTAATTATGGCATAATTGAGATGCAGAAAAATGAGGTTGGTACAGTAAATACTGATAGTACATTTACATTCCAAATAGCTACACCTCGAACTCTGCAAGAGCTAAATACCAAAACAACATTGTCCATGCATACTACCGAGTTTGGACTTTGTACACATTCTTATATTGATGAACCCTGCCTAAAGTATAGAAACTGTCTTAATTGTACAGAGCATGTCTGTATTAAGGGGGAGGATGAAAAGAAAAAACGGCTTCAAGATCGACTTAGAAAAGAAAAAATCTTATGGGCAAAGGATAAGGAGGCTGTTAGTAAAAATGTTACTGGTTCAACGGTCTGGTTGCACACTAGAGAGCTTACAATTAAACGTTGTGAACAGATGATTGCTTTACTGGATGATCCAAACATTCCCGATGGAACACCTTTGAGTTTGCCCCCTTCTGAAGATGTTACACATCTCGATTTAGCGTATCAAAAAGCAGGTCTTAAACGTATCCCCGTTATTGAGAATACTCAACGGAAAAAGATAGAGGATGAACCACATTTGCTCAGTCCTGCATTGCAAATGGATTTATGGATTTGATATGGCACAGCATTTAACAGATAAAGATATCGAGAATATTGTTGAGCTTCTTGATTATTGGCCTTTAGATCAGAAATTGACTTGGGAGCGGCTATGTCAGGCCATTGAGCTACAGCTCGAACTTGTGCCTGCACCAACTCGTCAAACTTTACAGAAATATGTGCGGGTAAAGAATGCTTATGATCAATGCAAAAAACCCAAAGCTACGCAAGTTAAAAATAATTCAACACAGAAATTGCCTGCTAGTTTAAAAATTGCTCAAACTAAAATTGAGGCTTTGGAAGCTAAGAATGCCAGATTGGAAAAAGAAAACGCTATGCTATTGGAACAGTTTGTAGTGTGGCAATACAACGCCCACAAATATGGACTAAGTATTGCTAAATTGAATGAGCCGATGAGCAAAAAAAGTTCAGATTAATATATGTTTAAAAACCATATTTAATTGATTTTATTGTGATTTAATAGCTGGATATTATATAATTTTAATATTCAGCATTCCTTGTCATTTAGTAACTGTGAAATCTAATATCAAATGCTTTAATAAATCTATTGTGACATGTCTAGACTCATAATAATTTTTAAAAGTTGCAGTACTGAGGTTTAGTACTTCTAAGTTTCTTTTATCGCTGATTAATAATTTATTAATCCCGCCGACTGTATTGTGAAGATCTCCTTCTAACAGAAATCCTAGCATACATCCGAGGGGATACTTATTCTTAATAAATCTATCCATTCCTTCATTTATATATGATCTCTTTAAGCTAGAATCCTTCTCTTTAATTCTTTTTGCCTCGAAGTAATAGAGGTGTTCATCTGACTTATTAAACGTAGCCATCTTGAAATCTATTCTAGACAGACTGTTGGCAAATCCTTTGATTTTATTAACATTTGTAGAAGTAAGATGGTGTTCTCTTGAAACGAAAATTCGCCACTTACGTCTTAAATGATTTAGATCAATTCTTTCACATAGTTCCTGAGAAATATCGTTTTCATCCCAGTCGAGTTTTATAGTTTTTAGAGCTAAAGAGTCTTCATAAGCTTCATTCATCAATCTGAAGCATTTAACTTCGAAAGCCCTTTCATATGCTATTTTACTAGGAATTGACATTTTAATCCCCATTAAGAATTTCAAAAATTAGATCATGAGCATCATTAAATGCCATAGAGTGTGTCCAAAATTTTTTCTGGTTAGGTCGTATAATATAAATATCATCATTATTTTTAAAATTTAAATTCTTTTTAAAATATATATTCGTAGAGCTTTTCTCCCAAAGATATTTATCTAAACGACTCAATTCATTATCTAATTTCTGTGGAGATATTGAAACGTCTTTAGCAGTTTGCTCATGAGATATTTTAATCATAATTAAAGGGGAGAATTTGTTAATATTATAAATAGTAATATTAACAAAAATACCTTGGCCTTCAATAAATTCATTTAATTCATCACTGATAATTTGCGCATATTCTTTAATTTGATCAAAATTAGTTACTTCTAGAGCAATTGATTTTTCTTTTTTATGGAATAAATCAATATCGTAGTCAACAATATGGTTAATTGATGCAATTTCAGACTCTATGAGTTCTAAACTCTCATAGATAGTTTTATCGATATTCTCTTCAATAAATAATTTAAGTTCATATTCTTTATGTGGATTAACAAGGAAATCCTGATTTTTTACTCTCTGAACAATCTCTTTGCCCGCATAAACTAGTTTATCGTATTGACAAGAATTTAATTTGATAGGAATTGTTAAATATTCATTCATCATTATCTGCTCTCTCTCGATGCCATATGATGAATTTGTCAAAAATAAATAGTAAGTACTAAATTTTGAAATAAAATATGCTAGTAATACATATAAAGAATCCATGTTGGTATTCTTGGTATAAAATCCATATACACCATCTCTAAAAGCACAATTTGCATCAATAAAGGAGGCACAGACTCTATTTCTTTCTAGTCCTTTTTTGACTACAATATGTGGGTTTATATAAGCATTAATATCACCTAATCTCCTAAAGTGAGTGATTTTTTTTAGATCATTAATGCTATTTAGATTGTAATGATTAATATAATAATTAATAGCTTTCTCCGATTTAACGGAGTTTTTAATTTCACCTAAAGAAGTTGTAGGCGTATAGTATTGTGCAATAGTATCTGCATCTAGATATTTAAGTGAGCTAAGTAATTCAGATTCTTTGGCTGAGTCATGTTTACTTGTAAGTAATTGAAAACCAACACCATTTTCTATTTTGTGTTCTTTCGTAAAACTTTCTATATTATTGAATTGATATTTTTTTAGTCTCTCGACTAGTTCCCAATCATTCATTTTACCCCACATTGCAATTTTCCAAATTCTGGAATTCGGATTTTTGCACTCTTCTCTTGGTAAATACTTCAGATCGGATGAGTCGATACTTAGACCTTCAATTATATTAGATTTTATATATGTTTTAGGTGCATAATAAACGATTTTGTCGCTTGGTTCTTTATGATGTTTTTGGTAAAAAATGATACTTATAGGGCCAGTTGCGTTACCAAACAATTGGCCTCCGAAATTCTTTTTAGCATTTCTAAGAATCGAAAAATTAAATATTTTTTCAACATAACATTCATTAAATAACCAATTTCTGAAGTTTAAATAACCTATATTTGTGTTTGTTAATATTTTGGTATTAAATATTAATGCTATCTCACCATTTGGAGAAAGAGAAATTGCTTTGTGCAAAAATGGTAAAACCATTTCTTTTGCAAAATTAAATTTATTACAGTATTTGCTTAAAGTATTAGATAATTCGGATGTTCCAAAGGGCGGATTACCAACTATCAGATCGAAACTTAATTTCTGGATTTCAATATTATCTTCAATAGTATCTCTACAAAATAAGTTATTACCTTGCTTCTTTATTGTTAAGTCATTAGGATTGTTAATAAGATTTGGTAATCTATGATCTTTATTTTGCCAAATTGTTTTTGGATTGAGCTTATCCAGTAAGGCTAAGTATAAGCTAAAAGCTGCTACTTTAATTGCTTGGGGATGAATTTCAATACCAAAAATATTATCTGTTAATAACTCTTTTAGCTTATTAAAATCTGTTAGTTTTTCATTATGTTTATTTTCATATCGTTTAACTAAACGTTTAAAACTTTCAACTAAAAAAATTCCTGATCCGCAGGTTGGATCTAAAACTTTTATATTGTAATCAGTTTGACTATTATTAATAGGGAGTTTTTGATTTAATATAAATTCTACTAATGATGGTGGAGTATAGTAAGTTCCAGTTATCTTTTTTAGAGAGGGATCGGTTTTAAATAAAAAGCTTTCATAAATCTCACTCAGTAATTCTATCTGAATAATACTGAAATCGAAGACACGCCAATCATCCAAAAGATTCATTTGGGATGTATTGTGATCACCACTAATAAAACATTGTTTAATTATTTTTAATTGTTTTATCGTAATTTTTTCTTCCTTACTAACAGAAAAAACATTTCCATTAAAATGGTCTTCTAACTTTTTGAATAGCTTATAAGTAGCTTCAACATCATCTAAAATGTCGAAATATGATGAAGCCCCTTCTTTTATTTCTGAATATAAATTGCTATCTGTAGCTTTTCTATCCTCAAGATAAAGTAAGAAAAGAGATCTTAAAATTATTTTATGAATAAAATTAATTTCAAGATTCTCTTTATTTAATTGTTCTGTCGTGTTTATAAGGCTTTCAACAAGATATTTGTCAACTTTATGTTGAAGATTGATTTTATCTCTAATAAATTTTGCTTTTTCTAAAGTCCAAATAACTCCTGTATCAATAGCTATTTTTGAAAATAATGTATTAAGTTCTTGGAGTTGTTTTTTGTCATCATAGCTATAAGAATTAATTTCAAGGCTTTTTAATTCCTTTTCATAATCTATGTCTTCTTTTTTTTGTATTACTGGAGTTTTTGTACAATTATATATTCGAATTTCAGTGTTAGAATAAGCGTAAAGAAATAAAACTTTATTGTAATTCCATATTTTTCTATGGATATTGCTAATTATTTGGAGTGTTTCTGAATCAAAAGCCAAAACTTGCTTAATGAAAATAGCGGGAAAAGCATTCTTTGTTTCATTATCGATATTAATATAAACACTATCTATACCAAAATCAGAAACCTCATTTAAAATATGAGCTTCACTCTCCGATAACATTTTTTTATCAGAATTTAAACTAATCGAGTGTTGTAAACTAAGCTCTTCTAAAATATTCATTGGTATAAAAAAATCATTAGATAAGTAAATCCAAAATTGATATATCTTTGTGAAATATAACAAAAAATTTTGATAGTTTCTAGCATTAATTAAATTAATGTTGAATTTATAGATATGTAGAATTTAAAAAAATATTTTTTAAGCTATTGATAATATAGAATAAATATTTATTCTAAAACCCACCTATCAACTTTGCTAGTTGTTTTCTATATGAATTAGAAAAATGAGATTATTCATAATTAATTTTAGGTTTTCAAATCAATTGACTGGACGCCTTGTTGAATCTATCATTCCATTGCTGACCTAAATTGTCAGTCGGTTTTGACAGACCGTGCGTATAGCGTACCAGATTCACACTTTTCTAAGTGTGGGTTATGTGCGAAACCCTCGTGTTCCCCCTTTGCGGTAGAACGAGAGGGGGACGCTTCGTGCGTGCTGGTTCTATATGCCCAGTCTGTCAACCCCCTCTTTGTTCTACCACCATCATTTGACAGTGATGTGGTAGAAACTTTATTCGCATATAGGAATTTATCATGTCTCATTCATCTTTTCTCATTTGTGTCCCACCACGTGCTTGGTCCCGTTATGTCAGTCAACGAGGAATAAAGAGCTAATTCTCAATTAGCTGTATTAGAAAAAACTTTTATATAAAACAATCTATAAGGTGGATGGTTAAGTCACGCCTATAAAATACAATTTTTTATCTCCTTGTGATTGTGAAGTATTACATTGAACATGTGTGGGAATAACTATGACCGAATTAACGAAACCAAAAATCATTCCAATTGAAAACTACCCAAAAAAATCCAAATTATTTTTAAAATGTGTGGTACTACCAATTGTGATTTTTCTGATTGTCGCCAAAATTTTTTCCTTTGGCGCTTTCGCCTATATCTTCTTTGGCTTTGACCTATTTTGGTTTGTGATCATTTACTACCTCTATCAATACGGAAATACCTACTTTGATGGGATGACCGAACAACTGAAACGTCAGGGTGAAACCTTTAATTATCAAAATCGTGGAGTATGGATTAACAGTCATGATAAGACCATTATCCTGTTTGATCAGCCTGATCAACGCCTAGTCAAATATCCTTTTGACTATATTACCTCTGTAGGCCATTACAATTTGGTCGAAGATCGCTTCAGAACCACAACTACAGTGATTAGTAACCCGATGATGGGAACACATATTAATCAGCGTGAGCATAGAACACCGATGAAGCGAGAGTTCCAAGTCAATATAGGGACAAGAGATCAATTCAAACCTAACTATAGCCTAAAAGTGCTATTCCCTTGGCGTAGTCCTCAAATGGCAAGTGAAATCCGCCAGTTACTCTCGGCTGATCATTATCAATAACAAATATCTAGAGTAGTAGCAGTAAAAGCGTGGTGATATTACTAACGTTTTTATTCTCTTATAAAGTGTTTCTCAAGCAGATAAGGGTACACCTGAAGCTAACGTATGATTTTTTGATCAATACACATTAACAGGGTTTAAGCAGGGTTCAGATTTAAAGGTATTCTCTTACAGCTTGATGGGACTGCTCAAGATTTACATATCTAAGAAGCTTGGTTAGCAGATTTGTTTCAAAAACTAAATGTGATGAAATTGATCAAGCCATAGAAAAGGTCACTGCTACACAGGTCAAAAGCTCTAGATCATCATTTTTCTAACTAATTGAAAGATGTTATATTTACGAACTGTCCTTAAAATTCAGCATAACCATAAGATTTATGTAATTCTTTGCGGTGATTTAAAATTTAATAATCGAATAGACATAGAGAGTTAAAGTCTTAAAGCTATGTGAATGTAATATTCACATAGCTTTACCATTAATTTTTCTCTTTAATTTCGAAATATTGTTTTAATCCTAGTGCAACTGAGGCTTTACTTCCCATAAATACTGATATTGGTAATAAAAATACCAGTAGCCCAAGTATTATTGTTCTAATAGTATGATATAATTGCTCGTCCATTCTAAAACTAGTCACCATTCTTTCAAATAAAAAGAGCTCAAAAAGAATTGCTAATATATAGGCAATTGCAACAGCTACACAAATCCAAATATTATATTTTTCAATGCGTTTTAATGTGGGTAAATGATATTTGTACATTAAACAAGCTTCTTCATCTTTAACATGTTGCTTGATAAAAGTAAGGGAAAAATTCAAATCACGAACTTTATCTCTAAAGTCCCAAGATTTCTTAAAATACTTCGCAACTAAGCTATAATGAAACTTATCAGTACCTAAGTATTGATTTGTTGCATTTTGCAACTGCCATGGCTCTTTTTCTTTTTTTGTATCAAATATATAATCATTGTATTCATCCGTTTCAACACGGACATTTTTAAAATCATTTTTTCTCAATGACTCTCTGAACTTTTTGGAAAAAAACCATTTCGAAGTGAAGTTGACAACACTTAGCCCTAGAATTGCAATTATAATATTTACCCATTCCATATTTAAACTCTTTTTAAGTTGCTTGTTTTTATCTAAACAAAATTCTATTGTTTTTTATAGAGGTAAATAGCATTATTGCGTCATAGTTTGACGTATATCACAATACATACAAAAATTACTGGATAAGTTAGCCATCTATTCTTATCCATTAACGCCTTACTCATTCCTGTTCTCAGTACACTATTATGGTTTGATAATTGACGTTCATCTATTCAAGTTTTTTTCTTTGTGATTAAAGTTTATCTATAGAAAAATCAAATTCATACTCAGAAGAAAGCTTTGCTTCATAAAAATCAACTTGGCTTTCAATCCAAACACTTCTTAATAGCTCTGCTAATTTAAGCATTTCAGGATTATTAGTCTTAGCAAGAATAAAGGCAGCACTTTCGCCATGATCAATCGCAATCACATCAAAACCTTCTTTCAGAATCACGTCTATAACATTCTCATAGTACGTTTGATATACATCCTCCAGTGGTAAATACTCTTCATCTTTTTCTATTTTCTCAATATTAGTAAACATGACATTTAATCTACGCTGAACATCCAACTTCTTATCGCGAACAACACCAAGATGATCCAATGATTTTTCTATATGCCATCCCCAATCTTTATATTCTGAAGTAGCAATATATTTTGAAGAAATATCATAATCAGATTGCCAGCGCATTAACCAGCTATTTACAGTCTCATCAGTATCCACTGGTGGGAAATCAGAGTGTTTTAGCTCAGGGAAAGTATTAATAAATTGTGTCATTAATTCTTGTGAATTTGGTAACGTTGTTTCAGCAATGGCTAGAGGGGTGTCATTTGTATTTTTGATGGCTTTACTTTGGTTCAAAAAATATGCTGAAACCACAGCCAATAAAAAAACACATAAGGCTATTTTTAACATAACAATTCAAAGGGTCCTAAAGGGTATCTTTCACT
The DNA here is from genome assembly GCF_036668815.1 of Acinetobacter sp. ESBL14. NCBI lineage: Bacteria > Pseudomonadati > Pseudomonadota > Gammaproteobacteria > Moraxellales > Moraxellaceae > Acinetobacter > Acinetobacter sp. ESBL14. Next base: position 197,019 of record NZ_JAZEVS010000002.1, read on the forward strand.
GAATATTTTTCCAATAAATCAGCATCATTTCTCCTATTCCAATGCTCTGATTACCAAACGCATTGTTCAGGCTGAAAAAAACGGGCTCCCAATATGCTGATGAATCAGCATATTGGGTCAGGGGAGGTATCTATTCTCGAATCGGCGTTAAAATGTTATTTAAAGCGTGATAACTTTGTGGTCGTAGCAAACTAATACGTGCCAGTTGTGGCGACTCATCAGCTTGAATAAATTGATCAAGTCTAGAATGCTTGTCCAATATGAAACTGACAATCAGGGATTTGTTTTTGCATATCTAAAAATCTCGTTTTTATCTGATCTTGTTCAGTTTTTTCAGCGCCTTTTGCAAATAAATTGAAAGATTTACTTTCCTCTAAGTACTGAGTTCTTAAATCACTACATGCTTTCTTATTTTTTAGAGCTGTTTGGGCTTCGGCTTCAGTAATTCTAATGTATTTACTATTAGTAATCCGCAGAGTACTTCCATCGCTAGATAGAGTAAAGGGAATAACAGTCAAGCCATTATTTACACCAAGCTCTTTGTCCTTTTTCTCTAAAACAGTACCAGTTTTTTTATTCCCGAAGAAATCTTTTTCTGCAAGGATATTCTCATTCACAAGATAAGTTTCTTTATCTTCTTTATAAATACTCAAAATCTTTGGATATTTTGTATCTTCAAGCTGCCAGTAGCCAAGATATTTATCATGCGGCTTTGAGCATGCAGTAAGTGCAAAAGTAACTAAAATTAGAAAAAATATTTTCATAAAATCCTCATGTATGGAGAAATAAAAAATCTGTACTTTTTATTGGTGATAGCGTTATGGACTGATCATAAAAAACTGGCAATGCTGCTAGGATATTTAACCTATTCGCCATCCCAGTACCAATACACTTCACCCCAATCTAATTCAGACATTTTAGGAAGAATTTCACCTTCTTTAAAATACTGCCGTGAATCTGGTTGTGCTGATGTTTGCCAATATCCTGTTTTAATACAAGCTTCTCCACCTCTAACTTTCAGACTCTCTAAGCCTTTAGGTTCTGAGGCGGATTTCAATTGAGTTTCTGCAAAATTAACTGAATCTTTTGACTTTAAATTATCAGGCACAGGGTACTTCGCCAATAATTCCGCATCATCATCTCGATCCCAACGGCCAAGCCACCAATCACATTCTTCAGGTTGAAAAAACACAGGCTCCCAATCTGCTAATGAATCAGCATATTGAGTAAGGGGAAGCATCTGTTCTCGAATCGGCTTTAAAATGTTATTTAAAGCTTGATAACCTTGTGGTCGTGGTAAGCCAATACGTGCCAGTTGTGGCGACTCATCAGCTTGAAAAAATATCCCATCATTGATTAATTCTAGCTGTAATGGTGTATTGGCATACTCTTTAGCCTGTATTTCCTCCAATTTGTCTAACCATGGTTTACCCAAATACACCAACCATGCTGTTGAACGGACCCCTTTTTCTAAAGAAGGTTCATCATTAGTTACTGCACTAGTCTGAGATTTTTTTTCAATATCTAAACCTAGAAAACGATATGCAGTTGCTGTATCAAAAACTTGCCATGGGACAGCTTGAGTAAAGTCTAAAGGCTGCCCAATACGGTAACCACAATAGGCTTGTTCTATTTTTGCCTCACGTACTATGGATTTAAAAAACTCAATGCACTGCAACTTCTTATCACTATTCCCTAGAAAATCAAAAGGAAATATAAAATTAACTGTTGAGTACCATTCATTATTAGCAAAGTCAGGACTGAAAGATGCTTTAACCCCATATTTAGGAGCAAAACTCATTTGAGGCTGATCTGAGAAATAATAAACCAAAGAACTATCTAGCTTCTTTTTTTGAATATCTTCAATCCAGTTTTTTGGAAATCCTTCTTTACGAAACTTACGCTCTCTTTGTTTCTTGACAGAGGCTTCTCGCTGAAAGTCGACACCTGTTAAGTTGATATAATCAATCACTTTATTAAAGAAATACTCTCTTACAGCCAGTTGATCACCCTCATAGAACCAAAAAGACATCATCAGGTTCAAACGTACAGGTTCAGTCTTTGAATCAATATCTACATAAGGTAATGTATAGTCTTGCGTTTGCTCAACTTGATCTAGCCATTGGTTTGCCGCATCAAATAACTCACCCATCACTTACTCCTTATTTCCAAAGATTTTCGGCATTCGTCACAATCATATCCCAGAGTTCACGCATTTTATTGATCTTACTGGTTTTCTTGGTCTGAGGTGTACTGCTTGGCTTTTGTGTACTTTTTGGCAAATTCTTTGCCTTACAGCCACAATCACTTTTTTTAGGATCTTCTGAGACTCTGATCATCGCCAATTTTGTACTACTACCTAAAAATCTTGAATAGTCATCCATTTGTGCTTCATCAGGTGGGTCTTTACTGTCTAAAAACTTAATTTCCACCCAGTGTAGAATATTATCAATCGTTGGGGGTTTCATGATATTAGAAACTACAATAATATCCGCACCAAAGCGACCTGAACCTGGGGTTTCCATAAATTGATGTCTAGGTGGTTCTGCACCTTTAACCATCAAGGGTTGTTTGGTTTTTTTATCATAAATCACTTCGGCTTTAATTGGACATTTATGCTCCATCACGATATCTACAAGTGCAAAAATTACTTGCACTGCTTTTTGTCTGAGATGCCGTAATCCGCCCCATAAATTAATTACTTTTTCAGCCACCGTTTCTTTTTTAGGGGCTTTTCCTGTTGCACCACCAATTTGATTACTAAAACAACAGACTTTGCAGATTACAGACTTAAAGAGAATCCTCTTTTTTGTATATACATCATACCAAGCCCCTACACTTGAGGGTTTAGATGGGGCTGTTGGTTTTGTTGATCCACTTTGTTGAGGTGCTTTCGAGTCCCTTTGTTCTTTCTTAATATCAGTTGCGACCTCTGTCGCAAAGGAAAATATGAACTCAATAATTTCCTGTGCAATGACTGCACCTGTATCTTTTAGAAAGGGAATAAGATGTTTTTTTACAATTTCAGATGAGACTTTAGCTGCTTGATTTAGCAACTTTTTAAGAACGGTTAATAAAACACGTAGTAAAAATGCGATAACAATAGCTACATACTGCAATTCAAATTCCTCTTATTCTTCTTCACATTCTGCATCAATATCATCAAGTACATCGTCTTCATCTTCCTTATAGAAAAGCTCCTGATAACTTTTTTTCAGTAACGGAGATTCTGCTGAAGTCACGTCATTATTAGGAATATCAGCAATAAATAAATCTACCTTTTCTCGTGCATCAGTTTGGATTGGCTGAGTCTTACCATCGGTATCCGTTACACCTGTAATCACAACACCATTTTCAGCAACTAATTTATAGTTGTAGTTCGCCATTGGCTGTTTTGACTCATTTAAAAAAGTTACAGCAGCGGAGTAAGACTGATCTATCATGACCGGTAGAATTGGCAATGCTGAATTTATTTTTGCTCCACCCTTAAACAAATGCTGCCCAGCTTTTACTTCAAACTTTCCACCTGTGGTCGGGAAAATCCCTGAACCATTCAGTCTGACTTCTGAGGTATCTGCTTTCATGACGATTTCTTTAGGGCTAGTAATATAAATTGCATCTTCAGTTGAAATGATTTGTATTCCAGCTTTAGCAAATATATCAAAACCATCACCTTGAGCATGGGCTTCAAACTTACCTTTGCCTGCAACTTGTTTCATTCCACCTTGTGCTGCAAATAGACTGATCTTTTGGCTGGCTTGGGCAATCAAGTTCTTTTGTGTGGTCAGGTTAATACTGTCCCCTGCAAATTGGTTCAGTTGCCCATCTGCGGATAGATGGATGTCTTCTGAAGTACTAAGTCCAATTCCATTGGGTGAGCTGAGTAAAAGTACAGCCTCCTCAAAGCGAGCAATGTCTTGTTGTATCTGTTCAAAGAACCCTTTTAATTGCTCTACAGACTCCAACTCATCCGTTTGTTGGTTCTTCGCCACTTCACTCAAGGCTTTGGCATTGTTTTGGTTGTCTTCCAGTTGTTGCTTGGCTGTTTGTGCTTCGAGATGATCGCCTTCGGCTTGCGCTTGTGCATGGGTGGTGATCAGTAAGCCTTCACCTGCTCGAATCGCGCCCCATTGGTCTGTGCGTAGTTCAAAGCCTTCGCCTCGGTCTTCGCTTTCTGCTTGGGCTTTGGGATGGCTCAGCTTACCCAGATTGAGTTGGCTGGCTGCATGGCTGCTTTGCAGTTGGGCACTGATCTGTCCTGTAGTGTCATCAAAACGTAGCTGGTTGTAGCCTGAACCTTGATATTCTTTGGATTTGATCCCTGCCAGTTTTTTGGTATCAGGCAATTGACCTTGGTCATCAAATTTTGTTGGACTGCGTTGTGCTTCGTGCAGTCGTCCAGTGACATAAGGACGGTCAATGTTGCCATCAAAGAACTCAATCGCTACGATTTCACCTATTCTCGGTAAGAATCGCACACCATAGCCTTCGCCTGCCCAAGGAGTGAGTACATCCACCCAAGCTGAATCGGTATCGTTGTTGTTGCTGCCTGCGCCACCATCGTGGCTATGGTTGTCATTGCGAGTAAACAGGAAGCGGACTTTGATTCGTCCCCATTCATCCACATGGATTTCTTCGCCTTCGGGTCCCACCACTCTTGCACGTTGTGGGTGAGCAGATGGACGGTGTTGCAGTGGATGATATTCGGGTACGGTTTTGATGTTGCGGCGTTGTAGCGTCAGTTGGTTGGCTTGGCGTTCTTCACTCTTGCTTGAATGCCGCCATTGGCTTTGTTCTACTAATTGGCTAATTTGATCATTCAAATCTTTAGGAAGGTTGTTTTGATTGAACCAATCCTTCTTTGTGATCAAAAACTCCTGATCCGCCCCTTTATGTTGATCTATTTCAGGGTGTTCATTCAGTTTAAACCAATAGCCCACTTGGGTATCTCTCACAGTGGTATTGGCGATAAATTGTTTGGCTTGGGCATCGTGGTAGTGGCTGAGGTGTTGGTTCAGTTTTTCAATTTGGTTGTTGCCTGATGCGGTTGCGCCATCTTCACCGTTTAAATCTTGCATCCATGCGGGAGTGAAGTGCCATGCATCTTCGAGTCCTAAGCTGGCGTTGTCGTGTTGTTGGCTATGTTGGTGTTTGCTTTGGACGCTACCTGCCCCATCTTCTTGTTCTAGGACATCAGCTTGCCAGCGTTGGATATGGACTGCGGTGGGTTGTAGGGAGCGTTCTGCAATCAAGCTGGTCATGCTGTCGTATTGTTCAGTGGCACTGCTACGGTGGTAGCGAATTGTTCTTCGTGCAAGAGCTTGGTATTGGCTGTTGTCATCGATCAAGCGCAGTTTTTGTGCTTGGATGGGGCTATTGCTGTTTGTAACCGTGAGCTGGGCTTCGTCGATCAGCCAGTTAATGCCTTCACTTCTAAGCAGTCGGGTAATGAAGTCGTAGTCGCTTTCATTGGCTTGCATCACAAAGGGACGGACATCATAGTCTTGGGTTAAACCGCTTAAATCTAAAGTTAAACTCGATGCAAACAACTGGCTACGCTGCTGCCATTCCTTGAACAATACTTGAAGGATGTCCGCTACGGTTTTATTCATAAACACACGGCTGTTTCGACGTTTATGCCACAGCGCGGTTGCATCTTGGAGTTTGAGTTTATAGAGTGTGAGGCTACCGTCAGATTGTCCTTGTACGGCTTCAGTGATGATCCCTGTAGTTCTAAACAGTGTGCCAGTGTCGGTGACTTGATCTATCGCTGCCTGACAACCAATAAACTGCTTTAAGGGGATAGTTGCGTCCGTTGATAGGCAGGTGAGTTCTGCGCTAACCCCACCATTTAGACTATGCGTACCTTCAATACGCTGTAAAAATACCTGATTGGCTAAAGCAGGATTTGAAAATTGTATGTGAATCGCACGTTTTTGTGCGGTTAGCCCTATTTTTTCTAAAAAATTAAAAACATTAAAAATCATATTTTTTTATATTAATTCACCCTTAATTGGGGTGGTATTGTATAAAGAATATAAGGATCTGTCTATGTTGTTACGGTGTCCTCTAAAAGTTAAGGTTGGTGTTCTATTGTTATTCTTGGAGGAGTTTAAACACAGAAATTTTAATTGTTAAGTTTTTAAAATTATAAGAGGTTTCTAGTTTGTTTAATCATTTTGAAACAACTCTAACTGTTTGTTGAACTGATCTATATGTAATACACGATCTATTGAGGGAGGGTATTTCCCCATTTTACGTGTAGGGCTATGCCATTCAATGACAGGACCTTTAGGGGCTGAAATGGAGAGAATATCTAGCCCTATAATATTGCCATTACATAAGAATCCTCGCACTTTTATTTCTACGTTATCATCAGTATACCAAGGCTGAATAGAGGGGTAAAAAGCAGGGTAATTTTCACCTGATTTTGTGTTTAACCATGCCTTAATTCTCTGATTCGACAATTTTTTTATTACTTTCTGAGTGTAAAGATCATATTTAAAATGCGCCAAGAATATACAATCTGATTCACACAATGTAAAAACTCGCCATTTGCCATCAGATTTCTCTGATTCTATAGGCCGTATCAATAAATTCTTAATAGTTTTGACAACAGGATTTGAGGATTGGTAGGAGTAGATATGCAAAAAGTACTCTATGGGATTTTCATACCTCTTCATAGGTGAAGTTTCCAATAATGTTAACTTTACAGTGTAAAATTTAACGAAATACTTAACATGGTATTTTAATCTTATGTAACTTAAGGGTTTATTTATTTTTAGTAGGTATATCCGTTCTAACGCTTCGCGTTCAGCATGAAAAAAGGCATAGAACTCAGTTCTATGCCTTTTTTTTTGGTGTTGATTTTATCGCGCAGAGTCCAAGGTTTCGTGGTTAGTCACCACTTCTTGAGCTTTGCTGTAACTTTCAATCAGAAGCTGATAAGCCGGGAAAATCTGGGTATAAACCTGTGCCCATTCTAATGCATCATCACGATTCCACGTGCGTTGAATCTCAGAAGCCACAGCTGCGGTATCCATCGGCACCACACCGGCTTGCACCACACGAGCTAGGGTAATTTCTTCTGCCATTTTGCTATAGGTTCCAGAAGCATCAATCACGGCAAAGACTTTATAACCTTCGGCAACGGCACTGATCGCAGGGAAAGCCATACACACGCTGGTAATGGTTCCTGCAATAATCAGGGTATTACGGCCTGTCGCTTTAACGGCATCGACAAAGTCTTGATTATGCCATGCATTAATTTCACCTTTACGTGCCACATATTGGGCATGCGGGGCATTGGCGTGGATTTCAGGAATTAATGGACCATTGGGGCCTTGCGGTACGGAAGCGGTGGTGATCACAGGAATCTTGGCCAAACTTGCGATTTTGGCAAGTGCTGCAGCACGTTGACGTAATTCAGGCATTGGCATATCGCCGACGGTTTGGAATAAACCACTTTGGTGGTCAATCAAAAGCATCACGGCATCATTGACATCGATAACAGGTGCTTGACCATTGAAGTTTGCTGGCATTGTCATTGTTGTATCCTCATCTTGTCTTAGGGGGTATAATTAATGATATAGACATGACGATGACTGAAAAATATCTGCAACAGGATATATTGTCATGCCAAAAGAACAATTGTTATCATTATTGGTGGGTCGAGCAAATAACATGAAAGATTTAAATGACTTATATTTCTTCGTGAAAGTGATTGATTGCGGTGGTTTTTCAGCAGCCAGCCAAGAATTGATGGTGACCAAGTCTTTACTGAGCCGGCGTATTGCCGAATTGGAAGATCGACTGGGGGTGAAGTTGATCAATCGAACCACCCGACAGGTGTCAATTACCGAGGTGGGTAAAATTTATTATCAGCATTGCAAGGCCATGTTGATTGAAGCGGAAGCTGCCGAAGAAGCAATTGAATTTTTAACGGCCGAGCCACGTGGATTGATCAAGCTGTCTTGCCCGACCAATTTATTGCATATCAATATTAGTCCAATGCTGAATGAGTTTTTGCAGCGATATCCCAAAATCAGTCTGCATGTCGAAGCCACCAATCGCCGCGTTGATTTAATCAATGAGCGTTTTGATTTGGCGATACGAATTCGTCCTTTACCCTTAGCCGACAGTGAATTGATTGTGCGAGAACTGGCTTTGGCACGACAATTGATTGTTGCCAGTCCAGACCTGTTACATCAGTTTTATTCAATCCATGAGCCACAACAACTGACGCAGTTCCCTGTGTTGATGATGGAGTCCTTTGCGCCTGAATATGCTTGGCAGTTATTCTCTCAAGATCAGCAAGAACTCAAAGTCCAATGTCATCCACGACTGACCACCACGGATTTGACTGCGCTTAGAGAAGCCACGCTGCAAGGCTTGGGCGTGGCAAAATTACCAGAATTAATGGTAGCTGAAGACATTAAACAAGGGCGTTTGATTCATGTACTACCCCAATGGCAGCCTAAACCTGAGCTGATTCATTTGGTCTATACCTCTAGACGAGGATTATTGCCATCGATGAAATTATTGATTGATTTTCTGGTACAGAAATTTGCAGAACTGAAACAACACAATTCGGTGCTTTACTAATACTGCACTATAAAGAATAGCCACTGTCAGTTTTTGCCAATTCTCTCAGGCCCTCCATCAGGGTCTCAATCAGCTTTTCCACCACCAAACGTTGGCCTTTGCGTGAGGCATAGACCAGCTGTACGGTACCTCGATTGGACTTCCATTCGGGTAATAGGTGAATCAGTTTACCTTTTTGAATATCGGCTTGCACCGTGAGATAAGGTAAATCCGCAATACCTAAACCATCATGAACCGCATAATAGACCCCAGCCAAATCATTGCTTTTGACTCGTGGTTGATAAGGTATATCTACAGTTTCGTCACTGTGGATATGACATAAATGCCAATAATATTGATGTTTTTGAATGCCTAGGGCTACGCTTGGATAGTGCTGTAATTCTGAATAATGTTGAATGGTTCTGTCTTGCAGTAACTCGGGTGCAGCCACCAAACAATGTTCAGTACGAATCACATCGCGAACAATTAAACTGGAATCTTGATTCGGTTCAAAACTGGTGCGGATCGCGATATCAATATCATCATGCAGCACATCGACACGGCGGCTGGTCAATTCTAAAGAGATTTCAACTTTGGGATAGGCTTTTAAAAACTGATTGAGTAATTTCCGAATCTGGAAATGCATCATTAACGGCGGGCAACTGATTTTGACCATGCCTTGTGGTTCATTTTTCTGTTTGAGCAAGACATTCTCGGCACATTCGACTTGAGCAATCACTTTGCAGCATTCTTCATAAAACTCTTGACCTAAATCCGTGACTTTAAAATGACGGGTGGTGCGTTGGATCAGGCTGACATTAAATTTATGTTCAAGTTCAATGATGCGACGGCTAAGCTTAGATTTGCTGATATTCTCAGCTTCGCTGGCCGCACTAAATCCGCCGTGTTTTACCACCAAATAGAAATAATGAAAGTCATCAAATGAGTTGATCAAGGCAAAGCGAATCCGAAATAACAAAAGATGAGAATAGCATTAACTCTTCTCATCTTCCGAGGGCTTTATTTATTTTTCTGAGCTATTGGTGAAATAACTGGTCATCAAGTTACGATAATCAGGAATGTGATTTGAGAATAAAGCACCTAAGCCTTCGATGTCATTGCGCCAGTCACGGTGCAGTTCACAGGCCATCCCAAACCAAGTCATCAATTGCGCACCTGCTTGTGACATACGATCCCACGCCGCATCACGGGTTAATGCATTGAATGTTCCTGAAGCATCGGTAATCACAAATACCTCAAAGTCTTCTGCCAGTGCAGACAGAGCAGGGAAAGCCACGCAGACCTCAGTCACTACACCCGCGATAATCAATTGTTTTTTACCTGTGGCTTTCACTGCTTTGACAAAGTCTTCATTGTCCCAGGCATTAATTTGGCCTGGACGAGCGATATAAGGGGCATCGGGAAACAGTTCTTTCAGCTCTGGCACCAATGGACCATTTGGGCCATTTTCAAAGCTGGTGGTGAGAATTGTCGGCAGGTTGAAGTATTTTGCAGCATCAGCCAATGCCAAGACATTGTTTTTAAATTTGTCTGGATCAATATCCCGAACCAATGAAAGTAGCCCCGCTTGATGGTCGACCAAAAGTACGGCTGCGTTGTCTTTGTCTAGGCGAATATAGTCTTTAGTCATGGTTGTATCCTCATGTTTTTGTAGAAAAGAACACGGAAAAGACAGTGAGTTTCCGTCGTGCTTGAAATTATGCTAGTTAAGTTTTTCATGTAGATGAAGCGTAAAAAATGAGATAAACAATATCAAAAATAGGATGATTGATAGTGTTTAGGGTTCAATACAGTTTTTAATTTTAAATTGTCCTATATGTAGAATAATGTGTTGTCATTCTGAGGCTATAAGCACGGTGTGAGGAGGCGTAAAATAGACCTCAAGAACAGAGTTTCTACCTTATAGGAGAAAGCGAATGAAAAGAATTCTTGGTGTGTATCAAAACAAACACATGCACTGGGTTGGTGATGGTTTTCCAGTCTATAACTTGTTTTCTTATGACCGTTTAGGTCAAAGCATTAGTCCATTTCTACTCTTGGACTATGCTGCACCGTATCAATTTGATCCAACCACAGCTCAGCATGGTGTGGGTTCGCATCCGCATCGTGGCTTTGAAACGGTAACCATTGCCTATCAAGGTGAGGTCACCCATAAAGATTCGAGTGGCGGTGGTGGAACCATCAAAGCAGGTGATGTGCAGTGGATGACCGCAGGTGGTGGGATTTTGCATCAAGAGTTTCATTCGCCTGAGTTTGCCCATCAAGGTGGTTTGTTTGAAATGGTTCAGTTGTGGGTTAATTTGCCAGCGCATTCGAAAATGACGCCAGCAAAATACCAAGCCATTGAAGCCGATCAAATTCAGCACATTAAATTGGATGATGCGGGTAGCGAAATGCGGGTGATTGCAGGTCAATATCAAGACACCGCTGGTGCAGCAACCACTTTTAGCCCAGTCAATGTTTGGGATGGCATGATTGTAAAAGATCAGGAACATACTTTTTATGCGACTGAAGGTCATACCACATTGTTGGTTTTGCTTTCTGGTCAGGTGATCTTAAATGAGAACCAAAGCATAGAAGCACCGAGTTTGGTGGTACTGAGCCGTGAAGAAATTGACTTTAGCATCAAGGCCGAACAAGACAGTAAATTCCTGATCTTGACAGGCCAGCCACTGAATGAACCGATTGAAGGTTATGGGCCGTTTGTCATGAACAGCAAAGCGGAAATCATGGATGCGGTTCGTGATTTCAATAGCGGTAAATTTGGTTCGATGGAAGCTTAAATGCTGAGCTAAATTAGTTGCATATATAAGAAAGCCTATCACTCCGTTAGAGTGATAGGCTTTCGCTGTAAGGGTCCTCTATTGATTTTTTTAATATTATGTCACTTATAATTATTCAGCTTGTTATGTGACTTTATTCTCGTTGTTGTTCAATAAACATAGCACTGAATTAGGGCAATGGGAAGTCGGTAAAGTGCTGAAAATGAAAAAATATAGAATGTTCTGTATATTTTTGTGGCCTAAAATGTAATAAATTTAATTTTTTCATTATGTTAAGATAGAAATGCAATTTGTGATGAAATGTAACAAAAAATCAACAACGATATTACGACAAAAGTCTGGCAGAAGCCCTGAATCTGGTATTTTTTAATACCGTGTTTCGCTTAACTATCAGTCATAATCAAGAAAAATCATCAACTGATGGGACATAATTTTGGATATTGCAATTATTGGCAGTGGAATGGCAGGACTTGCCTCAGCCAGAATCCTACATGATGCAGGGCATAAGGTAACGATATTCGAAGCACTCGCAGGGCGAGGCATGGATAGTCATAGTATTGATTTTGATGGTGGCATTATTGATGCCCCGCTACGTGTAATGAATCCAAAGCTTTGGCAAAATACTTTAAGTTTAGCCAGCTATTTAGGTATCGAAACTTTCCCTGTCCGTACCTTTATGGCTTGCAGTTGGTTGTTTGAAGATAAAACCGATACATGGCTCACCACTTCACGTAGCCGTATCGGCAATTTCCCGATTATTAATAACCGCAAAGGCATTCAGCAATATGGTTGGCGCTTGGTCAAAGGTATGTTGCAACTGAAAACTGCGGTACATCAATTCTTTAAATCAGAGAATCAGGACATCACACTAGCTGAATTCATGAATCAATATCATATTGAGGAAGTGTTTTGGCATGGTACGGTGATGCCTGTGCTGTATACCATTTGTACTTGCCATCCTAAAACCATTGGAGAATGGCCAGCCAAACCTTTATTGGAATTTATTCGTCAGTTGACCGAAGGTGAAGCCTTATTGCGAATGAAAGGTGGAACGCCTGCACTGGTCAATCGCTTGATTGAAGGCATTGAAATTCATAGTGGTTCGCCTGTTCAAAAAGTTGAAGAGCAGGGCGAAAAAGTTTTGGTGGAAAATGCACAGGGTGAAAGCCAATTATTTGACCGTGTGGTGATTGCGACACCAACCCCAGTAATTGAAGATTTTCTCAAGCAACCACAATTTGCTGAGGATATTGCCTTGCTGAAAAAATTCCGCTTTGAGCAGGGTGATTTGGTGATTCACACCGATCCAATTGTGATGCCGCAACGCCGTAAAGATTGGGCGGTATTGAGCTATATGATGGATCGTAAATTTACCCGTCAGCAATTTACCGTGTGGATTAATGCGATTGAACCCAGCTTGGTGGGTAAAAATGCCGTGTTCCAGACGTGGTGTCCGGTGATTGATATCGATCCAAAGAAAGTGATTTCCAAAGTCAAACTCACTCGCGCAGTGGTTGATTCGGAAACCGTGGCTTTGAATAAACAAATTCAACAACGTCATTTAGATTTAAACCGTAAAGTGTTTTATTGCGGTTCATGGTCATGTGATGGCTTGCCAATTTTAGAATCTGCTGTGACCTCTGCGATGCATATTTCTGAAATCTTAGGTGCAGCCGTACCTTTTGTTGGATTAAAACCAAAAGTTAAAGTTGCGCCTGAACTCGGTTATTAAGCATGACCACCTTCAAGCAAGCGTTGATCGAAAAAGTCATTGGGCATAAATATGCGATTGATGCCAAACGACTTGGTGATGATGCATGGCTTGCTTGGAGTAATTTAGGTTTTTGGCAAAGCCAACATGAGCGTTATCCACAAGCCTGCCAAAGTCTGGCTGATCAAATTGCACAATCCATTCAACTGAAATCCACAGATCGTGTTTTAGATCTGGGTTGTGGACAAGGTGCCAGTCTGTTGCATTGGCTCCAGCATTATCACATTCAACAACTCAGTGCTGTTGAGTTACAGCCCGAATGCGTCAAACGAATTCAAAAACAATTACCGCAGGTTCAAATTCATTGTGGATCTTTTTTGAATTTAAAAACACTCGGACTTTTGAATTCATTTGATGTGGTGCTGTGTATAGATGCGGCTTATCACAGTGATTTGAATTCATTTCTTGAATCCACATCTCCAGTTTTAAATTCAAAAGGTCGCATCGCATTTCACACGCTAATGTGGTCGGAAAATTGGCTACAGTGTTCTACTCTACAAAAACAAAAATATCGCTATCTATTAAAAAGTGCCGATGTGAATTGGCAACAATTGATGGATCAGCAGCAGCTTGAGCAGACTTTAGCGCGGCATGGTTTTGGTGAAATTCAAATTCAGGATTTTTCCGAACCTGTATTGAATGGTTTTGCTGAATATATCAAAACACAAAAAAATGAAAAATCTGCCTTTGATTTGGCCCAACTCAAAATAAACATGACTGCCAAGTTGTGCCGAAAACTCTACCAAGATGAATTAGTACGTTATATTCAAATCAGCGCAGTAAAAAAGTGAGAACAAGATGCCAAATCAATATAAAGGTTCATGCCTGTGTGGGGCAGTGAGCTATCAGGCCGAGGTTGCGCCACGTTATCGTTTTAATTGTCATTGTCGTGATTGTCAGAAAGCTACAGGCAGTGCTTATGCGCCAATTGCCTTCTTTCATCAGTCTGAACTAAAAATTGAAGGTGAGCTGAAATATTTTGAGTCTTTGGGACTGTCAGGCAAGCCGATCCGCCGTGCATTTTGCCCCAATTGTGGTTCACAAATGTTTGGCCTACCCGAACTTGTACCCGAAATGATTTCGATCCGTGCAGGAACGCTGGATGATCCTAATTTGTATCAACCACAAGCAGAATGTTTTGTGAGTCATGCAAATGAATGGGATTTATTAAATCCGAATATTTCGCATTTTGAAAAAATGATGGGGAAGAAACGAGAATAAAGCGAGAAATGGTGCCGGCACACGGATTCGAACTGTGGACCTACTGATTACAAGTCAGTTGCTCTACCAACTGAGCTATGCCGGCAACGTGGCGAGAATTCTACAGAATCTAATTAAAAAAACAAGCGAAAAAATGAGCAATCAGATAAATTTAATTGGATTGTCGAATTTTTGCCAATTTCAGCTTAGCTATTCAGTGCATAGACAAAAGAATCAATCACTTCACCTGTACTTAAGTGTGCTTTAACAGGGACACGTTGATAGCCTGCACCCTCGAATTCATCCAGTGCTTGCCAGTGTTGTTCTAGATTGTCTGAGAAGAACACAAATCCAGACACCTTTTGATCTGTTTGATCAAGCACAATGCCCGGAAAGCCGAGTTCAGCTCCCCAACCTTGTTGTTTGAGTGTGCCAAATACATGTGCATCTGCCCACGTACCACCAATATTTTCCATGATATGGGCATTGGGACGGTTGGGTCCTAAAGTGCCGTAAACAAATAAACTGAGCATAGTGAAAGCTAGAAAGTAAAACAAATAGAGTAGCAAAAAATGGATAAGTGTGGGTATCAGATGAGAAAATGATTTTTCTATTTCTCGGCCCACCAGTCATTTGGCAATTGTTTAAGGATTGAAAGCTTAGAAATGACCACCCAAATTTGGTTGTTCGGTAATACTCTAAGGCGGTGATCGTTATATT
The DNA here is from genome assembly GCF_036668815.1 of Acinetobacter sp. ESBL14. Lineage (NCBI taxonomy): Bacteria > Pseudomonadati > Pseudomonadota > Gammaproteobacteria > Moraxellales > Moraxellaceae > Acinetobacter > Acinetobacter sp. ESBL14. Next base: position 212,097 of record NZ_JAZEVS010000002.1, read on the forward strand.
CGAAAATATCATTATTGCTTGATACTCTTGGTTCTCCCAGTTGTTGCTTAAATTTGGTTGAATATTCAGCAGCAAGCTTTTTAACTTTATGGCGATCTTTTTTATAAAGTTCTTCTGTTAAATTTCTGGGTTCATTCACAATGAAAAAACGGATCTCCTCGACAAAGTTATTGACAATATGAGCTTGCCCTTTAATATTTTTTTTGCCTGTAAAACTGAAATAACCTTCGCGAGTAGCAACTCGACTTAGACCACATTTCTTTGCAGCTTCTTTAAATGTTTCAGGGCGCCATAATTCTGGTGTTTGAATAATAAACTGATAGAGTTGCCAAATTTCTTCTGTAGATAATGTATCTCTTCCATAAATTTGCATTTCATAATTTCCTTTATACTGAATTTGATGAATTCATATTTTTCTACGTTTTTCAAATAAAAGAATGCCAAAAAAATTATTTAAAACAATACACATAATAGGTCAGTTTAATATCCATATTAGGTTGATTGTTGAACTTTAAAATAAAGATTAGTTAGTATCAAGCATATTAAGAAGCCTGATGGATACGGCTTTATATTGGATTGTGAGCAGTGAAATAAAATAATGGGAAAATATAAACATTTTAAAATTAAAACCGTTAAGGATTGGGAGGGGGAGTACTGGGATGCCTATGAGGAGCGAAAAACACATGTAGGTATTATGGTTTATCGTGGCTGGCCTTATGGACTGAGCGCTAAAGATGAGGGGGTTGGGCCAGGCTTTTCAGTGATTTTAACGCCAGAAGTTGCTGATTTCGTAAAAAAATACAAAGTTTTTGAAGCTGCAAATAAGCTTGAACTGTCTTTAAGTATGGTCGGTAAATTCAGGCGATTATTGGGTATTCAAAGAAATTTTATCTATCGAAATGATCGATGGCTTTTGGCGCATCAAGATGAACTGTTGTATGACAGTTTAGACACATTAAAAGCTAAATATGGGCTAACGCGACCTCAAGTTTATCAACATAAAATCTGGTTGGCTGAACTTGTCGATATTCCTGTGCGTAAGAGACTTCGAAAAAAACAAGCTGAGGTGATTCAAGAACAATGGTTTCAAGCCAATAAAAAACAGCTGAAAGGCTTAACTGTTCAAGAAATCGTAGAAAAATTTGATGTGAGTGTATTCATCGCTAAAAAATTTTATAACCGTATTCGGCAAGCGCTAGATGAATTCAGTTTTTCTGAAAAATTTCAAAATGATAAGCAAGAAAAGCGGCAATGGCTATTGGATCATCAGGAGGAATTATTAAACTCAGGAAAAACGGTTGCTGTCTTAGCGGATCAATTCCAAAAAATGCCAGGAGAAATTTTAAGAGCAAAAGCAAGATTAAGAGAAATCCTTGATATTCCAAAAATTAAGGCGCAAAAAGAGGCTTGGTTCGCGTTACATCAAGAAGACCTCCTTAATCCTGAGCTGAGTAATGCTGATTTAGTTAAAAAGCTTGGTCTGAGCCTTGAACAAATTTTTCGGAAGAAAGATGAATTAAGACAGCGTTTAGGACGTCCAAAACATAAGGATCAAGTGCAGGCATGGCGTTTAGAAAATCAGGAGATTTTATTAGACTTACATTTGAGTGTGACTGAAATTGCAAAAAAATTAAAACGGAGTGAAAAATATATTATTAAAAATCGTATGATTTTAAGAAAATTTCTAAATATTACGATTGAGGATCAAAAGAAAGCTTGGGTAAAACAACACCAACAGGATTTGGAGCAATTCAGTATTGCGGAAATACAAGAAAAATATCAGTTGGGTCGCTATGTTGTTCAAGGTTATCGAAGACTTTTATTTGAAATGACACAAAATGAAAACAGTTCATAATTGAATCAGACAGGTCATTCTGGTAGCTTTCATTGATCAAGAATAAGGCAATAATAATGTTGAATAATATCTTTAACGTCTTAGATAAATTAGGCGTTGGCACTCAAAAACGTGCGATGAGTATGCGGTTTTCAAATGCAGCTCTAAATACTCAAATCATGCTGCAACGCCTAGAGGGTTATCATGGCATTAATGATGGATTATCTGTAGAACTGATCTGTTTATCGACTAACCCTTATATTGAACTCAAACAATTTATTGGATGCCAAGTTGCTGTTGATCAAGTGACAGATACCGGTCAACTGTTTAGAACCACGGGAATTATTACAGGTGCAAGTCAGGGGCAAAGTGATGGTGCTTTAAGCCTTTATCGACTGACGATGCAGGACGCGACCAGCTTATGGCATAAGCGACGCAACAGCCGTGTATTTATGAATAAAAGTGCGGTGGAGATTTGTGAAATCATTTTTAAGGAATGGCAAAGCAAAAGCCCTTTATTTGCGGCCAGCCTGAAACTAGATAGCAGCGGTTTAAGCAAAAACTACGATATTCGTCCTTTCTCAATGCAATCGAATGAAAGTGATTATGCCTATTTAACCAGAATTTTACGCGAAGAGTCGATTAACTTTTTAATTGATGAATCGAATTATATTGTTTCAAGTAATAGCCAAAGTATCGAGCCACAAAAATTACGTTTAATTGATGATAATGCACAATTTAAGGCGCTTGAACGTCGAAGCATTCGCTATCATCGCTCTCATGCCACAGAGCAGGCTGATAGTATTACCAGCTTTATTGCACAACGCCAATTGCAACCCACCGCGATTCATGTGCAGCGCTGGCAGGCGGACAGTTTAAGCCAAGAAGATGCCAGTGGTTCAGTGATCAGTTCACATCAGCACAGTGCTCAGCGAGATAATGAAAGTTTAAGTCTGGAACAAGCATGGAGTATTTCACCAGCTTGGATTGCTGATCTAAAAGGAGAAGATCAGGCCACAGCTTCAGGAAACAGTCAGTTAGATAAACTCAATAAACAGCTGAACCAATATCAGGCCTTACAAGCAAAATATTTTACTGCGCATAGTAGTGTGCGGGATACACAGGTTGGCTATTGGTTTCAGTTAAATGAGCACCCTGAACTTGAAAAAAATCACCAAGAAGATAAAGCGTTCTTAATCCTAAGCAAGCATTTTTATAACCAGAATAACCTTCCTAAAGAGATTAAAGAGCAAGTTGAAAAACTATTAAGTCTCAGTCATTGGGCGATCAGTAAAGACAGTGAACAAGAACGCCAAGCCAATGAATTGATGCTGGTACGTCGAACGATTGCTATTGTGCCTGAATATGATCCATTGACTCACCGTCCGACAGCACATGTCCAACGTGCTAAAGTGGTGAGTGATGGTGAAGAAATCCATGTCGACGAATGGGGGCGGATCAAGGTCCGTTTTCTATTTACCCGTACAGAAGATCATGCGCATGATGGTGGTGCAGGATCGAATGACAGTGATACGGATTCGGCATGGGTGGATGTGCTCACCCCTTGGGCGGGTGAAGGTTATGGTGCGCGCTTCTTACCACGTAAAGATGAGATCGTGGTGATTGACTTCTTTGATGGCAACATTGACCGTCCCTTTGTGACTGGTCGCATCCATGAAGCACAGCGTTCACCGACTAAATTTGATCTTAAAGGCCAGCTTCCTGACACCAAAAAACTCAGTGGCATTCGTTCCAAAGAGGTCGGTGGCGAAGGCTATAACCAATTGAGGTTTGACGATACCACAGGACAAATCAGTGCCCAGTTACACAGTAGTCATGGTGCAACCCAACTGAACCTAGGCAATTTAAGTCATCCTAAAGACAAGCCTGAAAGTGAAGGTCGTGGCGAAGGTTTTGAGTTACGGACGGATGATTGGGGAGGAATACGTGCACCTAAAGGGATATTAATTACGACTGAAAGTGCATCTAATGCGAGTGGAAACCAACTGGATCGACCTCATTTACAACAAAATATTGAGAAATTCTTAGCGACTAATTCAGCAATAAAAGAGGCAGCTAAAGGACATCAAACCACGGAACCTGAATTAGAGTTTCAAGAGTCCTTAAAAACTGAACTTCCTCAGTGGAATGAGTCTGATTCTACGCCGTATATTGCGATTGATGCTAAAGATTCAATCATTCTAGATGCGGATAAAGGGATTGTTGCACAAGCTAAAGAAAATATAGATCTAAGTTCTGAACGGAATGTACAGATTTTTTCAGGGCGAGGATTTTTGGCGAATGTCTTAGATAAAATTTCTCTATTTGCGAAAGCAGCAGGTATTAAAATTAAAGCTGGACAAGGCCCCATTGAAATTGAAGCACAAGCGGATTCAATGAAAATTGCATCGCAAGAGTTAATGCATGTCTATGCAATTAATGATTTCGTTAAGGTTGAAAGTGGTAAAGGCATATTAATCGCTTCTGGTGGTGGTTATATCAAAATTGAAGGTGGCAATATCGATATCGTTTGTCCTGGTAAAATTAGCCTTAAAGCTGGGCAAGTACAGGTGATGTCTGGTAGCACATTAAGTACTGATCTCGCAGCCATGCCAAAATTACAGATGGATTATGATGAGCTCTTTGTTTTACGAAACAAAGCTGGCAAAGCGATGCCAAATATGAAATATCGAATTAAGACAGAAGATGGAAAAACAATTGAGGGAGTGACCGACTCAGAAGGTAAAACTGAAAAAGTTACCTCTCTTTCAATGACGAAAGCCGTGATCACATTATTAGGATATATTGATGAATAAAATATATGCCTGTCTATTCTTAACTACATATGTATTCAGTGCTGGCTGTGCATCTACAAAAGCAGAAATTAAAAATAATGCAAATGACAGGATGGATTTAGAAACAAGCAAAAGCTATTGCATTGGGCGGTATACCGTAGAGATTCCTGCTGAGGCCAATCCTTTGAATCGTTATGACCAATACGACTCATTTATGATTAAAGTCAAAGAAAATGCGACACGTCAAGATTTTGATGAAGAGGTTCAAAAGTGGAGAAGTGATTACTCAAAAGGAAATCGAAAGATTTTTGAAGATCCTCAAGAACAAAAAATTGATGGTCGAGTGGCGAAGATTTTTAAAGGCAAGTTGGCCGATAAAGAAATTCTTCCTTATGATGTAGCTGGTTTTGTACTTGATCAAAAAACTTTATTTTTAATTGAAGGTGGGCATAGTGATCTACCTGAGTGGACCGAAAAAAGTAATGAAGCTATACAGCATCTCGTTAAAAACTTGCGCTATCGTCCAGAACATGAAATCCCCACAGAAAATGGTCAATGTATTTATCAAGGTTTTATCAAAGATAGTGATCAAAAATTTAGACACAGTAAACAAACACTGGCTTTTGATTTTAAAGATTATCCGAGTGTCGTATTACGTTTTGATAGTGAGACCAACTCAAGAGAAACAGCAGCCCTTATTCCAAGAATTGAAAGTAAGTTAAGCCAAGCAGGACAAAGTCAGCGTCAAATAAATAAAGACAATATTCGGAAAGGTGAAAAAAATACGAGCTATTTAAATGGGCAAGAATGGATTTCGGTCGAGAAAATGAAAGGTAAAAATGGAGTCAGTGCACTATGGGAATATACGGGTACAGCCCGTAATAATAAAGACCCCCTTATTGGTTTTGAAGTTGACACCGCTTATTCATCTTTTGGAAATCAGACCAGTAGTTTAGCGCAGGGTGAAGCGTTAAAACTATATGAGTCTATTTTAAAAACCATTCGTAAATTCTGAGAATAACTATGTCGATAAATGCAATAGGATCATTTAAAACCGAGTTGCTAGAAGGACTTAGCAATGTAATGGCTCAGGCCGTAATTACACTATTAGGATATATTGATGAATAAAATATATGCCTGTCTATTCTTAATTACATATGTATTCAGTACTGGCTGTGCATCTACAAAAGCAGAAATTAAAAATAATGCAAAGGACAGGGTGGATTTAGAAACAACCAAAAGTTATTGCATTGGGCGTTATACCGTAGAGATTCCTGCTGAGGCTAACCCTTTACCTCGATATGATAAGTTTGATTCATTTAATATTAAAGTTGTCGATAATGCGACACGTCAAGATTTTGATGTGGCTGTCCAAAAATGGAGAAGTGACTACTCAAAAGGGAATCGAAAAATTTTTGAAGACCCACAAGAGCAAAAAATTGATGGTCGAGTAACGAAAATTTTTAAAGGAAAGTTAGAAGATGATAAAAGACTTCCTTATGATGTAGCTGCTTTTGTATGGGATAAAAATACTTTGTTTTTAATAGAAGGTGGGCATAGCGACTCTCCTGCAAGAACCCAAAAAAGTAATGAAGCCATTCAGAATTTAGTTAAAAATTTACGTTACCGCAATGAACATGAGATTCCAAAAGAAGCAGGACAATGCATTTATCAAGGATTTATTAAAGATGAAACGAAACAGTACCGTTATAGTATTCAAAAACTTGGCTTCAGATTTAAAGATCACCCAACGGTAGTATTACGTTTTGAAGCAGAAAGTAATGATGAAAATGTATTGGCAATGATTCCAAGAATAGAGAAAAGATTAAAAGAAGTTGGACAAAGTCAGCGTCAAATTGACAAAAAAAATATTCGCAAAGGTGAAAAAAATACGAGCTATTTAAATGGGCAAGAATGGATTTCGGTTGAAAAAATCAAAGGCCCTAATGGCCTAAGTGCCTTATGGGAACATACAGGCAGTGCTAATAACAACCAAGACCCATTGATTAGTTTTGAAGTGGATACGGCGCACTCACCTTCTGGTAATGAAACTAATAGTTTAGCGCAGGGTGAAGCGTTAAAACTATATGAGTCTATTTTAAAAACCATTCGTAAATTCTGAGAATAACCATGTCAATAAACGTAATAGGATCATTTAAAACCGAGTTGCTAGAAGGACTTAGCAATGTAATGGCTCAGGCCGTAATTACACTATTAGGATATGTTGATGAATAAAATATATGCTTCTCTATTATTAACTGCATGTGTATTCAGTGTTGGCTGTATATCTGCAAAATCGAACATAGAAAATATTGGAAATAATATGATAAATTTAGAAAAAACAAAAACCTATTGCATTGGTCGCTATACCGTAGAGATTCCTGCTGAGGCCAATCCTTTAAATCGCTATGATCAATACGACTCATTTATTATTAAAGTCAAAGAAAATGCGACACGTCAAGATTTTGATGCGGCTATTCAAAAGTGGCGACAAGATTATTCTAAATATGATAGGTTTATTACTGAAGATTCTGTAGAACAAAAAATAGAGGGGCGTATCACTAAAATACTTAAAGGAAAAAAATCAAAAGATAAAGGTGATCCATTTGATGTTTTTGGTTTTGTACTCGATAAAAAGACTTTGTTTTTAATAGAAGGTGGGCATAGTGATCTACCTGAGTGGACCGAAAAAAGTAATGAAGCTATACAGCATCTCGTTAGAAATTTACGCTATCGTCCAGAACATGAAATCCCCACAGAAAATGGTCAATGTATTTATCAGGGTTTTATCAAAGATAATGATCAGAAATTTAGACACAGTAAACAAAAAATGGGTTTTGATTTTAAAGATTATCCGAGTGTCGTATTACGTTTTGATAGTGAGACCAACTCAAGAGAAACCGCAGCCCTTATTCCAAGGATTGAAAGTAAGTTAAGCCAATCAGGACAAAGTCAGCGTCAAATAAATAAAGACAATATTCGGAAAGGTGAAAAAAATACGAGCTATTTAAATGGGCAAGAATGGATTTCGGTCGAGAAAATGAAAGGTCGGAATGGCCTGAGTGCCTTATGGGAACATACGGGCACAGCACGTAATAATAAAGACCCCTTAATTGGGTTAGAGGTAGATACCTCATATTCATCATTTGGAAATCAGACCAGTAGTTTAGCGCAGGGTGAAGCGTTAAAACTATATGAGTCTATTTTAAAAACCATTCGTAAATTCTGAGAATAATAATGTCAAATAATGTACATAACCATGAGGCGTATGAAACCCTTCATCAGTCTGGAAAAACTTCCTACGTTTCACAGACCACCCCCAATAGTGTTAATACCGAATGTGAAATCCCTGCACCAGTCAAATATGTGGTGCCAATTATTTTTATTCCAGGGATTATGGGATCCAATATCAAAGATAGCAATAAAAAGAGAGTTTGGTATCCTGGCATTTCGACTTTAATTGAATACAGTAAAAGAGATGCAAAAGAACGACAAATTGATTTAAACCCAAAAACAACTGAGGTCGGTTATGATGGGGATATTAAAATAAATAAAAAGAAAGCGCCGCATATCACTGAAGAAATTGCCAGAGCACGGGGGTGGGGGTCAGTGATTCCGATTGGCTATGCCAAAGTGTTAATTTATTTAGAAAGCCAGCTCAATAATCCCTTTAAGCCCCTAAAAGAGCAACAAAAAGACAAATTTAACGGTACAACAGAATGGGAAAAAATCGTCCAACCAGGCAATAAGGAAACTAAAAAAATACTCAAAAATTGGTCAAGTAGCAAAGTGGTTGAATTACTTAGTTTAGAACAGCATGAAGAACTAGCCGATTATGTTTTCCCTGTATTTGCCTGTGGTTATAATTGGCTGGATACCAATATGAATTCTGCGGACAAAGTTGCCGATCGAATGAATAATGAGGTTATGGCACAAATCAAAAGAGAATATCCGACAGCTAAATTTAAGAAATTTATTGTAGTGACACACTCTATGGGTGGGTTGGTCACTCGTGCCTTAATTCAAAATGACAAGGTCAAAGATAAAATTGCAGGCGTCGTGCATGGTGTCATGCCTGCGAGTGGTGCGCCAGCTGTGTATCAACGACTTACAGTAGGTTGGGATGGTTGGAAAGCATCAACTGGATTAGTGAACAGTATTAAGGCTTGGGCGACCAAGTTTATGTTTGGCAATACGTCTGAGCGGCTTACAGCAACCTTAGCCAGTGCACCTGGTGGTTTAGAACTACTGCCATTTGCCAATTTTTACAATGCTGTGGATTTTCCTCAAAATCCAAAAGCTTGGATGTTAATTAAAGCCAAAACACCGTCGGGTGAAATTACTGCATCATTACCGCAAACAGCTGACCCATATACTGAAATCTACAAAAGAAAAGACAGTTGGTGGGCAATGATGAATACTGATTTTATTGACCCTGCTGGGTTACTAAAACAAGAAGCTCATGAAAAAGGCTTTAGCAGTATTTTTGATGTTTACACAGACAAGATTAATATAGTACGAGAACTACATAATCATATTAAAGACTCGTATCATTCCAACACCTATGCGCATTATGGGTCAGATACAGAGCATCAATCGTTTGGGCAAGTGGTTTGGCGTTGTAAAGAAGTGCTTAATATTCGTTCTGAAGCTGAGCTGATTGAGCTGATGAGTTTGTATGGTAAGAAAAATTTGGTTGGACTACCAAATATTAAAGATCGAAGCAATGCAACAGAGAGCGATGAAACCAATCTGCTAGAAGATGAGATGAATTTAGCAATAGATGGTTCTAAAACACATAACTTAAATACAAATGCATATAAAGAGGATGGTGTTAGAGAAATTTTATTAGATGAAAAATCAAATATTTCAAAAACCAATAAAGCCACATTTTATTTAGATTTAAAACCAACCTCCCAAGGTGATGGTACTGTTTGTTATCAATCGGGACAGGATGTGCGGGCGAGTACAAGAACTCCAAAAGAGACATTTGTGATTAATGGTTATGAGCATTCTGGTAGCTACGATAATGCACATGTTCAATTAAATACAATATATTGTATTGCGAATATAGTCGATTCTATTAAGAAGGATTGTTAGTTTTAAAAAATTTAAATTAGATCGAGTAAGTATGTTACTTGGTCTGATTTGGATAAAATTTATAAATACGAGTATTTTACTGACTTAAACTCGATAGAAACTTTCAAGAAAGGATTGGCATCCTGTAATAAAAAATGGTATAGAAATAAAAAATAATTTGATTAAAATTGTTTTATTCATAGCATATACTTCCTGTATTGATTTTAATACTATAAGTGAAGTAAAGCCTTAGAACAATAGAGTTAACAAAAAGTAGCATAGATGCAATATGTTCGATATATTTTTAGTTAAAAATATAGGATGTTTAAATTAATTTAACCCTGTTGGATTTTATTTTTAAGAAACTTTGTTGCACGAAGATTTAAAAGTTAATACTTCCCCAAGCAACTCAAATTTAAGATATAACTTGGCTATAAGGTCTGCCTAATTTGGTAAATTCCTTCTAGGTTTGCCTGACAATTTTTCCATATTGACCTTCCTAAATGCTTAACTGCCTGAAGCAGATCATTGTGGAGTGGTACGTAAGAAACTGGACTGACTGGTATATTACGAAAAGGAATGGGTGGTCAGTTTATCCCGTCATTTGTACAATGGAAGGCTGTTAGACATATTTGTTATGACTTATTGGGATGCAGCTTAATTTATTTGGCTACATTTTTACTATTTTCACTTTAATGAGAATAAGCAGCTCATTGTATTTAAAATTTTTGATCGAAATAATGAATTAGACAGGTTGATTTGTGTGTAAATAAAGGATTTAAATCATGAAAAAGACAGATTTTATGAAAATAGCTTGTCTGTTGGCTATCATTTTTCTGAGTGGATGCCAAACTTTAATTCGAGATATCTGGGGAGTTTAATAATTTAAAGTGATTTCCAAAAATGACCAAACTTGATGGTCAGGCGAGTTATAAAAACATCAATGATCATTATATATAGGGTTGATTTTTAATATTAAATTATGGGTGTTCGCTAGGGGTTAAATTAATTTATTTTGAGAGGATTTGAAAAGTTATGTTGAGTGCTGCAAATATTAGCCATGGAATAATGGTAGCTATTGTTATGCTCATTAGTATCGTATTTTTAATCGGTGCTGGTATATCAGCTTTGTGCAGAATGAGAAGCAAAAAAAATAAGTCAGAGACAAACGATATGATTATTCTTATGGTTACTCTGTTAGGTGTTGCTGGGTTACTGTTTTCATGTGCGGGGTAGCGAATTGATATTCAGATGTTATTAATTTTATAAACTCAATGATGACCGTGAAGGCTGTAATCGATATGAATTTGAAGTATCCATTAATTTTTATCAAATTGAGCATTCTACTGTTAAGTTCAGGTTGTTCTTATGCTGATAATTCACAAGATGAACAGTCAATGTTCAAAGTAGAACAGATGCAAAGCTGGTGTTTAGGGCGATATACTTTTAAAATTCCAAAAGAGTCATTACTGATTGGTGGCATGGATAAATACAACTCTTTTACGATTAAAAGTGAATTGAACGCTAGTGATGAGGCCCTAAGAAATGCTTATGCTGAACAGTTAAAAAAGTATTCTAATAAAAATATGAAAGTCATTGAAGATAAAGCAGAAATAAAAAATGGAAATAAAATTATAAAGATATTTAAAGCAAAATATGGGAAAGATAGTCGTGGAGCAAATGATGTGTTTGCCTGGGTTTTAGATCGAGGAACACTTTTTTCAATCACAGGAACATATTCACTAAAATACAAGGATCTAAGTGATGAGGCTCTAAATAATTTAGTGAATCATATTTCATTTAGAAATAATACCAATCTGCCAAAGCAAGCAGGAGTTTGTATCAATAACGGTTTTATTACGGACTCTGGTGATCCTTACAGAAATAGTGTTCATTCGTTTGGACTCGAATTGAAGCAATATCCTTCCCTCCGAATCTTTTTAGAAACGGAAGCCCTTGCTCGCGCTACTTCTGATTTAATCACTCGGACGAACTATAACCTTAAAAAAGAAGGTTTCTTGGCAAAGACAAATATCAAAACTATTCGTAAAGGGGCTAAAGCTCAAATTTCGGGAGATAGATTAGAGGGATTTGAATGGGTTATTAAAACGCCAATAATTGAAAGAGATGGTGTGTTGGCGACATGGGAGTATTTAGGTACACCAAGATTAGCAACAGATCCTCTTATTCAATTGGAGATCGATACTGGTTATGATCGAAATAATATCCAGACAGTAAGTATGAATGAAACAGAATCAATTCAGCTGTATGAAGCCATATTAAATACAATCAAAAAGTTTTAATAATCATTTATATATGCAGTTATTGATGTATAGGTTTTATGAATAAAAAATTCTGGCGAGAGAGGGAATAAACTTATTAACTTAAGTGTATGATAATTAATTAAACTTAAAAACCGTATTTTATATTTTACCCCCAGTTATACCCCCAACTGCATGAGGGTACTTCCTAGCTACTCAACTACTATTTTTACTATAGCATGGAAGCTTGGCATTAGCCTGACTGATTTTATTGACATCGTTTTTTTATGTATGATCATTTTAAAATTACATACGTATAGAGATAAGCATGTTTGAGATCATTGATGATTTAAAAGCTAAATTAGATCAGCATAGACCTCTTTCACCAGGGATTGTCAAAAATCTATATGAAGACTTGATCTTGCGCTGGACTTATCATTCCAATGCAATTGAAGGTAATACTTTAACCTTATTGGAAACTAAAGTTGTTCTTGAGGGGATTACGGTAGGCGGTAAGGCATTAAGAGAGCATTTTGAAGCGATCAATCATCGTGATGCGATTTTGTATGTCGAAGATATTATAAAAAAACAAGAACCATTTTCAGAATGGCAAATTCGGAACATCCATCAATTGATCTTGAAAAATATTGATGATGAAAATGCAGGACAATATCGCCAGCAGAATGTGTTAATTCCAGGTGCTACAACCAATCCACCAGATTATACCTTGCTTAATGACAAAATGGCTCAGTTTATAGATTGGTACAACACGGAAGCTCACAATCTACATCCTGTTGAGCGGGCTGCCAAAGTTCATGCTGATTTCGTAGGTCTTCATCCCTTTGTTGATGGGAATGGACGAACATCTCTTTTATTGATGAATCTTGAGCTACTCAAATCAGGTTATCCACCAAGTGTAATTACTGTAGAAAATCGCTTAGCTTATTACGAGGCCTTGGACCAATGGGTAGCTTACTGTAAGACAATCCCATTCATCAATTTGGTTGTAGGAGTTGTACAGGATGGATTTAAGCCTTACCAGATGGTTTTGGGAATTTAAAGCCATGCATTTTTATCAGAAGAATGAAACTTCGTTTAAGAAGAATTTCTTAGCTTTTCTAATGCAATGTGACATTCTTTTTATAATTCAGCTATAAATCAAAATCGATAATCAGAACATCCGAAAAGGATGTTTTTTTATGCTGATTTTTTGTCCATAAGACTTTATGGTTCGAATAGATATTGGAATAAGTATGGAAAAACCTTTGAACAATCATAAAAAATATTTAGAATTAGTATGTTAGGAATATGGTATAAGTATTTGAGTGGAGTGTGTAATCTACTAGAACAAAGCTAATTGTAGCTTAGGAATACTTTATGGATATAGAAAACGAATCGAATGAACCTACAATTGATAATAATATTGATGAAGAAGAGCTCGACATATTAGATGAAAATTATATTGATGATATTGAGCAATATGCCTCAAATGATGAATTGGCAGATTTGATAGTAGAAAAAATTTTACAACATGATGACTTAAATAGACTGCTTCTAAGTATTACAGAGCAAAATCCTCGCTCAAGACATCGTGGCAATTATAGAGGTCAGAGACCAAGGCATGATGAAAGTTATAGGGAGCGAGTTAAGAATGAAGAACTTCAACCAAAGACTTTTTATGATCTTGTTCAAAGAGATCTTAAGCCACTCGTTCTAGGAAAAGAATTTGGTTACTTACATGATTATTTAAAAGGTCTATCGATAGCTAATAGAGAGCTTCTTGAGGATTTTTACCATGAAGGATTTCCTGTCAAAAGACAAGACTCAAAAAAAATGGATATCGTAAGTATTGCTGCTGAAAGTTTGAATGATATCTTACCAAAAGAGAATTTAGAACTTTTATATCGTATAGAAAATTTTATGTTAGTGATGGCTTTAAAACCTCTGCCAGCGTTTATTGAAGAACCGTTAGAAAATCGAAAAACAGAGTTTTGGAAAAAAACAACATCCGTAGGTAAAGAGTTTTTGTTTTTACTTTCTAAATCCGAAAAAATTACTAAATTCAATCATGAATATTTAACAGCAGCTGTAAAAATTTTTGTTACGTTTCTAAAAGATAAGTTTAAGCCTTATACAAGAGATAGCTACTCTCTAGAAATTGATATTTCAAGAGAAAGTATAATGGAAATGAACAGATTACTTTTTGATTTACGAGATTCATGGATGCAAGGACGATATGATGCAGTTGTTCGACATGACTGGAGAAGAGGACGAGTTGGGGCACAATATCGTAATTTTAACGAATTTAAAAAGAAACTTAAAAGTTTAGCGTTAAGAGCAGATAAGGATAGAGCACGTATAGCAAAATATAAAATGACAGATATCGTTATCTATCGATTTCAAATTGAGCTTTATTGCAATAGAGAATCTATAAGACATGATTTTTTTGGTAAGTTCTTTACAGCACTATTTAAAACAGTAAAACAATCAAGTGGCATATCGGAGCTATTGGATTACATAAATGTTTGGAAAGAGATGAGTGGGAATGTTTTGCAAGCTGACGCCATTTTGTTTTTCGATGCGAACAAATTAGCTGCACATAAAAATAAAATAAATCAATTTGCATATCTGAAAGAAAGTTTTGAGAGAATTGCAAAAGAGCAGTTAACTAAAGAAAATGAAAAATTAGAAGAAGATGTACAACACGATTGGGAAATATTGGTAAATCAGATTCCTATCTTATTAGATGTTTCAACCGATCGCGTGTGGTTGTTGGAAAGAAAAAGTCCCCAATGGAAAGTCGTGGATACGCAATTAATTCCATATTTGTATATTATGGATAGCTTTGAGCGAGAGTACTCAGATAGCCTTATCTCTAGAATAAGTGGTGGAAGAAGCCCTAGAGAGAAAAAAGGTTAAAGTTAGTCTATTCTATAGTTTTAAGCGTGGTCAATAATTACAGAACCAGAAATTGACTGAGGGCTAGGGACTCTCAATTTATGAGATACGAACCCTAACTAGCATCGGATAACTTGACATCTTTGACGCTACCCTAAAGGATTAAAAGATTCAGCATTTGATGGTGAAAACACATTAATCTGTATCAGATGTGAGAATATTTTTCCTTGAAAAGTAGGTTTGGGTTAGGTGTAATGACATAGTTCTTAATGTTCTTAAGAACTTAATACTAGTTCAGTATTTCAAGAAACATATCGCTTATCTAGCCTAAATATAATTAATTACTATGTAGCCACTTCATGTAGTCCTAAACAACTACAGGTAAGTGAGCATGAACGCCATCCTTAACCAAAATCCAATTAACGAAGCATCACTATTAATAGAAATCGAGAAGTTTGTTCTATCAAGTATGGATTCAACAAGACCACCAAGATCATTCTATGAAAACTTCACATACCATCTCTTAAACTTCCATCAAGTCTATAACCCTGACTTTAGCTACTCATGCTTAATCGAACTCTTTTGTGATCTGTTGTATGAGTACGATCTGAAATATGAAACATCAAGTTCCCTCTACAATCGTCTAAAGCAAATTTCATTTAGAGACTGGCAAAAGTATTTCAATCAGGCTAGAGCTGACCATTTCAATGAAATTCGGCAGCATCGTTATAATGAAAGATTAAATGCCCACAAGCTAGAGGATCGGTTACGCGAGTTGCAGAGGGAGTATTCTGCATTGTTAGTTGTACGGGTGGATTTAGCCTATAAAGTGAATCTTGATATCAAACAGGTTGATCATGATTTAGAAAAACTACGTAGAAAAGTCAATCGTTCAGTTTATGGAGATGATGTATTACTTTTGGTCTGGGCATTAGAGCAGGGGGAAAGGAAAGGCTATCATTGCCATGTGGCTTTAGTTTTAAATGAACGTAAGCGCATGGATGCATGGAGTATAGCTAAAGCCGTAGGGGAGCTCTGGGAAGATACTACGGGTGGTAAAGGAAGCTATTTTAATTGCCATGATCGTAGATACCTAAAGCAATATGAAGAGCGGGGCATTGTTGGGATTGGAATTATTTATAGTAACTTGACCTGCCAAGCAAAGAAGATGCGTTCAACACTATCTTACCTAGCACAACCTGAAAAACTTCAATATCTCCGTGTGAAGACCTCTAGGAGGATGCGTACCTTTGGCATGTCACAGCGTTAATTGAAATCATAAACAGATATGTACCATCTAGATGAGAAACATCTTCTCTTCATTAGTTTTAGTCTATTGATTTCCATTCACACGAAGCTAGGTCCAGTACCTGATCTGGCTTCGACTTTGTTGATCTCAAACTATGGCATTCAGTTTTTTTATACCTAAAACCCGTCTCTTATGTAACACCCCACAAGTTAAAAATTGGAGATGAATAATCATGAGTAGAATAGATGCTGATGAAGAGTATGAACTGAGTGAATATCAGAAACTGTTTAATGAGATAGAAAATTATGAATATGAATTAGGTCCGCTTCTCAGCGATATTATGTCTTACATGTACGAGTCGAATCCGCTTTATGGTTGTTCAAGAAGACTTAGGCTCGGATCATTTGCATTCAAAGGAGATTACCATGAGTATATTCTAGATGAAATTGATAGGTTTATCCGTGACAGTCATTATAGACCTCAACAATTCACTAAACTTTTAGATGAGGCTATAGTGGATCAGATATTCATGCTTGATGAGAAATTGACAATGCTGAACGAAAGGTTGGATAAATTGGACCCTTGAGGATAGGGCGGCTTATAAGTCATTTAAACAACATGTTGGAATATTTTTATTTTTTTTCACATATATACCATCTAGGTGAGAACTCATCGTTTTCAAGGCTTGGCAGCATGCTAAGCCTTTTCTTATTCCAGAGGTATATCTTATGCAAATCAATTGTCCATATTGCCATTCAGAGCATGTGATTCGTGTTGTGCAAAATAGCAGTTCACAAGGAAGTAATCAGAGTCTGGCATCGTCAGCATCATTTGCCACAATGGGTGCAGCATTATCAAAAACATTGCCTGTGTCGCCTCTCATCGGGGGGATTGCAGGAGTCGTAGTCGGTGGTTTGTTAGGTTCAGTATTTGGTTCTGCTTCAACTCAAAATGTACAATCTTGCTTTCAATGTCAGTATTGTGGACATTCTTTTTATTGAGGAAGGATAAGTAAACTAGGGAGGTTATGCCTCCCTGTGCCTTAAATTAAGGCAGTGATTTGATTCCAGACTAATTGCATTTCACAATTTGGGGATCAGTAATGAAAGTCTCGAAATACAACTGATGTTCAGCATTCATCACAGGAGTATCTTTAGCATCAAAACGAATACAGTCACCTTGTTTTAAGTGCTCAAAAATATAGTTCTGCGCGACGGATGTATATTGTAAGTCAAACTTGACAGGGCCTGTTTGGGTATTCAAAAGTAAATCATAATCTCCTGTCAGAACTGGTTCTATCAGTTTGAAAGTGTAACTATGTCCATACTTCTCAGAAAAATGATCTGTCAGGTTTTGTTCCGATGCTACATGAATGGGTTCACCATCCTGAATTAGATTTATTGGTGTAGATGATGGTGACGTTGTATACTTTGTATTGGTGAGCTTTTCAATTTCAGCATCAATGTAGTCACCAAAATCTACATCCTTATGGTATCTAGAATCTCCCTGAAACCAGCGTAAATAAAGGCTCGGACGTTGTTTCTTGAGATGCTCTACCTTTTTTTTCGTCAGGCTAAGTAATTGGTCATATCCTGTTTGTCCCAGTTCAGCGACAAATTTATTTTTTTCATCAAGCATTTGTTGATATCCCATTTCCGTAGCAACTATAGCTCGTCGAACACGGATATCATTACAACTGACAGAATTATCTGCGGTACAAGACTGCGCCTGATAAGTTAATTTGGCATAGTTGACTTCATTACAGCCAGCTAACAGTAAAGCAAGTGAAATGGCATAAGTAGATTTTTGCATGATTGTTCTCTATGTATCAATGGGTTGGGTGTTTTTTGGTTTTATAGTTCCAATATTTATGAACCAAACTTCCAATCGCCCTGATCTGTAGATACAACCACTTCAATAATTTTATCTTTACCACAGTTGTTTGTATCCACGGATGTTGTTTGTCCAAAGCCAAGCCGTCTCGGATTACTTATTTTTTGCAATAAAGGGCAGTTGCCACGATTGACTGTGATATTCGATATAGATACATCATCAACAAGTGACTGAATTTTAATCATTGCTATAAATGAGTAATGTGGATTTTGCTCTACTGTAATTTTGATAGGAGAAGTTGCAGGAGTTGTGGAAACCGTTTCATTTTGACTTGTAGGGGTATTGCCACGCTCAATGATATTAAAACACTCTTCGTTTAACGTAGATTCAATATCAGTGGTTCGCTTGCTCCATGAAAGTTGTTGACTATCACAACCATAAACATCATCCGATTGATTATCTAAAAAACGGATATTCCATGTATAAATAAAAAGCTCTTCAGATTGTTGACGTAGGAATCTAACATTATCGACTGAAAAGGCTGTATAGCGATCAGGGTATTTTTGATCAAGAAGGTATTGCAAGGTCTCTTTACCATAGGTTGCAATATCTTTTTTGCCTTGGTCGATGAACTGTTGTGAGTCAGATGTATTAGCTTTAACTGCTTCTGTTTGAGCACTATCTGATGATACTTTTTCTGTAGTTTCGTTTTTAGTGCAAGCTTGCATTAAGCAACCAGCAAGTAGGACTAGGATAACTTTTTTATTCATGGTGATTCCTAAAACATGTACATTCATTGGTTGTCCAAATATGGATATACAAATTCTTATTTAGATGTAGTGGGATAATTCTCATTGATTGGGCTGTAGGTGATTCACCTTAGACACATGTTGTAAGTTCACCTTTTTGAGCAGCCCAGAATAGCAATAAAAGTATTCTTGTAATTGATACAAGGGCGATTAGCATTCATCAAGCCGAACGTCCTATGCCGTGTAAACATCTGACACTGAAAGCAATATTTTTAATCGCTCCTACCTGATAAAACAGATAGTATTGAAAGCTTCAAATTGTTGCGTTGAAAAAGTCTTGCTCTTTATTGACCGTTTTAAAGTTTGTTAAAATTATGCCAGCGGCTCTTGATGTTTAGCACAAAGGTGAAAATGTGTTTGGGAAATACCCCAGAAAGAAATTGAATTGCCACAGCTACTAACTCCTACTAGATGTAATAGAAGTTCTGCCAGATCATTTTTAATGGTGGCAGAACGAAAGGGGGTTGACAGACTGGCCGAAAAATCCCAGCACGCGCGGACGCGTCCCCCTCCCGTTCCACCGCAGAGGGGGCACGAAGGGATACACACTAAAAGAATGATCTCTTAATGTTTTTCGGAACGGTCTGTCAAAACCGACTGGCAATGTAGGCCAGCATGTGAATGATAATGCGTGCTTTAGGGGACGTCAAATCACTTTAAAGGTAAGAAAGTGAGTTAGGTGGATTTATTATCAGTATTAAAAACCTTATTGTTTTTCAATTTTTTGAGGAACATTTGGCTGTCTTCAATTCTAGTTTCAAACAGATTGGGCATTTTGATTAAGTCTGAAAGGTTGGTTCGCCAATAATTGCGAGAATCAAAAATCAGGGCGCACGTTATTAATCTATTGACCTACTTCGGAGAGATTGGCCCAGCCATTTTCATGTGAATTGTCTTTAAATGCCTTGTAAATTAAATTGAGAGTAGGGTGATCGACTTGCTGTGATGTATCCTTGTCTATAGTGCTTTTAACATTATTATTTTCTTAATCATGTTGAGTATTTAATGGTTATTGATAAGAGCTTACTAATAAAAGAAAGAGATGTATTATTTTGAATGGATTTAGGTCTTATAATATTGAGCCTATTTAGTAGTTTACTTAAAAAATAAAGATAGCTTATACAGATGCCTTGCTTGATTTACGATCAAAGGCAAGATTTAGATTTTGAATACATACAGAGGAAAATTATGTTTAAGCCTTTACTGCTCAGTTGTTGTATAGTTTCTATTTTGGTTCTAAGTGGTTGTTCTAAGAAAGAGGCTCCTGTTCCAGATTTAGAATTGAAAACCGAAGGTACAACGGAAATAGCAACTCCTATAAAGCAAGTAGCAGTAAACCAGCATGTGATTGTTTCTAAAAATGATGTCTCGGCATTACCGTTGATTGATGGTAATGTTTACAGTAATTTCGTTGACTCGGGCTATAGCTATGCAAACCCTGAAGAGTTTTCATTAGAGTCTGTGGATTCATATTCTGGTCAACATACTCAATCTTTTGAGAAGATATTAGCATTCGCTAGACAAAAGCTAAATCTGAGAGATGATCAGATTATTGTAGCTGGTGGTGATGCTGGGCCTGTTAATGACTCCGATACTGTACTCTTTGATTTGACAAATCAGGAGTATTATAAATATTCGAATAACTTTGCTATCAATTATATACGGCTTTTAAAAACAGTTCCTGTAGATGCTAAAGGTGAGTTTGAAACTACAGAGCAATATCAAGAGCGTATTAAAGTATTACAAGAAAGTCCAAAAAACCACCAAGTCGATTTTGATTTGAGTTTATTACAAACAGCTTTAAACAAAACTTTAGCACGTTTGTATGTAAAAAATGGAGATGCTAAACCTGAGTATCAATATGATGCTGATCAGGAGTTACTCACATTAGCCTTGAAGGAGAAGGAATCTACGAGAGTAGTCGAATCATTATTAAAGATAAAAATTCCTTCAGACTTAGCGCAAGAGATCGTAACAAATAGCAATTGGCAAAGGGGCTATGTCTTAGATTTCAAAGACAATCGCTTATCTGTATCTGGGGTGTTTTTCTATAAGTTTAACTTTACTGTTAGCGATAGAGACCAAGTCTATGAAGGCTCTTTAGATTCAACGTCGGTTTATAAACTACTAGACTTCAAACAAAAATCCTACGATCAAATGGACCATGATGTAGATCCAGAGAAGTTAAGTTTTCAAGATATTTCAACAAGCTCTGCCAATACATTTATATTTGGTTTAAAGCATTATTTTTCTCCTGAGAGCCGTTTGAAAAAACTAGCAACACAGAATACTTCGGCTGAAGATTAAAACTTTTACATTTGTAAAAGTTTTGTTGTTTGTTGTTTGTTGATTTGATTCTTCCCAGAGTCACTTATGGTTTATTAATAGTTCTAAGCGTAAGTTAATCTTAGTTAGAAATATACAATACCAGAAATAGAATAAATTTCAGATATATACCATCTAAGTGAATTAATGCATTCACATGCATCTTAAGGAATTCTCATTTTGGCCTGCTGCCCCAGCAGGCCTTTTTTTATGCACAAAATCTGAATTTGAAAAGATTCAAGATCAATCCTTAGAAGGAAAACTTATGGCACATTTAATTGAAACAATGGCATTTGTGGGACAGACTCCTTGGCATGACTTAGGAAATCAATTGTCGCAGAACCAGCCCATAGAAGTGTGGGCACAGCAAGCAGGCATGGACTGGCGTATTGAATCTTCTGATGTCAGTTATATGGCACAGAATGAACGTGGACAAAGCATCATTATGCCTTTCGAGGAACAACGGGTTTTATATCGCTCAGATACTCATGCTCCGTTATCGGTGGTCAGCCAACGTTTTCAGGAAGTCCAGCCAATGGAAATTCTACATTTCTACAAAGACTTGACTGAACAATCTGGTTTTGAACTGGAAACGGCAGGTGTACTTAAAGGCGGTAAGAAGTTTTGGGCATTGGCGAAAACAGGGCAAACTTCAGCTTTAAAAGGCAGGGATGTCAGCAATGGCTATATTTTATTAGCAACCGCTTGCGATGGAACACTTGCTACCACAGCTCAGTTTACTTCGATCAGGGTGGTTTGTAATAACACCTTAGCTATTGCCTTGAAAGGCCAGCAGAGTAGTGCTGGTGTAGTGAAAGTCCCACATAGTACTAAATTTGATGCAGAGAAAGTCAAACAGCAACTCGGTATTTCAGTACGTGCATGGGATGAACACATGTATGAAATGAAACAACTTAGTCAGCGCAAAGTCACTCAACAGGAAGCAGCAGCCTATTTTGATGCAGTGTTTAACAATACTAATCTAACTCTGGCTGAACAGGATGAAAGTATCATTCAATTCTACCGTAATGTGGCTATGCCAAGTCAGGCAGTCCCCTCTAAAGCAGACAATAAAACTGAGCCGAATGGACGGGCCATGTCTAAGGTGATGACTATGTTTAATGGACATGGGCGTGGGGCAGAACTAAGCTCAGCCAAAGACACTGCCTATGGTTTGCTGTGCAGCATCACTGAATTTGTGGATCACGAACGTCGGGCCATGAGTCAGGATTACCGTCTGGACTCTGCTTGGTTTGGAGCAGGAGCATCTATTAAACAACGTGGGCTGGAACAGGCTTTAAGAATGATTGCCTAAATTAGCCTAAGCAAACTTTATTCAAATTTACTTTCTAAAGCTGCATCTTCGGATGCGGCTTTTTTATGCCGAAAATTCCAGTTTTACCAAGCTCTTATCGCAATATAGGATAGTGCAATGAATACCAATACCCAGATACAAAACACCTTAAACCATCCACCATTACAACCGTATTTACCAAATCTCAATCAGACGACCCAGCAAGTTGAGGTTGGTACAAGAAGCAAACGTATACCTCGAAAAACTAAGGCACCCGCAGCCAAACGCCTTGCTAATACTAAGCAGATGAATTACCAGCAATGGCTAGAAGTTAGAAAACAAGGCATAGGTAGTAGTGATGCCGCTACCGCTTGTGGACTGAATCCCTATATGTCGATGCTAGAGTTGTGGATGATCAAGACAGGTCGGATGCAGCAGAACATTGAGGATGAAAGTACAGGCTATGCCCCTTTGTATTGGGGCAAACAGCTTGAACCCTTGGTAGCTGAATACTACAGCATGTACACCAATCATAAAGTCCGTCGGGTCAATGCTGTGCTGCAACATCCTGATGAAGACAAACATTTCATGTTGGCAAACTTGGATTATGCCGTAGTCGGTAATGAAGAAGTTCAAATATTGGAGTGTAAAACAGTAGGGGAATACGGCTCAAAACTATGGCGAGATGGCGTACCGCTGTATGTCCTCTGCCAAGTTCAGCATCAATTAGCCGTGACAGGTAAACAGGCAGCGCATATCTGCGCCTTGATCTGTGGACATGAAACCAAAATCTATAAAGTGACTCGCAATGAAACCGTGATCCAGCACATTATTAATGCCGAACGCCACTTCTGGCAATGTGTGGAATTGGATATTCCGCCAAGTGTCGATGCTTCTGATTCAGCAGCCAAAGCCTTGCAGCAACTCTACCCTGAACAGATTCCCTTATCAGTTGAAGACCTTACTCAAAACGAACAAGCCAACTACCTATTTAATCAGTTACTTAAGGAGCGACATAAAGTTGAACAACACCAAAAGTATTTCGATGAGCTCAAACATGAATTACAAATGCTGATGAAAGATGCAGAACGAGCTGTGTTTACAGGCGGTTCTGTCACTTGGAAAAAGTCACAAGACTCAATCAGTTTAGACAGTAAATCACTTCTTAAACAGCACCCAGAATATTTACAGCAGTTTCCTCAAATCAAAGAAGGAACACGAAGATTTCAGATTTATTCGAATGGTGGATAAAGCAGATACGATCCAGCATTTAATTACCGACTACGTATCAAATCAATCACCTCAAAAACTCACTGAACCCATGCCTAAACAGGTATGGGATTTTTTATGCGCAAAGTTTTATTTATACATCTATATAGAGGAAATCAGCATGATTAAAGGTTTAGCGATCACACCGCCCGTTTTAGGTCGTATTAGCATCGGCAAGATTGTCGAAAAGAATGGAAAACGGCTTCCTGAAAAGGACGACCAATTCACCATTACCAGCCAAATCCAAAACAAAGAAGGTTGGGTCAAACATCCACTTGATGAACAACTCCGTACCAAAGCACCTAACCAAAACCAAAAGTTGAGAAGTATTCCAGTCCGTATGATCTTCAACGATCCTGAACTGAATCTAAGGGCAGAGTACAGCTTATTTGATCGTCAGACTGGACGATTAGTTTGCTCAGGCAATGGCGAAAACTGTCAGCGACTTGGACAAAATGGCATTGAACAACATCCTTGTCCGGCACCTGATTTATGTCCATTGGCACAAGGCGGGTTGTGTAAGGCTTATGGACGGCTGTATGTCAATCTGGATGAATCAGATGAGTTTGGCACATTCATCTTTAGAACTACAGGCTTTAATAGCATTCGTACTTTGGCAGCGCGGCTAAGTTATTACCATGCAGCATCGGGTGATTTACTTTCGTGTCTGCCACTACAACTAACACTAAGAGGTAAAAGTACAACTCAAAGTTATCGGACTCCAATTTACTACGTAGATTTAACTTTACGCGAGGGCACAAACCTGAAAGATGCGATTAGTTCAGCCAAGCAGATGGATGAACAAAGCAAAGCAGCAGGGTTTTATCAGGAGGCTTTAGACCATGTGGCACGGCAGGGTTATGGCAATGCCAGCTTTGAAGTGGGAGGTGAAGAAGGTTTGGATATTGTTGAGGAGTTTTATTTAGATGAAACCAAACATGAACAGCATCAACAAACCCATAATTTGACTCATGTTCAAGATATTCAGAAAGGCTTGCAGCAGTCAGTGCAGGCTTTGAACTCGCAAAAATAATTTCTTACGGAATTGGCCTATTGTTTGAGCGAAATGCGCTCGCTTCATTGATTAGGAGAAAAACATCATGAATGCGTTCACAGGTCAAACTTTTCAGATGAATCAAATCATTAACATTAAACACGTTGTTGAATTTACTGCTCTGAGCAAGTCAAAAATCTATGAGATGATCAATAAAAAATCAAAGTATTATGATCCGACATTTCCTCAGCCTGTGCGCTTGACTGAAATGCGTATCGGGTGGTCAGCTTGGGAAATCCATCAGTGGATTGAGTCTAAGTTGGAACAGCGAGAGTAATGGGAGCTTTTGCTCCCTTATTTTTTTGGTGTTATTGTCTTAAATAAAGTTAGTTTTACTTAGGAAGAATTAATTTAATCTAAAGTTTGTTTAATTTGCAAATAAGGTATAAAAACAAAGTGGCTATGTGCCTCTCCATGATATTTTGCTCGTTCATAGAAGCTTAGATCTGCTTGGTAAAATTCAGTGATTTGAGCTGCTACATGATGAATAGTCGCTCCTCTATTTTTCAATAAAAATTTTAATTTGTTACTTTTTTCTTCTGAGAACATTCCTATGTGCCCATAGCATTTGCTATCAATCCCTAAATATTTTTTCCCAAAAGGCTTAATACTTAAATCATCTTTGATTCTATAATTATCATCTTTTGCTAGCTGAACTAATTTATCGCGACCTTCATCACTTACAATGCAGGCATGTGACAGAAACATATCTGAGAGTGAAAGAGGTTCAAAATATTCAATTTCATGGATAGATGGAACAACTGGCAATATTAAAAACTCAATATCTGATAATTTTACTTTTTCAATAGTTTGCCTTAAATACGGATCATACATTTTTTTCAGTTGTTGATGTAAAGGTTGGAAAATAGCAAGGCTCTGTTTAGCTCGTGTGATAGCAACATATATTGCACGAATCTTACTTTCTATATCTAAATTTGTTGTGGTAGTGGGTTGTTGGTCGAACAAATAAACATGTTTGTATTCAGAGCCTTTGGCTGAATGATATGTTGTAAGAATAACTCGGTCTTGATCTTTGTCTTTAGTCAGCTGTAACTGAATCAGCATTTGTTCACATGTTAAATCAGTTTTATTTTTAACACGTTGTATTAGGCGATTCCAACTACGATCAACATTACTCCACTTATGAGTATCTCGCCATTGTTCTAGATATTGTAAAGCATCTCCTTTTAGGATATCTAAAGCAGGGCGGCGTTTTAGGTCTTGAATAAGAGCTTGTCCAATCATACTGTCACAAGCATCTAAACTAGATTGATGATTTAATAATTGGAATGGTATTTTATTTTGAGTTAAATAATGCTGTACGACTAAAAGTTCATTCCACTGAGATGAAAGAATTGCACAATCTGACCATGTAGATTGTTTACCGTCTACTTTACTTTGAATATCTTGAACAACCCATGTAATAGCATCTAGGGCGTGTGGTTGTTGATAAAGACCAATCTTAATATTGCCACTTTCTTTCCTTTGAGCCCGAATGGAATGTTCACTTGTCTTTAAGCGAGAAGTCGGTGGAAGGCTATGTTGAATATATAAATTGGCAAAATCTACGATATCACTTGGGCTACGATGATTGTCAATCAAGTATAAAATATTTTCGGAGGTGATTTGGTATTCTTGTTTAAAATTATGAATATGCTGAATATTTGCGCCACGGAAACCATATAAATTCTGGTCATCATCTCCAACGGCAACTAAATATCCTTGCTGAGTATAGTCATCACCATTATCTTGACTGTCTTCTTCCTCTTTACGTAAACCTGCAAGGTGGGCAATTAAGCTGTACTGCAAATCATCAATATCTTGGAATTCATCCACTAGAATATATTGGTAATATTGAGGATTATCAATCAGATATTGAATAGCTTGTGCTAACAACCATGTATATTTTTGATCAGCTTTATCGCCTTTTTGTAATTCAAGTGGAGCTTGGTTTTCTGTTAGATTTGTTAAGTGACGTGCTAGTCCATGAAAGGTGAAAATATTGACCTGAGATGCATGTTCAATACCAATGAGTTGGCTTAAACGTTGGCGTATTTCTAGAATTGCATGACTGTTATAAGCAAGAATAAGGATTTTCTGTGCAGCAATATGGCGACACATCACTAGGTTTGCTACACGGTGAACGATGATTGTCGTTTTTCCTGCACCAGGTCCTGCTAAAACTAATGTGGCTCTGCGTTGATCGTCACCAATAATCTCTTTTTGAATGGGGCTGAGATACGCTGGAAAGATAAGTTTCTCATAATCTTGTAAGTGTCCCTGTTTTGCGAGTTCAGGGTCTTCAAGATATTTTTGACAAACATCGTCAATTGATTCATTGAAGTAGTCATCTAATAGTGCTTTTTTCTGATCTAAATCAAGTTCTAGCCAACGTTTTAAAATATGGAGTCGCTTATTGCGATCTTGATAATGTAACTCCAAATATTCATACGCCTTTTTTGCATTAATTTTTTTTCCTCTTTGGTGATCTAATTGATCAACAAAAAAGATTTTTTGAGTTTCATCATCTAGACGACTGACATTCATCCACCCAAAACTTTGCATAGATTCAAGGTGTTGTAGAAATAAATCAGGTTCTAAGTCATATTTTTCAACCAGTTTATCTATATTTAGAATATGGCTAACAGGCTCACTATCATCTGGTAGTGTTTTTAAAATGAGATCGAAGCTATCACTTAACTCAGCAAAGCGCTTTTTTGCGGATTTAATCCAGTCTTGCCAATTTTGATCTTTATCAATGGAGCTTAATCGTAGGCTGAATTTATTTTCTTTAATTTTTAGGATTTTAAAGATTTTAAAAATATAGAAAGTTTCACGTGCCTTTACTTGATGATTATGTTGATTAAACCACTGATCAAGGTTTCTTAAATCGACACGTTCAGTATTTTCTGGTGGGTATAGTGTCCAACATTCTTCTAATGCGGTTAATGCATTTAATTTATCTTTAAATTTACGCTGTAATGGCTGATGGCGTTTAGATAGCCGTATTCTGACTTCACATGACCAGTGAGCACAATCTAATTTGACCAGTTGTTTGACCCCTTGTAAAACTTGGCGAACACTCATACCTAATGCAATTGAGATTTCAGGTAAATAAAGTTGGGTATCACCGTCTGACAATAAGGGTTCTAAACGGCGATAGAGATCAGCAGCTTTGCCTTGTTGAATATCTGGTTTTTTTAATAGTTTTAATCGTAATAAAGCAGGCAGTTGTTCTTTTTCAATCAATAGATCATAACGTTCTAATGCTAACAATATGACTCGAATTTGAGTGACTAACTCTTCATCTTCAAAGGCAAGATAGGATTGTAATTCTTGTGCTGTAAACCATCGTTCTGCAATCGGCTTTTTAAGCACTTTGGCAATTACTTGTTGCCAACATTCGAGTAGAACTTTTTGACCACCAATCTGGCTCTGTAAATTATGACGAACCAAATTTTCTAAATCATCTTTATGCCAGAATAAAATCGCATTACCTTGTTCTTTATCTTTACGTGCCGCGCGTCCAATTTCTTGTAAATAAGATTCGAGGTTATTGGGGGGAGCATAATGAATGACTGTGTGAATGTTAGCTCGGTCAATTCCCATACCAAAAGCATTGGTGCAAACGACAACATCCAACCGATGCTGTTTAAAATTTTCTAAAACTATTTGTTTGTCAGTTGCAGACATACCTGCATGATAGGCTGCCGTTAGAAAGCCTTGTTGGGCTAACTCATTTGCAAAGTGTTCAGTCTTTTTACGGCTACGAACATAAATAAGAGCAATTGGATGATCTTCAGCTAAATCATCAATCGTAACCAGCATATCGGACTGTCGATTAGGAAATATATCCGCCAATATTTTTCGAATTTCTGGTAAACGTTCATCAGCAGAAAGTTCAACAAAAGTTGTTGAAATATTTTCTCGCCAAACACGCTGTCTTTCCTCCATTGTTACCGTTTGAATCGGACAAGACATGATACTTTGTAATGGAGCAACAATTTCCTTTTCAATTTCATTGATCACATGAGGAGATGCTGTCGCTGTAACAAGCATTACATGTGGAGCAGCTTGATGTGAAGTTTTATGACATTGAGCAATTAAACGGCCGATTCGTAAAAAATCAGGTCTAAAATCTGTACCCCATTGAGAGATCGTATGGGCTTCATCCATTACCCAAAGAGAGGGGCGACGACGTGATAATAAAGTTAAAATCGTGTGGGTTCTTAAGCGTTCTGGGCTGATATATAGCAGATCAATTGTACCAGACCATATACCCTCTAAAATATTGGCTTGTTCTTCTTCTGTCTGTCCTGAGATTAAACAAGCTGCTCTATTTCCCCAAAAATCAAATTGTTGAATACCTAAAACTTGATCGACCATTAATGCTTTTAAAGGTGAAATAACGACAGTGAGTTCACGCCGATAGCGGCTTAAGATAAAGGCGGGCAATTGGAAAGTTAGGCTTTTACCTCCACCAGTTGGAAGGAGTCCAAGAGGAATAAATTTTCCTTGGGCTAAAGTTTGAATAATTTTGCGTTGTCCATCCCGTAGACCATAACCAAAGATATCTGTGGATTCTTCATCAAAATTAATATTTTCAAATTTTTTGTGTGTCCAAAAGATTTCTTCAGCTCGAATAAAGTTTTCATGGTAGGCCGAAAGTTCACTTAACCAAATAGGACGACGGCAACTAGGTTGTTCCAAATGTAATAGCCAGTGAGCAAAGGTAAGAGCCCCTATATTTTCAATATTCTTTGAAGTTAAGGTGTTGATGAAGTTTATTAGAGCTTCAGCATCACCTTGTTCAGGTATTAATTGTTGATAATTAGCTGCATAAGAGATGTTCGGGGGGCATGGGAGAATATGATCAAATGGTAGTTTTTGTTTTGCCCACTCAATGATTTGAGGATGTGTATTATTCCATTCCTTTAATATATCTTGATAGAGAAGATAGCTTTCTAAACAATCATATACAGGATTATTTTCTGACGTTTTAGCTTTGTACAGTTTTAATAAGGCTTGTGATGGCTTATGTGGAGAAACAAGATTTGAGAGAAGTAAGGTATCGAATGACTTGTTTTTAATGATGTATTGGCTGAATAAACTAAATTCAGTGTGCGTATTAAACCACTCCAAATCGAAACCAATGATATTGTGCCCTGCAAC
Source organism: Acinetobacter sp. ESBL14 (assembly GCF_036668815.1). Taxonomy (NCBI): domain Bacteria; kingdom Pseudomonadati; phylum Pseudomonadota; class Gammaproteobacteria; order Moraxellales; family Moraxellaceae; genus Acinetobacter; species Acinetobacter sp. ESBL14. Next base: position 241,969 of record NZ_JAZEVS010000002.1, read on the forward strand.
CCATTGGCTACGTCCCAATAGTTTGATAACTCTCTCAAGATCATCACTCTTAAAATTCAAAGCATAAAAGACTTGCTCAATCTCACAGAGTAACCCGCCGATAAGCAAACTCTTACTGCTTGGGCAGATTTCTAGATCTATCCAAACAGTTTTTTTATTAAAAAGGTCTTCTGCCTTTTCTAGAGAAATATAGTTAATGTTAGAATAAAGCACAAAGTATCCAAAATTTCATTTGTCATGTTTTTGTAAAATATATCTTAAAATCAAATTTTGGGATAGTTCAAATTTTAAAATATAAATTTGATGAGGTTTTATTTTGTAGATATAAATGAGGTAATATTCTGATTTAAGTTTTTTAAATAATTTTGATTTAGATTCGATAAAATTGATAAGGGGAAAAATAATGTCAGAAGTTGACAATAATCAACAGCCTAAATCTGAATATTCATTACAAGTTGATTGTGCTTCAACTTTAAATTTTGTTTTACAACAAAATTCAGTTCCCCTGATCCGACAAATCTTAATATCCTCTATTGGAAATGTCGCTGATTCCAGAATAGTTATTCGTTCTAATCCTGAATATTTCAAAGAACACACGATTCATATCGCAAGTTTAGGGGCTGATCAAATTTTGTCACTTGATAAGCCAAAATTAAATTTTGATATAAAACTATTGCAAGAATTGCCTGAAAATATGAAAGGTAATATTGAAATCCTTTGGTTGAGTGAGCAAAACGAGGTTTTGACTGAGCAATGTATTGAAATTGATCTATTAACTATTGATACATGGGGGGGAGAACAACAACCGATTGAATTACTAGCAAGTTTTTCCCAACCGAATGCCTCATCATTGAGTCCGATTTTAATGGCTACTAGTGAAATTCTGAGGGCTACAGAAAAAAACGGTTTGAATGGCTATCTAGATCGGGATAAGGAGTTGGTGTTAAATCAACTGAATGCGTTATGGCAAGCATTACTATTTCAAAATCTGCATTATATTGTAAGCCCTGCAAGTTTTGTAAAAGCAGGTCAGCGAATCCGTTTAGCTAAACAAATTTTCGAGGAAAAGCTCGCCTGTTGTTTAGACACCACTTTATTGTTTAGCGCATTAGCTGAACAAATTGGTTTGGATACCTTAATTGTCATTGAAGAGGGGCATGCCTATGTCGGTGTGTGGTTAAATGAAACCCCAAACATTGATTTGATTATTGATGATGTTCAGGCGCTTAGAAAGCGCTATGATTTAGGTGAAGTGGTATTTATTGAAACCACCTTACTTACCCAACAGGCACGATTTGGATCTGCTTTAGAAACAGCAAAAACCTATATTAAGGATGAATCTCGTCAGCACAAATTTTATCTAGCAATTGATGTGCGGCAAGCACGACTACGCGGAATTAAGCCGATTTCTTCACAGCAGCAAAAGAAGAACTATCTGGATGAAACTGAAATTGAATGGACTCCAGCATCAACCCCTGTTTATGACATAGAACGTTTAGTTGAAACTAAATCCACTCGGGTTGATCGTTGGTTACGTCGATTGCTGGATTTAAGCCTCCGAAACAAACTTTTAAACTTTAAAGATAATCGTTACAGTATTCCTTTACAGTGCTCTGAGTCCATATTAGGAAAACTCGAAGATACTTTAGCAAATAACGAAGGTTTCTTATTTAAAAGTATTGATAGTATTTCGTTAAAAGATGTCCAGCGTGATAATGAAAGTCAGCATATTTATCAGTATGTCGATGAAAGTCTGTCGAGAAAATTATTATTTAGTCCATTAGATACACCTTTATTGGAAAAGCGTTTAATTGAAGTCTATCGTGCTTCACGTACAGCTTTGGAGGAAGGGGGGGCAAATACGTTATTTCTGGCAATTGGTTTTCTCGAATGGAAAGAATCAGAACGTTCGAAACGTACATTTAAAGCACCTCTAATGCTGATTCCTGTACAGATTACACGTGAGACTGCTAAAACTGGCTATCGCCTGTTTATGTATGATGATGAACCACGTTTTAACTCGACGCTATTACAGCTATTAAGACAGGATTTTGAACTGGATATTGCGGGTTTGAATCCGTTACCTACAGATGATTCAGGAATAGATGTAAATAAAGTCTTACAGATTGTGCGTAAAGCAATTGTGAATATAGCAGGATGGGAAGTAAAAGCTGAGGCTGCGATTGGTCAGTTTTCATTCTCAAAATATTTAATGTGGCTGGATTTATCTTCACGAATGGATCAGCTAAAAAATCAATCTGTGGTGAATCATCTTATTGAATCTCCACGGGAACCATTTATTAAACAAGATGAATTCCCTCAGCCTGCTCAGCTAGACCAACAATATCAACCACAACAATTATTTACACCATTATCGTCAGATTCTTCACAATTAGCCGCGGTTATGTCCGCAGCGTTGGGGCGTACTTTCGTGCTATCAGGTCCTCCTGGCACAGGTAAGTCTCAGACCATTACTAATATGATTTCGCAGTGTCTAGCAGATGGTAAATCTGTATTATTCGTTTCTGAGAAAATGGCTGCTTTAGAAGTCGTTTATCGTCGTTTAACACAAATTGGCTTAAGTGAGTTATGTTTGCAGTTGCATTCGTCAAAATCACAGAAAATGGAAGTACTGGATCAACTGAGAGAAAGAGCAGAAAAAAATAATGATCCATATTTCTTAAGTAATCAATCTAAGACTACAGAATGGCAAAAGCTTTCAAATCAATTGGTTAAAACTCGAGATGAACTTAATGAGCACGTAAAAATTCTTCATACAGCACATGAGATTGGCTGGAGTTTATATACTGCAATGAGTGATGAGTTACGGTATCGGGACACACCTAATTTACGTTTTCCTGAGATTAATATTGGGACATTAACATTAGAGAAGCGTGAGCAATTAAGTGAAATCGTAACGAAGGCAGTGAGTCTACGTCAGCTCGTAAGTCAAAATGTGAACGATGTTTTAGATGGTTTTGCAGAAGGTATATCTACACCAATCTGGAACTTAGTTTGGCAGGAACAATATAAAGTATTACAAGATCAACTTATTGAACAAATTCAAGATTTACAAAAAATCACTTTGACATGGCAACAAGCCTTTGGATTTAATGAAAAGCAAAAGTTGAATGAGATTAAGCAAGATTTATTACTTTTTACCAAAATAGTGGATTTCGTACAACAAGTTGATATAGAACTACTATCTAGAGTGAAAGATTTAAATATAAATAATGTGAAAAAAGCTGAGGCTTTAGCAAATTCTTTAAATCAGGAAAGAAGGCGTTTTTATAAATTAGTTGGTTTGGATAAAGAGATAAAAATACAAAATAGTATTTGGAAAAATATATGGCAGAGTTTTAAGGGAGTAGAAAGTAGCTTAGTTAATAAAATTGATAGCATACAAGGAGTTCTGCAACCTTGGCAGAGAGCGTTTAGTTTTTCTGAGAAAAGTACTCTTGATGAGTTTAGAAAGGATTTTACAGTTTATCACGCCATCTCGAATATAGTCGAGTATGCGGACGTTGATCTCATTGATGCCATCAAAGATGTTCACATTGATACGATTCATACTCTAAAAGAAGTAACGGCTGATTTATCTAAGCAGCGTTCTAACGTAGTTGGAACGTACAATCCTCTAATATATACATTAGATCTTGAGTTGCTTGGACAAAAATGGCAACAAGCAGAAGATAAAGTTTGGCCTTTTTCATGGTTAGGAAAGTTTCAAATTAGAAATTTGTTGAAGACTTACCAAACGGTCTCTCAACGTCCTACAGTTTTAACTGCTGCAAATGATTTACCTGTCTTAAATAATATTAAGAAACAACAGAATAAAATGGCTGAATATGAAAGTCAGTTGGCCTCAAGGCTTGGTCATTATTGGCAGGGTGAGAATAGTGATTGGTTAAAAATTGAAAGGGCATGTCAACAATGGCTTGCTGTAAATCAAATAATGAATAATTGCACTGATAAACAATCATTACTGAAAATCTTCCAATTTTGTAAGAATCAAAATATAGAAACTATTGGAATAGAAATCGGTGAGCTTGAAAGTCTACTGCAAAAATTCTCTGCTAACGGAAAAGAAGGCGGTTTTGAATTAGATAGTGTTGAACTTAAGACGCTGAAAGAAATATTACAATTAATTGGAAATTATCAAGAGGAGTTTGTCCAAATTTCTGAAGAGATAGAAATACCTTTGGAAAGATATTGGCAAGGTGAAAATACTGATTGGTCGAGTATTCAGAACGCTTATGAACAATGGCAGACTGTTAAACAGATAGTTGTATCAACAATTACTGATCAAACAGCTTTGTTGGCTGCCTTAGCATTTAGTAAACAACATAGTTTAGATGGTTTAAAGCAGGCTTTAGTTCGAGTTGAAGCTTCAATGCAACAATTAGTGAATGACCATACATTGCAGACTGATTCCCACGTAACTCAATATTTAGAGATTAATTTTACAGATATTATTGAAAGACAAAGGCAATTACAGCAGCAGAGTTCAGCTTGGAGACATTGGTTAAATTGGCAAGCAATTAAATATCAACTTATTACTCATGGCTTAAAGCCATTAGCATTTGAACTCTTACATGCTCCGCTGGAACAGGATGCTGCTCTAAAACGTTTGAATATTAATTTAGCGAGACACTGGATTACACATCAATTTAGCCAACATCCAGAATTAAATCAGTTCAACAGCCAGCAACATGAACAGAAAATACAGTCCTTTGCTCAACAAGATAAAGAGCATCAGTTTGCAGCAAGTCAGGAAATCATTCATCGCTGGAATGGTATTTTCACTGAGCAAAATCAATATAAGGGGCAATGGACTGTTCTTAATAAAGAGTTAGGAAAAAAACGTCGCCATCTTCCTGTACGTGAACTGATGCGGCAGATTCCAGATGTATTAGTCGGGCTAAAACCATGTTTATTGATGAGTCCACTATCAGTTGCTCAGTACCTAGATACTGAGGCAAAATTTGATGTAGTAATTTTTGATGAGGCATCGCAGATTCCTGTATGGGATGCAATTGGTGCATTGGCTAGAGGAAAACAGTCAATTGTTGTCGGTGATAATAAACAAATGCCACCAACCAGTTTCTTTGGTAAGGGGGACTCTGATGAAGAAGTTGACGAAGAAGTCACTGAAGATTTAGAAAGTATTTTAGATGAGTGTCTTGCCGCTCAATTGCCTGAATTAGCTTTAAATTGGCATTACCGCAGTCGTTATGAAAGCCTAATCCAGTTTAGTAATCAGAAATATTATAAAGGTGGTTTATTTACTTTCCCTGCACCTGTTGCTAAGGATACTGCTGTAAAACTACATGTGGTTGATGGTGTTTACGATAAAGGAGATACCCGTACTAACATTAATGAGGCAAAGGCGATTGTTGAATTCATTATTCAGCATTTGCAGTCTCAGTTGGGACACGAGAATCCTCTAACCTTGGGTGTTGTCACTTTTAATATGACCCAGCAAAAGCTGATTGAGGACTTGCTAGATAATGAATTGGTAAGTCATCCTGAATTGGAAACATTAAGTAAATCAGGCATTGAACCATTATTCGTGAAGAATCTGGAAAATGTCCAAGGGGATGAGCGAGATATCATTGTTTTTTCAATTACATATGCCAAGGACCAAGCTGGTCGATTATCAATGAATTTTGGTGCACTTAATCGTCAAGGCGGTCAGCGTCGTCTAAATGTAGCCATTACCCGTGCTCGCCAAGGATTACACGTTTTCTCAGCCTTGAATCCAGAAGAAATTAATTTAACTCGTACCAATAGCGAAGGTGTAAGAGATTTAAAGGACTTTTTAGTTTTTGCTCGTAGCGGCCAGCTACATTTGAATTATGTTGATCGAAATAAACAGCAAGCCAAAAAAGAGCTCGTACAATACTTGCAAACCAAGTTGCATGAACAAGGCTGGAATGTAGATGTCGGAATAGGTCAAGGTGATAGTTGTGTAGACTTAGCTATTAAAGATGACTTGAACTCAGGTAGTTATATTGCAGGTATTTTAGTTGATGGTGAAAACTATGCAAAAGCAGCTACAGCAAGAGATCGTGATCAACTTAGGCCAACTGTATTGAATGGTTTAGGCTGGGAGGTTTTATCAGTCTGGACGGTGGATTGGTGGTTGGACCCTGAGCAAAATCTAACTAATTTGATTCAAGCACTAGATGAGATAAAAGTGAGTCAGAATGTGGCTTAAATAGTTAGTACGGAGTAAATAAGATGTTGTTTTATTTACTCCGTACTAAGGGTTAAGAATATTTAATTAGATATAAAAATGAAGAAAACTTTAGATTATTACGATATCAATGCACTAGGGTTCTTCGAGTCTATATTTAAAGTAGATATGGAGAGCTTATATCAACCATTTTTACATTATCTATCAGATAATGCTTTTATACTCAATTTAGATTATGGTTTGAGTAAGCTATTAATAGACGAAAAGATTCAACCACTTGCATTAAGCTTCTTAAATAACAAGCCAAAGTCATTAGTCAATTTAACTCATGAGGCTAATAATGTCGAATATCAATAAAGCTCAGCAAGAAGCACTAAATACCTTAGATGGCCCAGTACTCATTATTGCTGGTCCAGGTTCTGGTAAAACTTTTACTTTGGTTGAGCGTATTGTGAAGTTGATTCAGGTCAAAGGTGTTCAGCCCGAATCAATTTTGGTTGTAACTTTTACTGAAAAGGCGGCAAGAGAGCTAACGACACGGATTTCAAATCGACTTCTTGAGTTGAAAATTGATCTGAATCTGAATGAAATGTACTTAGGAACCTTTCACTCTATTTGCTTAAGAATTTTAGAAGAGAATCAACAGTACACACGTTTAAAGCGTAGTTTTACTTTGTATGATCAGTTTGATCAACAGTTCCTTTTGTATAAAAAGATGAAAGAATTTACTGAGGTTGAAAACTTTCATTTGCTAATTAAAGAGGAACAGTCACGTTGGAATCAAGCGAATGAACTTTTAATTTTACTTAATAAAGTTACGGAAGAAGCTTTAACCCCTGATGAGTTAAAAGAGGCACATGATATAGAGGTAGAGATATTAGGTGAATGTTTGGAAAAATATCATCAATTATTAGAAGAAAATAATGCTCTAGATTTTTCCACTATTCAGTACGAAACATTAAATTTATTAGAACATCAGCCAACAGTAGTATTGGAATTACAGCAAAAGCTTAAGTATTTAATGGTAGACGAATATCAAGATACCAACACTATTCAAGAACGTATTTTAAAATTATTGATGGGCGCAGCTCAAAATCTTTGTGTCGTTGGTGATGATGACCAAGGCCTCTATCGTTTTCGTGGGGCAACAATACGGAATATTTTAGAGTTTCCTAAGAACTTTGATGAACATAAATGTAAGCAAATTCAGCTCACAACTAACTATCGTTCTCACCCTGATATTGTGAATTTCTTTGGTCAGTGGATGCAAAGGCTAGAATGGGGATCAGGAGCTAATCGTTTTCGTTATGATAAAAACATACGTGCTAGAGAAGATAACTTTCCTGAAGTTCCTTCGGTGATTAAAGTTGTAGCAGAAGGGCGTGAAGATTGGTATGAAGAAAATTATCAGTTCCTATTATCTTTAAAAAATGATGGTCTGACTGATTGGAATCAGGTCGCATTTTTATTTAGATCAGTACAAAGTGATCGGGCTGTTGGCCTAGCGAACTATTTGGAAGAAAAAGGTATTCCTGTTTATTCTCCACGTTCAAATCAATTTTTTGATCGTGAAGAGATTAAGTTACTCATTGGTTTATTTATTTTTTTATTTCCGCAGTATTTCAATATCCGTAAATGGAATGAAAATCTTAAACTTGCTATTTGGGACTACTATGACCAGCAATGTATTCCTTCGATTAAAGAGGAATTACAGAAACCTGAAAATCACGATTTATTAAAGTGGGCACAAGAACGTGCTAGAACACATTATCAACTCGTTGAAAATACAGATTATGCGTTCACAACATTATTTTATCAGGCTCTACAATTTCCTTTATTTAGCAAATATTTTTCAGATGAGGCGTTGTATGGCTTAGATAAGGGTCGTGCTGCGCGAAACTTATCTAAGTTTTCATCACTGTTAGCGAAGTTTGAGCATCTTCATTATATTACGGTTATTTCTCGTGAATTTGTGGACAAGAATTTGACAGATCTGTTCAACCAGTATTTTAGATTTTTGAAAGATGGTGGTATTGGAGAGTATGAAGATGATTCTGAATATGCACCGTGTGGTTGTGTATCCTTCCTGACGATTCACCAATCTAAAGGGTTGGAGTATCCAATCGTTGTGACGTGTAGCTTAGAAGGTGTTCCGAGGAAAAGTCATACAGCACTTGATGAAATTCTAGAAAATAATTACTTCAGCAAGCCACCTTATGAGCCTTTTGAGTTAATTAAAAACTTTGATTTTTGGCGGTTGTACTACACTGCTTTTTCACGAGCTCAGAATTTACTGGTACTTTCAGCAGAAATTAAAAAAGGTGTTGGTAGTTCGCCTTCGAAGTATTTTAGGTCGGTTGTTGATGGCCTAGTAAATTGGAACCACCCTGAACTCGACTTATCAGGGATCGAATTTACTCAAGTGAAAGAAATGAACCTAAAACGTGAATATGCATTTACCTCACATATTCTTTTGTTTGAAGGGTGTCCTGAGCAATATCGATTCTTTAAAGAGCTTGAGTTTCATCCTGTTCGAGCTGGTGCACAGATTTTTGGTACCTTGGTACATCAAACGATTGAAGATATTCATAAAGCTGTGTTGCGCAATGAAGGCCATTTGGTTAGTCATGAGCAAATACAGAATTGGTTGAATACTAATTATATTTATTTGTCTAAAAAAGAACGACAGTTCTTGGCGCCGAATACTTTAAAGGCGATTGAAAGGCATGTTGTAAATTATTACGATCGTGAAAAGAGACAGCTTGATCGTCTGCAAGAAGCTGAAGTTGAAATTTCATTGGTGAAAGATCAATACATCTTAAAAGGAAGTATTGATTTAATTCGTGGTGAAAATGGTACAGTGGAAATTATTGATTTTAAGTCCGAACGTAAGCCTGATTTAGAAAAAGAAAAAATAAGATTTGAAACGTACCAACGTCAACTTCAGTTGTATGCACATTTGCTTGAAGAAAAAACAGGGCAGACTGTGAGTCGAATGCATCTTTACTATACTGGCGAGACAGAGGGGTCACCTTATGTCAGTTTTGAGAAGAGAAATGATCAGATCGAACAGACTGTGAAACAGTTTGATCAAGTTGTGTCTCGTATTGAAGCAAAAGATTACGGGATGACGTGTAGACCTGATAAGCTTTGCCCCAACTGTGACATGCGCTTTTACTGTGATCGTAAGAATTGGAATTTTATGAAGGAAAGTCTTTAAATGACGACTGAAAATAATACTTTAGATTTTACTGAAGAAAGCCCTCAAGAGGGGTTATTTAAATTCGAGCCAATTAAAGGCTATCCAATGTTGAGTTGGAAAGGTAAGCGTCCTTTTACTTCAACAAGTTACTACCCTGCACAATTAAAGGAACAACATGGTGAGGCTGTAAATAGTTGGCTGAATAAAATTTTTTGGGGAGACAACCTACAGGTTATGGCTCATCTTCTAAAAGAGTATCGCGGAAAAATTAAACTAATTTATATTGATCCCCCTTTCGATTCAAAAGCAGACTACAAGAAAAAAATTAGCTTAAAAGGTCATGATGTTGAGAATGATCAGAGTGTCTTTGAGGAAAAACAATATACTGATATTTGGTCAAATGATGAATATCTACAATTTTTATATGAACGCCTAATTATATTGAGAGATCTCCTTTGTAATACGGGTTCTATCTTTGTTCATGTAGATACAAAAAGATCTCATCATGTCCAATGTATTTTAGATGAAATTTTTGGAAGCAATAACTTTCAAAACTCCATTTGTTGGAAAAGGAGTCCATTTGCTGGTAGTAGTAAAGCTAGAGCAAATAAATTTCCTATTAATCATGATGTTATATTGTTTTATACTAAAACAGCTCAATTTTCATTTAAACACTCCTATAGTGAATACAGTGAAGATTATTTAAAAAGATTTAAAAATCCCGATAATGATCCGAAAGGTCCATATAGAGTAACTTCATTAAAATCATACTCCCAAGAGCGATTTAACGAATGGGAAAAAGAAGGAAGACTTATACCCCCAAAATCAATTGGAGCTGGATGGTCATATAAACAATACTTGTCTGACTCAAAGGGAGTCCAAGCTGATGATTTCTGGGCAGAGGAGTTTGATTTTGGTAGTATGTGGGGAGATATCAATCTCGATAATCCAATGTCGAATGTTAGAACAAATTACCCAACTCAAAAACCAGAGGGATTAATTCGAAGAATTATCCAATCAGCCTCGGAGTCTGGGGACATTGTTTTTGATTGTTTTATGGGATCAGGCACCACTCAATCAGTAGCAATGCAAGAAGGGCGTCGTTTTATTGGTGCAGATATAAATTTAGGTGCAATTCAAACAACTACAAAGCGTTTGCTTAAAATGGCAGATGAACTCAAGAATACTCAGATTGAGTTTAATGATGAAAAAACTTTGTATACAAGTTTCGAAGTCTATAATGTCAATCATTATGATATATTTAGAAATCCTATTCAGGCAAAAGAATTACTGATCCAAGCTTTAGATATCCAATCAATTCCAAACAGCGTTTACGATGGTGAAAAAGATGGTCGTATGGTGAAACTGATGCCAGTCAACCATATTGCGACTAAAGCGGATGTTGCTGATTTAATTCATGGCGTAGACTACAAAGCTTTTGAAAAGCGTAAAGAAGAAAAGCCAAATCAACCTGTTGAAAAAATTACTATTTACTGTATGGGACATGAACCTGATTTAGCCGCATTTGTGGAACATTCTATTAATTATAAGCTTGATATTGAAGTCGTGGATATTCTACGTGATCGATCTGATTTACAATTTAAACGTGATTCTGAAGCTTTATTAAAGGTGGAAAATAGCCAATTAGTTATAGATAAGTTCTATCCAATGAATTTATTGCAAAAGCTATCACAATCCAAAGACATGGTTTCTGACTGGCGTGAAATGGTCGAAAGTATCATGATCGACTGGAACTATGATGGTGCGGTTTTCCAACCAACACTTACAGACATTCCTGCGAAAAATGAACTTGTAGAAGGCCAATATACAATTCCGGAAGATGCTGGAACAATCCGCATTAAAATTACTGATCTCCTTTCAGAATCATTAGAGCGTGATTTGACAGAAGAGGAGTTAGCGAATGGCTAAGAAACCTAACTCTTCGGCAGCTTTAGACTTTGCCTTCTTTAATTACTTGTGGGCATTTTACGAAAGCAATAAAGGTAACATCCGTAAAAGCTATAAAGAGCTGAGTAAAAAGTTTTTAGATTATAATGATCCTAAAAATCGAACAGATGCATTCTTGCGTAGGCCACAGTTTGAAGCATTAGAAACTTATATTTTCTTAAAAGAGTTTCTAGGAAATTCAAAAGTAGAGCAGATCTTTGCGGATTGGTTTGAATCTAAAAATCAATTTGAAGGTCGAAAAGCTACTGGCTTTATTAATGATGATTCCTTACAAGGTAGTTTGTCATTTGAGGATGTCCTTGAGGTAAAAAATTATCAAGCCGTGTTGAAAAAAATGAAGGATAACAGTCGAAATTATCCTAACTATATTTTCGCTTTAACGATGGGCACGGGTAAAACCTTACTCATGGCAACGTGTATCTTTTACGAGTTTTTATTGGCTAATAAATTTCCTAAAGATAAAAGATTCTGTCAAAACGCACTTATTTTTGCACCTGATAAGACGGTCTTACAGTCTTTACGTGAGATTGAGTCTTTTGATATTTCAAAAGTTGTACCCAAAGAATATGTTGGTATTTTTGACGCGAATCTAAAGTTTCATTTTCTTGATGAAGCAGGTACTTCACTAAGCACTATAGACGGTTCTAAATTTAACTTAGTTGTTTCGAATACTCAAAAGATTATTCTTAAGCGTCAGCATGCTGATAAGACAGCTACTCAAAAGCTATTTGAAAATGATCAGCCTAATTTTGGTGAACTGACGGAGCTGCTTGGTGATTTAGGTCTACCTGCTAATGAAGATGATCTAAAGACAAACCAACGGTTTGAGAAGTTATCACGTTTGCCTCAACTTGGTATCTTTGTCGATGAAGCACATCATTCTTTTGGTGATGCATTGAAGAAAAATCAGTTAGGTAATAACAATTCTAAGACCGATAAGAGTCTACGTAGAACCATTGATGAATTGTCTAAAAATTTAGAGGAAGCTGGTACCCATGTAGTTGCTTGTTTTAACTATACGGGTACACCATATGTTGGTAAGGATGTATTACCCGAGGTCGTATATGCTTTCAATTTAAAGAATGCGATTCAAGAACGCTATTTGAAAAGCCCAGAAGTAAACTCATATACGACTACGCGGACTGAAGAGTTTGTGAAAATTACTGTAAAAGATTTCTTGGATGCTACAAAAGGCCTTAAACCCGAAGGCTTATTACCTAAACTAGCTTTTTTTGCTTCAACAGTAGAGGAGCTTACTGAAGAGTTAAAACCTGAGCTAGAACGTCAGTTAGCAGAACATGGTATTTCGACTGATAAAATTTTAGTCAACGTTGGTGATGATAAAATTACCAAATCTGATGATATCCGAAATTTTAATAATTTGGACGTGGCTGGAACAGAGGGATCTGAAAAGCAGTTTATTCTGTTAGTCAATAAAGGCCGTGAGGGATGGAACTGTCGTTCATTATTCGGCGTTGCAATGTATCGTTCACCGAAATCAAAAGTATTTGTTTTACAGGCAACTATGCGCTGTTTACGTTCAATTGGTAAACAGCAATATACAGGTTCAATTTATCTAAGCAAACAAAACTACGATATTCTTGATACTGAGCTTCAAGCAAACTTTAGGATGACTGCTTCTGAGTTTTCAGACCCAGATCCTAAACCGAAAAAAATGCTGAATGTTCAAGTGAGAGAAGATGTAAAGATCAAACTCAAACATGTCAAGCAAACGATTAAGCTTAAAGAAAAAGAGTTTGTAGAAGGTACTTCACTTGATCTTGACCCAACAAATGAAGATGCTTGGCATGAACTCACAAGTAAGTATTTAATCATCCAAACGACGACGACAAATCTACAGGCTAATGATTTCAACAGTGCTCAATATACAAATTCTACGGATCGTACTAATGAAAAAGAAAAAGTTGAATATTCAGGTTTAACTTTGGTTGCTGAAATATCTCGATATTTAAATTTGAGTCCGATCAAAATTGAGCGAATGCTTGATCAAACCAAAGAAGGCTTAGAAAGGATTTTATTTTGTATAAATCAGTTCAATGAGCTTTTGTATGATGTGGTGATCCCTAGATTATTTACAGCATTGTACGAGCAAGATATTGAGTCAGAAACGATAGAAAAAGAAGTGCAGTTGATTATTCCACCAGCAGTTGGGGGATTATCTTTCTATGAAATTGCAGAAGGAAAAGGCGGAACCTCGACTTATGCAGATACACAAGCAAATTATAGAGATAAGAGTTTTAATCTAGATACATATACCTTTGATTCAAATCCTGAATATGCTTTGTTTTGGGACCTATTGAAAGATGATGACGTTGAAAAAATTTACTTTACGGGCATGTTTACTGATAAGTCTAAAACTGAATTTTACTTCCAGTACATTGACCCTGATTCATACGCATTGAGAAATTACTACCCTGATTTCTTGGTTCAGTTGAAAAATGGTCAGTACATCATTGTAGAGGTGAAAGGTGACCATCAATATGACGATCCTATTGTTTTAGCTAAAGCTAAGGCTGCTAAAGAATATGCAAGCCATAGTCAGATTGAATATAAAATGATTAAGGGAACTGATGTAAATGCGCATATTTACCAACAGCTACTTGGCCGCAAAGTATTATCTAACAATGTAAATTTAATTCAATAAAATGAAAAAGTATCATAGGTTTCTGTAATACTTTTATAAGTAAAAGGTATTTGAATATGAGTCAATTGCCATACAACACTGGTCCAGCACAGCCAACTCCTGAGCAACGTCTTTTTTTAATGAATGAAGATGATTGGGAGTTATTTATTGAACAATGTGTTGTGCAATTAAAGAATGAGAACAATTATAAACATGTACATAGGTTAGGTGGCGCAGGAGATAAAGGCCGAGATGTATGTGGCCTCACTTTAGAAAAGCCTGAAGCAGGTACATGGGATTTATATCAGGCTAAACATTATGGAGATAGTTTGAGTCCTAGTAACTTTGGAGGAGAATTAGCAAAATTTATTTGGTGTGTATTTAAGGGTGAATATACAATTCCTAGATCTTATTTTATTTGTGCTTTAAAAGTAGGTCCGAAACTATACGATTACGTAATGAAGCCTACTGATTTAAAAGAATGGATTTTAGCAACATGGAAAAAGAGAGAGTTTAGTTACCCATTTTCTGATGAGCTAGAAAATTTTATCAATGGTTTTGATTTTGAAATAATTAAAATCAAACCATCCAATGAGCTTTTAGAAATACATGCGAGATCGTCAAATCATTGGAGTTTATTCGGTGTATTAGGGCCTCGAGAACAAAACCCTGAAGTCCCAGCGGCACATGAAAAGGAAGAAGAGATATATTTGAAGGAATTGCTAAAAGTATATAAAGAAGTTGGTGGGAGTTTATTAGAGTTAACGACGTTATCAAAACCGCTTAATAAACATTTGATGATGCAACGTAGACTATTTTACTCTGCGGAAGGTCTGAATCGTTTCAGTCGTGACAAATTGCCAGGTGCTTTTGAGGAACTGCTGGTGCAGGTTGAGATAGGCATAGGAAATGAGCTCATTTATCCACATGAAACAGGCTATGAAAAAATTCGTAATGTTTTAAATGTAGCATCTTCACTGCAAGTTACATCAAATCCTCTACATGCCAGACTTCAGGGTGGTGATTTACAAGGTTCTTGTCATCATTTAGTTAATCAAGAAAAAATTCAATGGATTGACGATGAGTGATATTTTTAATACTTCCTTAGAATTAGGGGTACGAATGGTTTATCTCTTAGGGGCTCTATATCCTAGGGGAGCAGATATCCATAAATTAGCATATCTCGATTATGCTGTAATCTATTCTTCTGATTTTGGTGGTCCTGAGAGTTTACATACATTAGTGCCTTTTCGGGGTGGGGAATTTTCAAACAAGAAAGATGCTTTAGAAAGTGGTATATTTTTAATGTTAAATCGCTCTCTGATCGATGTTGTTATTGATGATGATGGGGTTAATTATTATATAGGAGATAATGGACCTAGTATTATTTCAGTAATGAACAATGAATATTCAAAAAAATTAATTGAGAGATGCGAATGGGTTGCTAAGAGATTTGGTGGCTACAGCGAAGTTGAATTGCGAAATATTTTCTTTAATGAAAGTATAATTATTGGTTCTGATATATCAAATTTAAATTACTTAGGTGAATAGTTAAATGAAGTTTTTTATAAAATCTTTGATAGTTATTGGAAATAATAAAAAGCCAGCTATATTAAATTTTGATAAAAAATCTCATTTAATTTTTGGTCCAACTGATACTGGAAAATCATATATCGTTGAATGTATTAGGTTTTGCTTGGGAGATGAAAAAATCCCTAAGGATGTAGGCTTCAGTGAAGGATACAGTTTAGCTATTCTACAAATTGAATCAAATAATGGAAAAGAATTTACAATTTTTAAAAGTTTAGCTAATGGTCAAGAAAGTGTATATGAAGGAATATATTCAGATGTCCCAATAGACTTAGCTCAAAAACTTGATTTTAAAGTAGATGATTTTTTGATAACTGAAAATAATATTCAAGAAAACAAAATATTAGTTAAATCGGGAACTTTAGGTCGTGTTACAGCAAATGACTTAAGGCGCATTAGTATATTTGATGAGATTCAGACTCTCGATAATATTAATTTTGAAGGTAAAGACACCAATACAAAGGTAAGAAATAGATCTGCTTTATCTTTTTTCTTAACAGGTTCTGATGATTCACAGATGCCTTTAGCTATTTCAACGGATGCTAGAAACCAAGCTAAAGGACAAGTGTCATCGTTACAGGAACAGATACAGATACTTAATGATGAAATTCCAAAAGATATAAGTAAGGAAGATGTAGAAGATAATCTTGATAAAATTTCTTTGCAAATAGATGAAATTAATAAATTTTTGACATATGACTATCAAGCATTAAGAGAATTAAAAAGTGAGTTTTCTTCATTAGAGCGAGAAATAAACGAAACTAATCCCAAAGTAATAAGTCTAATAGAAGCTAAAGAGCAATTTTCTATACTTGATCAGAAGTATCTGAATGATATTAGTAGACTGGAGATGACAAATATATCTGCCTCGATCGTAGCTAATTTACCGAATAGATCCTGTCCAATTTGTTTAACTACGTTAGATCATCAAAAAAGGCATCATATTTCAGAAGAAGATTTTGCTAAAATAAGAAATGGTGCTGCCGTAGAAATTCAAAAAATAAATCGATTAAGAGATGGTTTAAAGTACGCTATAGAAGATATAGAGTCAGAAATTTCAGAGCTTTCTCTAAAATTGGATAGTTTAAATTATAATTTGGAGAGTAATAAAATCCAGCAAAAAAAATTACTAGAAGCAGATGGTTTGAGTATTAAAGATAACCTAAAGGAACTTGCTGAGAGAAAAACTGAGTTATCGATTTATTTGAATAATTTTAAAATTATTCAGAGATTACAAATACAATTAGAGAAAGAAATACCAAAATCTAAGCGTATGACTCAAAAAATAGAAAGAAATCTTGCTAATTCAGCAACGAATTTATCAGTAAGAATCAAAGAGCTATTAGAAGAATGGAAAGTTCCTGATGTTCGAACGATCGACTTTGATGATAAGTGTGTTGACATAAAGATTAATCAAAGAGCTAGGGTTTCGTATGGAAAAGGAAAGCGTGGGATATTTTTAACTGCTTATATGGTTGCTTTGATGGAACTTAATATTGAAAATAATTTACCTCATCTAGGATTTGTAATTATAGATTCTCCAGTCGTTACTTACAAAGACCCTAAACATTCAAAAGAAGAATTACATGAACATGATGTGAATTCAGATGGTGAGTTGCTACCAGAAGGTGTTAAAGATAGCTTTTATGGATGGTTAACAGCACGGAATAATAATGGACAAATTATTGTTCTAGAGAATGAAGAGCCCAGTGCTCAACAAAAACTTCAACTAAGTTACACGGAGTTTGTAGGACGAAGTGCTACTAGTAAAGAAAGAGCAGGTTTTTTCCCCAGTGAATTGAAACTTAAAAGCTAATTTATAGGTTGTTGGAGAAGTCATGAAGCTAATTCATATCATTGATACAGATCAAGATATGTGGATTGATATGGATGTATTCTTCCAACAATCTGAAATGGAGCTGACTCAATGGCGTAGTCAAATAAAGGAGCGATATAAGAGGGATAAAACTAAGCCTGTTTTTAATTGTGCTTGGTGTCAATCACCAGTGATTCTTTCGAGACGTACAGATCACATGCAGATTAACTCCTCTGCAACTTTCTTTTTTAAACATATCCCTGAGTTAGAAAATAATCCCAATTTCCAGTGCCCTGTAAAGCATATCAAACAGCTGTCAGAGCAAGAAAAAACTGCGCTTAAATATCAAATTGCTAAAGAAACTCAACAACATAAATTGTTGAAAAAGAACATGTATAAGAGCCTTCAAGTGGATGAGGCTTTTAGTGATATTCATATTGAGCAAGTTCGTAAAAGCATTGACCTAAAGCAATGGCGTAAACCCGATGTATCTGCTCAATACCAAAATCAGTTAATCGTTTTTGAAGGACAGCTTTCTACTACTTTCTTAAATGTGATTATTGATCGCAAGATTTTTTATCAAGATAACAATTCTTGCTTATTATGGATTTTTAATCATTTTGAGCCAACTGAAAAAGCAAAGAAACAGTCAATCCAAGATATTTACTATAACAATAATGCTAATGCCTTTGTAGTGAATGATTCTACAGTTGCTCAGTCTATTAAAACAAAAGTTTTTACCTTAGAATGCCATTATCTAAGGCCTGAAATACAGAATAATCAAATTATTAATAAGTGGAATTGTGAGTTCGTTGAATTTAAAAAATTGATCCATAATGAATCTACAAAGCAAATATACTTTTTTGATTATGAAGCTGTATATCGAGAATTAAAGCAAAGATTAGGCTTACAACAAAAATATTTACAAGAAAGTAATAATAAAAATGATAAACTAAAGATTAGAAAGTATCTTGAATCATTAGAACAAGTCGATCTTGACACAAAAAAACCATCAAAAAATAAATCTGAATTATTAGTCGAATTTACTGAACTATGGGTAAAAGCTCATTATCTTACCGACAGTCAATTTAACTTTCAGTGGTTTTATATTCGTGAGGAGCTTGAGCTAATGGCAATAAGTACACCCAAATACATTTTGCATGCACCTTATAAAACAGTGGTCAATTCAATTTTAAGTGCAAAATTTGGTTATGTTGTAGGTAACAATATTAACGATATAGTGGGTGTGGCTCATAACTTGATGGAACATCATCCAGCTTATATTAAACATTTCATGCTTACTTTAAAAGTAACAGGCAAACCTGATTTATTAAACGAGAGAGATAGTTCGGGTAAATGGAAACAGCGTTATAAAAGATATACTCAACAGCCAGAAGATGCCAAAATTTATAAGCATGATTTAAACCAATTTATTGAGTTTTTAGTACCTGAGTTTGAAGAGCGACTAATTGCTTGGGGTGAAAGCTGTGAATTTCATTCGAAAGTAATGTTTAGTGAAGTAAATAAAGAATAAAATACCAACTCTAGAAGAAGTTCATGATTAGTAAAATTAGTTATAAATATGATATTGTTGAATAAATTTATTTTTATTCCTGAGAAAATGGCAAAGAAAAGTTGTATAAATGTGTTGGGACATAATTATGTTCTAGTAGGCGAAAAACAAAACAAGATTTTGAAAAAGCATGAGTATTTAAATTTAGCTCCTTCATATAGGGGAATCTATAAATGCTCATATTGTGGGAAAGAAATAACATCCCTTTCTTATATAAATTCTAAGTTCTAATATTAATTCTATTGCCTTGATAAGATAATGACTTCAACATAAGCTGTTTTATGTTTAGGAATAGATACAGCTTTAAATACGTAAACTATCAATAAAATCAGACCATTCTTGCATCATTTTGATGCGATAGTCTAAATGTTGAGCATGGTTATAAGCTTGAGAAACGGCATTCCCAACCCGATGTGCCAATTGAATTTCAATCGCATCATGCATATAGCCTTGCTCATGTAAGGTAGTAGATGCTAGCCCACGAAATCCATGACCAGTCATTTTGCCGTTATAACCCATTGTGCGAATCGCGCATAAAAGGGCATTACTACTGATTGGCTTCGCGGTACTGTAATTATAGAAAACGTACTGTTTTATACCTGTAATCGGTTGAATCCTTTCTAGTATTTCTAAAGCTTGCTTTGATAAAGGCACTATATGGGGCATAGCTATTTTCATTTTGTGTGCTGGAATGCGCCATAAACGATTCTCATAATCAATCTCATTCCACTCCATCATTCTCAGTTCTGCTGTTCTGACAAAAGTAAGCGTCATCAATTGTAGGGCGGATCGAATGATAAGGTTGCCATGGTAGCGATCCATACGCCCAAGAAAGGCAGGAAATTCAGAAATATCCAAACGTGCCATATTCTTGACTTTGCGTGGTTTAAGAGCTTCGCCTAAGTGTGGGGTAGGGTCATTCTCAATAATACCTTTACGAATCGCAAAACGAAAAATACGCCCAGTTAAAGGGATTGAGCGTTTCGCCATTTCTAATGCACCACGCTCTTCAATTTTCTTGGCGCAAGCTAATACGTCTTTCCCTTTAATTTGATCAATTGGCATATTGCCTAGAGCAGGGAAGAGATCTTTTTCAAATACTGACAAATCACGTAAATAAGTCGCTTCTTTAAGGACTGCTTTACGGTCTTGCATCCATTCCATCACAAGTGCTCTGAAAAGCGTACTTTCATCAACCTGCAATTTTTTTTGTTTCTTCACTTCGTTTGGGTTAATTCCATCTTTTAAGTTTAAGCGTGCTTCATCACGAATTCTTCTTGCTTGGGCAAGTGTGGTGTCAGGATATGAGCCAATACTAAAAATATTTTCTTTGCCATTGAAGCGAAATTTCAAACGCCAGTGCATTCCACCTGATGGTGTGACTTCCAGATACATGCCCTTTTCATCAGAATATTTGGTTTTCTTTTCAGCAGGTTTGATCTTTCTGACCTGAGCATCTGTAAGCATTGCAGCGTTTCCCGTAGAAATTTGGGGGTATAAAAATAGGGGTAATTTATTATACCCCCAGTTATACCCCCAACTATATCAGGATTCAATAGGGTCAATTGGAAAACATAAGGCAATAAAAAAAGCCTAAACCCTTTAGATTTAAGCTTTTAGGACTCTATGAGATATCATAAAAAGTAAACTTGGCGGTGAGAGAGGGATTCGAACCCTCGATACGCGCAAACGTATACACACTTTCCAGGCGTGCTCCTTCAGCCACTCGGACACCTCACCAAGGTGTGCGATAGTACCCAAAAAAATGCACGCTGCCAAGTTGTAGTCGAACAGATTTGCAGAAAAACTTTTTGGCTAATGATAATATTGCGCCATATAACGTTCTATTTTGAAGACAACATCATATGCAAAGTACTGCAAAAAAAGCCGCATTGCCCGCGGTGACGCTGGCAGCATTAGGGGTGGTATTTGGAGACATTGGGACCAGTCCGCTCTATGCAATACGGCAATGCTTTGTCACAGGACATGTTGATATCAGTGAAGCGAGTATTCTTGGTATTCTTTCTCTGATCTTCTGGTGTATGAACCTGACCATCAGTTTTAAGTATGTTTCAATGATCATGCGTGCGGACAACAATGGCGAAGGCGGGATCATGTCACTGCTCGCACTGAATCTGCGCTCCTCCGTTTTTAGCAATAAAAATAAAATCTTTCTGATTGCATTGGGCTTTATCGGCGCATCACTGTTCTTTGGTGACGGGATCATTACCCCAGCAATTTCAGTCCTATCTGCGATTGAAGGTTTGAGTCTGGTGACACCTGCTTTAGATCGCTGGCTGGTTCCGATTGCTTTGGGTATCCTCACCGCATTATTCATGGTGCAACGACATGGTACTGCCACCATGGGGAAATTCTTTGGCCCAATTACACTGTTATGGTTTGCATCCATTGGTCTGATTGGACTGTGGAGCATTATCCAGACCCCGTATGTCTTGATGATGGTCAATCCGTATTGGGCATTCCATTTTGTCTTTGATCAACCGACAGTTGCCTTTATCACCATGGGTGCCGTGATTCTGACCATGACTGGCGGTGAGGCGCTGTATGCCGATATGGGACATTTTGGACGCTTGCCGATTAAATTGGCGTGGTTCTTGGTGGTCCTGCCATGCTTACTTTTAAACTATGCAGGACAAGGCGCATTACTATTACGTGATGCTAAAGCTATTGAAAACCCGTTCTATTTGCTGGTTCCTGATTGGGCTTTATTCCCGATGATTGGCTTGGCGACGGCAGCGGCCGTGATTGCATCTCAAGCGGTGATCACAGGCGTATTTTCGATGGCCAATCAAGCCATTCAATTACGTTATTTACCACGCTTAACCGTGCACCATACCTCGGATGTGGAACAAGGGCAGATCTATTTGCCATTCATTAACTGGGTGTTGTTTATCTCGGTGGTGATCCTGATTCTACTGTTTGAAAGCAGTGCCGAGTTGGCCAGTGCTTATGGTGTTGCGGTGACCATGACCATGCTCTGCGGAACCATTCTAATTTCGACTTTGGCGTATGGCGTATGGCGTTGGCCATTGTGGAAAGTGGCTTTATTTGCGGTACCGTTCCTGATCATTGACTTAATTTTTGTTGGTTCAACCTCATTAAAAATCTTGTCGGGCGGTTGGGTGCCGATCTTGATTGGTGTGGTGGTGTATACCATTTTAATGACGTGGAAACGTGGTCGCGAAATCGTCTATACCCGTATGGAAACCAATGCCTTGCCAATTGAACTGTTTATCAAGAGCATTGGCATGAGCAAAGAAACCCATTTTGTGCCAGGTGAAGCGATTTTCTTAACAGGGACCCCAAACATTGTGCCGCATGCGATGTTACACAACATCAAGCACAATAAAGTGCTGCATGAGCGTAATGTCATGGTCACGGTCTATACCCAAGATATTCCCTATGTGGCAGATGAAGATCGCTTAAAAGTTGAAAAACTGGATGAGCATTTTTATCGTATCTATATTTATTATGGCTTTAAAGATCAGCCGAATGTACCGAATGCATTAGAACAAGCTTATAAGGAGCTTGGTTTTGAATTCGATATGATGCAAATGAGCTTCTTTATTTCACGTGATCGTATTGTACATACCGTGGGGGATGGCATGTCGCCGTGGCGTGAAAAGTTATTTATCTCGATGCAGCGCAATACCAGTCCTGTTAGTGACTTCTATCAGATTCCAACCAACCGTGTGGTGGAGTTGGGCAGTCAGATCGAAATTTAATAACACAATAGAAAAAGGCACTTTCGAGTGCCTTTTTTATTGTCTGTTGCCTGAGTGTACAGATTTGCGACATAAAATGTCGCTCTGGGCTGAAACTCAATATACACAGGGCTTTTGAGTTGCTAAGCTGCGCGTTCATATTGATTTTGATGTAGTTATGGCAAAGAAACCAACCCGAAAGAGTAAAAGCCCATTTGCTTTTTTGAGCCAAAATGTTGGAAAAATGATGTTGGCACTGGTCGCAACAGGGAGTTTTGCGATCGCATTTGGCAGTGAAAAAATTTCCAAGTTCATCCCATTTCAATCGAGTAATACGGGATGTTTAAAACAGTTTTATCGTGATGTTCCGCCTTTACTCAGCAAAGACAGTCTGAAAAAAGACAGTTATGCACTGTGTTTTAATGATTTTAATGTGATGTATTCAGGTATTTCCAAGACCCCATTATGGACAGCAGAATATCTGACCCCAGAACGCTTAAGCGTCAAAATTAAACGGGAAGATAATTTCCACGAGGAAACACGAGTAAAGCCCGCTCATCGTGCTTTATTGTCAGACTATCGTGGTTCTGGCTATGACCGTGGTCATATGGCACCGAATGGTGATATGAATAATACGGCGGCACAGTATGACAGCTTCTCACTGGCCAATATGGTGCCACAAGCGCCGAAGAATAATCAGGAAGTGTGGCGTAAATTAGAAGAAGCGGTACGCTCGATGGTGACCAAACAGCATAAAGACGCCTATGTGCTGACAGGTCCCGTATTTGAAGGTAAACGCCTGAAAACCATTGGCAGTGGCGTGATTGTCCCGACTGCGGTTTATAAAGCGGTGTATTTACCCAAGCAAGGGATTATAGGGGCGTATTATGCACCGAATAATAATTCTCAGCAGGTCAAAGTGGTCAGTGTTTGCTATTTGGAAGAGAAACTGGGCATTAATTTATTTCCACAGTTGACCGAGCAGCAGAAACGTAACGTCTATCAGCTGCCTGTTTCTGCGCAGCAAGTGAAGCCGAATAAAGACATTAGCTATTTGCATTGGGATGGTCAGAGTCAATGTGCTGAAGATGCTAAAACCGATGCGATTCAAGCTCAGCAACGTGAGTTTAGTTCACAACCGACCAATGCCACTGAAAGTAAATTCCCGCAAATTGATGAAGAGACCAAGCAAGCCTTGATCAATCAATTGGTGAATGCTTTGGTGCAGTATTTCTTACAAATCTTGCGATAAGTACGGCTTGCAAAGTCAGTCTGCTTGGCCCATGTTGTGGTATAGATAACAACAATGAGAGGGAAACGATGTTTAAGCCTTTTGAACAGGGTGATGAGTCTTCAGCAATTTATGATCTGACCTTGGAAAATCAGGTCGATTGCGTGAGTTTATATGGCAATTTGCAGATTACCAAAGATCAATCAGGCCTTAAAACCGCAAAGGCATTGCAAAGCTTTATCAATGATGTGGTTGCGGCATTGGAGAAGGGTGATTTGCCTGAGCAGATTGAACGAAAACCTGAGCAGGATATTGAAAATCCATTCCTATAAGTAAAAAAACAGCCGTTGCAGGCTGTTTTTTTATGCAAGGTGAGCTTTAGTTTTTCTCGCTACCCACCACTTTATAGATCACTGCACCAATGATGGCACCGATGATTGGCGCAACCCAGAATAACCAAAGTTGGCTGATTGCTGCTGTTTCCGCAAATAACGCAACCGCAGTACTACGAGCAGGGTTTACTGAGGTATTGGTGACTGGAATACTGATCAAGTGAATCAATGTGAGAGCTAAACCAATTGCGATTGGTGCAAAGCCTGCAGGCGCACGACGATCAGTAGCCCCCATGATCACGATCAAGAAGAATGCAGTTAAAACAACCTCAATTAAGAATGCTGACGCAACCGAGAAATGGTTTGGAGAAAGTTCGCCATAACCATTGCTTGCGAATCCACCTGTACCAGCAAAGCCAGCTTGACCTTGTACAATGATGTACAGCACGAATGCTGCAAGCGCACCACCAATCACTTGAGACACGATATAAGGAACTAAGTCTTTTGAATCAAAACGTCCACCGACCCATAAACCGACACTGACAGCAGGGTTAAAGTGACCACCCGAAATATGACCAAACGCATAAGCGCCAGTTAATACGGTTAAACCAAACGCAAGTGCAACGCCTAAAAAACCAATGCCAAGTTCTGGGTATGCAGCTGCAAGCACAGCACTACCACAACCACCAAAAACAAGCCAAAAGGTCCCGAGAAATTCTGCTAAATATTTGTTCATTGTTATCACCACATCAGTTATAAAAAATAAAAAAACAAGCATCCAAAATTTATTATGGATATGTTTAACCCTCGTGAAAAAATTGTGAACCAATTCACATAGGTATATAGGCTCTTATATAAAACGAGTAAAAAAATCGATCAGTTGCGAAACCGTTAGTTCATGAGTGTTTTTATTACGAATTGTAAGTTATGTTGTTGTTTCGCCACTGTTGCGGGGTTTGCCCCGTCCAAATCTTAAAAGCCCGTTGAAAAGCACTTTGCTCAGAATAACAGAGCAGTAGCGCAATTTCTTGCAAACTCAGATGAGGGTCTTTTAAATATTCGGTCGCCAGCATAAAACGAACCTGCTGTACCCGTTCTTGAAACGTGGTGTCTTGTTGTTGTAAATGGCGCTGTAATTGACGCACGGAAAGACCCAGTTTCTCGGCGATAAAATCGATCTGATATTGGTTCTTTTGTAGTCCAGTCAAAATGGCATGTTGTAGCCGTTGATCGAGTTGGGTCGAATTGGGTAATTGATCTAGCAAGGCGTGGGCTTGCTGTAACAGTAATTGCTGTAAGGTGTGATCTCCTGTTTTGAGCGGCTTAAAGGCTTCGCTGACAGGGATCAGGAGTTGGGTTTTGGGCTGTTCAAAACGGACTTTACAATGGAAATACTGCTCATAAATGCTGATATTTTTAGGTGCAGCATTGACGAAATGCACTTCATGCAGATGAATGGTGTCACCCGACATAAACAGTTTAAGAAACTGCACCATCAAGGCAATCGCGATTTCATCGGTCAATTGGGTCGGATGTGGTTCAGGTGCTTCCCAGCGGATAGAGCCATAAGGTTGACTAAATTCGACCACCAGCGGGCTGCCATCATAAATTAAGCGATGAAAATCATGATAACGCGCCAAAGCTTCACCAAGATTTTCACAGGACAGGGCCAGATAGGCAATGATCCCCAAATGTTTGGGTTGTACATATTCTGCGATTTCTAAGCCTAAACCAATTTTGGGATGGCGTTGATTCAGGTCTTCAAGTAAGTCACGCCAAATCACATAATCAAAGCGTTCCTGATTTTGAATTTTTTGTAATTGTTCAGGAATTTCAATGTTTTTTGCCTCGCAGTAGGCTTTTAATAAATGCCCCAAACCGCCAAAAACTGAGCCAGTATAGTTCTTGAGTTGAGACATCCTGTCCACCTCTGATCTTGTCGTGTTTTGTCAATATAAATATATCGTATCGTCAATACTTCGCCTACAAAAATTTATATCTTGAATAAAAATAAGGAAACATTTGGAGAAAACCATGATTAAGGGTTTTATTGCGGGTTTAGCGGTTGCCAATGCATTTGAATGGTTTGCGCATAAATACATTTTGCATGGGGTACATCGTCCGGGTCAGCCACGTTATAGCCCTGTACCAAAAAGCATGGAATCGCATTGGGCACATCACCGTGAAGTACGTAAGCAGGAGTTTTCAGATGATTGCTATGTTGAGGGCGTGGAGCATTGGCGTACCCGCAACGAAATCATGTCATTGGCTGTGGTGGCTGGCGTTGCCAGTGTGGCGTTTTACCCAATCTCAAAAGGCATGTCTTTAGCGGCACTATATAGTGCGGGTAACTATTATTATGTGCATCGTCGTGCACATTTAGAGCCTGATTGGGCAAAACGAACCATTCCTTGGCATTATGATCACCATATGAATTCGAACCAAGATGCCAACTGGTGTGTAACGCGTCCGTGGTTTGATTATGTGATGGGTACCCGAGTGGTCTCTTCTGCGGATCTCAAAGAAGCCAATCCTTTAGGTATTCCATTGCCAGCCGCATTGTCTAAAGCACTGACTCAAGCGGTGGAAGCGGTATTCCCGGTGAAGTGGGTCGAGCAGAAACCCAAATTGGTGGCATCGCCTGCAAAGCCAACCGAGGCAGAAGCAAAACAAGAATCGGTGGCTTAAACTGAATAGATATTAGGGAGTAAGCTTTTTATTGACAAATCATGACATCAAGCCTGAGGTTTTGTCGTGAATTGTCAATAAAATTGGTTTTTAATGTCAATATCTTTGCTCATTTTCTCGCTAATTTAGCTCAAGCATTTTAAGTGCTCAGAATTTGTTCAAAATAACGAGATGATGCTTACCCTCTAGCGTTGTATAACGCAGTTTCCATACCTTGCTTAGCAAGGTATTTTTTTGTCTGTTAGTTTTGTAAATTCAAACCTGTGAGTAGGTAATGTTCATCGCTGTCTTTAAAATTAGGCGAATACTGAAAACAGATTTTTTGCTTCGGTTGAAGGTGAGCCATGATTGGTAAATGTTGAGCAACATAGCGATTGTTTGCAAAAATGAATATTTGTCCTTGCTCGGTCTTAAACTCATATAAATATTGTATCGAGTCACCTGTTTTGGAATAACGTTTTACAGTTTGATACTGATGGAAGATGCCACAATGCTGCTGCTGAGTGGGGTAATTGACTGCGAGATAATAATAGAATTTATGTACAGATAAATAGCTTATAAATATCAAAGGGACAAGAGCGACTATGAATACAATGTGAATCAGAGCGTTTTTTTGATTTTTTGCCCAAAAGAAAATGAAACCTGCAACAACAAAAATAATAGTCCAAACTAAAGTTTCATTCATATTTTTTCAACTAACGATTTAGGCGTAACTGAAAGCTACGCCCGTTACAGGCTTTAGAGACGCATTTCAATGCCTTGTGCGGCAAGATATTGTTTTGCCTCTGGAATGGTGTGTTGACCAAAGTGGAAAATAGAAGCAGCCAGTACTGCATCTGCACCACCTTTTAAGATACCATCGGCCAAATGTTGTAAATTACCGACACCACCCGAGGCAATGGTCGGGATATTGACGCGATCATTAATTTGACGCATCAAGGCAATGTCATAACCTGCTTTAGTACCATCGGCATCCATACTGGTAATTAACAATTCACCTGCACCGAAGTCGGCCATTTTCACCGCCCATTCAATCGCATCGATGCCTGTTGGCTTACGACCGCCGTGGGTAAAAATTTCCCACTTGTTCTCGCCCGTTTTTTTGGCATCAATCGCGACCACGATACATTGTGCGCCAAAGCGTTGTGAGGCTTCTTGGACAAACTCAGGGGTAAAAACCGCAGCTGAGTTGATACTGACTTTGTCCGCACCTGCATTCAACAATAAACGAATATCTTCAACTTTACGAACCCCACCACCGACAGTTAGGGGTACAAAAACGCTTTCTGCCATACGTTCTACAGTACGGTAAGTGGTGTCGCGTCCATGATGGGTAGCAGTAATATCTAAAAAGGTAATTTCATCGGCACCTTGTTCGTTATAACGACGCGCCACTTCAACAGGGTCGCCTGCGTCACGAATATCAAGGAATTGAACGCCTTTGACGACTCGACCATTATCAACATCTAAGCAAGGGATAATACGTTTTGCGAGCATAAAATTTTCCAAAAAATCGCCAATAAAGAAAGGGGTGCTACACCTTCATGGAGGGAACAGGTATTCTATCAAACTTCACAGCTATTTTTTGCAGGTTTTCCATGTCGGTTTATACCCCGTTGAGTTTAGAAGAAGTTCAAGCCTTTGCTGAGCCTTATGGTTTAGCGGTGATTGACCTGATTCCAATCCAAGGCGGTATTCAAAACACCAATTATTTTTTGGTGGATCAATCACAGAAACACTATGTTTTGACGGTTTTTGAAGAATTGGATGCTGAAGGTGCAGGTGAGCTGGTGCCTGTATTAGATTGTTTGGGTGAGGCAGGTGTGCCTGTGGCAGTGCCTTTAAAGCATAGTGGGCAGGCCATTCATACTATTGCCGATAAGCCTGCACAAATTGCACCGCGCTTGATGGGTGAGCATCCTGAAGACGCCAGCATTATCCAAATTCAGGCGATTGCCCAAGCACAGGCAAAATTGCATATAGCCTTACAAGGCTTTCCTTTAGAACGTGATTTCAACCGTAATCATCAATATTGGTCAGATGTCGCTGAGCAACTTAAACCAGAAATGAATGTGCAAGATCAGGCGCTATTGGCACAGGTGTTCCAGCAGTTTGCGGCAATTACCCAGCAGCATCCAGATCGTCCGACGGGCTTTATTCATTCAGATTTATTCAGAGATAACACCTTGTTTGAAGGTGATCACTTGCAAGGTATCCTTGATTTTTATGAATTGAATCAAGATGAATGGTTGTTTGATATTGCGATCAGTATCAATGACTTTTGTACTGCTTATCCTCAAGCGCATTTAGATCAAGCCAAGGCCGATGCCTTTCTTGCAGCATATCAAAGCGTTCGTCTACTGACAGCAGATGAGTTGGCTTGTTTAAACATTTTCTTGGCAATGGCGGCGTGCCGTTTCTGGAGTATGCGTTTACAAGTGGCGCAGAAAAATGCTGAGCAAGGGCGTACTGGGGATGATATTTTGCAAAAAGATCCGCTGGAAATGCGCATGATGTTACAAGACCGTCTACAACGAATCACAGCTTAGGAAACAGACATGCGAGATCAAGGTCGTTTAGTTGAATGGTTTGATGATAAGGGTTATGGCTTTATCCAACCCAATGACACCACAAAAGAGCGTGTTTTTATTCATATTAAAGACTTTGCTCGCACCGGGCCAAGACCCTTGGTCGGCTGTGCCTTGGAATATGTGGTGATTCTGGATGAGCGCGGTCGTTATCGCGCTCAACAGGCGACGTATTTGAAAGCATCGCAGGTGATTGAGCATCGTGCTCGTCCGAGTCAGCCTAAGCCGTCGAAACGTTGGTCTGCGATGCAGATTGGTATTGTGATTTATATTGTATTCATGGTAATTGCAAGTTTGAGCAAATTATTGCCACCTTACACTTTTCTGTTCGTGAGCTTGATGAATGTGCTGAGCTATTGGCTTTACGCGCAAGATAAAGAGGCGGCACAATTGGGCAATCGACGCATCCCAGAACAGACTTTACATATTGTGGACGCTTTGGGTGGATGGTGCGGTGGTTGGCTTGCCCAGCAAAAACTGAGACATAAAACACAAAAACAACCGTTTGGTAAGATTTATTTCTGTACCATAGTCTTCCATATATTATTGATATGTTGGTTAATTTCTCCACTCAATGTGTTTTATTGATCGGGGAGCTTTGTTTCTGGAGATAAATAAAAATGAATTATTCCGTTGATCAAGACCCAAACCGTACTTTAACTTTGGTGTTATATGTACTTTATATCATTGCGATTTTTACTGGTGGTCTATTGGCAATCATTGCCTTGATCATCAACTATGTCAAACGCAGTGATGTAAAAGGCTCGATTTTTGAAAGTCACTTTACTTGGCAAATCCGCACCTTCTGGTGGTATTTGGCGTGGAATATTATTGCCTTTATTCCGTTCTCATTCTTGTTTTTTACTGGTGATAACGGGACGGCCTTTGCAGGTGTTGCGATTTCTGCAACCACCTTTGCCTTTGCGGTGATTTTTGGGGCATGGGTGTGGATCGTGTATCGCGCCATCCGTGGCTTAATTGCTTTAAATGACAATAAACCGATGTATCAAGACTAACATTGATCAGAACTCGCTTGGGTCGTGAACCTAAGCGAGTTCTATCGTGTTGTTGATTTTCGCTGCTGAATGATAGCGATAGTTTGCCCCGCGGTGCGGTTCGGTCAGCAAAGGGCCTTGGCCAAATAGCTTCTCTCGTAATGTCCCTTTGGTATATTCAGTTGCATAGACACCGCGTTGTTGTAGCTCAGGCACCAGATACTCCACCACATCCTCAAAAGTCTGATGCGCCAAAATATAGGCCAAGTTAAAGCCGTCAATATCGGTTTCTTCGGTCCATGCTTGGAGTTGATCAGCCACAGTGGCAGCAGCACCCACCAAGATTGGGCCATTGCCGCCAATACTGGTAAATTTCGCAATCTCTTCAATGGTCCAGATCCGATTTGGATCTGCTTTGACATAAGAGTCGAGCATGGATTGAATCGCATCGGTATGAATATATTCCACTTTGTCTTCGGCATGAAATTGTGAAAAATCAACGCCAGACCAGCCTGATGCTAAAGTTAAGCCGCCGTGATAGCTGGCGTAGCTTTGATAGTCTTTAAATTTTGCTTGGGCCTTGGCATCGCTTTCATCCACCACGATGGACAGCATGGTGTAGATTAAAATCGAATGGGGATCTTTGCCTTGTTCAATCAGTTTGGAACGAATACCTTGGACCAGCTTTTTCACTGCAGCCTTGGTGGGTGCCGAAATAAACACACATTCTGCATTTTGGCTGGCAAATAATTGTCCGCGACTGGATGCACCTGCTTGATAGAGTACGGGGGTACGTTGTGGTGACGGTTCACAAATATGAATACCCGGAACACTGAAATATTGACCTTGATGATTGATCGGATGGACTTTGCGATGGTCTGCAAAAATCCCTCGTTCTTTATCACGTAACACGGCATCTTGTTCCCAAGAACCTTCCCAGAGTTTGTAAAGCACTTCGAGATATTCATCGGCGATGTCATAACGTTGATCATGGCTGACTTGAGTTTTAAGACCTAAGTTTTTTGAGCCACTTTCAAGATAGGAGGTGACAATATTCCAACCGATACGGCCTTTGGTCAAGTGATCCAAAGTACTCATACGCCGCGCAAAGGGATAAGGGTGTTCAAAAGAAATCGAGGTAGTGAGACCGAAACCTAGATGTTGGGTCACTGCCGCCATAGCTGGTACGATTTGCAAGGGATCGTTGACGGGAACTTGCACAGCACCTGTGAGCGCATGTTCTGCGGATTGATGGTAAACATCATAAATGCCTAAAACATCGGCAATAAATACCCCATCAAACTTGCCACGCTCTAAAATCTTGGCTAAATCGGTCCAATATTCTAGGTCTTTATATTCAGTCGAGCGATCTAGTGGATGACGCCATAAGCCTGGCGATTGATGCGCAATACAGTTCATTTCAAAGGCATTAAATCTAATTTTCTTGGTCATATCGCTCTATCGTATATCAATCGTTTTTGTTGATATTAATGAATAATGCTCGTATTGATTAATCATAAAAAAATAAATCTTTATCACAAATGTATTTAACGGGGTTTTGGACTGTGGTTTGAATGGTTATTTTTGATTGAATTCAAAATATTATTTAATTTTTAATTGAGTGCGGTGTATTGAGGTGTGGTGTTGCTTTTTCGGAGAGTTGCTTTTGAATTTAAATGTTTTTTTGGTTATTAAATGATGATTTTTAGGTTATTTAAAATAAAACGATTAGTTTCTATATTTAACTTATAAATAGGCAATAAAAATAATGCTAGTTTATTTTGGAGTTGAGAAAATGAGTATTTATAATGACCTCAAAAATAGAAATAAAACTGGAAGATGCACAGAGTATTCCACAAGATTTTTATCTGAATAATGCACCAGCACATGTGATTGCTTCAGATCAAGAAGCCATTGCTGTGGCGCATCGCGTAGCGGCTGCTTTTGCCAAAGAGGCAGCAAAGCGTGATCATGAGCGCAAGTTACCCTTGCAAGAAATTCAGCAATATTCTGCCTCGGGTCTGTGGGGAATTAATATTCCGAAACAGTTCGGGGGTGCAGGGGTGAGTTATAAAACTCTAGCTGAGGTGGTGACCATCATTTCCAGTGCAGATTCATCTTTAGGGCAAATTGCCCAAAATCATTGGGCCTTTCTAGAACATATCCGCTTAGATGCTTCACTTGAACAGCAGCAGTTCTTCTTCGATCAAGTGCTGCAAGGCAAGCGTTTAGGCAATGCATTCTCTGAAAAAAACTCGAAAACCGTCGCGGACTTGACCACCAAAATTGAATTTCATGATGATTATGCGGTGATTAGTGGTCAGAAATTTTTTGCCACAGGCGCATTATTGGCACATTGGATTCCTGTGGTTGCTGTGAGTGACGATGGCAAAGTATTTGCCGCACTGGTACCACAACATAGCCCAGGTTTGACCATTGTAAATGACTGGAGCAGTTTTGGTCAGCGCACTACAGCCAGTGGCAGCGTACAGCTCGATCAGGTCCGAGTCGATTTGAAATACGTTGTTCCGATTCATCAGGCGTTTGAACGACCTACCGCAGCAGGTGCAATTTCACAAATTATTCAATCCGCTGTTGATGCAGGGATTGCACGTGGGGCCATTGAGGAAACTATCCGTTATGTGCGTGAGCATGCCCGTCCTTGGATTGACTCCGGTTTGGAGTTTGCCAGCCAAGACCCCTATACCATCAGTAATATTGGCGAACTGAAAATTAAACAGCGTGCAGCCGAGGCGGTTTTAGCTTTGGCAGGTGAGGCGATTGATCGTGCTTTGGCCAATCCGACTGAAGACACTGTCGCTGAGGCGACCTTACTCACGGCTGAATCGAAAGTGCTGACCACGGAAATTGCATTGTTGGCGGCCAATAAATTATTTGAGTTGTCTGGTACCCGTTCAACCCTATCGGAGTTGAATCTGGATCGGCATTGGCGTAATGCACGAACCCATACCCTACATGATCCCGTACGTTGGAAGTTCAATCTGGTGGGTAATTATTATCTGAATGGTGTGGCACTGCCACGTCATGCGTGGAGTTAAGAGGGCGCTATTATGACCAGTCAAAGCAATCAAAATCTTGCCTTGGGTGCACATTATGAACAGGTGGCGGCGAAGTTCCGTCCGATTTTCCAACGCATTGCAGAAGGTGCTTTAGCACGGGAAAAAAACCGAGCATTGCCCTATGAACCGATTCAATGGTTAAAACAGGCAGGCTTTGGTGCGGTACGAGTGCCAGTCGCTTTTGGCGGTGATGGTGTTTCACAAAAGCAATTGTTTCAGTTGTTGATTGAGCTTGCTCAGGCAGATTCCAATGTAGTTCAGGCCTTACGGGGGCATTTTGCTTTTGTCGAAGACCGTTTAAATGCCCAAAAAACGGAACCTCAGACCTTATGGTTCGAACGCTTTGTCCGTGGAGAGATTGTGGGGAATGCATGGACGGAAATTGGTCAAGTTGAAATCGGTGATGTGGCGACCCGTGTCACGGCAGCACCAGATGGAAAACTCCGTGTGAATGGTCAGAAGTATTATTCCACAGGTACGATATTCGCTGACTGGATTGATCTCTTCGCTTTGGATGAAACTACCAATCAGCATGTGATTGCTGCGGTGTCCACGCAAGCAGAAGGCATTGATGTTGTGGATGATTGGGATGGCTTTGGGCAAAAAACCACGGGCAGCGGCACACTGAGCTTAAGTAATGTGGAGATTGCTCGAGATCATATTTTGGTTTTTGAACACCGATTTAAATACCAAACTGCCTTTTATCAGGTGGTGCATCTGGCGACTTTGGCAGGTATTGCACAAAGTGCTGTAGAGACGTTTACTCAAGAGGTACGTCAGCGGACACGGATTTATAGTCATGGCAATGCCAGTCTGGTACGTGACGATGCTCAAATCCTACAAGTGATTGGCAAAGCGTCTGCACAGGCTTATGCGGCGCAAACGATTGCACTGGGTACTGCTGAAGCCCTAGATGCTGCGTATTTACAACATTTTCAGAATGATGAACAGGCTGAACTGGAGGCTAATGAGCGTGCTGAATTAGTATCAGCACAGGGGCAAGTGGTGATTGCGGAGTTGGTCTTGAATTTGAGTACCGAGTTGTTTAATGCCTTGGGGGCATCGGCCAGTAGTACTGACAAGCAATTAGACCGTTTTTGGCGCAATGCCCGTGTGGTCGCCTCACACAATCCATTAGTCTATAAACAGAAAGTGATTGGTGATTGGGAAGTGAATCAGGCGCCATTGCCTTATGTCTGGCAGATTGGCAAGAGCCCTGTTGCTGTGGAGCAAAAACAAATCCCAGCTTAGGAGGCCCAGTGCACAACAGTTTTGCTTTCTATAAAACCAGTTGTGCACGTTCCTATATTTATTTATTTTCTGGCAGTTGTTTCTTCGCAAAAAATTTAAATTTTAGTTCGCTAACGAGAATACCAAGCACAACCAATAAGCCACCCAATAAGGCCAATAAAGTTAAGCGTTCTCCTGCAATACGACCGATTACACCCGCCCATACTGGTTCACCAGCATATATAATCGCAGCACGGGTTGGGTCCACCATGCGTTGTGCCCAGTTCATCACAAACTGAATCAAAGCGCTGGCCAGACCTAAAGCCACAGCAATAATCAACAAGCCCCATGAGAAATTGGGAATGCTGTGTTCGCCAACCATGGGCATACTGGCAAAAGAGAGTAATGATGCGACCGCCAATTGAATCACGGTGACCCGTCTCAAATTAACTTTTCCAGCAAAATAACCAATCAGGATAATTTCTAAAGCAACAGCAAAAGCACAGATCAAGGTAAGTACTTGGCCATAACTGAAGCTAATATTTGAAAAACCATTACCCGTTAAAAAGATCAATCCTATAAAGGCCAACGCTGTGCCGACCCATGTCATCAAAGATGGTCTTTTTTGGAAGATCACCCACATCAAAATGGGGACGAGAGGGACATAAAGCGCGGTTAGAAAAGCAGATTCACTGCTCAGAATCGTTTGGAGTCCAATGGTTTGCGTGCCATAACCAATGGCAATCAGAACGCCTATCGCTGTGCCTGCCATGGTCTCTTTGAAGGTTAGCCCACGCATCGATTTCATTGAAATCAAGAAAATCGCCAAGGTCGCAACAGCAAAACGACAACCCACGAAAAACATTGGCGTACTAAAGTTCAGTGCATATTGCACGGCTAAAAAGGTGCCACCCCAAATCATGGTAATCACAATAAGTGCAAATTGTGCGGCTTTAGGTGATTGCGATAAAGCAGTCAAGACATCGCTCCAGGTAGTTATAGTGCAATATACTGCACATATTGCATTGCTTTATACTATTGTGCAATATATTGCTCATATTTTTATTTGTTGTGATTGTCGATGAGTCATTCAGAGGTGGTATTGGAGTATGTCGGACAAAATATCCGCCTTTTCCGAACGGAACGTCAATTGAGTCAGCAGGAGTTGGCAGATCAAGCTGGCGTTAGTCGCCGTACCATTGCAGCCTTAGAAACTGGGCAAGTCAATATTAGTTTGGCCAAGTTGGATGCGATTGCAACAGCTTTGGCCGTGGACTTTAAAAGATTGGTCAGTGCGACGGACTTAAATGAATCTGCAATTGTGAATAGCTTGGCTTGGCAAGGGCAGTTTCCTGAAAGTCGGGCAACTTTGCTCGCAGCTGTACCTACGCATGCGCAGGTGGAATTATGGAACTGGACTTTAGCAGTTGGAGAGGTGTATCAGGCGGAAGCGGATCAAAAAGGCTGGCAAGAATTGATTTA
This sequence comes from Acinetobacter sp. ESBL14, assembly GCF_036668815.1. Lineage (NCBI taxonomy): Bacteria > Pseudomonadati > Pseudomonadota > Gammaproteobacteria > Moraxellales > Moraxellaceae > Acinetobacter > Acinetobacter sp. ESBL14. The sequence continues at coordinate 278,312 of NZ_JAZEVS010000002.1, forward strand.
TGTCTTAGAGGGAGAATTAACGCTTTCGTTTGAACAGGAAAATCGAGTACTTCAGGCAGGCGAATCGATTTTATTTGAGAGTTCTGTCAATTATCGTTATCTCAATCAAGGAAGTAGCACCGTTCGCTTTATCCGAAACGTGATTTATTAATACTCAAAACGTGCTTAAGTTTGATTGCTTAAGCACGTTTAGCATTTGTGGCTATTTATGCCAACTTAGCTTGAGCGTTGATGCGTTCCATACTTATCAATCATGATCGAGCTGGCCTCATTCAAACCTCGTACCATGACATGCACGCCTTTACGCTGGAATTTATGCACCACACTGTCGATCATGGCCACTGAAGTGACATCCCAAATATGCGAATGGCTTAAATCAATAATGACTTCTTTTACATCTTCATTGAAATCAAAACTTTGCATAAATTTTTCTGAAGAGCTAAAGAAAATCTGACCTTTTAGATCATAAACGCGTGCCTGATTTTCAAAATATCGCTCAACTCGAATATCTTGCTCTAATTTATTGGCAAGGAATAAAGCCGACAGTAATACGCCCGTGAGTACGCCCAAGGCTAAATTATGAGTCGCAACCACCACAACCACGGTTGCAAGCATTACGATATTACTGCTGATCGGATTGTTGCTAAAACTGCGGATGGATTTCCATTCAAAGGTACTGATTGAGACCATGATCATTACTGCAACCAAGGCGGCCATAGGTATCACTTTTAACCAGTCGCTGATAAATACCACTAAGATGAGGAGGGAAATCCCTGCCGAGAAGGTCGATAAACGGGTCAAGCCACCTGATTTGACGTTAATCATCGATTGTCCAATCATGGCACAGCCAGCCATGCCACCCATAAAACCAGAAGCGATATTGGCGATACCCTGACCCTTACATTCTTGGAATTTATCGCTTGGGGTATCCGTCATCTCATCAATAATTGTTGCGGTCATCATGGATTCAAGCAAACCGACTGCAGCTAAAGCAACAGCATAGGGAAAGATGATTTTTAGGGTTTCAAAGTTAAGGGGAATATCTGGAATTAAGAAGATGGGAAGTGTATCGGGTAATGAACCCATGTCTCCCACTGTACGAATATCAATGCCGAAGTAGATGGCGAGCAAAGTCACTGTGATGATACAGACCAAAGGAGAGGGTAATAATTTTCCAATCTTGGGAATCAGCGGAAATAGATAGATAATGATCAGGCCCAATAACACCAATGCATAGACCTGCCATGTGACATTGACCAGTTCAGGCAGTTGCGCCATAAAGATCAAAATCGCCAAAGCATTGACGAATCCAATCACCACAGATTTGGATACGAACCGCATCAGTTTGGCTAGCTTTAGATAGCCCGCGATAATTTGCAATACACCTGTGAGCAAGGTGGCAGCCAGCAGATATTGTAAGCCATGCTCTTTAACCAAACTGGCCATGACCAAGGCCATTGCACCTGTTGCGGCTGAAATCATGGCGGGGCGACCACCCACAAAAGCAATCACCACGGCAATACAGAATGAAGCGTATAAACCGACTTTGGGATCGACCCCTGCAATAATAGAGAAGGCGATGGCTTCTGGGATTAGCGCTAAACCAACAACCAGTCCAGCCAAAATATCCGCACGGATATTGGAGAACCATTGCGCTCGAATATTGGAAAACATAGAAATAGCCTATTTTTTAGGAATTTTTAAAGGCTAGTGATGTGATATACAGACACACGACTACACCACATCACTAGACAGTGATGAGTTAATACATAGGGCATGTAAAACTTAAGGTGGCGTAAGCATCATGTGAGCAGAGAGGGCTTTATTTGAACTGGTGCTAGCATAGCACCCAAGGGGATAAAGCTCTAGCGATTGTTACAATAACTAGAGCCTGAAACGATTAGAGTGATTGCTGGTCTAGCAATAATTGTGCTTCACGAAGACTTAAAGTACCTTCATAGATAGCACGACCTGTAATCGCACCCAAAATCCCTTTTTTGTCTTTGAGGTTACGTACATCGTCCAAATTGGTGACACCGCCAGAAGCAATCACAGGCAGACCAGAATAGTTGGCCAAGTTCACGGTTTGTTCAACGTTTACACCTTGCATCATGCCATCACGCGCAATATCGGTATACACAATACTCGATACGCCAGCATCAGCAAAACGTTTAGCAAGGTCAGTCGCTTTTACATCAGTCACATTGGCCCAACCATCAGTCGCAACCATGCCATTGATCGCATCAATCCCCACAATGATATGACCCGCGAAGCGTTTGCATGCTTCTTCAACAAATTCAGGCTCTTTCACGGCTTTGGTGCCAATAATCACGAAAGAAACGCCCGCTTCCAAATAGTGCTCGATGGTTTCAAGTGAACGAATACCACCCCCAATTTGAATTGGAAGTTCAGGTTGTGCGCGCGCAATCGCCTCAACCACGGGTTTATGAATTGGCGTACCTGCGAAAGCACCATTTAAATCGACTAAATGTAAACGACGTGCGCCTTCATCCACCCAATGTTGTGCAGTTGCCACAGGGTCTTCAGAGAAAACGGTATCGTCTTCCATACGTCCTTGTTTTAAACGGACACATTTACCATCTTTCAGGTCAATTGCTGGGATGATTAGCATGCTTTCGCTCCTTGCATCATCATAGAGTTTAAATTGGCTACATCTTAGCAAAATATTGGTCAATCGCTAAGCCTTGTCTGCTGAACCTTCCAGTATTCTGCTGATTTGTTGCAATAATTGGGTTGTGAGTAATTGTTGCTGATACAGTTGCTCGAAGCAAAGCAGTGCGGCATAGGCATCTGCTGCGGCATAATTGATTTGTTGTGGGCTGAGATGTTGAACAGACCAGTTTGAAGTACTGATTTTTTTACTTTTGGCAAAATAACGCTGAAAAAGCAGCGCGATTGCTGTTTGAATTCCGACTTGGCTACGATAACCAAAACTTGTAAAGCTCTTGGATAGGTCAATCATTGCATTACACTGAATACCTTTGCGACGGAAGATATGGGTATCATTTTTTAATCCAAAGCCAACTTTGAGTTGTTGTTCATTTTCAAGGATTGGTTTGAGGAAGGCTAAAATTTCAGCACTGATTTGGAACAGATAAGCTTGGTTTGGTGTTGCCAGCTGGATCAGGTGAGGACCAGTCGATTGCTCGCCGACTTTGAAGGTCGGTTTAGATTCGGTGTCGAAACCAAAAACTTGAATAGATGCGAGTTCCGCTTGAATGGCCTTGCACTGTGCAGGTGTTTGAATCACCAAGATACGATCTGTGCTTGGATTCTGAAATGCAGGCAAGGCGCGAATGTATTCTTTGCTTAAAGGAGGAGTGTGTTGAGGCGTATCCATTTGCATTAAAAGCTCAAAGCGTTTGATTGAGCTTAAAGGGTTTTATTGAAATAAAAAAGCCAAGTCACAACACTTGGCTTTTTTTACGAGTAAGCCTTAATTCTGCTGTTCCATTTGAATGTGCTGGCTTCTTTGTACATAGTCTTGATAAGCAGGTATCGAAATTGCTGCCAAAATACCGAAAATAAAAGCAAGCGGGATGATAATGATATAAATCCAGCCTAAAACTTTTTCCCAATCAGATGTTATTCGCGCCAAACCAAAGTTATTTTCTCCATCTGTTCCTTTAGCACAAAATAGATAAATCATAAGAAATAAATTTGCTAAAGGCACAATCATGAGCAGGGATAACCAGCCACTTTGATTTCGATCATGTAAGCGACGGATTGTAAAAATAAAAGATAGATAAATAAACCCAATATATACAATTGCCACTACGAGAATGAGGAAGATTGGAAAGTTAGGTTCTTGCGGACTACCTGCTGTAAATAGTCCTGATGACAGGGCGAGTGCGAAGAAAATAATAAAAAAAATAATACTACTTAAAAATGTCCAAGCAGCATAGGATAGTCGGCCAAAGCGACCTTTGGGGCTCAGTGGGTGATCCACGGTTTGAGTTGATGAATTCATTGTTATTCCTATCTAAGTGTTTTTATGGGTGTTGTAAAATTTGAAAAATGTATGCATTAGAATAATAAAGAAAAATTTTCTAAATTAAAGCTTAATTTATTTTATCAGTTGCAGATCAAGTCATAACGTGAAACTTGATCTGCATCGACGGCTACTTAAATATTCCATTCCACAAAGTTCTTTAACAACTGTAAACCAGCGGTATGACTTTTTTCAGGATGGAACTGTGTTGCAAACAAATTGTCTTTATGAATTGCGGTACAGAAATTTACGCCATAATCACACGTTGCCGCAGTGACTGCTGAATCTTTTGGTTCAACATAATAGCTGTGTACAAAATAGAAACGTGCATCTTGCTCAATGTTATTCCACATGGGATGACTTGGATCAAGTTGATGTACTTGATTCCAACCCATGTGCGGTACTTTTAAATGAGGAATTTCAGGAAAGTGTTTCACTACACCATCAAAAATACCCAATGCAGCCACACCGCCATTTTCTTCCGAACGTTGTAGGAGGGCTTGCATCCCGACACAAATCGCCAGCACAGGCTTATTGAATGCAGCCTGACGTACCACCTCATCAATCCCAGCTTCATGCATACCTTGCATGCAGTCACGCATCGCCCCTACACCTGGGAAAACAATTTTATCTGCTTTGGCAATCAGTTTCGGGTCATTGGTGACATCAACTGTTGCACCGACATGCTCTAGCGCTTTCGCTGCAGAGTGTAGATTGCCCATGCCATAATCAAGTAAAGCAATACGGGTCATTACAAACTACCTTTGGTTGAAGCGATGGTGTTTTCTGCACGTGGGTCAATTTCACAGGCCATACGTAATGCGCGTGCTAAAGCTTTAAACACACTTTCAATCTGGTGGTGACTATTTTTGCCTTTCAGGTTATCAATATGCAATGTCATCAGCGCATGATTGACAAAACCTTGGAAGAACTCTGAAAATAAATCGACATCAAAGGTTCCGATGCGAGCACGTGTATATGGAATATCCATAAACAGGCCCGGACGACCAGACAGATCAACCACAACACGAGACAGTGCTTCATCTAATGGTGCATAAAAATGCCCATAACGACGTAAGCCTTTTTTATCACCGAGTGCTTGCGCAAAGGCTTGTCCCAAGGTGATTCCACAGTCTTCGACCGTGTGATGGTCATCAATTTCTAGGTCACCATCGCAATGAATGTCGATATCAAATAGACCATGGCGCTTGATTTGATCAATCATATGGTCTAAAAATGGAACTCCAGTGTTGAGTGTGCCTTGACCAGTACCATCGAGATTGAGACGAACTCGAATTTTTGTTTCGTTGGTATTTCTTACCACTTCACTGATACGTTGCGTCATGGACACGTTCCTCAAAAAACGTCAAAAATGATTGAATTAAAAACCAATAGTTTCGCTGTGACGAAAAAGTGACAGCATCATAGTTTGCTCAGGAGGGTTAATCAATGCCTATTACCGTACATGCTTACAGTTCTCTGGATAATCTAGGAATTCGTACTCAGCTAGAGCGACTTTACGATACCAGCCCAGAGTTTGGCGATGGGCAAGATGCAATGGAACAACTTGAACAAAATCTACAGCAATATACCACAGTTTATACTGCTGAATTTAACACCAAAATTATAGGTGCAATTTGGGCGACAGGACAAGGTGAAAGCCGTGTTTTGGAATATATTGTGGTACACCCAGCCAATCGTGGGCGTGGGGTCGCTGAACGCTTGGTTGAAGAGGTGTGCCGTATGGAAGAAGAACAAGGGGTTAAACAGTTTGAACCGGGTTGTGGGGCCATCCATCGCTGTTTATCACATCTTGGCAAAATCTAAGTTCTAGGTGACTGCTTTGTAGTAAAATTAAGCGTTTAAGAGAAAAACCCACAAATTTGCTTGACGGGCTTAGACAAACATTGTTTAATACGCCCACTTTGGCGTGATAGCTCAGTAGGTAGAGCAACGGATTGAAAATCCGTGTGTCCCCAGTTCGATCCTGGGTCTCGCCACCATAAATTTGTATTTTCAATCCCTGATCCCATCAGGGATTTTTTTTGCCTTAAAATTGATTGCGTGAAAAATGTGCATTCAAATCAAAAGCTCATGATAATTATTGACTATTCAGCTGAGATGCGGCTTAATACACCCCATCGGCGTGATAGCTCAGTAGGTAGAGCAACGGATTGAAAATCCGTGTGTCCCCAGTTCGATCCTGGGTCTCGCCACCATATTCAAAAAGCCTCAAACAAAAGTTTGGGGCTTTTTTTATTGCTTCAATATTTTGTTATATTGATGACAAGTAGAAAAATTGAAGAATAAACCCACATGAAGGATTTATTTTCGGCACACAGTAAACTTTATCAACAAGCACGGCCGACCTATCCACACTCGTTGATCCATAGCTTGGTCAAGCAACTGAATGGTTTTGCTTGCGCATGGGATTGCGGGGCAGGTTCGGGACAGCTAACTCAACTGATCGCTCCCTATTTTCAGCAAGTGGTTGCAACGGACCTCAGTCAAAATCAATTAGATCAGGCTCCAGTCTTCGCCAATGTACAGTATTTACAACAAGCCGCAGAGCACTCCATATTTCCAGATCAGTATTTTGATTTAATTACCGTTGCCCAGGCGATTCACTGGTTTGATTTTGAAAAATTCTATGCAGAAGTGAGGCGAACGCTGAAAGCAGACGGTATTTTTGCGGTGATTGGTTATGGCTTAATCCAGTTGGATGATACAGATCTAAATCAGCGAATCGATCAGCTCTATCATCATACTTTAAAGGGCTTTTGGGATGCGGAACGACGTTATATTGATGAGCTTTATCAAACGATCCCATTTCCTTTTGAGGAAATCAGCATGCCGCAATTTCAGATTAAGTTAAGCTGGACAGGGCCGCAATTGTGGGATTATTTAAATACTTGGTCTGCGGTGAAGCATTACCAAGATCAACAGCATAAGAGTCCATTGCTGAGCTTAGAGGGCCTTTTACAACAACAGCAATCCATTGGAGTCACTTTTCCAATTTTGCTCAGAGTGGGGCGCTTAGCTGCATCAGAATAGGAAGAGTAAAAAAAGCATGTCGGAACATGCTTTTTATTTGGATGGGAGCCGAGCGTTAAGCAGATTTGGCCACAGCTGCTGGCGCTAACATATGACCTGTTTCTTCAAAGTTGGCATGCCAAGACAAGGCTTCACGAAGAATGTGCGGGGTATGGCCACCACGTGCACAAGCACGGTCAAAGTAATCGTTGAGCGCACCTTGATAAAGTGGATGTACACAGTTGTCGATAATGACGCGGGCACGTTCACGTGGCGCTAAACCACGAAGATCAGCCAGACCAACTTCTGTGACCAAGATGTCGACATCATGTTCGTTATGGTCGACATGGCTAACCATTGGCACGATTGATGAAATATCACCACCTTTGGCAATGGATTTGGTTACGAAGATCGCAAGGTGTGCATTACGGGCAAAGTCACCTGAACCGCCGATACCATTCATCATTTTGGTCCCACATACATGGGTCGAATTGACGTTACCGTAGATATCAAACTCAAGCGCAGTGTTAATCCCGATAATACCTAAACGACGCACGAGTTCTGGGTGGTTTGAAATCTCTTGTGGACGCAGTACCAATTTGTCTTTGTAATGCTCAAGATTGCCAAAAACGCGCTCACCACATTGTGCTGATAAGGTAATTGAGCTACCTGAAGCAAACTTCATCTTACCGGCATCAATCAACTCAAAAGTACAGTCTTGTAGCACTTCCGAGTACATGACCAAGTCTTCAAAATTTGAGTCTTTCAGTCCAGTAAGCACTGCATTGGCGATCGAACCAATCCCTGCCTGTAATGGGCCTAAGTTTTTCGCTAAACGACCTGCAGCCACTTCCTGTTCAAAGAATTTGATCAAGTGGTTGGCAATGCCTTGAGTCTCAGCATCAGGTGCAGTCACCGTTGATGGTGAATCTGCCGTGTCATTGAAGACGATCCCCACGATTTTTGCAGGATCAATTGGAATCGCGGTTGAACCAATACGGTCATCCACTTGTGTCAAAGGCAATGGCGTACGGGTAGGGCGATAAGTCGGAATATAGATATCGTGTAAACCTTCAAAGTTTTCACTCAAAGATGTATTGATTTCAACAATGACTTTTTCTGCAAAAATCGCAAAGCTGGCAGAGTTACCGACAGAGGTGGTTGGTACGATATGACCATCCTCGGTAATGGCAACCGCTTCAATCACCGCAACATCAGGACGTTTTAGTTGCTGGTTACGCATTTGCTCAACGGTTTCAGACAAATGCTGGTCGATAAACATCACTTCGCCATTGTTGATGGCACGACGTAAGGTATTGTCGACTTGGAATGGCATACGACGTGCAAGCACACCTGCTTCTGTCAATTGTTTGTCTAAGTCGTTGCCGAGGCTCGCACCGGTAATTAATGTGATTTTTAACGGATTTTTTTTGGCTTGCTCAACCAATGCTTGTGGAACAGCTTTGGCTTCGCCAGCACGGGTAAAACCGCTCATGCCAACCGTCATATCATTTTTAATAAACTGAGCTGCCTGCTCTGCACTCATCACTTTGTCATGCAGTGCTGCAAGACGAATACGACTTAAAGACATCATCCATTCTCAATATTGCTTTTCATTGGCTATGGATTTTAGCGCTAAAACATGAAAAGTGAATTGAAATAAGGCTAAGGTCTAATACAGCTGCATACGCTTTATTCATCTGCTTTTCGGTTGCTTATTTTCTGTGTGATATTTGCTTGAATTTATACAGAAAAGAAACTTCAGAACAGGGCAATGGTTTGGTTTGAATCCGTATAAAATCGAACTCAAGCCCTCAATCCTGTATTGCTGGGACTGAAGACTTTAGTCGAAGAGTTATGACTAGACTGTGCATGGATGCTCATTAGGCAATTTTAAAAATGCCCTGTTAGCGTCTGTTTGATTTTGTCGATGGCATTATTTTGGGGTTCGTCACTTGGTGTTGTGGAAATGGGTAGGGAAATCACCACTTCCAAGCCGCCTTGCTCACGGTTACGAATGCTAATCTGTCCCTGGTGAATATCGACAATCCGTTTCACAATCGCCAGACCTAAACCACTGCCTTGAATTGTTCGCGCTGAATTACCACGCACGAAAGGTTGCATTAACTCTTCCACTTGATCGGGAGGAATCCCTTCACCATGATCGGCAACCGTAATTAAGATGTGCTCGTCGACATGACTAGCAGACAATTCAATCGGTTCTGCACCATAGCGTTTGGCATTGTTAATTAAATTGGCAATCAGGCGTTTTAAGGACAAACTACGAGCAGCAATGATAGGGAGCTCTTGTGCCTGAAAGCGGATATCCAGTGGTTTGAATTGCACCACCAGTTCTTGTAGCAGGGTATTCAGGTTGGTTTCTGTGAGTTCTTCATCCGAACCATCCCGCATATAGGAAATGAACTGATTCAGAATTGCATCCATATCATCGACATCGTAGATCAGCCCTTCACGGAAAAACTCATCAGGCAGCATTTCTGCGGTCAGACGGATACGGGTCAGAGGTGTACGCAAGTCGTGTGAAATCCCTGCCAGCATAATCTGACGATCACGTTCGGTTTGCTCAAGCGTATACACCATGTGATTAAAGGCCTGATTCACTTGTCGAATTTCAAGTGGCCCGTGATTGGTATCAAGATACGGGGCTTTACCTGTTTTACTATAATTGTTGGCTGTATTTTGTAAACGACGCAAAGGTCGATTCATTTGTCGGACCAAAATTAAAATAATGATGGAGGATACGATAGGAACACCAAATAACCATCCCGCGATCAGTTCGACGCTATAGTTGGTATAGGTTTTTAATGGTTCTCTGACCCAGTTCCCGTTCATTTCGGGTGTTTGAATCCAAATTCGTGGGATTGGTTTAAATTTAAAATAAACTGTGACGTTTTCTACGCCCAGTTCTTTGGCCAGTTTGGATTCAATCTGATTGGTAAATAGTTCCGCTAAGAATTTATCTTCGACTTTAGGAAATTCTTTTGGATCGGTTACATATTCGATGCCAATACGATTTTTTAACCATGTATCGACATCAACTTCACTATCGCGATGCAGAATACGGATATCTGGATTGTTGACCAGTTCTAATTCAATCGCGAGATAGCGGGCATGTTGTTGTAATTCAGGTAGATAAAGTGTTCGCCAAAAGAACCACAAGGACATAAACAGGCTAAAGAACACCATGAACAGCACCAGAATGGTGGTGCGCATAGCGGCGGAACGCGGTTTAATTTTATCTAAAAAACGTTCCCATTTGGTTCTAGGCCTTTCTGAATAAGTCGAAAAGTCCGTAAACTCTTGTGGATCAATTGGTTCAAGTTTCAACGTTTTATTTCCTAAGCTTATTCAGCGCCATCTGGAACAAAAACGTAGCCCACACCCCATACCGTTTGGATATAGCGGGCACGGGCAGGGTTATCCTCAATTAAACGGCGCAAACGAGAGACTTGTACATCAATCGAACGTTCCATTGCACCCCATTCACGTCCACGTGCTAAATTCATTAGCTTGTCTCGTGTTAATGGTTCACGTGGATGTTGAACCAGTGCTTTTAATACGGCAAATTCACCTGTCGTTAAAGTAACGACTTGACCTTCACGGGTTAAGGTGCGGGTAGAAAGATCTAAAGACCATGGACCAAAGCTGACCACTTCCACTTGCTGACTTGGAGCGCCTGGCACTTCACGTACTTGACGACGTAATACTGCGCGAATACGCGCCAGTAATTCATTTGGGTTAAATGGTTTTGGTAAATAGTCATCGGCACCCGCTTCCAGACCCGCAATACGGTCAGAGTCACTACCACGTGCAGTCAACATGATAATTGGTGTATCAATATTGGATTGACGTAGACGACGGCAAATGCTTAAACCGTCTTCAACTGGAAGCATAAAATCAAGCACGATAAGCGAGAACAGTTCGCGTTGCAGTAAACGGTCCATTTGGGTTGCATCATGGGCAGTTTTTACCACAAAGCCTTTGTCTTCCAAAAAGCGTTGTAATAGCGTACGCAAGCGCACATCGTCATCGACCACTAAGATGCGTTCGACTCGGTCTGTCTCATGGTGCACAGTTTCCGTCGATTCGGCAGGTACAACTAAACTCATGATGTGCTCCTTTATCGTTTATTGTCATCGTCTTTATGCAATGCGATTGTGAAATATCAATACAACTTTGAGTATACGATTCATTGCACAGTTTTGGCTATGTTATAAAGCAACAAATATTGCCAATAAAATCAAGAGATAGATACCAAATATATACAGGCAAAATGATGACAATCAATCTATTTTTCAATATTTAGGCGAAAAAATCTTGGTATTTTAGAAACATTTCGAGATTTGCATAAACTACTCTCACAATATTCAAAAAAACAATGGTGGATTTTATAGCCATGAACTTTATAATCAGTGCTTTTAGACTTAACCCTTGTGGAATCAATCACGATGACTGACTTAGTTCAGCAGTTGGCAAATGAACTTGCCGTACGTCCAAACCAAGTAGAAGCTGCTATTCGTTTAATTGATGAAGGTGCTAGCGTTCCTTTTATTGCACGTTACCGTAAAGAAGTCACGCAAGGCTTAGACGATACGCAATTACGTCAACTCGATACACGTTTAACTTATTTACGTGATTTATACGAGCGTCGTGAGAAGGTGATCCAATCTTTACAAGAACAAGATAAATTAAGCGATGATTTATTAGCACGCGTTAATGCAGCAGACACCAAGAATGCATTAGAAGAAATTTACGCGCCATACCGTCCAAAACGGACCAGCAAATCATTTAAAGCAAAAGAAGCAGGCCTCGGGGTTGTTGCTGAAAAAATTATTGCTGATCAAGTGGACCCAACTGAAGCTTTAGCGGGCTTTAGTCATGAAGACTACCCAGATGTAGAAAGCCAGCTGGATGCGATTCAGCATATCTTGATTGATGACTGGGCACAAAATATCGGATTAACCACTGAATTAAAACAAACTTTTGCTAAAACTGCCGTATTGAAAAGTGCGGTTGCTTCTGATGAGAAAAAAGAAGTTGGCAAAAAGTTCCGTGATTATTTTGAGTTTTCTGAAAATCTCAATAAGGTACCATCACATCGTTTATTGGCGATGCTACGCGGTCGTCAAGAAAATGTATTGGGCTTGAAAGTAGATGGCGAAGATGATGTGCCCTTAGCTCGTATTGAGACAGAATATAATCTTGAACAAATTCAACCACAAAGCCGTCAGGATTATTTAAAGCAAACGGCTAAATTGTTCTGGTTAGGCAAGATTCGTCCGCAGATCGAACATTCATTATTAACAGACAAGCGTTTGGCTGCTGAAGCTGAAGCAATGGATGTATTTGCTGAAAATCTACGTCATTTATTGCTTTCTGCACCTGCAGGCAGCCGTACCACATTAGGGGTTGACCCTGGTATCCGTACCGGTGTGAAGCTTGCTGTGGTCAGTGATGCAGGTGATGTATTGGCACATAGCACCATTTATCCATTTGCTCCGAAAGAAGATAAAGCGGGCTCTATTGCAGAACTTGCGCGTTTATGTCGCGAGTTCCACGTGGAACTTATTGCGATTGGCAACGGAACAGCAAGCCGTGAAACAGAAGCGGTTGTTGCTGAAATGATGGCAGAAAATACCGATTTAAAACTGACCCGTATCACTGTCAGTGAAGCAGGTGCTTCTGTTTACTCGGCAAGTGAATTGGCTTCACAAGAGCTTCCTGAACTTGATGTCTCAATTCGTGGTGCAGTATCAATTGCCCGCCGTTTACAAGATCCATTGGCTGAACTTGTGAAAATCGATCCAAAATCGATTGGTGTAGGTCAATATCAACACGACGTCAACCAAACGGGCTTAGCAAAAACACTGGATGCCGTGGTGGAAGACTGTGTGAACGCGGTGGGTGTCGATGTAAATACAGCGTCACCAGCGATCTTGGCCTATATTGCGGGTCTGAATAAGTCGATTGCACAGCAGATTGTGGAATATCGTAAAGAAAATGGTCGTTTCGACAACCGTCAATCATTGAAAAAAGTGCCACGTTTAGGCGAGCGTACTTTTGAACAGTCTGCGGGCTTCTTGCGTGTACAAAATGGTTCAGAGCCATTAGATGCTTCTGCTGTTCACCCTGAAAGTTATGGTTTGGTAGAAAAAATTGTTGCAGCAAAAGCGACAACTGTGAAAGACATTATCGGCAACACTGAAATTATTCGCCAAGTTAAAGCCGATGAATTTGTCGATGATAAATTTGGTCTACCCACCATTCAAGACGTGCTCGCTGAATTGGAAAAGCCAGGTCGTGATCCACGTCCTGAGTTCCGCACTGCAAAATTCCGTGAAGACATTACTGAGGTTGCTCAACTCACCGAAGGCATGCAGCTAGAAGGTGTTGTGACCAATGTGACCAACTTTGGTGCCTTCGTCGATGTGGGTGTACACCAAGATGGTTTAGTACATATTTCTGAACTTGCTAATGAATTTGTGTCTGATCCACATAAAGTGGTGAAACCAGGCCAAATCGTACAAGTGCGTGTGATGCAAGTGGATGTAGAGCGAAATCGTGTGAATTTGAGTATGCGTGCAGAAGGTTCTGCGCCAGCCAAAGCGGCACGTTCTCAACAACGTCCACAACAAGATCGTGCCGAACGTTCTGAGCGTAAACCTCAGGGTCAACGTCCACCACGTAAAGATGGTGATAAACGTCCGCAACATCACAAACCAAAATCTGAAAAACCACAAGAGCAAAAAATTGGTGGTTTAGGTGCGTTGTTATTACAAGCTGGGATTAAAGGTTCTAAGTAATTGAGAAATTAAATAAAAGCCTCTTCGGAGGCTTTTATTTTAAGTCATATAATCTAGATTTTTGAGCTTAGAGATGACAATACCCATAAAAAGATCAAGGATGAAAGAATGAAAAAAATACTGTTTCTATTGGCGATTTCAAGTTTAAGTTTTGCTGCGCTGGCGAAAGTTCCTTATAGCGCAACAGCAGATTGTCGTTTTGATTATGATGATTTTGACTTTTGTTCCAAACAGAGTATTGCTCAATATAAAGCGGCATTGGCAAAACAATTGCCAAACTATGATGCAACAAAAATTTTGCTCAATGTCGGATCGGCTCAAGCGATTCGTTATGTGGTGATTGATACTGAAATTGGAGTTGTGTTTCCATTACGTGATGAAATCTTAGGCTTTAAAGATGAGAAAGGTGGATTAAATGGTCAGCCTGCCTTGATTCAATTTTCACTTAAACAGCCGCAATTGTGTATTCAGGGCAGTGTCTATGCCTATCGAGATGCCTATGATAATGTCAAAGTCTGTTATCGCATGGAAAAAGACGCAGGGCTTAAATATGGTCAAGCCATCAGACGTATGGATATTCCAATGTCATTAAACTGATCAAGATTTTAATCGCCTCCTTTTGGGGCTGTTATTTAGACTCAATTGCTATTTTTAAAGTAAGGAGTTGTTGCTCTCTTAATTCGAGTTGAGCGATGTTCTGCTCAGTAGAAGCCATTTTTAAGACTTGGATATCCAGCAAAATGTTCTCCAATAGGCGTTGATATTGTTGTGGATCGAGTATTTGAGCAGCCAGTAAAATACCATCCGTTTTAGCCTGATAATTTAAACTAATTTTTCGTAAGAGATTTAATGCAAAAGGTGGGCAGAGGAATGCATCTAATAATAGCTGCATGATTTTAAGCCAAGAAAGCTGGAGTTTTTTCCTTTTGGCGATCACAAATAAGATTGAAATAAGATTTAAGCTATAAATAATGACTAAGATGATTGCAACAGCAAGATAGCCTGCTTTAAATACAATTAAAAAGGGTAAAACCGCTAAGGTCAGCACAAAGACCAAAATATTAAGCCATTGCAGAGGTTTTAGGGTTTGGCTGATATTTTTGAGATGGATAATATCATGGTGGTGAATCGTGGGGTCAGGATCTTTGATTTTCCATGCACATTTAAAAAGGAGTTGATGAGACAAGCATAGGTTGGGAATAAATAAATATTTACGGAAGACATTTAGTTGTCTGGAAATCAATTGCGATTTAAAGGTAGAGCCCAGTCCTTTTTGAATATTAAATTCATTATAAAAATAGAGATGAGCCGAGTCATAAATATAGAACCCGACTATGCCTAGTATGATCAGTATGTCGAAGGATAACGACATTTATGACTTATTTTTATTAAATAGGGAGCGAAGCCACCCGCCTACGGCAATCACACCTACAGCAATGAATTTCCATGCTGCTGCGAAGAATGCGGCAATCGCAGCCCAGAAACCCTTTTTGGTTGCAACGACTGCTGCGCCCCCTGCAATTAAGGCAGCTAGGCCGTATTCAGCGACTTTATCGCCTTCACGGTATTCTGCGTATTTCTCACCAAAATTATAATCAAAGCCCTTTAAGCTGGTTTTAAACGCATTAATATTCTGGGTTAAATGTTCTTCGTCAGATACCAGTGTTGCACTGGTTACACCAGTACGACCTAGAATACGGATGGTGTAGTTAATAGCTTCATTATTCTCTTCATCACGGATTTTAAGTGCCCATTCTAAACGTTTGGTTTGATTGTCATAATGAGGAGGAACAGCCCAGCCAATGGTATACAGTTTTGGATAACCTAAACGCGTGCGTTCTTCATTAGACGGTTCATCAGATGCCTTGAGTTGTTTTAATAGGGCATCAGCATCGATTTTCTCATCATCTTTAACATATCCTGAGGGATCAAAATCAAAGGTCGCCCACCATGAATCATCTGGAGCGACTAAAATATTGGTCGTGCCTGTGGTTAAATTTCCCGTGAGTTCTAGAAATTTATCAGCATTCTTTGGGTCTAAAAATCCTTCATCTTTGAGGGTATTTAAAGTTGCCACATTGGCGACATTTTCTTTTTTCGGCCCTAAATGCCAATCTAATGTTGCCATTGGGTTTTCTGCAGCATTTTGAGTGGTCGTATTATTGGCTGCAGTTTCTTCCGTAGATGCCGATGCATGTACATAACTTGGAATTGTGGTGGTTCCTAATACAGAAAGACTGAGTGCGATTGCATAACTTAAAGGGATTAATTTTTTAGGGTGCAGTGGATTTAACATAGTGTTCTCTCAATTTTTTTGCTTTTGGTTTTATTACAATTTATTGCATAAATTATGTGCGGATTTTAAAAGATTTTAAATAAAAATTAAATATGTCTAGATGATTATCTTTTTTATTTTCTTTGCATCAGAGTAGATAAAAAATATTCTTTATTTTAATTAATCATTTAAATGGTTGAATAAAAGCTTATTCATCTATTTTGACTGCACAACTAAGATTCATCTTTGTTTTGAACAAATAGCAATTTTGTTCTATACATCTCTCTGAATCGCGTTAATCTGACACAATGCAAAAACTTCAAAGGAGGTCGTGATGTCGCGTAGACCTCGTGAGCAAGTCGATTACTTACACCTAGCAGAGCTGGGTGGTTTGGAAATGCTGAAAGCAAGTTATTATCAGCAGGAATTTTCACGACATGTTCATGAAGGATTTTGCATTGGCGTGATTGAAGAAGGGGCGCAACGCTTCTATCGCACAGGGGGCAACCATGTTGCACCACAAGGTGATATTATTTTGGTCAATGCCGATGAAGTACATACGGGCTCTGCGGCGGTCGAAACAGGTTGGCGTTATCGTGCTATGTACCCAACTCCTGAAGTCTTTTATGAATTGACCCGTGATTTGACCACTGTACATGGGACAGCACCCTGGTTTAGAGAGGCGGTATTGCATGATGAAGGGTTGGCACAGCAATTCCGTCTGTTATTCGATTTATTGGAACAACCCAATAATACCTTATTAAAACAGACCTTGTTTCTGTCGACCATTGCTTGGCTGGTCTCGAAATACAGTCAGGTGAAACCGCAGATTGCCGATCTGAGTAATGCCAAACAACGTATCCTTAATATCAAGGAGCTGATGGCGAGTATGCCAGAGCAAGAGTTTTCCTTGGCTGAACTTGCAGCAATGGCCAATTTCAGCCAATGGCATTTTTTACGTCAATTTAAAAAACATGTGGGGCTTTCACCGCATGCATGGCTGGTGCAAGCACGACTGCAAAAATCACAAAAATTGTTAAGACAGGGGCTGCTGTTATCTGAAGTGTCGCAACAATGTGGTTTTTCGGATCAGAGCCATTTCAGTCGACATTTTCGTCAGACTTTTGGGATTACCCCAGGCGGCTATGTGGCTTATCTCAAATAAAATAGCAATTTTGTACAATTCAGGCCGAGTAAAGTTTGGCATAGTGAGCCAATCTTGTATGAAAAATTGTGATGTCGATGTTAAGCGAAGCCATAACCGATGATACGCCAATGAGCATATCGCGGGCATTTCTCAATGGGGTCGTCAAAATACTGCCGCTCTGTTTCGCTGTATTACCGTGGGGATTATTGGCGGGTTCTATGGCTGTGCAAGCTGGGTTGAGCACTGGGCAGGCGATTGCTATGTCAGCCTTGGTCTTTGCGGGTGCTGCACAGTTGATGACCTTGGGCCTGGTGATGGCAGGTACGCCAGCACTGACCATTATTATTTCAGTCTTCTTGATTACCACGCAGC
Organism: Acinetobacter sp. ESBL14; assembly: GCF_036668815.1. Taxonomy (NCBI): domain Bacteria; kingdom Pseudomonadati; phylum Pseudomonadota; class Gammaproteobacteria; order Moraxellales; family Moraxellaceae; genus Acinetobacter; species Acinetobacter sp. ESBL14. The sequence continues at coordinate 295,975 of NZ_JAZEVS010000002.1, forward strand.
ATTATTTATATGCACTGTATTTACGTGAAGATATTTCCAAGCAACCTCTCAAACATCGGCTGATGTTGGGTTTCTTGCTCACGGATGAATTATTTGCAGTGAGCATTAAAAAGCAGCAGCACTATATTTATTATTTATTGGGTGCGGGCAGTTGTTTTTATCTGTGTTGGGTCTTGTTTAGTGTGTGTGGGATATTACTTGCCTCTTCAGTACCGAATCTCGATCAGTATCATTTGGACTTTTCCATTGTTGCAACTTTTATTGCGATTGTGATTCCTTTTATTAAGAACTTAAATACGCTCGTTGGGGTATTGGTTTCCGTGCTGTTAACCTTAGTTTTTCTGAGTCTAGGCATTAAAAGTGCCGCGATTTTGGCAGGGGTGATTGGTATGTTAACCGCCACTTGTTTGCAGAATCTGCGGGAGCGTGTGGCATGACTTGGTTTCTCTTGATTATTCTGGCTGTGGTGGTGTTTATGAACCGCTATATTTTGCTAGAACCGAATATTCCATTGCGCTTACCGAAATGGTTTCAACAATCTTTACAGTATTCAGCGCCATGTTTGCTTACAGCGATTGCAACGCCGATTGTGTTTATGGATGAGCAGGGTGCATTTCGTTCGACTTTATTGAATCCGTATTTTTTGGCCACAGTTTTAACCATTGTGATTGCATATAAGGTCAAACATACCTTGCTGACCATTATTTTGAGTTTGCTTTGTTTTTATGCTTTGGTTTATGGATTAAATTAGTCAACTCGGGATAAGCCGTTGTATCCCAAGTTGATGAGGTATCAAATATTAACGGGTGGTATAACCGCCATTGGCAAAAATGGTTTGCCCTGTAATCCACCAACCATCAGTTACCAAGAAGCGAACCAAAGGTTCAATATCTTCGATTTTGGTTAAGCCACCTAAAGCAGATGCTGATTTATGATAGGCCACCGCTTCAGGTGCCTCCTGACCGTAGAAAAATGGCGTATCCATTGGGCCTGGTGCAACGGCAGTAACGGAGATGCCACGTTGACCAAATTCTTTAGATGCGGCACGGGTATAATGTTCGACGGGTGCTTTTAAGCCTTCATAGGTTGAATAAAGTCCCGTATACGCTGCAAGTAAACTGGTTACGATGGTGCAGATCTTGCCATTGTCATTCAGATGACGACCTGCTGATTGAATAAAGAAATAGGCAATTTTATTGTTGATGTCATTCATGCCATCGAACTCTTGTTCGGTGGTGTCTAAATAGGGTTTTTTCAGCACACGGCCTACCGTGTTAATCGCAATATCGACACCACCAAAGTTTTCTTTGGCAGTGAGAAATAGTTGCTCGATATTTTGAATATCGGATAAATCGGCTTGTACCAAGATCGCTTTTGCTCCGAGTGCTTGTACATCCTTTAAGGTTTGTTCAGCATCGGCTTGGGTGGCAGCACTATTGTAATGAATGAGTAGATTTGCGCCTTGTTCTGCAAATTTACGTGAAATTAGACCACCTAAGTTTTTTGCACCGCCCGTGATCAATACGGTTTTTCCATTGAGATTATGCTGTGACATGGGATTTCCCTTGGGTTGTTTTGCATAAAAATCATCCTAGTGGAATTTATTTGTTTGAAATAGTTGTTAGTATTGAATTGATTGTACAAAAAAGTTGAACAATAAAATGGACAAGATCGATCGTTTAAGAATCTTTTGCTTGGTCGCAGAGAAACAATCTTTTGCCCAAGCTGCATTGCAATTGGGGCTACCACGTTCCAATGTCACTTATGCGATCCAAACGCTTGAAAAAGAATATGAAGTATTATTGTTTTATCGCACTACACGTAAAGTGGCTTTAACTCATGAGGGCAGCTTGTTTTACCAAGAAGCCACGCGCTTGGTTACTCAGCTTAAAGAACTCAATCGTTTTAAAAGCCAAGTACGCAGTCAAGAAGGCAAGATCAGTATTGGTCTGCCAAAACGCTTAGCGACTCAAGTTCTGATTCCACATTTATCCTCCTTTTATCAACGCTATCCCAAGGTCAAAGTATTGATCAATGGCAGTGATGATTTTTCTAATTTGATTGAACAACAATTGGATTGTGTCGTGCGTGTTGGGCAGGTACAGGATGAATATCTACTCATTCGACCGATTTGCCAGACCGAAATCTGGACAGTGGTGGCGCCCCATTATCTGGCTGAATTTGGAGAACCGACACAGTTTGATCAATTACAACAGCATTTTGCGGTGGATTATCATGTGGCCAAACATTATCGGGAATGGAGTGAGCTGGAATTCCAAGCGCATCGGATTAAAATGCCGTATCGTTTATTGGTTGAGAATACTGAGGCTTATATTCAGGCGGGTTTAGCAGGTCTTGGTATCATTCAGATTCCTGAATTTGATGCAGCGCCTTATGTTGAGCAAGGACGGTTACAGCGTTTATTTACCGATACACCATGTTTGCAATTAGCTGTGAGTCTTTTATTGACAGATCGTCAGTACCGTCCGCAATATTTTCAGGACTTTGTTGACTGGTTAGATAGGCTATTAAAAACCAAATTGTAATGGGAAGGGAAAGACCCAATGTATGTGGGCAAAGCAAATAGTCAATAAAAAAAGCATACCTGAGTATGCTTTTTCCTATTTTAAAGATCAGTAGAGGCCCAGCAAGAAACCAGCGCCTAAGGTAAAGAAGCTAAATAGCCAAATCCAGCCAAACGAATAGCGTAGATGGCGCCCCATGTCGGTGCCAGTCAATCCGACTGCAAGCCAAGTTGCAGGTGAGAATGGGCTGACAAAGGTTCCTGCATTGTTGCCAATCGCCATGGCGTACACTACTGAATCGGCATTCACCCCAGCTGTGGCAGTGACTTCCTGCACAATTGGTAGTAAGGCAAAGTAATAGGCATCCGTACTGGTAAAGATGTCCATCGGGACACCCAAAATTCCGACCAGAATGTGCAGACTCGCAATCCATGTACTTGGCAGAATTTTAATGAGGTCCAAAGCAATCGATTGCAGCATACCAGATTCAGACAAGATCCCAAGGAAAGCACCTGCTGCAAAAATAATGGCAACCATGCTCAATGCTTGCGGTGCATGACGACCAATCACTTCAATCTGTGTTTTCGGCTGTGGGAAATTGACGATCAAGACCAAGGCAAGGGCAATCATAAATACGTAAGGGGCAGAGAACAGACCAAAAGCCAAACATACAATGGCAGCAACGATTAGCCCCAAGTTAAACCATAGATTTTTTGGTTTGGCATCTTCTTGCAGGTCTTCTGCCAGATCTTTGGCCATACAGTCTTGTTCAAATGGTGTAGTGCCAAGGGCTTGGGCCGCGAGAATACGTTTTTTCTCACGTAATCCCATGAATACGGCAAATACCATCATCCCTGCAACACCCACCACTTGAACGGGAATCAGACTATGCCAGAGTGTGGCAGCATCTAAACCTGTTGCGGCTGAAGCACGTCCCAAAGGTCCGCCCCATGGCACCATATTCATTACGCCCATACTGCCTGCCATCAGTAATAGCATCAGATAGGGACTCATACCCAATTTACGGTAAAGTGGTAATAAAGCAGGAATAATAATTAAAAAAGTGGCAGCGCCTGATCCATCTAAATGTACAATCGCAGCAATCAGGGTGGTCATCACGGCAACGATCACGACATTGCCACGGGTCATTTGCACCATGCGTTTAATCATGGGGTCAAAGACATGTAATTCTTTTAAAATGCTAAAAAACAAAATGGCGAATAAAAACATGGTCGCCACTTTGGTCACTTTGGCTAGACCGGCTTCAAAGAAACCAGAAATCTCGCTAATCGAAAAACCAGCAATGAGCGCGCCAATAAGAGGAACAATCGACATTGCAACAATTGGACTGGTTTTACCAGACATCAGTAGCGCAACAATTGTCACAATAATTAGAATACCTATCAGCGTCAGCATTATTTACTCCCTAAAGTTGTAACCTCTTGCCATAAAAAAAGTGTTAAAAATACACCAAAAATAAAAAATAAAGCGCCGACCATTATGCATAAAAACTTAATTTGTTCTTAAATTTAAGAAGAAAAACTAAACGATTAGACCAATAAATGAACATTCTGTTTAATTTCTTCGGAAAATAGGTCAGAGCGAAATAATGAATTGCCGAAAAAGTAGCCAGATTTTGGAGTGATATCTGAAGATGAGCGGGGTAGATTTAATCACCAACTTTCTAAAAATGCTGTGCCGAGAACAATCTGAAGGACGTGACTTGATTTTGACTTCTGTGTTTTTTTGCAGTAAAAGATAAATTAGAGTAATTGCTCTAATTTTAAGGTTGAATGAAAATGCAGATCGGTCGACAAGCTTGGATGGCGCAGACTTCGGGGGATTTATCCTTAAAAGATCGTATGGCACTCTTGAGCGATAGTCTTTTACCTGTGCTTAAGCAAAGCATCAAAATGTACAGTTTGGCTTATCGGGATAAACCTGCTACGCAGCATGAACTTGAGGTGGATGATCTGAGCCTGCCAGACAGTTCAGATGTGCGACAGGCCTTGGAGAAAATGCAGGATTGCAGTTCGCAGACTTTACAGAATCATTGTCTCAGAACATGGTGCTATGCCACAGCATTTGCCCAAATGCAGCATTTAAAACCAGATGATGAATTATTAGCGGTTTCCTGTTTATTGCATGATTTAGGCATGACAGAACAACATTATCAGCATCATGCACAGTGCCGCTGCTTTGCTGGTCAAGGCGCTTATGCGGCAAGAGATTGGTCGCTTGAACAGGGGTGGCAATTGCCTCGTGCAGATCAACTGTTTGATGTGATCAGTCTGCATATGAATCCTTATGTTGGACTCGATGAGGGAGTAGAAGCGCATTTGCTGCAACAAGCGGCCAGTTGTGATGTGATCGGCAGTCGAGGTTTTGAGTTTTCTAAACAGTTTAGACAGCAATTACAGCAGCAATATCCCCGTCTGGATTTCAGCCAAAGTATGATTGAATTTATTCAACAAGAAGCACAGCAGCGTCCTCGCTCCCGTACCGCCATGCTGGTACAGAGTGGACTTAAGCAGTTGGTGCACTTCAATCCTTATTTGCAATAACGCTCAAAATAAAAAAACCACCTTTGCTTTTACAAAAGTGGTTTAGATTTAGGACACAATTTATTTAGTGGTCATGTTCCAGATATTCAGGCTTTTTCGGTAAGGCCCAGCTACACATGAAACAGATTAACAGCATGATAATGACGTATACGAAGAAGGTATTTTCAATGCCTGCATCTTTAAATAATAACGCTACCGATGGCGCGGAACCCCCAAATAAGGCATTACCCACAGCATAAGAAAAGCCGACACCTAAAGCACGGACATGCGGTGGGAACATTTCAGCTTTAACTAGACCACTGATCGAGGTATAGAAGCTCAGCAACATCATCAAGAAGATCAGTAACAGGGTGATGATGACAGGGGAGTCAGCAAAGCTACGCATGCCTGTGACCATGACAGGATAAATAAAGATGGCGCTGAGTAAACTGAATGCCAACATGGACGCACGACGACCAATCCTATCGGAAAGCATACCGAACAACGGTTGTGCCAGCATAAAGACAAATAGCGCCGTGGTCATGATAAAGCCAACCGTTTTACCATCCATACCGATGTTGGTGAGATAGGTTTTTGAATAGACGGTCACTACATAGAAGGTGAGTGAACCTGCTGAGGTATAGCCCACCACCAATAAGAAGGTTTTCCAGTGCTGCTTCAGTAAGGCAATTAAACTGCCTGATTCTTCACGCTCAGCATCTTCATGTGACAAAGTTTCTTCTAAACGACTACGTGCGAGTAAAGACAATAATGCAGCAACACCACCGATCACAAATGGAATACGCCATCCACCATCATTCAGTTGTTGTTCGCTCATAAAGCCCAGCAAGATCACCCCAAGTAAACTGGCAAGTAGTTGCCCGCCTGATAAGGTGACGTATTGGAAGGAGGCAAAGAAGCCACGTTGTCCTTTTAGACCCAGTTCACTCATGTAGGTGGCAACGGCACCATATTCACCACCAACGGAAAGACCTTGTAGTAAACGTACCATGAGCAGTAAAAAGGGTGCCCACATGCCGACTTGATCATAAGTGGGTAAGGCCGCAAAGAGGAATGAACTGAGTGCCATTAAGCATATCGAAATGACCATCGATTGCTTACGGCCCTGACGGTCAGCAATACGCCCGAACAGCCAACTGCCGATTGGGCGCATGAAAAAGCTGGCACCAAACACACCCCACACATAAATGGCTTTCGTGGTTGGTTCCATATCTGGGGCAGTCAATGCATGCGTAAAATAGGCAGCAAACACAGCATAAATATAGAAATCAAACCACTCAACTAAATTCCCTGATGCCGCACCCACAATACCTTTGATGCGACTTCTTTTTTCTTCCTTGCTATATGTCTGACTCATATATGTTCCTTTTCAACCAAGCAAGATTCTGTAACTGAATCTTTACAGAATGTTATATACCGCTAAAAAAGCATGAAAATGGCACTATTTTGTATGTTTTTTATGAATGCATTTTTAGATTGGGAGAAAACCCCTTATTTTTTGCTAACCCTTTGACAGATAAAGCATGTCAAAATAGTCAATGTTGAGAATTTAATGTTTTTAAAAGCAGTAAATTGAATATTTAGAAAAGTAATTAATTGATTTATTAACGATGACACTCTTTTTGAAAAGGCTAAGTTGCTTTTTGTAAGTTGCTTGAAGAGGTGCATCCTACATCATCAAGATGAAATGATGAATTTTATATTCTCAAACAAACTATTCAAAAGACCGATTTTGAAATTAGAGAAAAAGAGGATTTGTGTCTATTTGCTCAGATCGAATTGATCGGGTTTGCTCCAAGAAGCAGTTGAATTCGAGAATAGAATGAAAGTAATCGACCTTAGATATTGTTAATGGCTAGAATGAACATCTCGGTCATACAAGTCATCAGAGCTTAGTTCGTTGATTAAAACAGCAAAGCTGTGGATAAGTTCTAGTTTATACACATGAGCAGTTGTTGCGATTTATGCCTGTTTTCAAAGTAATTAATTGAATGCTGGAATAGGGCAGTCTGCTCTTAATGGACATGCTTCTCCTTGCGTGAGCTTGTTCAGCATTGTTCTGATTTGATGAAGCTGTGCAATTTTTTCATCGATCATGTTGAGCTTTTCTTGGAGGATGGTTTGGACTTGTGGTGCGGGAATTTCATCCTGTGCTGTCATTGCTAAAATCTGCTTAATCTCACTCAAGGCAAAACCTAGATTTTTGGCAGTACGAATCAATTGCAGTTGTTGCAGTGTCTGTTCTGGGTAATCTTTATAGCCATTATTACAGGTGATGGATTGGATCAACTGCATTTTTTCATAAAAGCGAATGGTGTCTCGGCTCAGATCGGCCTGTTTTGCTAATTGTCCAATCAACATGGTCGGTATCCTTTATTATTTTATAAAAAAGTAGTGCATAAATCACTTGACCATTGAGTGTACTCCATCCTTTAGCCTCTGCCTACATGCATTAAAAAGGGCGTATCAGATGGAGCATAACAACTTAAAAACACAGCCAGATCAACCAGTCGCATTGGTGGCAGGTGCAACGGGATTTATTGGTCGTTATTTAATTTTAGAACTCTTGAGGCAGGGCCACGCGGTCTTTGCCTTGGTTCGAAATCAAGCGAAACAACAAGTAATACTCAGTGATTGGCTCGGTCAAAAGGGTGTTGCCTTGAATCAACTGACGTTTATTCAAGCAGATGTAACACAAGCTAATTTAGCTATTAGCAGTGGGGATTGGGAAAAATTAAAGTCCGTCAACACTTTATATAATAGCAGTGCATTATTTGCATGGAACCTGAGTTTGCAGCAAGCACGGGCAGTCAATGTTGAAGGTGCATTGAATTTATTAGATTGTGTGCATCGGCGGTGTGATTTAAAACGCGCTGTGCACGTTTCGGGTTATATGTTGACGATTTTAAGTCATTTAAAGCAAGCGGGAGTCTGCCTTGAGCAGCCGGACAATACCGACTGGCCAGCTGTATACCAACATTTAGGTGCTTATGAGGCATCGAAAATAGAAGCGCATTTTGCATGGATACAGCAGGCGCAACAGTTATCAGTCGATTGGACCATTATTCATCCAGCAACAGTTGTTGGCGATGAGGAATCTGGTGAAATTCCAATCAATCAACCGATCGCGCAGATGATTGATTTACTCAAGCGAGGAAAAATGAGTGCAATCCCTGCAACGGCTCAGCACTATCTACCTTTAGTGCGTGTCGATGACCTATGTCGGATAATGGTCAGTGCTTCTGCTGATATGGCTTTGTCGAATCAAGCAATGTTGGTTATGAGTGAAGACAATCTGGCTTTGCATCAACTGACCCGTATGATTGCAGATCAATTGCAGGTCAAAGCGCCTACACGACATGTGCCACTTGCTGTATTGAGGTTTATTTTAAAATGGCAATGGTTGGCGAAAAAATTAGAAATGTCTACGGAAATGCTGAGCTTTCTAAGAACAGAACAGTTGGATCGAGAACGATTGACGCAATTTCAACAGCGCTGGCAGATCTCAATGGGCGATCTTGATGCAGCGATTCGGAAAAGCACTGACTGGATCAATCAAACCAGCTAGAACCGATTTCAAATAAAAAAGCAGCCCATCAAAAGATGGGCTGCTTTTCTGAATTTACAAGATTACCAGTGTTCACCTGGGAACAAACGCGCATAAGCACGTTGAATCAGATTCAACTTCTCTTGTTCACCGACAGAGGCGGTAGAGCTTGGGAACAAGTTGAAACCAATCGACATTAAAATATTGTTGATGTCTGGTGCAATGGCATAAGTAATCGAAGCAAGGCGACCTAAGTTCGTCGCGATCTTTTTCGGACGCTTCACGATAGCATAAGCAATCAGGTCTGCCGCTTCTTCAGGAGAAAGTGTTGGTACATATTTATAGATCTTGGTCGGCGCGATCATTGGTGTACGGACCAAAGGCATATAAATAGAGGTAATCGCAATCTTGTGTGAATGAACTTCAGCAGACAAACAGCGGCTAAATGCATCCAACGCAGCTTTAGAGGCCACATAAGCTGAGAAGCGCGTTGCATTGGCAAGTACACCAATCGAGCTGATGTTAATAATTTGCCCGTCTTTACGCTGCATCATGTGTGGTAAAACATTCAAGACTAAACGTACTGCACCAAAGTAATTTAACTGCATGGTACGCTCGAAGTCATGGAAACGATCAACCGACTCATGTACCGCACGACGAATTGAACGTCCTGCATTATTTACAAGAATATCAATGTGATCAACCGCCGCTAAGATTTCTTTTGAAACCGCATCGATTGATTCCATATCGTTGAGATCGCATGGGAAAACAGAGGCTGTTCCACCTTCCGCTTCGATCTCTGCTTTTACCTCATCTAACTTCTCCTTGGTACGAGCAAGCAAGAGCACATGAGCACCTGCTTGTGCGAGGTATTTTGAAACCGTTAAACCAATACCACTTGACGCACCAGTGACAATGATCGTTTTACCGTCGACTTTTTGCTGAAAAAGTTTTTTGAGTTTTGCATTCATGTAAGTGTCCTACATTAATCACGCTGTTGTTTGCAATGCCTTCTTATTACGATTAAACACTGCACTTTATTTTGCTGTAATATTAACCGATATTTTTTGTTTGTCCAGTGTAAATATTTGAAAAATAATGTCTTTTTTAGAGTAAAAGCTCTAAAACAAGATCTTGTAATAGTTGAAAAAGCAATTATATTTTTTAGCTTTTGCACAAAAAATAAGCCCCTAAAGAGGGGCTTATTGATTTCATTTAAATTAAACGTGTGCAAGGGCCTGTTCAAGGTCCGCAATTAAGTCATCTACATGCTCAATACCAATCGACAAGCGCACTAAGTCTTCACTGACGCCTGCTGATTTCAGCTCTTCGGCATTGAGTTGGCGGTGTGTGGTGGTGGCAGGGTGACAAGCCAAACTTTTGGCATCCCCAATATTTACTAAACGGGTAAATAGCTGTAATGCATCAATAAACCGTGTTCCGCCGGCTAAACCGTCCTGAACACCAAAAGAAAGGATGGCAGAAGGTTTACCTTTCACATATTTTTGTGCCAAATGATGCTGTGGATGATCAGATAGACCTGCGTAATTGACCCATTTTACTTTTGCATGTTGTTTTAAATATTCAGCAATTTTGATGGCATTTTCGGTATGACGCTCCATTCGCAGATTCAAGGTTTCCAGTCCTTGTAGGATCAAGAATACGCTTAATGGACTAATTGCTGCACCAGTATTACGTAAAGGCACCACGCGCGCACGCGCAATAAAAGCGGCTTCACCCAATACTTCGACATAATTCACGCCATGATAGCTTGGGTCAGGTGTATTTAAAGCTTTGAAGCGTTCAGGATATTTGCCCCAAGGAAACTTGCCGCTGTCGACAATCACGCCACCGATGCTATTGCCATGCCCGCCGATATACTTGGTGAGTGAGTGAATCACAATGTCGGCACCAAATTCAAAAGGTTTCAGCAGTGCAGGGGTTGCTACGGTATTATCCACGATCACAGGCACACCATATTCATGCGCAATTTTGGCGATCACTTCTAAATCGATAATATTGCCAAGCGGATTACCAATGGATTCAACAAACACCAATTTGGTTTTGTCATCAATAATCTGACGCAGTGCTTCTGGATTTTGATAATCAAAGAAACGCACTTCAATGCCTTGCTTTGGTAAAGTGTGAGCAAACAGATTATACGTTCCGCCATATAAGGTCGAAACTGAGGCAATATTGTCGCCCGCTTCAGCAATGGTTTGAATCGCGTAAGTGATTGCAGCCATACCAGAGGCTAAAGCCAATGCACCAATTCCACCTTCAAGTGCCGCAATACGTTGTTCAAGTACGGCTGTGGTCGGGTTCATGATCCGTGTATAGATATTACCTTGCACTTTGAGGTCAAATAAGTCTGCACCATGTTGGGTATTATCAAAGGCATAAGACGTGGTTTGGTAAATGGGTACCGCCACGGCTTTGGTGGTTGCTTCTGGTGAATATCCCGCATGAATGGCTAAAGTTTCATCTTTATAGGTCATGATTACATCATCTACGTGAGTTAAATACTGATCGAGTCTAGCGCATATTTTATTCAAAATGGTGCATATTTTTTGCGCTGTATAGCATTTTGGGTGATATAGACCATGCTTTCGCTCTGGTCGCGGTTTTAGGAAAAGTGAAATCATTCAAGCTTGTAATGTCTTGAAAAAGAAAATCCTTTGTTCGAGGCAAACAAATCCCAACATAACTTCAAGTCAATTGGGTTTTCAGCGTATAATACGCCCGATTATTTTATTCGCTTATTTGCGATGTATTGGTTTTTCAATTGAGGAGTCCTGCGTGGCCCAATATATTTATACGATGAACCGAGTGTCGAAAATGGTTCCGCCGAAGCGCGAAATCTTAAAAGACATCTCTTTATCATTTTTCCCAGGCGCAAAAATTGGTGTGCTTGGTTTGAACGGTGCAGGTAAGTCAACCTTACTCCGTATTATGGCTGGCGTAGATAAAGATTTCTCAGGTGAAGCTCGTGCACAACCAGGAATCAAAATCGGCTATTTAGAACAAGAGCCGCCACTTGATCCAAGCAAAGACGTTCGTGGTAACGTTGAAGATGGTGTACGCGAAGCACTGGATGCTTTAGCGCGTCTTGATCAAGTTTTTGCTGAATATGCTGAACCAGATGCAGATTTTGATGCACTTGCGAAAGAGCAAGAAAAATTAGAATCAATCATCCATGCATGGGATGCACATAACCTGAATAACCAGCTTGAAATTGCTGCTGATGCATTGAATCTCCCAGCTTGGGATGCGGATGTATCATTGCTTTCAGGTGGTGAACGTCGCCGTGTTGCATTGTGCCGTTTATTGCTGTCTAAGCCAGACATGTTACTTCTTGATGAACCAACGAACCATTTAGATGCTGAATCAGTGTCTTGGTTAGAGCGTTTCTTGAAAGATTTCCCGGGTACGATCGTTGCGATTACGCATGACCGTTATTTCTTGGATAACGTGGCTGAGTGGATTCTTGAACTTGACCGTGGCATGGGGATTCCTTATCAAGGTAACTATTCTTCTTGGTTGGAACAAAAGAATGCCCGCCTAGAGCAAGAGAACAAACAAGAAGAATCTTTTGCCAAAGCATTGAAGAAAGAACTTGAATGGGTTCGTTCAAATGCCAAAGGTCAGCAAAAGAAAAACAAAGCGCGTATGGAGCGTTTTGAAGAGCTTAACTCTCGTGAGTTCCAACAGCGTAATGAAACCTCTGAAATCTACATTCCACCTGGTCCACGCCTAGGAAATAAAGTTGTAGAAGTTGAAGGCATCAGCAAATCATTTGATGGTCGCTTACTTTACGAAAACTTAACGTTTACTGTACCGCCTACAGCGATTGTTGGTATCGTAGGGCCAAACGGTGCAGGTAAAACCACGTTATTCCGTATGATGACTGGCGAACAACAACCAGATACAGGTACGGTGACGTTGGGTGAATCAGTTAAAGTGGCTTACGTCGGTCAGATCCGTGACACCTTAGATAACAATAAAACCGTTTGGGAAGAAGTTTCTGGTGGTTTGGATATCTTAAAAATTGGTGATTACGAAATTGCATCACGTGCTTATATTGGTCGCTTTAACTTTAAAGGCCAAGATCAGCAAAAACGTGTAGGTGAATTGTCTGGTGGTGAGCGTAACCGCTTACAGCTTGCCAAGATCTTACAGTTGGGTGCAAACGTGATCTTGCTGGATGAGCCATCGAACGACTTGGATATCGAGACTTTGCGTGCACTTGAAGATGCAATTCTTGTCTTCCCAGGTACGGTCATGGTGGTATCGCATGACCGTTGGTTCCTGGATCGTATTGCAACGCACATTTTGTCTTTTGAGAATGAACAGCCAGAGTTCTACACAGGTAACTATGCAGAATACGAAGCTTACCGCCAATCACGTCTAGGTGATGATGCGGCTCAAAAACGTACCAAGTACAAAAAAATTACAGGTTAAGTCCTGATATAAAAAAACCAGCTTTCGAGCTGGTTTTTTTATGCTTATGAAAACGCTAATTCACTAAAGGCGCTATATAAATAGCCTTTGGCTTCAGGATGTCCTAAATGGGCTGCGCGTTCTAGCCAATATTGTGCTTTACCATAATTTTTATCTAAACCAAACTCGCCATGTAAATAGCTCTCGCCTAGTTTAAAGGCTGCATCTGCATTACCACGTAGGGCTGCACGTAGAAAATACCAAACAGCATTGCGGTCATTTGAGGAAATGGTGTAATGATCCTCTTTAATATGTTCATTAATAGCCAAATTTTCAAAAAACTGAGCTTTACTAATTTCTTGTTTTGATTCAGAAAGAAGGTCATTATTCCTAAAACTCAGGAAACATGAGCGCAATTGTTGTTTTACGATATTGATGTTCATAGCCGTCTCCTTTCATTTAAGCTTTTTCTTTATTGTGATTTGAATATAAATCTTTTTTATTAGCTTGTGTTGATTTATTTATAGATAAAATCAGATTTAAATGTAATTTATGTAAAGATTTTATTTGTATATCAGATTTTAAATGAATTTAGGTATTTAACCTCTATTCTATTCATATCGTTTGGCCTTTTCGGGGCGATTTAAATAACCAAGGCGCTATGTAATAAGAATGAATAAAGATTAAATGATGATTTGCAAAGTTAACTATTCCAGAGTGCTCGTCTGCTTTAAAGATGAATTTATTTATTAAAGTCACCCCGTAAATCAGACCACATCAGGAGTGGTGTAACAGTGACCACATCGAAGACCATCGCCAAAGGGTAGAGTACCATGCGGGTTGCTCGTTTGACTGGATGTTTGGTGGTGAGGGTGGTTTCTTGTTGTAGGGTAATTGGATAGGGGTGTGCCAATTTCTGTTGGATTTTTTGTTGATCAAGCGCTTGATAGAGTTGTCCTTTAAAAAACACATTCATATAAGGATATGGCGCAGTTTCTTGATTTTGAATCAAATCAAAATTTTGTCTAAAACCTAGAGATTTTAATAATTCTTTTTGCTTTGGATTGAGATCCACCATACGGGTGTGGTAGCGAATTTGTAATACGCCGTGAAAATGATTTGGGTCATCCATGGTCAACACCAAGGGTGAAGGGCTGGTTAGACTGCGTTGTTCCGTTGGAATGGCATGTAAAAGCTTGAGGAGTTCGGTGCTACCATCAGTCATTAAATAGTTAAAATCTTGGCCTATAAAGACCAACCCTTGGTTTTTCTCATTATGAATGGCTTGTCCCAGCGCCAGAATTTGATCGGTTTTTAGTATGGTGGTTTGAACCTGAGTACTTTCATTGGGCAGGGCTGTGGAAAGTAGCGTGGTTGCGCATCCACTTAAAGCAATGGCTAAGACCAGAAGGGAGAAGGTTTTATACATAAGATACCCGTAAGAGAGAACATTATTGTCATGAATCAAAATCAAAAAACGTTTTAAATCAGTGAGAAACTCACTGAAAATTGTTTTGTAATTTTATTACATTGGCATAGCCTGCTATAGTGCCTTTGTGCAATTTACTGTAAGGGTGTGCTGTTGCAACGCTCAACTGTTTTCGTGACCGTCTTGCTGAGTTTGTTCATGTTCCAAAGTTTCTGGAATGTGGCGGCAGCTTTTTGTGCGCATGAAACGGTCAGTGAGTACAGTAGTTTGAATCATTTTGGGCATCATGCTTCTGAAAAGAAACCAATAGCGGAACATCGTGCAGCATTTGATAAAGTGGCAGCAGATTTGCCGATGCCCTTAAGCTTGCAAGATCATCATGATCATCTGCCATCTTGTTTTCATGTGGTGGTGGCTGAAGTTCAGCAACGTGTGAATGAACCGATGTTGCATAGCCAAGACATAGAACAAAAATATTACTGGTCTAATTCCTACCAGTCACCACATCTCACAGGACTCAATCCGCCCCCTGTATTGACCCCGCTATAGGTGGGGTAGCCGAAAAATAGCCCACCGCAATCTTATTACTTTGCGGGGCTTTATATGTCTTCTAGTTTAAATCAGCGTATCCATGCAGTTGAGCAGCGTACGCGAAAAAATCCTACTCAATTGTCATTGCCGTGGTCAGTCTTGGCTCTTGCCTTGAGCACTGCTATTTTGAGTCCATCCATTGCCGCAGAATCTTTACTGGATGCCAATCAGCAGCCTGTAACTCAGGCTGCACAACGCAATGTGAATTTTGAGCAAATCTTGCAGGATGTGAAACGATATCAGGCTGGCACGGGGGTGTGGCAAACACAGCAAGGAATTGCTGAGGCCAATGTCAAACAGGCGGGTTTATGGGCGAATCCAAGTATCTCGATTCAGCAAACTGATTTCAGGTCAGGTAAAGACAAGGAATTGGAGTTTGGTGTTTCGCAGAAGCTTGATATTTTTGGGGAACGCCGTGCTGCGGTGAAGCTTGCCAATGTACAAGCCTCTCAAGTCGGTCTCAACCAAGAGCTATACAATGCGCAACTTGAGTTGGCAGTGAAATATCTGTGGTCGCAGGTAGTCGTGTTAGAGCTGGAACATGATGTGGTTCAGGCGCAGTTAAAAACCAGTCAAGCCACTTTAGACGCGACACGTTTAAGACTCAAAGCGGGCAGTATTGCGCAAGTCGATTTAGATCGTACTTTGATGGCACATATTGAAAATCAGCGTTTATTCCAGCAGACCGAGTTGGCTTTAGCCACAGCAAAGCGTCAGTTGGCAAATCTGTGGGGCAGTACCGATAATCGCTTCTCTACCCAAGCAAGCAATGTCTGGCCTCAACAAAAAGATTTGCAAGATTATTTGCAGAACAACTTATTTGAGCGTGCTATTCAACTCGATATCGTGCGTCAAAAAGCCAATATCGATTATTTAAAAGTATCTAATCGACCGAATCCAACCGTGAATTTAGGCATGGTGCAAAGTAAAAGCGCCGAAACCAATTCGACCGATAACAAGTTCAGGGTGGGCATCGATATCCCTTTGAATATTTTTAATCGTCAACAGTATTCATTGCGAATTGCCAATGCCAAACAAGATTTATTGGTCAAGCAGCAACAGTTTTATAAGCAACAAAACCTAAATGCGATTCAGACCTTAACGGCAGAGTTGGCAGGGTTAAAACAACAGTTCGATTTAGTCAATCAACGACAAATTCCACTGTCTGAAACGGTACAAGAGAAAATGCTGCTTGGTTTTAAAGTCGGTAAATATGCCATTACCGATGTGCAGCAAGCCACTATGCAATTGCAAGATCAACGTTTAAATAAAGTGCAGTTACTTAAAAGTGCATGGCAAAAACAAATTGATGCAGAGAGTTTAGCACTGGGCATTGAGCCGAGCATGGTGAGCTCGAGTGACGCATTAAATCAGATTAATCAAACCCTTTGGAAAGATACCAATAGCCTTCCCGCTGTAGTAGGAGCAGAATAATGTCGACAAATAAATCTAAAAAGCAGTGGTTTTGGGTCATTCTGGTTGTTGCTGTTGGCTTAGTCCTCAGCGCATTATTATTTTTCACAGGCAAGAACAAAACCAGTAGTGATGCTGCTACGGCTGATAGCCATGGCGAAGGTGAGGCAGGGCATGCTGAGGGTGAAGCAGGGCATGCTGAGGAAAGTGAGGAAGGCAGTTTAAATCTTAGTCCAAAACAGATGACTGAATACGGGGTTAAACTGGCTCAGGTCGGTGTGGGCGAAGTCGGACAGCAATTCGCCTATCCTGCCAAGTTGGTCACCAATACCGATCAGCAAGCGCATGTTTCAGCGACCTTTGCTGGACGTGTGGAAAGTGTCAATGCGGTACTCGGTCAACAAGTCAAGAAGGGACAAGTGTTAGCCACGCTATTTATTCCTGATTTGGTGGATCAGCAAGCCAATTTAAGTATTGCTCAGGAAGCGTTAACCCTCGCTCAGCAAGATTATCAACGTGAAAAGCAACTTTGGGAGCAAGGGGTTTCTGCACGTCAGGATTATCAACGTGCTTACAATGCCTATCGTCAGGCGCAGATTCAGGTACAAGCTGCGCGTAGCCGTTTATCTGCCTTGGGTGCATCCAATGGTAGTCAGGGCCGCTATGTCTTGACCGCGCCTTTAAGCGGTGTGGTGAGTCTGAAAGATATTGTGGTGGGTGAGCAAATTACGGCAGATAAGCAGTTATTTGTGATTGATCAGCTAGATCAACTTTGGATTGAATTTATTTTACCAAGTGTGAATAACATCAATGTCCAACCCGATCAACAGATCGAGTTTAAGTCGTTGCAAACCAATAATAGCTTTAAAGCACAAATCCAGACTTTAACCACAGCAGCAGATACACAAACGGGTCGTTTACAGGTACGTGCCAAAGTGTTAACCCCAGCCAAAGAATTACGACCGAATTTGATGGTGAATGTACTATTAGATGGCACGGACAACAAGCCTGTACTCCGTGTTGCCAAAGCGGCGATTCAGCAGATCGAGGGCAAAGCCACAGTTTTTGTTGCTAAGCAAGAAAAAGACCAAATGCATTTCACGCCAACGCCAGTACAACTGGGTAATTACTCAAGTGATGGGTTGTGGGTTGAAATCCAATCGGGTCTGACTGAAAAGCAACAATATGTCAGTCAAGGTAGTTTCCTTTTGAAATCAGAGATCGAGAAGGGAGAGGCTGAGCATGGACACTAACGATAAGCTGCAGCTTCCTCCCGCGGAAGGTCTGTTTGATCGGATTATTCAGTTTTCAATCCGCAATGCGATTTGGGTCATGCTGTTTGTAGTGGCATGGATCGGGGTCGGGATTTATAGCTACCAAAAATTGTCGATTGATGCAGTACCTGACATTACCAACGTACAGGTACAAATTAACAGCCAAGCGGGTGGATTCACCGCACCTGAAGTTGAACAACGGATTACCTATCCGATTGAAAATGCCATGTCGGGTATTCCAAATTTGGAGCAAACCCGCTCGATCTCCCGTTATGGCTTATCGCAAGTCACGGTGATTTTTAAAGATGGGACTGATATCTATTGGGCGCGCCAGCTGATTAACCAGCGCTTACAGGAAGCCAAGAGCGCCTTGCCTGATGATATTGATCCACAAATGTCACCGATTTCAACTGGTCTAGGCGAGATTTATCAATGGGTGATCAAGGCTGAACCGAATGCCAAAAAAGCAGATGGGACGCCTTATCAGGCCATGGACCTACGTGAAATTCAGGACTGGATTGTTCGTCCTCAATTACAACGTGTGCCAGGTGTTGCAGAAATCAACACCATTGGCGGTTATAACAAGACCTACGTGGTTTCTCCTGATCTGAAACGTTTGCAACAACTGCAAATTCCGTTAACCGATTTACAAACCGTACTCACTGAAAATAATGAAAACCGCGGTGCGGGTTTTATTGAAGAAAATGGTCAGCAACTTACGGTGCGTATTCCGGGGATGTTGAAAACTGTACAAGATATTGAGAATGTCACGGTCAGCACCAAGAATGGTTTGCCAATCCGTGTTGCCGACGTTGCAACGGTTTCGATTGGACATGATCTGAGAACAGGCGGTGCCACCTATAACGGTGAAGAAACCGTACTGGGTATTGCCATGATGATGATGGGTGAGAACAGTAAATCCATCGCTCAAGCACTCGACAGCAAAATGCAGGAAATCAAACGTTCATTGCCTGAAGGGGTGGTGGTCGAAACGGTATATAACCGTAGTAATTTGGTCGACAAAGCCATTAAAACGGTGGCGAAGAACCTGATTGAAGGCGCAATCTTGGTGATTGTGATCCTGTTTGTATTCTTAGGGAACTTCCGTGCGGCATTGATTACCGCCTGTATTATTCCCTTATCCATGTTGTTCACTTTAACTGGTATGGCGGAGCAGAAAATCAGTGCCAACCTGATGAGTTTAGGGGCATTGGACTTCGGGATTATCGTCGATGGTGCGGTCGTGATTGTCGAAAACTGTATCCGACGGCTGGCAGAGGCACAGCACCATAAAGGTCGACTCCTGACCCGTTCAGAACGTTTTACCGAAGTCTTCTTGGCGGCCAAGCAAGCACGACGTCCACTTATTTTTGGTCAAATCATCATTATGGTGGTGTATTTGCCTATCTTTGCCTTAGCGGGTGTGGAAGCGAAAATGTTCCATCCAATGGCGATGACGGTGGTCTTGGCCTTGATTGGTGCGATTATTTTATCGGTGACTTTCGTTCCAGCAGCAGTGGCGCTATTTGTTACTGGTGAGGTCAAAGAGAAAGAAAGTCGCTGGATGGCGACGTTAAAAAGCAGTTATGAAAGCCTACTGGATAAAGCTTATGCATTCCGTTATGTGGTCGTGGCCGGTGCGATTACCATTCTGGTCTTAACGGCTGCGATTGGTTCGCGTGTCGGTAGTGAGTTTGCGCCACAACTGAGTGAAGGCGACTTTGCTTTACAGTTAATGCGTGCTCCAAGTACCGGAATTGAAGAGTCACTGAAAATTCAGGAAAGTGTTGAAAAACAATTGTTAGCAGAGTTCCCTGAAATCAAAGCAATCTTTGCACGTACGGGTACAGCCGAAGTGGCAACAGATGTGATGCCACCCAATATTTCAGATGCCGTGGTGTTATTAAAACCGCGTGATCAATGGCCAGATAAGTCGGAAACCATCGATGAACTTCGGACTCGAATGTTGGCCTATGTAGAGAAAATCCCAGGCAACAATAGTGAGTTTTCACAACCGATTGAATTGCGTTTTAACGAACTGATTTCAGGTGTCCGTAGTGATATTGGGGTCAAGATCTTTGGTGACGATATGCAGGTTCTGAACCAAGAGGCTGAAAAAGTTGCTCAAACTCTGAGAACCATCACGGGTGCAAGTGAAGTCAAGGTCGAGCAGACCGATGGCTTACCTTTACTCAATGTGGATATCGATCATGCTTTGGCGGCGCAATACGGTTTATCAGTGAAATCCATTCAGGACTTGGTCGCTGCCAGTATTGGTGGACAAAGTGTTGGACAGATTTTGCAAGGTGACCGTCGTTTTGATTTTGTGGTGCGTTTGGATGATGTGATGCGTACGCCGCAGCAATTGGCCATGCTGCCAATTCAACTGCCAAATGGTGGTTTGATTAAACTGCAAGATGTGGCAAAAGTGGAGAATATTTTAGGCTTGGCGCAAGTCAGTCGTGAAAATGGCAAGCGCCGTGTTGTGGTCACCACCAACGTACGCGACCGTGATTTAGGTTCATTTGTGGGGGAGATGCAGCAGAAATTATCTCAGCAAAAATTACCAAGTGGTTATTGGCTCGGTTATGGCGGTCAGTTTGAAAATCTGGCCTCAGCAAAAGCCAGAATGCAGATTGTGGTGCCATTGGCATTGCTGATGATCTTCATTCTGTTGATGGCGGTGTTTAATAACTTTAAAGAAAGCTTGCTGGTGTTTAGTGGCGTGCCATTTGCCCTATCAGGCGGTTTGGTGGCGCTGTGGTTACGCGATATCCCCTTGTCGATGTCAGCAGGTGTCGGTTTTATTGCGCTCTCTGGTGTTGCAGTGCTGAATGGTCTGGTGATGCTGAGCTTCATTAAAGAATTGCGAGAGCAATATGATGTCCATTACGCCACATGGCATGGTGCGGTATTACGTTTGCGCCCTGTCTTGATGACCGCTTTTGTCGCATCGCTTGGCTTTATCCCAATGGCGATTGCCACTGGTACAGGGGCAGAAGTTCAGCGTCCACTGGCCACTGTAGTGATTGGCGGGATTATTTCATCCACCTTACTGACCTTGCTGATTTTGCCAGTGGTGTATCGTTGGATGAATGAAGCGAAACAAAGTAAACGTCAGGAAAGTGCAATTTAATCTGTTTATGCTATCTTCTTAATGAAGCACTTTATTAAGAAGAATCTGAACCAGCCAAAGCGATTTTCGCTTTGGCTGACTTTAAGACTGCAACAGGTCTTATTTAATGATGATAAGGAGTCCAACATGGGTGGACATCAAGGGCATGACCATAGTCATGCAGCGGTCACTGAAGGTAATATCAAAAAACTCACCATTGCGCTGATACTGACTTCAACTTTCTTAGTGGTCGAAGTGGTTGCGGGTTTAATCACCCAGAGTTTAGCGTTACTGTCTGATGCAGCACATATGTTTACCGATGCTGCTGCATTGGCGATTGCTTTAGTGGCGATTAAAATTGCCAAACGTCCAGCAGATAACAAACGGACTTTTGGTTATCAGCGTTTTGAAATTCTTGCCGCCTTATTTAATGCCTCGATGCTGTTTTTTGTAGCAATGTACATTCTGTACGAAGCCTACCAACGTTTCACTCAGCCACCTGAAATTCAGAGTGTTGGCATGCTGATTGTGGCGAGCTTGGGTCTGATTATTAATCTCATTTCCATGAAGCTGTTAATGTCCAGTGCTGCTGAAAGCCTGAATATGAAAGGTGCATACTTAGAAGTGTTGAGTGATGCACTCGGTTCAGTGGCCGTCATCGTGGGCGCTGTGGTGATCTATTTCACCAATTGGTATTGGGTTGATACTATTCTTGCGGTTGCGATTGGTTTCTGGGTATTGCCGAGAACATGGATTCTGCTCAAGCAAAGTATCAATATCTTGCTGGAAGGTGTTCCAGAAGAGGTCGACATTGAAAAGCTGCGCAATGATTTACTCGGATTGGATGGCGTTGAGAGTATCCATCAGTTGAAGGTTTGGGCGATTACCTCGAAGAATATTCATTTGACTGTGCATCTGTTTGCACCGAAGGTTGATCGTAATCAATTGCACCGTGCTGCGATTGAAATGTTATCGCATGAGCATGGTATTGCTGAGGTGACCTTGCAAATTGAAGATGATGAAGAAATGAATTGCCAGCATACCCATCAACATGATGAGAAAGCTGAACAAGATCCTTCACATCAGCATTAAGCTGATGTGAAGATTTGTTTTGGAATAATAATTAATTCTGCCATTCATTGTTGCAGTCACGGCATTTCCAATGTTTTTGTGCCTGCATAAAGGCTTGCATTGAAATTTTAAAATCAGGTAGATCACGCCAGAACAGAACCCCTGCAATCACACAGATCGCAAACACCACAACGGTTGCGATTTGCAGACCTTGACCCGCACCATTACCAAAAATCCACATTGCAACACTAATCAAGACCAAAATTAATAAAATAAAAATGGCAGGAACCAGAAGCACTAAACTTTTAGGTACATTCGGACGAGGGCTGTTAGCACCCTGACTGGCAGGCATAATTTTCACGCTTTGACATTTAGGGCAGCGGTATTGCATAGAGGATTCCTATTCTGTTTTGTCCATTTTAGCGAAAATTATGCAAAAGCAAAAATCTTGAGCCTTTCAAATACATAAATTTACTTATTTTATTGTTTATCCTGTCCCCAAGCCGACGTTTAGATTTGCCTAAAAACCTTGCGACAGCTCGTCTAAAGCCATTCGCAAAAGTCAGGACAGTCTGTTAAGTTGCAACATGAGTGGGTTGAATAATGCGAAAGGAAACGCATGTTAAACACCAAGATTCTAAAATTGCGATTATCCCGCATTCAGAAGGGCAAAGAGCATTTATCCAGCCAAGATAAGTTAATGTTGGTGACGATGCAAAGTCCTGATCTCAGTGCGCATTTTCTGCTGCGTTTATTTAAGGTGACCTTACCCAAGCAATGGCAATTCAGACATGAGAATGATGAAGACATTCTTTATGCCAGCCAATTAATTCAGTTAATTGAAGATGAGCTGCTGAGCGTCTACGAGTCGCATGCGCGCAAGTATGCATGGTATGAGCAGTGTTTGGTCTATCGATTGAATTTCATTGTGAAACAGCCAAATCAGCAGCATATCAATGGTTATCTACGTCAGTTGGATCGCTGTCTCGATCAACAACCGAAAATTGATCTTTTGCATTATTTCCAACAACATTATCCAAGTGCGCAACATGCGATTGCACTGGCCAAAGCCTACGCAGGGGCTGCACAATATAGCCAAGCAATTGAATACTATGAATGGGCGGCACAACAATCACCGCAACGCAATGAAACTGCTTTTTATGCTTATATTGATTGTCTGTTAAGTCGCAATCAGCCTGAATATCTGTCGCAGCTGAGTGATGTTGAATATGCGTTGCATCTGTTGCTCCATCATCTGAAACCGATTGACCAGAACAACCAGGCCCAACGATTACAGCATGCGGTCAGTTTGTTGTTACCCGAGTCGATACTGCGGACACGAGCTTCAAATACCAATTTATTGGCAGATATGGGACGTGGTCTAAATTCGCTGGGGAAATCCTTAAATGGCATTTTTGGCGCTAAGCCATCGCATATTCCTTATAGTCGGGACGTGATTGCAACTGCACCACAGCTTTTAACAGCACAGCGTGTACTCACAAGTTTAGTTCAACAGAACACGATGCAAGCCGCATGGCAGCGTTTTCTGGAACAGGGTACGAGCAGTACAGAGCAAGTTGATCTACCGCTGACTTGTTTATGGCAAGCCATCCAACAGAATGCAGAGATTTTGTGCTTATTACAGCAACCTGTTCAGTATGAAGTGTTACTTACTCAACTGACTCCAATTGAATCGAAGTCAAACTATGATTTTGATCTGAGCTATATTCAGATCATCTTGCAACAAGGCTTGATGGCATATTTAGGTGATATCCGTTTGAATAAACAGCATCCTGAACGGAATGCACTCTATGAGCAACGTGATGTGGTTGTTCAGAATATGATTGCTTTTGCCGTCTGGTTCAATCAAGAGGTTTTAGCTGCATATTTGCAACAACAAAGCCAGCAGTTTGAGCAAGTGCGGAATGGATTAAGATTATTGGATGTATCGGCCTTAAGCAGTGGATTATTTGCCTTGCAGTTTGAAATGCAAAAACGCGTGCAGGATCTCGCTGATTGGATGGCGCTAAAACTGGTGAAAGGCAGTGAGTTTGAGCAGATGCAAGCCGCATGGGTGGCATTACGTGAACTCCCTAATTTTGGTATTGGACAAGAGAAAGTACAGCAGCTTGAATCAGCATTGGCACACTATAAAGCGCTGCGTTTGAGTCAGATGCAGACGCTGAGTGCTGAAGATCGATCAATACCTAGTGAAGCTGATGAGCCATAGAATTGTATGTAAAAGTGATGTTGCTCTGAAGTAGTAAATAATTTGAAGCGATGCAACAAAAAGACGCAAATCGCAGTGCAGAGCATGCTAATCTACAGAAAAACATCTAATAAGTTCAGAAAGCAGATTGATGCTCATAAGAAATGAGCTGGTAAGAAAGGGAAGAGGGAGAGCATCTTGAATCGACAAGATGATAAAAAGGCGATGTTCGATATTATGCCAGCGGATGCGGAAGTCTCTGCTGAGAAACCATCATTATCACGTCGACTGATTAATAAAACATTGCAGCATGCACAGGATGCGGTGGAATTTGCCAGCGATACTTCACGTAATATTGCGGGGGTGGCAGATGCAGCACTAGATGCCTTGGATCATGTCACGCATCACACCAAACGCGGTGTCGAAGGGGTGCGCAATACTGTACGTGATATGGTCTCGGAGACCAGTGAAGCGGCACGTCAGGTTGCTTTAGCCATGGCCAGAGCTTCTTTGGGAAAAAGCAGTCTGACCCTATATTTACCTGAGATCTTGCTGAATAATCAGATTCGCAAACGCATGGATCGTAGCGAAATTGACGATATTAAAATTGAGTGTGGTAATGACCGCTTCCATATCGAACTGGATGGGCACTATCGGCGTTTTCTGTATCGTCTTTCACTCGAATTTAATGTCTTAGAGTGTCGTATTGGACAGGAAAAGTATTTACGTTTGCGCCAAGTTGATGAACATCTTGATCTACAAATTCGCCATGGCGGCACTTTAACTAATTGGGCGGCACGTCGTGTTGGGAATGTGAGCTTCGAGTTAATTAATTCTTTACCGATTCCATTCTTAATCAATCATCTGATTCGTGATGTGCCTGGTATTCAAAAAGAAGGGCATCGCTTATGGTATATCGACTTGGAAGAAGCGGGCTTTATTGATTTCATTAATAACCGTTCGTGGATGGTAGATAAGTTATTAAACCTGACCGATTTTAGTATTTTACCAGGTTTAAATATCTTGCAAGAAAGCCGTGAATTGGTACAACAACTGGTTGATCAATTCGAGATCCGTGGCCTACGAGTACAGTCTGGACGACTAGAAGTTCAGGTCGGGATTGGAACTGAATAGGCAATAAAAAAGCCACTGTCAATGCAGTGGCTTTTTCAGAATTTGGCGTCCCTACGGGGATTCGAACCCCGGTTACCGCCGTGAAAGGGGATGGCACCATATTAAAAATATAATTGTTAAGATTTGTAATCTTGCGTCAATTGTGGCAAAACATTTAAGCATTCATGCAAATTCTCAGGTGCCAAATGCGCATAACGTTGTGTAATCCTCGTATCGGAATGTCCCAAAAGTTGAGAAACATGATAAAGCGGAATGCCTTGTTTAATTAGAAAGCTCGCAAATGTATGTCTTAGATCATGTATACGTACATGTCCAATCTCTGCTCGATCCACTGCACATTTCCAACCTCTTCGGAAACTCTTAACATGGTGATTGGTATTTTCATTATAAAATACGTACTTCTTATGCTTTTTCAGTCGGAGTAGGGCATAAATAGAAGCATCATTTAATGGTTTGTAGACTGTTTTTTTATTCTTGGATAATGAGTTTCGAACAATAAAATATTTTTCATTAATAAAGACATTATCCCAAGTCAACGATAATAATTCTCCAGAACGGCAGCCTGTATTTAAAAGGAGAAGTACATAGTCATGTAATCTATGATTATTATATTTTTTAGTACTTTGTAAAATCTGTACACATTCATTTGCATTTAAAAATCGAGGTATGAAATCTTGTTCAAATAATTTGAATCTATTGAATGGATTTTTAAAATTAGCATTATGCTTATGTTTTAAATAATAGTTTAGAGCTGATCTTATAACATGTAGCTCTCTATTAATCGTTGAATTTTTAACTCCATCAAGTTGTCTGTACGTACAGTAATCATGAACAATATCAATTGTTATTTCATCAAATTGATAAAACCATTCTAAATTTTTAAACTTTTCGAGATATTCATGTTTTGATTGGAACAAACCATTTCTCAAATAAAAAATCATAATTTCTTGAATATTCATAGTAAATTTTAAAAAAGTCGGACTAAATGAATAGCGTGTTATCGCTATTCATTAGTAGGTTGATGGTTGGATTCTTAAGTAAAGATTATGGTGTTGGTAGATTTTGAGCTCTAGCTTTTATTAAAATAAGCTCTAAATTATCTTTTAAATTTTCAAAATTTTTTCTAAGTAAAACATCTTCACTCTGTAGACATTCATGAATTAGGTTAAGATAATCAATTGCATCAATCAAATCTAAGCATAAATTGTTGGAATAAGAGTTCTCTATTTTTATTTCTATTAAAATTTTTTCTTTAACAAATGAGGAGAAATCTGGTAAAGATTCTACAAATTTTAATAAATTAGCTTCTTGGGTTTTATTAAAACTAATACTTTTTATTTTTCTAGTGCTTCTTTCATATTTTAATCTTGAAATATTTGAACGAATATTGGTCGATTCAACTGCATCTTCAACCAAGCTGTAAATGTGATAATCTGATTGATCATAATCTACTAGTTGCACTTCATTTTTTTCGCTGTCATATAGCCGTATTTCATTAAAATCAATATTTTGCTTTCTAATTAAGAAATCTACATTAATGAACATATGAGAATCTGATTGTATATGTGCATAGCCATAAAAAGAATTATTAAGTTCGTCATGATAAGTTATTTCACAGTGAGTTAAATTCCAGTTTTTCTCAGATAAGAATAAATCATATTTCAATTTTTTCATGTTGAATGCCCATTTGGATGAATTTAAATTATCGTAATACCACTCTAAATTATTGACAATATTGTTGTTTGTTGGAGTGTTATGTAGATATTTGCAATACTTTTATTTGATTTTATATTTTAAATTTCTTCAATAATAACGAGTTGTAAATTATATTATTTATGTTTTTTTATAATATATACCACAAATGAAAAATTCAGTATTGTAACAAAATAATTCAGTTTTTAAAGGATCACCACAGGTGATCCTTTTTGTAATTTACTTACATGTAAAATCAAAAACTGGGGTAATAGTACCCGTAACAGATTCTTTTTTGTAAGGAGATGGATACTTTGTTTCATTGTTGATTAATGGTTCGCCTTTGACATGCCTATAAATTTTAAAGCGGGTTGTAGAGAATTCTTTAGTCTCACAATAAAAGATGTAGTCATTTTCTATATAAATATCATCGGGATATTTTTTAAAAATCTCACGAGTCTTTACTGATTTAATTAATGGCTTCCAAGATATTATACTTATATCTTCGCTATCAATATAATTAAGTGTTAAATTGCTTGCACCTGTGACTTTGGGAAGTTCTTTCCACTTTGCTAGATTATAAGCATAGGGTGGTGGAACAAACCCATCAGAGCATTTAATATTGTTGGTAGTGATTAAATCTTGATATTTAGAATAAGCAGATTCAAGTTGAGAGAAATTAGAACCATTTTTAAATTCATAGTTGTTACTTTGAATTTTATATTCTGGAAATTTATTTATATATGATGATGTCGATTCATAAAAATCACGAATATAACAAGAATGATCATAAATTTCTTGCCTTGTTAAGTTTCTTTTTTCTTTTTCAAATTGATCCATTTTTTTCTGATAATCATCAAAAGTACTTAATTTAAATTCAATACTTTTTCTATACTGTTCCAAGCTAATAGGTTGTTCAGCAGATGAAAATCCAGATGTCATCAACAATACAACAGGTATAAAATTATTTAATTTCATGATCATTTACTTTTTCTTCTGAATTCTCAAATTTAGTAGCCTCTTTAAATAAGATTCTAGCTAGTTCTGATGCTTTCTTTGCATCTGCTCTCAACTCACTTATTTCTTGTTCTGTTAGAAAGTGATCATCTTTCATGAAAGCTCCAAAAGTTGCCGATCGGCAAATTTATATATTAGGGGTAGAAATAGTATCTTTTCGATATTCTATCTGAGTTTGTTGACTATAATCTAAATTGTTTTCTGATGGGTCATAAGGCATCTGGCGTGGTAACTTAGAAAAAGACATCAAACTATTTTTTCTTGATAAATTTCTACATGATTCAACTGTTATATCTATTCTATCGCCGAACGAATTTTTGGCAATACAATCATCAGAAGACTCCACGACTATAGCAACTCTGTTGTGTTCAACTATTTGTGGATCAGAAATAGGCTGAATTGAATCTGACGGTTTTTTTAAATCCAACGTATCAACATTTTGTTTATTTTCATAAGTAGAAGAGGGCTTATCACTCTTGAAAGGCGATAATGATGATTTAGTAACACCTGAACATGAATATAGAGATAAACAGCAGGCACCAAGAATAAATAAACCCCAGAGAATCAAACCTTTAGGGTGTCTTGGTTTGTGGGTATCAATCGTGGTTGATTTATAGAGTTTAAAAATTCGCTGTTGGGGCTTGAAATCAAATTTGGCTTCAAAATTCAGCTTATTAACTAATGTATTGGGATATTGTCTACAAGATCCAAAACGATATATCTTTGGTGTACGTCCGTATGGACGTGTAATGTGGAAATGACAGCCAATAAGTTCTTTAATTGTTGGGTGTAATAAGCTTGGGGCTTGAGTAATAAAATAGAAGTCAAAACCACGATGTCGATGTGTCGTCAATTCCATAACGATTTCATCTTTAACTTTGGTATTTGAATATGGTTCTACAAGCTGTACCTCATCAATAACGATAATTGAACCATCAGGGCAGTCCCGCCAGTCATAGACATTGGCTCTAACATAATCAATTTTTAAAGCCTTAATATTACTGTAAATCGTTCGAACAGGCTGAAATGCTTTAAACCCTTGCTCACCTTCCCGATCTTCAATCCTTTCTATAATCTCATTGTATCGAATAGAACGAAGAAAATAGTAATCAGGGCGTAAGTCATCAAAGTCTTGATTCAAAAAATCAAAATAATTATCAGGTAAAAATTCAATTTCATTTTTTAATTCATGACCTGAACCGACTTCAATTTCATAGTAAGAAAAATCATCGCTATATTTTTTAAAGAGCTTTTCATTATGTTGAAAGATTAACTGATTTTTTTGCAAGTTGATTTTATTATGGCGTTCAATGTTATCAAGCTGTGTCACAACGTAGGCGGTTTTGCTTGCACCTGGAACACCAGTCACTAGATTTAATGCCATAGTTCAATAATTCCTTTGGTGCAGCAATCGTCCTCCTCGTCGAAGCTCCTCGTCGTCCTCATACTGCACCTACATTTTTCTTAGAGTTAGTTTTGATGAGTTTTGAACGTATTTGGTGACAATTGCTCCTAAGATGATGGAAAAGGCATAGTCAAAGCCTGCTAATCCAGCAAGATTAAGGACAGTCACAGGAATACCACCCAATGAGCTTTTAAACGTAGTAACCGCTGTATTAAGAACAATCAACAATGCTGCACTTGTGCCTAGAGTAATACCTGCACCAGTAAGCACATTTTTTAAAAAGCCTTTTTGCAAAGATGAAAATAATGTCGCTAGGCTACTCATTGGTTCGTACTCCAGCGATGATAAGTACTGCCACAAATGAGGAAACAGCTATGGATATTGGTTTAAATATGTCATTTAGCATTGAACAAAAAGGGGTGAAGTCTTGTATACCAAAAGACTGTGTTTGCCCACCGTAGGTAAAATCGTACGTCAGTGGTGTAGGGCATTGACCGTTAAATTTAATATTAGTATCAATATCAACAGGAGGGACAGCCCCTATATCTAACTCTGTATTATTTTCAGGTACATCTTTGAAGTAGTTTTCAGCTGAATTTACTTTTGTTTTAACGTAATCAAAAAACTCACATGCAGATGAAGCCCATTCACAAAATAAAGAGTATTCAACAGGATTAACAGATGTATTGTTATTTGGATCAGCAACCACATCTGTAATATTTTCACCTGTTTTTGAGTCGATCCATTCACCTGTTTTAGGATTATAAATAATATCTGGTGCTGGATAGTTGGGAACAAGCACACCTCCAACCGTAGTCGAAATAGGAACGTTTGAAGGAGGATTGGCAATAATTGGAATTTCAGAGCAATTCGTTGCAAAGCAGGTATTTACAATGTTTTGTGCTTGATCCTGAGAATTGTCAAGAATCACATCTTGTGCAATTTCAGTGGATGTAACTTGAGAGCCTGAAGTAGGAATAGATGATGGTTTATCGTTTGGTTTTATAATTAAAACAGTACTTGAAATAACATCTTCAGTTTTGGGGTTGCCTTGAGTATCGAGACCACACCAAGCTCCATCTATTTTACAATTCACTTGAACAAGTAGTGTTAGAGAACCACCGTTAGTAGGCATGGCAAGTAAGTTTTCTAAAGCATTAGCGCCTTCTTGAAAACCAACGATACTAAATGATGTATGAGCCGAAGCATCAAATATTTCTTGTTTTGCAAAATCATTAACAGAGTAATACTTTTTAGTGCCATTTTGAGTTTTGAAGAATGTACCATCAGTAAATTTAGCACTATAAATATTAGTTGCAGTTTGGCAGTTGTTATTGGTATCACAGGTATATTTTGTAGCAAGAGTATCAAATAACTCTTTTAATTTACCTGTTGCAGTTATACCTGCAACGTACATAGAGGCTACTGCATGTTTTAAATTTTCAATAGAAGCATCAAAGGTACCCGCTTTATATTCAGTAATTAACTTATCTCCCGAATAAACAACTGCTGTACTTATAACTAAGCCATAAACATTACGTTTTACAAGATTTGATGAGGCAATCGAACGTACAAATTTCCAGCCTTGATCAATCTTGTGGCGAGAATTGTAGGTATAAGACGCAGATGCTGATGCGAATGCTGGAGATATTGCAACTACCAAAGATAAAAAACAAATATATGAGCGTTTAAGAATTCTTCTTAAAAATTTCTTATTACAATCCATGATGCCACCAAAACAATAACAATTGGTATCCAGTTAACAACGCTTGCTTCTTCCATCACGTCACCTTTAAATAATTGAGATACCGCAACTGCTTGAAAGTTGCGGTAATTGTTTAGTTTTAGATTAAGCTGAGTTTGCACCACGCTTTAAGTAACGCCAGCCTGCAAACACGCCAAGAACTACTAATGCAGCACCGAACAACGCTTGTACAATTGCTTTTGCCCCTTCAATCTCATCTGTTAGACCTTGTGCATCAATAGAACTTGCTGCATTGGCATGAAATGCTAAAGCTGAACCAGTAGCAATGATTAGTGCCTGCTTAATATGCGTAGCAAGCGTTGGTTGATGTGCTACTTGTAAAGCACCACGTTTTTTGATGACTGTTAATTTTTCCATGGTATTATTCCCGTTGGTTAGAATTGTTTTACAGCTTTTGCAATCACTGCATAGGCAATGAAAACAGCAGCTATACCGATTAATGAGCTACCAATCATTACCATTTCACTTTTCGTAATCGCTAGCGATTCGAAAAGGTCAAGGTAAGTAAAGGTTGCCCATTCCACGCATGTTTGCAGACCCGATTCATTTGGCTGTGATAAAGTCTTGCAAACGTGCATTTCTTAAATTCCATCATTAATTGGCTTGAGATAAGTTTCTATCCGAACCAAATTCAAAGGTTTAAATGGAGTTTTTTTATAAACACGAGTAAGTTTTGAAAACTTATAACCGTAGTAAATTTTCATCACTTAAATTTCCCCGTATGTTTTTCTAGCATCTAAATTTTTGTCGTAATCATCTTTCGTGTAATAGTGTGGACCTATTCGATAAAGACGTTTGATGCCTTGACCTGTACAAAAATCAATAAACTTTGGTTTCTTTTTAACTTTAGAAACCAAAAACATTGAAAATAAAAAACCACCGAAGAAACCAAGAGTTAGATATACATAACTTATAGTGTTAGATAGCTCTAAAGCTAATTCACATTGAGTCATTATTAAGATCATCCATCACATTGTATTTCATGCTGTTTTAGTACCTCTTCATAGAAGAAGTAAGCACCACATTTGTCACAGCAATAAACTAAAAAACTCACTTTTGAATCAGTGGTGTAACGTCATGAATAATTGTTGTTTGACGAGTTCCAGTGGTCACAATTTCCATTGAAAGTTTTGCCTTTAATGGAAAATCAAGATCAATAATCTTTTTAATGTTGTCCGCAGAACCCCATTTGTACTCAACAGTAGCAGCCCCTACACCTGACTGATCTGCTAGGTCTGTCATAACAAATAACTTAGTAAAGTTATGCTGTACACCATCAATTGTGTTGTTGTAGGCTTTTGCACCCGTGATTAAACTTTCAGTTGTGAATTTCATATTATTTTTCCTTAAATAGCCTAAGTTAGAGCCGTGTCCTACGCTGGCAATGGCGTAGGGGGCATGGATTGTGAATAATCGAGATAAAGTGGTTTTAACCGAGTTGGGTAATCAAATTTTTCTTCAGTGAGGATGTCGAGTAAAAAGCTGTCATCTTCATAGAATGAGCGGAATGCAGATAGATATTTTCCGAACTGATGACGAGTAATTGATATAGCTTTTTCCCAAGTGATTTCAGCAGCTTTTTTAATCATTTCAAATTTGACTGGTGCTGTTTCATGGTCAAATGCATGAAAGCATGGATAAGCTGCTAGAAAATGCTGAGTGGGATGTAATAGGGCATCCAATGGAATATGAAAGTCATGGGCTTTGTATTCGACTTCAACACGTGTCCAGTCAGATTCTTTATCACCGAGTTGCTTACCTTTTTCATAAATACGGCAAAACTTGGAAGAGGTACGTTTACCAATGTATATCGTGGTTCCAGAGCCATCAGGTGACCAGTAATCACCGATAATATTAAATGCAGGTGGACGTCCACCTGACTTATAGCCACCTAAATCTTTTTGTTCATAACCCCATTGGATTGAAGCGACTTTTGACTCTAGGTCATCGAAAGCAAAATCTATACGTGTGATCTTTGGACGATGAGCAAAAAGATTTAGCCATGCATGTAAGTCTTGTTCCCAGCCATATTTACCAAGTGTGCAACCGACACCAGTAATAGTGATCATGATGGTATCGTTTTGACCACCGATGCAGATTGTTCCACAACCATTTTCAAGCTTGTAAGCTTCATTGTAGTAGTTGATGCCGTTTTTCATTTTGCATTCAATACCAAAACCGAAAATGTCTTGTATGACTTCACCACAGGCATATACATAATCTGAATTTGTCACTAAACAGTTATCTATTGCTAAATGGCGGTAGCCTTGAAGCTTTTCACGTTTCATTGAATCAAACGTACTTTTATGAATAGTAAAATTAAGCCAATCAATGACAGCTAATTCATTATTTGCAGGCCTACGAAATAAAATTGGTTTTTCACCATCATCAGTTAACACCATTTTGGTATCAAGTAATGGGTAATCACGGTATCCTGTTTTGATGGCTTCTTTGACTAATGCCATCTCATGGTCAAATTTTGCAATGAGTACAGCTTTTTCTCTGTCATCATCAATAGCTACCATTTGTTCTAATTTTGCTTTTCGTAGATTGGTTAATGCTTGTTGAGCCAGCTCCAACTTTTCCCCCGTATTACTAAGGGGGCTAACACCAGCCTCTGCAAATAACTTCCCCCACAATGGGAATGTGGAGAAAGTGCCATTTGTATGCAGTGAATTAGTAGCCATAGGTCGAATCTCCTAATTCACGTAATGCTTCGATTGATTCTCGATTGTGTTTTTCTAGATCATCACATAATGCTGATACAACAGCAGATTCAATTCCCTGATGGCGGAGTATGTCCTCAACATAGAAGAGGACAGATACAACAGAAGAACAAGGATTTCCACCTTGAAGCATTTCAACGCCTTTGCCGTGAATATGTCGTGATATGTTTTCGTAACACTTAATTTCTTGTTCAGTCATGTACTGTCCCTTATTCTTTTTGTTTAACTTCGCAAAAATGCGAAGATAATGGCAAAAAAAATCTTTACAATTATGCGAAGTGAATATACTTCGCATAAATGCGAAAAATCAAGAGGTGTAAAATGCTGAACGAGCTTATAGAGAAGTGTAAAGAACGCTTTGGAAGTTATGAGAAGCTAGCTTGGGAGTTAGAACTAACACCATCAGTAATTTCTGACTGGAGAGCAAAAAGAAGAAAACCCAACACAGTTCAAGTCATGCAAATGGCTGAATATGCTGGGTTTGATCAGTACCAAACACTCTGCTTAGTCATGGAAGAAATCGACAAGAATAACGCAGAGCTTTGGAGAAAATGGCGTCCCTACGGGGATTCGAACCCCGGTTACCGCCGTGAAAGGGCGATGTCCTAGGCCTCTAGACGATAGGGACATATTTGAGGAAATTTACCTGAGCGTCGTATGTAAAACATATTGATCGCTAGGCCTAAATTCTCGGCAAAGATTTTGTCTTTGCTTTTCCTCGAATTTAGTGGCGTCCCTACGGGGATTCGAACCCCGGTTACCGCCGTGAAAGGGCGATGTCCTAGGCCTCTAGACGATAGGGACGTTTCAGAGGTGGGCGTATATTAGGGTGAATTAGATAGGGTGTCAAACACTTTTCTCAATAAAATCTAAAAAAAGCGGATAAGTGTCTAAAAATAAAACATGTTGCGGAATAAATAATCAAAAATAAGCAGTTAAGCAAAAAATACCGAGAAAATGTGGGTTTTAACAGACATAAAAAAATGCAGTCTAAGCTGCATTTTTTTGCGTATTGCTTATTTACGATGACGATAAAAAACGTAATGGCTTAAATAGCAAGCTGCGATAAATAATAAGCAGCCAATAAAGCCCGCTTGCATTTCAGGGTCTGCTGCCATACTTAAACCTGTAATAAAACAGAAGATAAAGCCTAAGATCGGTACAATCGGATAAAGGGGAGCAGCAAATTTTAAATCTTTTGCTGTATGACCCGCTTTATACCATTGGCGTCTGAAGTTAAATTGACTCCAGCAAATACTCATCCACACGATGACCATGGTAAATGCCGCAACGCCCAATAAGTTCTTAAAAATCGTCTCAGGCGCAAAATGCTCTGATAACAGACCTGGAATCGCGCCAAACATGGTCACGACCAATGCAATAATCGGTGTACCACTTTTTGATAAGCGTGAGAAAACACTTGGGAGCTGGCGTTGATCTGACAAAGACCACATCATGCGTGATGCCGCATAGAGACCTGAATTGGCAGCAGAAAGGAGTGCGGTAATAATCACGAAACGGATAATATCATCGGCATAAGGAATACCAATGTAGTTAAATACCGTGACGAAAGGACTGCTACTTACCCCTTCTCCCCCTAAGCCAGCGACTTGGAATGGCAATAGGGCGCTGATCACAATAATGGTCCCCACAAAGAAAATCAATAAACGCCAGATTGCGGCATTGATGGCCTTTGGCACATTTTCAGCTGGATCTTTGGTTTCACCTGCAGCCACACCAATTAACTCTGTACCTGAAAAGGCGAAGTTAACAATCAGCATGGTGGTAAAGATGGGGATTAGCCCTTGCGGGAACCAGCCGTGTGCGGTCAAGTTATGGAATAACGGTGCTGACTCATAACCATTGAATGAAATCAAACCGAAAATTGCCAACAAACCTAAAATGATAAAGGCAATCACGGTCACGACTTTAACCAGTGCCAGCCAGAATTCGGATTCGGCAAACATTCGGGTTGAAGTGAGGTTGAGTCCTAAAATGGTGACTGCAAAGATAATGGTCCAAATCCACATCGAAATATGTGGAAACCATTCCTGCATCAGCAAGGCAGCGGCAGTAAATTCTGTGCCGAGGGTTGCGGTCCACGTGAGCCAGTAGACCCAAGAAATCATATAACCTGTGCCTGGACCAATATATTTTTGAGCGTATGCACCAAAAGATCCAGCAACAGGCATGTGTACAGCAAGCTCACCTAAGCAGAGCATGACCATATAGGCAATTAAACCACCTAACACATAGGCGATAATTGCGCCCACAGGGCCAGTTTGAGCGATAACTTCACCAGAACCTAAAAATAAACCTGTACCGATTGCACCGCCTAAAGAAAGCATAACTAAATGGCGAGTGCTCATGGCACGTTTTAATGTTTTTGATTCTGAATGCGTATTCGAGTTGGAAGATTGCATACGACAATTTGTCCAAGCATAGAGAAGCGGCTATTTTATGGAAAATTCGAAAATGTGCAATCTGATTGAGAAAGATTGTGAGAAAAATATAATTATTAGATAAGAATATGGCGTCCCTACGGGGATTCGAACCCCGGTTACCGCCGTGAAAGGGCGATGTCCTAGGCCTCTAGACGATAGGGACAGATGAGGCAACACACAAATGACTAAAAGTCTAACTTCATCTCGGTCACGTGTTGTGATTTCGAGAATCTGGTGGAGCCAAGCAGGATCGAACTGCTGACCTCTACAATGCCATTGTAGCGCTCTACCAACTGAGCTATGACCCCAGAATGTGTGAGCGCAATATTAGGGGGAATGCGCTCACACGTCAATCACTAAACTGGATTAAGTCTCACTATTTGCATCATTTTTCGGCAATTTTAGTGATTCATTTAGCTTTTCCCAAACTTTCAGCTCTTTCTTGCTTGGTCCACCCACAAGTTCTAGGGCATGACGTAAACGTGCAAAAGTCAAATCAGGGCCGAGAGAGACCATCGCTTGCATCACAGGCGTTGAACTGGTCGAACCTGCAATCGCAATAAAGAAGGCTGGCATGAAATCACGTAATTTGATTTCCATTTGATTAGCCAAGTCGATCAAGGTTTGGCTAACTGTGTCATTATTCCAACTAAACTGACTTTCTAAACGCCAAATCGCAAATTGCAAGCTTTGACGCACTTGCTCTTCGGTCAATTTTTTGCTTTCAAACTGTTCTTTGCTGATTTGTGGCATATGGTTGAAGTAAAAACCTGCCCAATTGACGGCTTCAGAGAGTAAGTTGATACGAGGCTGAATCGCAGCCGCAATATCTTCAAGCGTTTGACGATCACTTTTCCATGTCAATAAACGGTCTAAAAGCTGTCCTGGTGTCAATCCTTTGATCCACTGACCATTGAGCCAGTTGAGTTTTTCAACATCAAAAATTGGTCCGCCTAGTGAAACACGTTGCACATCAAAGTTTTCAATCATGTCTTCTAGGGTGAACACTTCACGCTCATCTGGCATTGACCAGCCCATACGACCGAGATAGTTCAACAAGGCTTCTGGTAGAACACCGATATCGCGGTAGTAATTGATTGAGGTCGGGTTCTTACGTTTAGACAGTTTCGATTTGTCTGGGTTACGCAATAGTGGCATGTGACACAGCGTTGGCATGTCCCAACCGAAATATTGATACAGTAATTGATGCTTCGGTGCAGAGGGTAACCACTCCTCACCACGCAAGACATGGGTGATTTCCATTAAGTGGTCATCGACCACATTGGCAAGGTGATAGGTCGGTAAACCATCCGTTTTGAGCAGCACTTGCATATCCACTTGTGCCCAAGGGATTTCCACTTCACCACGCAGTAGGTCATTGATTTTGCAAATCCCTTCTTCAGGCACTTTCATACGAATCACATGCGGTTCAGCAGCAGCAAGACGGCGTTGTACTTCTTCTTGTGAGAGTTTTAATCCACGACCGTCGTATTTCGGTGTTTCACCACGCGCTTGTTGTTCAGCACGCATTTGGTCCAGTTCTTCTGCGGTTGCAAAACAATAGAAAGCATGACCTTTTTCAACTAATTCCAAAGCGTACTGTTTATAAATTCCCATACGTTCAGATTGGCGATAAGGGGCATGTGGACCACCCACATCTGGACCTTCTGACCAATTCAAACCCAACCAGCGTAAAGAATCTAAAATCATTTTTTCAGATTCAGGTGTTGAGCGAAGTTGATCCGTATCTTCAATACGTAAAATAAACTCACCGCCGTGCTGCTTGGCAAAACATAGATTAAATAACGCAATATAAGCTGTGCCTACGTGTGGAAAACCAGTAGGAGACGGCGCAATACGGGTACGAACTTTCATAAATGATCGGAGCTTAAATTTAAATTGAAATGATTATAACGAAAAAGCCTAGTCACGGCATGACTAGGCTTGATTTAAATATGTGAAGGGGCACATATTTAAAATTTAAGAGGTATGCGGTTGGAATATAGTTTGAACGAAACGGGAAAAACGTTCATGCTGACTTGCAAAGAAGGTTTGTGTCGGTGTGGTACGAATCGTATTCAGCATTTTTAATTCATCATCTGTCGATGGCAACATGCTGGTATTGCGTTTTTGCTGATCAAGCGCTTTTACGATCAGGCTCGAAGAAGATTTATCAATGGTTTTTATGTTATTCGTTTCTTTAATTGCCGCTGCATGTCCCATTTGAACAGACGCTGCTAGAAATATGCTTAGGCTCAGTGCTTTTTTCAATTTTAATGCTCGCATTGCTCACATCCCCTTCATGATTTTGAGTCTACAAGACTAACCAAACAACTATAGTATTGCTTTAATAATACGATTTAAACATAAATCTTAATAAAAAAGTATAACTACGTCACACTTTTTACAAAAATATTAAAATTTGACACATGCTGCCATGTATTTATAGCAAAACGACTACTTTGTATACAAGTGGAATTTAGCAAGCAAATGTGTAGAAAAAGTGGAGAATGATAATTTTTCTCATTTTGACATAAAAATAACTGCTTGAGTATTTTTTTTAATGCAGGAAATACAGGCTGTGGCTATATCTTAAAAACAGAATAGTAATAAATTAATTGATATAACTATATGATTGTAAATTATTTTTAAAGAAATATAGTGGTGACAAACGGGGCGAAATGAGAAAGAATAAATGAAAACAGTTATTGCAGCGGCATTGCTGGCGCTGGGTCTAAATAGTGTGGCGCAAGCGGCAACCACTTTTTTAAACGTGTCTTATGATCCGACACGTGAATTTTATCAAGAATATAATCAGGCATTTGGTCAGTACTGGAAAAAAAGAACAGGGCAAGAGGTTGATTTCAAGCAGTCGCATGGTGGTTCGGGTAAACAAGCCCGTTCAGTCATCGATGGCTTGCAAGCGGATGTGGTGACCTTGGCCTTGGCCAATGATATTGATGAAATTGCCAATGCAGGTTTAATTCGTAAAGATTGGCAAAAACAATTTAAAGACAACTCAGCACCATACACTTCAACAGTGGTGTTTTTGGTGCGTAAAGGCAACCCAAAGAATATTCGTGATTGGAATGACTTGACCAAGCCAGGTGTTGAAATCATTACCCCGAACCCGAAAACAGGTGGAGCGCCACGCTGGATTTATTTGGCGGCATGGGGTTATGCACTTAAACAACCGGGTGGTAACGATGCGAAAGCTCGTGAATTGGTGAAAAAGCTCTATCAAAATGTCAAAGTCTTGGATTCAGGTGCGCGCGGCTCCTTAACCACTTTTGCTGAGCGAGGTATTGGTGATGTGCTGTTGTCTTGGGAAAATGAGGCTTTATTGGCAACTCAAGGCTTAGGTAAAGATAAGTATGAAATTGTGTATCCATCAATTTCGATTTTGGCAGAGCCTTCAGTTGCGATTGTTGATAAAACCGTCGATAAAAATGGCAACCGTCAGCTAGCGCGTGGTTACTTGAATTTCCTTTATTCACCATTAGGACAAGATTTGGCTGCGAAATATTATTTCCGCCCACGTAATCCTCAAGTTGCGGCAAAATATGCACAACAATTTCCAAAGATTCAATTGTTCAAAATTAATGACGTGTTTGGTGGGTGGGCAAAGGCGCAAAAAACCCATTTTGTAAATGGTGCGATATTTGACCAAATCTATGCGGAAAAACCATAAACCAAATCCGTACTCAACATATTGCAAAAATTGAAAAAGCAAATACCAACTGTATTTGCTTTTTTATTGACTGAAAAATGATAAGAAAACGGTTTTATCTATGAAAAGTTAAGAATTCTCTACAAAAAGTCGTTTGGTACTGGCATAAAACAAGGTGATAATGTGCAGTTACATTTTCAGCTGTTGATTCTTTTCTTATGTCGCATATTTCTGTCTTACTTCATGAAACCGTTGATGGCGTATTGGCAGGTCGCGATACTGGTATTTTTGTTGATGCGACTTTTGGTCGTGGCGGACACACCCAGCTATTACTGTCCAAATTAGATGCCAATGCGCGTGTCTATGCTTTCGATAAAGATCCACAAGCCCTTGAAGTTGCTGCACAATTAGAACAAGA
The DNA here is from genome assembly GCF_036668815.1 of Acinetobacter sp. ESBL14. Lineage (NCBI taxonomy): Bacteria > Pseudomonadati > Pseudomonadota > Gammaproteobacteria > Moraxellales > Moraxellaceae > Acinetobacter > Acinetobacter sp. ESBL14. The sequence goes on from NZ_JAZEVS010000002.1 coordinate 336,424, forward strand.
AGACTCGCGCTTTAAAATCATTCATGCCAGTTTTGCCGATATTCAAACAGAACTTGCCAACATTGGCATTACTGAAGTGGATGGGATCATGGCTGATCTTGGGGTTTCATCACCACAACTCGATCAGGCAGAACGTGGTTTTAGCTTTATGCAAAACGGGCCACTGGATATGCGTATGGACAATTCGCAAGGCCCAACAGCTGCACAATGGTTACTTGAAATCGAAGAAGAAAAACTCGCAAATATTATTTACCAATATGGTGAAGAACGTTATAGCCGCCGTATTGCCAAAGCGATTAAACTGGCAGGGGAAATGACCACAACGGCACAACTGGCAGAGGTGGTCAAAACAGCACATCCAAAGTGGGAAAAGCATAAGCATCCTGCCACACGAACCTTCCAAGCGATTCGTATTGCCATTAACAAAGAACTTGATGATATCGAGAGCTTTTTACCGCAAGCTGTCAGTTTGTTAAAAGCAACGGGGCAATTGGCCGTGATTAGCTTTCATTCTTTGGAAGATCGTTTAATTAAGCAGTTTATCCAAAAAGAATCGAGCTTACCTGAAGATTCGGGTTGGGGCATGCCTCAAGCACAGGTGGATACTCGACGTTTAAAGAAAGTCTCTCGTATTCGTGCGAGTGAAGCAGAAGTAAAAGCAAATCCTCGTTCACGTAGTGCGTGGCTACGTGTGGCAGAGCGTTTAGAGCAAAAAGGCTGAGAATGAACAACAACAATGATGATGACGTGATATCAAGTAGCAGAAAGGGACTGAAAAAGGTTGCTGTTTATGCTGTACTCGTTGCACTGGTGTTCACCAGTGCAATGATGGTGGTATTTCAGGTATTTGAATATCGTCATGATTATCGTGACTTGAGTGCATATATGCGTGAACGAGATGATTTAAACGCAGAATGGGGGCGTTTATTGATTGAGCAGCAAACCTTTGGGGCAACCGCCCAGATCGGTTCACGCGCAGTGACGCAACTCCGTATGTTCTCACCACCAGCGACACAGACGGTTGTGATTTCTTTACCTATGACTTCAAAGCAAGATAAATAAGGCATGCTGTATGGCAGATAAGCGAAGCAAACCAATACGAAAAAAACAGCAGTCCATTTCTGAAAGACCGACCCTTACTTTAGATATGTGGCGATTTTACTTGCTTTGGGGCACTGTGCTGCTGTGCTTTGTGGTGCTGATTGCGCGTGCTTTCTATGTGCAGGTGGTCAATAAAGACTTTCTGCAAAATAAAGCCAATGCCAATATTCTGCGGACGGAGCGATTGGAGGCGATGCGTGGCGTGATCAGTGATCGTCACGGCGTACCTTTGGCGATTAGTACGCCGATCATGAAAATTGTGATTGACCCGAGAGATTATTGGGACACGAAACAGCAATTTGATGAAATTACCGCGGAGCTGAAAAAAGATCCGAATAACCGTAAATTAAAACGCCAATTGCCTGATAAAAACTTGAATCTTGATGAGTTGGCAGATGCTGTTGGGGTTGATCGTGCAGATTTGAAAAAACAAATGCAGGCGCGTCCACGCTCACGCTATTTGGTCTTACAAAAAGAAATTCCACCGCAACAAGCGGACTTGATCACTAAGCGTAATTTCCAAGGTGTTTATGCAGAGAAAAGCTATAAGCGCTACTATCCGCAGCCACAACCGAATGCTCAGATTATTGGGTTGACCAATAGTGAAGGGGTGGGGATTGAAGGTTTGGAAATGCAGCTGAATAAACAGTTGTCAGGTGTTGATGGCGAGCAAAAAATTATTCGGGATAAAAAGGGCAACCGCCTCAAAGTTTCTGAAGTCATTAAAGAAGTCGAGTCGGGTGAAAATGTCACCCTGAGTATCGACTCGCGTTTGCAATATATTATGTACCGTGAATTGACTGCGGCAGGTGTGGCCAATAATGCCCGCTCAGCAACGGCGATTGCGGTGGATGTCAAAACGGGTGAAATTTTGGCGATGACCAGTTGGCCATCGTATAACCCGAACGATAAAAATGGTCTTAGCAACAAAGATGCGATGCGTAACCGTGGCGCGATTGATATGTTTGAGCCAGGCTCAACCATGAAACCTTTTACCGTGGCTGCGGCGTTGGAAAGTGGTAAATATACCCCAAATACCATCGTCAACACTTCACCAGGTTCAATGCGTTTAGGTTGGCATACCATTCGTGATACGCATAACTATGGTGCCTTAACAGTTTCTGGCGTGATTATTAAATCTTCGAACGTCGGTTCGGCCAAGATTGCACTCTCTTTACCTAAAGATACGGTACCGTCTTTCTTTAGGCGTGCGGGCTTTGGGCATCGTTCGGCGGTGAAGTTCCCGGGTGAAAGTGCTGGTTTACTTTATTCAGGCGATAAGCTGAATCCGTCTCAATTAGGGACCATGGCCTATGGTTATGGCTTGAATGCGACCATTTTGCAGGTCGCACAAGGTTATGCCATGTTGGCGAATCATGGTGTGCAAATGCCCTTGAGCTTGCGTAAGTTAGACAAAGCCCCTGAAGGTACGCAAGTCTTAGCCCCTAAAATTGCGGATCAAGTACTGACCATGCTTGAACAAGTAACCATGCCAGGCGGAACCGCGAAACAAGCGGTAATCCCTGGTTATCGTGTCGGCGGTAAAACAGGGACGGCACATAAATTACGTGCCGACCGTAAAGGCTATTCAAACAGCGAATATCGTGCTTTATTTGCAGGGGTTGCGCCGATCAGTGATCCTCGTTTAGCCATGATTGTGGTGGTTGAAAATCCACAAGGTCGCTACTACGGTGGTTTGGTGGCAGCACCCGTATTTGCACGTATTATGCAAGAGTCCTTACGTTTACTGAACGTACCTTTAGATAAGCCCCTTGATACTTCTATAAAATCCAATCCGTAGGTAGATTATGTCGATTCGTTTTCAACAGATACATCCGATCAACATCGATGCGGCTTGGTATACACAGCCTTTTCAAGGCTTTTGTCTAGACAGTCGCAAGGTTGAACAAGGGCAGATTTTTATTGCACTGAGTAGTTATAGCCAACCTGAAAAAACCCGCCAATTTGCACAAAATGCTTTGGATGCAGGTGCATTGGCGATCATTAGCGAGACTGCTTTAGGTTTTGCGAATGAGTGGGTTTGTCCAGATGTGCGCTATTTGATGGGTGAGTGGCAAAAGCAATATTTGCAAGCAGTTGATCCTGTAACCACATTGCGTGGAATTGCAGTTACAGGAACCAATGGTAAAACCACGATTTCACGTCTAATCGCAGAGTTGGTGAGTTCACAAGGCAAGGGTTGCGCAGTCATGGGCACCACGGGTAATGGGATTTTGCCGAATTTAACCCCATCAACACATACCACTTTGGATGCTTTACAATTACAACTCGCCCTGCATGATTATGCTAAACAGGGGGCAAGTTTTGTGGCATTGGAAGCCAGCTCTCATGGTTTGGAGCAAGGCCGCCTGAATGGCTGTGAACTTGAAATCGCGGTGTATAGCAATTTAAGCCGTGATCATTTGGATTATCACGGGACTTTGGAGGCGTATGCCGAAGCTAAAGCTTTGTTATTCAAATTCACAACTTTAAAGGCTGTGGTCATTAATCTTGATGATGCATATGCACATCTGATGTTGAATGCTGCGAAAGCCAATCCAGCACAACCTAAAATTCTGACTTATTCTTTGACTCAGACGACAGCGGATTATTATATTGCGGATTTGCAATATCGTTTGAGTGGAGCTAGTTTTACGTTAATTGCTCCGACAGGTCACTATGTGGTGCAAAGTCCATTACTTGGGCAGTTTAATGTTGAGAATTTATTGGCCAGCCTGATTGCGGCAGAGTATGCCGGTTTTAGCTTGGCGGATTTAGTCCAGTTTGTACCGCAGCTCCAAGGTGCACCGGGGCGTATGCAGGTGATTCAGGATGCAGAGCGTTTATTTGTGGTGGATTATGCACATACCCCTGATGCCTTGATTCAGGTATTGACGACATTAAAGCGTCATGTCACGGGGCAGCTTTGGGTGGTATTTGGTTGTGGTGGCGACCGGGATCGTGGCAAGCGTCCATTGATGACACAGGCTGCACTAGATCATGCGAATCCTGTGATTCTCACCTCAGACAATCCGCGTACTGAAAATCCTGAACAGATTTTTGCAGACATGAAACAAGGGATTCACTTTACAGAACATGTGATGCATGAAATCCATGATCGTCGTGAAGCGATTAAATTTGTAGTCGCACAAGCTCAAGCGGGTGATATTGTGGTGATTGCAGGTAAGGGACATGAAAACTATCAAGAGATTGATGGGGTTCGTCACTGGTTTGATGATGTGGTTGAGGTGCAGTCTGCGATTGCTGCACAGCCACATTCTGTCGATTCAGCATATTCTGCGCAATAAGCTTAAAAGGTAAATAAAGCATATGCATACTTCAACGACCAGTACCGTTCCATTACAAGCTTGGACCGCAGAACAATTACAACAAGCGACCCAAGGCGAGTGGTTTCAGCACAATATTCCACAAGGTGAAATTAAACGTATTTTAACCGACTCACGTCATGCCGAAGCTGGTGATGCTTTTCTTGCCTTAAAAGGTGAGCGTTTTGATGCGCATACTTTTGTCGCGCAAGTTGCGAAGCAAGGTTGTCAAATTGCCATTGTCGAACATCCTGTTGATGCAGATATTGCACAGTTGATCGTAAAAGATACCCGTCTGGCGTTGGGGCAGCTCGGTGCTTATCGCCGTCAACAGAATTCACAGCTCAAAGTGATTGCTTTGACAGGTAGTAGTGGCAAAACCACCACCAAAGAAATGTTGGGCAGTATTTTATCTGGTTTGGCACCGACCTTAATTACCCGTGGCAACCTGAATAATGATTTGGGCGTGCCGATGATGTTGCTTGAGCTACGTCCTGAGCATCAATATGCTGTGATGGAGTTGGGCGCGAGTCATCAAGGTGAAATTGATTACACCTCGAATTTGGTGCAGCCGCATGTGGCAGGCATTTTGAATATTGGTACCGCACATCTGGGTGAGTTTGGTGGACGCGAGGGCATTTGCCGTGCCAAGTCTGAAATTTATGCGCATATCTTGCCTGAAGGGATTGCGATCGTCCCTGCGCAGGATGATTTTAGTGAGACCATTCGCCAAAATGCACAAGCACATTCAAGCTTGAGTTTTGGTGAAGGTGGCGATGTATTTGCAACCGAAGTTCAGCTGCATCCTCAATCGGCGCAATTTAATTTGCATACACCACAGGGGATGCGTGCAGTGAATTTGCCATTTGCAGGCGCGCATAATGTCCAGAATGCCGCTGCAGCGACTGCTTTTGCACTCGCGCTTGGTATTGCACTGGATGATATTGTACAAGGTCTGGAGCAAGCGCAAGGGGCGAAAGGTCGGTTGAACTTTATTCAACACCAAAATCATTTATTTATTGATGATACCTATAATGCCAATCCAACTTCGATGCGTGCAGCAGCACAGGTTTTGTTGCAGCAGCAAGGCTTAAAAGTCATGGTGATGGGAGATATTGGGGAACTCGGTGACAGCAGTTGGCAAGAACATCATGATTTAGGGCACGACTTAGCAATGTTGCCGCTGGATCAATTGGTTGTGGTCGGGGAGTTTGCAACCGCTGCACAACAGGGCTCAGCCAATGCAGCAAAGTTACATGCCTTTGCCTCTCAAACAGAAGCATTACCGTTTTTAATTAATTTAGTCCAAACACATCAACCCCAGTCAATGAGTTTCCTCTTCAAAGGGTCTCGTTATACCCATATGGAAACGTTGATGGCTGACTTGATGGAGAAAATTTAAATGTTGTTATGGTTATTTGAACAATTGGCGGACTATAACAGTTCGTTTCAAGTTGTTCGTTATTTAACATTACGCTCTTTATTGAGTTTGCTGACGGCCTTGACGATCGGACTGGTGCTAGGCCCTGTCATGATTCGTAAATTACAAGCATTAAAATATGGTCAGGCGGTGAGCTCTTTTGCCCCTGAAAACCATGCCAAAAAAATGGGGACCCCAACCATGGGCGGGATTTTAATCCTGCTTTCTATTGGAATCAGTACGCTATTGTGGGCGGATTTATCCAATCCTTATGTCTGGATTGTGCTGGGCGTCATGGTGGTGTTCGGTGCTGTGGGTTGGGCGGATGACTGGATTAAAGTTCGTTATAAAGACAATGCGGGTTTGCCTGCACGTAAGAAATTTTTCTGGACCTCAGTGGCTTCGCTTGGTGCAGGTATTGCACTATATGTCATTGCAAAACAGCAAGATAGCGTGGTTCATACCGCGAATATGCTGGATTTGTTGATTCCATTCTTTAAAAATCTCTCTATTCCACTTTCAGCGATCCCATTAGGTTTGGCATTTATTGGATTCACCTATCTGGTGATTAATGGCGCATCTAATGCGGTCAATTTGACCGATGGTCTGGATGGCTTGGCGATTATGCCGATTGTGATGGTGGCCGCAGGTTTAGGGGTATTTGCTTATTTATCTGGTGATATCCGTTTTGCCAATTATTTGCACATTCCTTATGTTAAATATACCTCTGAGCTGGTAGTGATCTGTTCAGCTATGGTCGGTGCGGGTTTGGCTTTCCTTTGGTACAATGCGCACCCAGCCCAAGTCTTTATGGGTGATGTTGGTGCCTTGGCGCTTGGTGCAATGCTTGGTACGATTGCGGTGATGGTTCGTCAGGAAATCGTATTTGCCATTATGGGCGGTGTGTTTGTGATGGAAGCGGTTTCGGTGTTTTTGCAGATCGGTTCATTGCGGATGCGCAATAAGCGCGTATTCTTGATGGCCCCTTTGCATCATCATTATGAAAAGCAAGGTTGGAAGGAAACCCAAGTCGTGATTCGTTTCTGGATCATTACTATTTTCCTCGTGGTATTGGGCTTAATGACGCTAAAATTACGTTAAACCAAGATTCAAAAAGAAGCTGGTGATCACCAGCTTTTTTTATGTTTGGAGAAAATAGATGAGTTTGTTGATGTGTCCTGTTTGTCGCCAATCATTGAATTTGGTTGCGAATTCTTGGCAGTGTGAAAAAGGGCATCATTATGATGTAGCCAAACAGGGCTATGTCAATTTGCATGTGGTCCAGCATAAGCATAGTAAAAGCCCAGGAGACACGCCAGAGTCGGTATTGGCACGTCGTGAGTTTTTGCAGGCAGGTTTTTATCAACCCTTACAACACGCAGTTGTGGCATTGTTACAACAATTGCAGCCCAAGGCTGTCTTGGACATTGGTTGTGGTGAAGGTTATTACACCAGTGCTATGCAAGCTTATACACAGCAATGTATTGGGGTCGATATTGCCAAAACAGCGGTACAACGTGCAGCGAAGTTAAATAACAAGGTAACTTGGGTGGTGGGAACGGGGGCAACATTGCCAGTTCGGGATCATGTGCTGGATCTTTGTACCAGTTTGTTTAGTCCAATACCGCAAGATGAAATCGTAAGAGTATTGCGTGATGATGGTTATTTAATTGTGGTGACCCCTGCACCAAAACATCTCTATGATTTGCGTGAAGCCTTATTTGAGCAAGTTAATTTACATGAGCCAGAGAAGTTTGTGCAACAGTTGGATGCTCAGTTTGAGTTAATGCAAGCACAGATCGTTGAAGCACCCATGCAATTGGATCAGCAAGCATTAAAGAACTTAATTGCGATGACGCCATATGCCTACAAAGCCAATCCTGAGCGCCGTAACGCCTTAGAGCAGGTACAGGGCTTTACAGCGACTGCAGCCTTTCAAATTTATTTGTTTCAGAAAAGAAAGAAGCCATCAATGTGATGGCTTCTTTTTTATTTACTGGATTTGATTGATCAAATGCTCAATCCCATCCTTTTCTTTCGGTGGAGGTGCTGGGTTTGATGAATTCGAGCCCATTGCTGGTGGTTGCTTTTTAGCAGGTACAATTGGTTGTTCGTCAGTTGATGAGCTTGTTCCAGGTAAGTCTGAAAAATCATTTTGTACTGAACGTGTTGGCGCTGGTGGCGCTGGACGATACAGTGGACGAGCCAGTGGTGGAGAAGCACGATATTCTTTTTTATCTTCGCTTTGCTGAATCTGCAATTTATCACGAGAGATCGGATCTTTTGCTTCTTTATCCAAACGAACCCATGCAGATGGGGTATCTTTTAATGAGTTCCCCATAAAGTTGGTCCAGATTGGAAGTGCGGCAACGCCACCGTATTCGCGGCGACCGAGTGTACGCGGTTGGTCAAAACCAACCCAAGCAATCGCGACCAACTTGCCATTAAAGCCAGCGAACCATGCATCTTTGGCATCATTGGTTGTCCCTGTTTTGCCCCCTAAATCATCACGACCAATTTTAAGTGCCGCTCGACCTGTACCGTGCTGGATCACATCACGCAAAATGTTGGCCATGTCATAGGCAGAGCTCGATTTTAAGATGCGTTGGGCTTGACGGTAATCACTGTTGGTTTTGGTAGTTGGTGCCGTATCCGCTGTGAGCATTTGTGCTTCGGAAGCAGCAGTGGATTCATCTAAGCTTTGATTGGTCACATCGGTGACTTGGTCCTTGGATTGATCTTTATCAGCTGCTTGCTGTTTTGAATCTACATTGGCGCTACTAATACACGGGATACAGGCGTAGTCAGGTTTCGCTTCGTAAATGACCTTACCAGCTGCATCTTCAATACGCTTAATGAAGTGTGGCTGAATACGGTAACCGCCATTGGCAAAAGTGGCATAGCCTGTTGCCATTTGAATTGGTAGTACCTGTGGTGTACCAAGGGCAATGGTATAGTTACGTGGAATTTGATCATCTTGTAGACCAAAATCCATAAACAATTGACGAGTACGCTCAATCCCAACGTTTTGTAATAAACGTACAGAAACGGTATTTCGAGATAAATATAAGGCACGACGTAAAGGAATCATGCCCAGATAGCGACCATCTGAGTTTCTTGGAGACCATTTGCCAATGGTAATAGGACTGTCATTGACCATGCTATAAGGTGTCATGCCACGCTCTAAAGCCAATGCATAGACAAAAGGCTTAATGGTGGAACCTGGTTGTCTCCAACCTTGTATAGCACGGTTAAACTTCGATTGATAAAAGTTATAGCCTCCGACAACAGCTTCGATTGCACCGTCATTGGGATTAATGGCAATCAGTTGTCCTTGAACTTTCGGCACTTGAACCAAAGACCAAACGGTTTTACCTTCATTTGGACGCAAGCGAATAATGTCTTTGACTTTGACAATCTGTGAGGCATTCGATGGTGCACCACCGACGCTATTGGCGTTGCGATAAGGACGAACCCAAGACATACCAGACCAATTCACGGTCACTGTTGAGCCATCTTGCATCAAGGCATCAAAAGAGTTTTTATTGACCTTGACCACTTGCGCAGGGTAGGTGTTGGCATAAGCCATAAATTGCTTCAATGGTTTATCGTGTGCTTCAGGGCCACGCCAGCCATGACGACGGTCATAAGCCTCTAGACCATTTTGAATCGCTTGTTCAGCATAACGTTGACGTTTGCTATCAATAGTCGTGTAAACCTTGTAGCCTGAGTCAACCGCTTGTTCACCAAAATGTTCGACCAATTCTGAGCGAACCATTTCACCTACATAAGGGAATACATTGCTCACTGAGCGATCAACCATATTCAAATTGATCGGTTCTGCGACCGCTTGTTGATATTGATTTTGGTTAATGTAGCCGAGTTGTAGCATACGACCTAAAATCCAGTTACGGCGTTCAAGGGCGCGTTCAGGATTTACGACAGGATTGTATTTTGATGGTGCCTTGGGTAGACCTGCAATCATCGCCATTTGTGCAGTGCTAAGTTCATTAATATTTTTGTTGTAATAGACACGTGCGGCAGCTGCAATTCCATAGGCATTTTTACCTAAGAAAATTTTATTGACGTAAGCGGTCAGAATTTCCTGTTTTGTTAAGTTTTGCTCGATTTTACGTGCCAGAAACACTTCTGTTAGTTTGCGTCGAAGTGTTCGGTCTGGACTTAAATAATAGTTTTTCGCTACCTGCATGGTAATGGTCGAGCCCCCAGTTTGGACATCAGACCCTGTAACAGATTCAGTCAGTGCTCGCCCAAGCCCTTTAAAACTAATCCCATTGTGCTCAAAAAAGGATGAGTCTTCCGCTGCCAGAAAGGCGTGGATAAAAGAAGGAGGGATCTGTTCATATTTAACAGGAATGGATAATTTTCCGCCATATTCCGCAATTAACTGATCATCTGTCGTATAGACTTGCAATGGTTTTAGTAAAGGCGCTTTTTTGAGTGAACTCATATCTGGCAGTGAAGGTGCAAGATAGAGATACATGCCATAAAATCCCATTGGAAGTGAGACTAAGATAATAATAATGATCAAAAAAAATGGGCGAACAATACCAGAACTGGATAGCTTTTTCATAATAAGTAAGTTTTAATAAGAGCGAATGGCAAACTAATTGTGGTCAGTATATCCTTTAGACTTGCGGATTGTTAGATGAGTTATTGTATCCGTAGCAATTAAAGACCAAAACAAAATTAGTGTGTTGTATTTTTGGGGATAAAAAAATAAATAGGAAAGTACTGTGCTCAGGTTATATCGTAAACCAAATAAGGGGTTAGTGGGTGTCGATATTAGTTCGACAACTGTTAAGTTATTGGAGCTCTCTGTAAAGAACGGTAGATATTGGGTTGAAAGTTATGCGGTGATGCCATTGCCTGAAAGCAGTGTCGTGGAAAAAAGCATACTGAATCCAGAGGCGGTAGGTGATGCACTTGAGAGGGTGGTCAACCTTGCCAATCCTCATGCCACCAATGTTGCAGTTGCTGTGCCGACATCCATGGTCATTAACAAGATTATCGAGATGGATGCCGACATGACGGATGAAGAACGTGAAGTTCAAATCCGCATGGATGCTGAGCAATACATTCCGTTCCCATTAGATGAAGTCAGTCTTGATTTTGAAGTTTTACCTGATCGTTTAGCGAATCCAAATCGGGTCAATGTCCTCTTAGTTGCAACACGGACTGAGAATGTCGATACACGTGTCGAGGTTCTAGAGCTGGCTGGCCTAACTGCAAAAATTGCTGAAGTAGAAAGCTATGCGATGGAGCGTGCATTCAGTGTATTTGCTGATACCTTGCCAATGGGTGCAAATACGGTTGGGATCTTAGATATTGGTCATACCATGACCACTTTGTCGGTGATGCAAAAAGGCAAAATCATTTATACCCGTGAGCAGGTCTTTGGTGGTCGTCAACTGACTCAAGATGTACAGACTCGTTACGGTCTTTCTTTTGAAGAAGCAGGGCGTGCTAAGAAAGAGCGCACCTTGCCAGATGATTACGATACCGAAGTCCTTGAGCCTTTCTTGGATGCTGTGGTTCAACAGGCGGCACGTTCGCTCCAGTTCTTCTTTTCATCTTCACAATTCAATGAAATTGACCATATTTTGTTGGCGGGCGGGAATGCCAATATTCCAGGCCTTGCCAAGTTATTACAACAAAAACTCGGTTATCGCGTCACCATTGCCAATCCATTCCTACAAATGGGTTTTTCTCCCCAAATTGATATTAAAAAAATTGAAAACGATGCTTCCTCTTTAATGGTGGCATGTGGTTTGGCATTGAGGAGTTTTGATTAATGGCAAAGATTAACTTACTCCCTTGGCGTGATGAGCTAAGAGAACAACGAAAGAAACAGTTTGTCGCATTTTGCGTTGGGGTCGCTGCATTAGGCATTGCTTCGGTATTTTTTGGATGGATGTACTTTGATCATAAACTCAATGACCAAGAACAAGCCAATCAATTGATTGTCAGTACCAATCAAAACTTAGATACGCAACTCAAAGCACTGGATGGTTTGCAGGAACGTCGTAACGCCATTATTGAGCGGATGAAACTGATCCAAGGCTTACAAGGACAACGTCCAATTACCGTCCGCTTGGTGGATGAATTGGTTCGAGTCACGCCACCGACAATGTACTTAACCAAATTTAGTCGTACAGGGGATAAATTCACGATTGAAGGAAAGGCAGAAAGCCCGAATACCGTGGCTGAACTGTTACGTAATCTAGAGGCTTCGCCTTGGTATCGAAATGCCTTTATGAACTCCTTCCTTGCCGTGGATGAAAACAAAAATAAAGACAAAACAGCAACGTCGTTGGTGCCTCGTGTTGAGGAAAATTATGGCAGTTTTGTGGTCACTGTAGATCTGGGTGAGATCGGGACAGTTGCGGAAGCTGCACCAACATCAGAAGCAGCCGCATCAGGGGTAGTCGGGGTGGCAAAATGAAGTTAGATAAAGCTGATGATTTAAATCAAGATACCGTTGCGATCAAGAAAAAGAAAATGACGGTTGAACAGTTTTTCCAACAGTTTAATACGTTGGATATGAACAATTATGGTAGTTGGCCACTATCGGTCAAAATTACCTGCTGGATTTTTGTGTTCTTGGCAGTTGTTGCATTAGGTTATTTTGTAGTGATCAAGTCTCAACTTGAATCCATCGCGAATGAGCAAGCCAAAGAGCAAAGCTTACTCAATGAGTTTAGAGAGAAAGATTCAAAATTACGTAATTTGCAACAATACCAAGCACAACTGCAAGAAATGGAAGCGAATTTTAATCAACAGTTAGAACAGCTGCCTAAAGAAACAGAAATTCCGAGTTTGGTTGAGGATATCAACTTAACCGGTGTGAATTCTGGATTGAAATTTAAAAACATCCGTCTAGAAAGTGAAGTGAAGCAAGAGTTCTTTATTGAGCAGCCAATCAGTATTGATGCCACAGGTGATTATCATGCCTTTGGTGCATTTGTCACGGGCATTGCCGCTTTGCCACGTATTGTGACCTTGCATGACTTTACGGTTGAAGCAAAAGAAGATACGCAGAAAAAATCTGACATTCCTGTAGTGAACTATACCGTTAAAGCAAAAACCTATCGTTATATTGGTGTTGATGAGCATGTAAATGAATCAAAAGCACCGAAAGATAATCCACCTGTCTCAGGAGGAAAATAGTAAATGAATAATTATAAATTGCTACTGAGTTTTCTGCTTGGGTTGGGCTTGGTTGGGTGTGATTCCCGGATTGATGCGGTCAGTCAAAAAATGGCGGAAATCCGTAATCAACCACCTTTGCCGATTGAACCAGCACCCGTATTTAGCCCTGTGCCTTTGTTTAATTACGCAGCACATCAGTTAAAAAGTCCTTTCATGCCAAGTTCTTTGGCAGCTGAATTGAAGATTATGGCAGGGAAGCGGGTTTATCCGAATTTTAATCGCCAGCCACAGCCTTTAGAGGCGTATGCATTAGAGTCATTGAACATGAAAGGCAGCATGAGGGGGAAACGTAGTGATACGATTGCTCTGCTTCAGACACCAGATGGTCAAATTGAACGGGTGCAAGTGGGAAGTTATTTGGGGATGAACCAAGGTCGCATTATTAAAATTAGCCCGACTCAAATCGATTTGGTGGAGATTGTACCCGATGGCCGAGAGGGCTATGTCGAAAGACCTCGTACACTCGTTTTAATTGGACCAGCGCCGTAAGATTAAGGGAATAACAATGAAAAAACAGTTTAAAGATTCTTTATTTGGGGAAGCGAAGACCATGAATCATGCATTCCGTCAATTTTCTATGGGTGCTGTTGCAATTGCGGTGATGCAAGTTGCATCGGCGCAAGTGAGTATGACCAATATTGTACCGATGAGTTTGGCTGATCAGGGCACGGAAATTCGTGTGATGTTTAATGGTCTTCCACCACAACCACAAGCGTACCAGCTTGAGCAGCCGTCTCGTTTGATTTTGGATTTTGATAAGGCTCAGCAGAGTTTAAAGCAAAACTCAATTCCTGTTTCAACAGCAGAGGCCAGTTCGATTGAGGTTGCGTCAGATGATCAACGTTCTCGTGTGATTGTGAATTTAAAAGAGGCGGGTGCGTTTACGACACGAGTTGAAGGCAATACTTTTGTATTGAAAATTAATTCAGCGAAACCGACTAGCGTGAATGCACCATCAGTTAGTTCACGTCAGATACAACAAGGCGTTTCCAATATTGGTTTCCAACGAGGAAATCAAGGTGAAGGTCTGGTCGTGATTGATTTGTTGGGCAGTAATACCCCAGTCGATGTGCAACAACAAGGCAGTAAGATTGTCGTACGTACGATGGGGAACAAAATTCCGACTCATTTAGCGCGTCGTTTAAATACCAATGATTTTGCAACACCAGTTGCCAGTATTGATGCATATAATGACAAAGGCAATGGGGTGATTACCATTCAGTCTGCGGGTAGCTATGAATATATGGCCTATCAAGCAGAAAACAAGCTGACCATTAGTTTGAAACGTCCTGAAGATAAATCTCCTGCAAAGGCGAAGGCGCATACTTATACGGGCAATAAAATCTCATTAGATTTCCAAGATATTGAAGTGCGTCGTGTATTGCAGCTCTTGGCTGATTTTACTGGCATCAATATGGTGGCAGCAGATACGGTACAAGGGAATATTACCCTGCGCCTTAAAGATGTGCCATGGGATCAAGCTCTTGATATTGTATTAAAAACCAAAAATTTGGATAAGCGCCGTAATGGTAATGTGATTTGGATTGCACCTGTTTCTGAGCTGATTAAAGCAGAAGAGGAAGAGGCGAAAGCGATTGCACAGAGTGTGAAGCTAGCTCCGTTGCAAACAGAATATATCCAGTTAAGTTATGCAAAAGCCGTAGATATTGAGAAGCTGATTACTCAAGGCAAAAATGTTAACAATAACGGTAGCAATGGTAATAGTAATAACTCGGGTAATAACTCAGGATCAATGTTAAGCAATGATACCTTAGAGGGCGGCTTATTAAGCCCACGAGGCACCATATCGATTGACCCTCGAACCAATACTTTAATTTTGAATGATACTTCACAAAAAATTGACCAGATTCGAAAAATGGTGGATTTACTCGACGTACCCGTTAAACAAGTGATGGTTGAAGCGCGTATTGTACGTGCCAGCACTGACTTTACGAAAGAGATGGGGGTGAAGTGGGGGATTTTATCACAAGGAATTACCAACAATAATGATCTGTTGGTTGGGGGAAGTGATACAACCTTATGGAATTTACGCAAGCCAGAGAAAAATGATGATACAGGGGGCTGGAAGTATGAAATTGAACGTCCAGATAACCTGAATGTGGACTTAGGTGCGACGACCGCCGGTGCTAGCCGTATTGCGTTTGGTTTAATTAGTTTGTCTGATTTTATGCTGGATTTGGAGCTGTCTGCAGTGCAGGCGGATGGTTATGGTGAAGTCATTTCAACACCGAAAGTCATGACAGCCGACAAGCAACCAGCAAAAGTCATGTCAGGGACACAAGTTCCATATCAAACAGTCACAGGAACAGCGGGTAACCAGACGACCAGTACCGCATTCAAAGATGTATTGCTGAGTTTGGATGTTACGCCAAGTATTACACCTGAAGGGAAAGTGCAAATGAGATTAAATATCTCAAATGACTCGATTGGACAACCCGCACCAAATGGACAACTGATCCTGAATAAGAATGCAATTGATACCAATGTATTGGTTGATAATGGTGAAACTGTTGTTTTAGGCGGGATTTTTGAGCAATCGAATCGTAATGCCCAAACCAAAGTGCCATTCTTGGGAGACATTCCTTATCTAGGGAGATTATTCCGAAGAGATCTAAAAACTGAAAATAAAAGTGAACTGCTTATTTTTGTGACACCGAGAATTGTTAATGACACTTTGACCAGAAATCATTAATATATTTTCAATAATTGCAATGAATATAGGTGGCGCGTTGCCAAGCAAAGCGTTTGAAACCCTACCAAATGTTTATTTGGTAGGGCCGATGGGGGCAGGAAAAACAACAGTTGGCCGACATTTAGCAGAATTGTTAGGTCGAGATTTTATTGATAGTGATCATGAAATTGAACGTAAAACAGGTGCGACCATTCCGTGGATTTTTGAAAAAGAAGGTGAAGTCGGATTTCGTTTACGTGAAACCAATGTTTTAAATGACTTAACCTCTCGTCCATTATTGGTACTGGCGACGGGTGGTGGTGCTGTTACTCAACCGAAAAATCGAGAATTTCTAAAACAACGTGGCATCGTTGTTTATCTTTATACACCTGTAGAATTACAACTACAGCGAACCTACCGTGATAAAAATCGCCCATTATTACAAGTCGAAAATCCAGAGCAAAAATTACGTGATCTCTTGGCGATCCGCGATCCTTTGTATCGTGAGGTTGCGCACTATATTATTGAAACAAATCAAGGTGCGGCACGGGATTTAGCGCAACGCATTTTGCACGTTATTTTATCTAAACAAGTTTAAGTCGTTTCTGGTTGGTCTAAGTTTATGCAAACGTTACATGTTGAGTTAGGTGATCGTCGTTATCCAATCTTTATTGGCAGTCATTTAGATCCTAAAACCTTACTTGAGCCCTATTTACATGGCAGACAAGTCATGTTGGTGTCCAATACAACGGTTGCGCCACTCTACCTACAACATTATCTTAATGCTTTAACCCAGTTGGAAAAACAGGTTGCACAGTGCATCTTGCCAGATGGTGAAAAATATAAAGATATTCAGCACCTGAATTTAATTTTTGATGCTTTATTAGAAGCGGGTTTTAACCGTGACTGTACCGTACTGGCTTTGGGTGGCGGCGTGATTGGGGATATGGCAGGTTTTGCATCAGCCTGTTTCCAGCGTGGCGTAAACTTTGTGCAGGTACCCACTACTTTATTGTCGCAAGTCGATTCCAGTGTTGGTGGCAAGACGGGGATTAATCACCCCTTAGGTAAAAATATGTTAGGGGCTTTCCAGCAACCGCAAGTGGTGCTTGCCGATATGGCGCAATTGGATACTTTGCCTGACCGTGAATTGTCTGCAGGTTTGGCGGAAGTGATTAAATATGCCTTACTTGGTGATGTCGATTTTCTGGTCTGGTTAGAGCAAAACATAGATGCCTTGGTTGGGCGTGATGCAAACTTACTGGCTGAAGCCGTTTTTCGCTCATGTGCGCATAAAGCACGTATCGTGGCCAATGATGAAAAAGAACAGGGTGAGCGTGCGTTGCTCAATCTTGGGCATACTTTTGGGCATGCGATTGAATCCTATCTAGGCTATGGCACATGGTTACATGGTGAGGCGGTAGCAACAGGAATGGTGATGGCGGCAGATTTGTCGCAGCGTTTAGGCTGGATCACTGCTGAAGATTTGCAACGTACAAAAAATATCATTCACCGTGCTCATTTACCGATATCATGTCCGAAAATTCCATTAGATGAATTCTTGGCTTATATGTCGCACGATAAAAAAGTCTTAAATGGTCAATTACGCTTGGTTTTATTGAAAAAATTAGGGCAAGCGGTGATTACCAAAGATTTTGATATTGAGCTGATGAAACAATCTATTCTTGCAAATCAATCTGCATAATTAATCATTTGGGAAAAGCATGGCTGTATCACGATCAATTTGGCAAAATATTCAACAATATAGCTGGCTCGTTTTTGCTGTGGCGTGTTTAATTGCTGCATTGATATTCTGGGGCGTGACGGATAGTAAGGCGCTCGTGAAAGAACAACAGCCAGCTGAAAAAGAAACTCAGGCTCAGATTCAGATTCAACCTGAAAAAGTTGCAGCGACCACGCATTTAGGCGCGCTTTCAGATGAAGTTAAGCCTCTGGATTTGACCACGCGTGTCGTGGTTTCCAATGAGCATGCGCCTGAATTCCGTGGCACCAAATTTATTAAAGAAAATCAGCGCCAATGGACCATGGAAATTTTCCGTAGTTCAGATGAGGCAATTGTTAAAAACTTTTTGTTAAACCGTGAAGACCGTAGAAAGTTTGTGTATTTTCGCTTGAGTGGTGAAGATCAGGTTGAGCAATATGTACTTGCTTATGGTGTGTTTAGCAGTGCCGAAGATGCAAGCCGTCAATTTGCGCAATTGAATTTGGCCTTACCTGAATCAATTCAACCTACAGCCCACCAGCTATCCAGTTATGCTGCCTTGGTCAATGATTTGGGTTCTGATGAAATGAAGTCGGCAACCAATCAGCTCTATGCTGTGCAATTAAGACCTGCTGCATTGCCACGCGTGGATGAAAGTTTATTGATTGGAACAACATCTGCCTCAAGCAACGCACGTAGCACAGATACATCGAGCACAGTAAAAACCACCGTCACACAGCGTGATGCGCAGGGTAATGTGGTGAACGTAAAACAAACCCAATCTGCACCGAAACCACCTGCAACTGCTGAAAAAATAAAAGAAAATTCAGATGCTTCTAAGCGTGAAGTGAGTGATCCTTTTAATTAAAATTGCACCATTAATGTGCGTTAATGATTCTTTTTATAGCATGATGATAGTTTTTGGTGCATTTTTGTGCGCAAAAATGAGCTCCCTCTTCCTTGTATCTTGATGTTATTTTAACTTTTTTAATGATTTAGTAAAAACATGCCTATATGGCATGTTTTTTGCTTTTTTGTGGTGCTAATTTGTCTGCTCATTGCCCTGTTTTGTGCTAAACAGTTCATTAATTGGGTGAAATGGAAAGTTTTTGTGCTTTACAAACCTAGGTGAAGGTGTAATAACTGAAAACACTTTATAGGGTGCAATCTTGTAAAGGAAAGACGTATATTGCAAATTCGCCATGAAAAATGTTTTCGCGAAGCATTGAACTTTGTATGAGTTAATCGGCAATATCGCAGAAAATGAATTGATTGTTTGTTGCTCGAAAGAGCCATGTTGAAAGAAGGGTACGCTATGCACATGCCATCGCCTAATACTGTAGCTCCCGCTCAAGGTTTATATCAGCCTGACGAGTTTAAGGATAACTGTGGTTTTGGTCTGATTGCCCATATGAAGGGTGACTCAAGCCATCATCTGGTCGAAACTGCGATTCACAGTTTAAGTTGCATGACGCACCGTGGTGGTATTGCCGCGGATGGTAAGACAGGAGATGGTTGCGGATTGTTATTGGCGATGCCGAAACAATTTTTCCGTGAAGAAGCACAGAAATTAGGCAGTAACCTGACTGAAATTTTTGCTGCAGGAACTGTATTCCTAAACATCGATCCTGCTTTAGCGCAAAATGCCAAAAATATTTTAAATAAAGAAATTGCTGCTGAAGGTTTAACTGTTGCAGCATGGCGTGTTGTACCTACAAATAATGATGCCTTGGGTGAGATTGCACTACAATCCTTACCTGCATTTGAACAAATTCTCGTGAACTGCCCGATGGGTTTAACTGAGGTTGAGTTTAACCGTAAACTCTTCTTAGCTCGTCGTCGTGCAGAACAACAATTACAAAATGATCCGCTTTTCTATGTGACTACGTTGGCGACAACGGTGATCAGCTATAAAGGTTTGATGATGCCAGCGGCAATTGCTGACTTCTATACCGACTTGGCGGATGCGCGTTTAACCTCGCATATTGTGGTGTTCCACCAACGTTTCTCGACCAACACGCTACCACGTTGGCCGTTGGCGCAGCCGTTCCGTTATTTGGCACACAATGGTGAAATTAACACCATTACAGCAAACCGTAACTGGGCATTGGCACGTACGCCAAAATTCGAAAATCCATTACTACCAGGTTTAACGGAGTTAAATCCAATTGTGAACCGTACTGGCTCGGATTCTTCAAGCTTAGATAACATGCTTGAAATCTTGGTGGGTGGTGGTATGGACCTGTTCCGTGCACTCCGTATGTTGGTTCCGCCAGCATGGCAAAACGTTGAGACTTTAGACGCTGACTTACGTGCATTCTATGAGTTTAACTCGAAGCATATGGAAGCCTGGGATGGTCCAGCGGGTCTGGTGATTCAAGATGGTCGTCATGCGATCTGTATGCTTGACCGTAATGGTTTACGTCCAGCACGTTGGGTGATCACCAAGAATGATTACATCACACTTGCATCAGAAATTGGTGTATGGGGTTATGAACCTGAAGATGTGGTGTCTAAAGGTCGTGTGGGCCCAGGTCAAATTTTAGTGATTGATACTTTGACTGGCAAAGTGCTGGATACCAAAGATGTCAGTAACCATCTGAAAAATATGCGTCCATACCGTGAATGGTTACGTGATCATGCCATCCGTTTACAAGCTAATCCTCAGCTTGAAGAGCAGTTGCTTGACCAAGGTTTAACGGGTGATGCATTAAAAGCAGCTCAAAAAATGTTTATGGTGACATTTGAAGAGCGCGACCAATTGTTACGTCCAATCGCAGAAAGTGGCCAAGAAGCAGTCGGTTCAATGGGTGATGATACGCCAATGGCGGTATTGTCTCGTCAAGTGCGTCACGTGTCTGATTACTTCCGTCAACAGTTTGCGCAAGTGACTAACCCACCAATCGACCCATTACGTGAATCAATCGTCATGTCATTGGAAACCTGTTTGGGGCGTGAACAGAACGTGTTTGAGCAAGGCCCAGAACATGCGGATCGGATCATCATTTCAAGCCCTGTATTGTCAAATTCGAAAATGCAGCAGCTTCGTGACGTTGAAAAAGAACGTGAAGGTTATGGCGTTGTTGATATCGATCTGAACTATGCAGAAGCTGAAGGTTTACAAGCAGCGATTGCGCGGATTTGTGAAGAAGCTGCACAAGCGGTTCGTGATGGTAAAACACTGATTGTGCTCACCGATAAGAACCTGCGTGAAGGTTTCTTACCTGCAAACTCTGCATTGGCAACAGGCGCTGTGCACCATCATTTAATTAAAACTGGTTTGCGTACCGATGCAAACATTTTAGTTGAAACAGGTTTTGCTCGTGATCCACACCAATTTGCAGTCTTGTTAGGTTTTGGTGCAACTGCGGTATATCCATACTTGGCTTATGACGTGATCAATGACTTGGTTGCGAAAGGCGAACTTTTGGGTGACCCAATCCATGCACAAGCCAACTTCCGTAAAGGGATTGAGAAAGGCTTACTCAAAGTTCTTTCTAAGATGGGAATCTCGACGGTTGCTTCTTATCGTGGCGGTCAATTGTTTGAAGCGGTGGGTCTATCATCTGAAGTGGTCGATAAATGTTTCCTTGGTGTACCTAGCCGTATCCAAGGTGCGACTTTTGCTGACCTTGAAAATGACCAGAAAAAATTGGCGACCACAGCTTGGCAACATCGTAAGCCGATTGATCAAGGTGGTTTGCTTAAATTCGTATTTGGTAAAGAGTATCACGCGTTTAACCCAGACGTGATTAACTCACTGCATAAAGCGGTGCGTTCAGGTCAATACCAAGACTTTAAAGAATATGCAGAGCTGGTGAATAACCGTCCTGTTGCAACGATTCGTGACTTATTTAAGTTGAAAACCACGGATTCAATTGCCTTGGATCAGGTTGAAACGATTGAAGAGATTCTGCCACGCTTTGACTCTGCGGGCATGTCTTTAGGTGCATTGTCACCAGAAGCACATGAAGCCATTGCCATTGCCATGAACACCATTGGTGGTCGTTCAAACTCAGGTGAGGGCGGTGAAGATCCAGCGCGTTATGGCACCATCCGTAACTCGAAGATCAAACAGATTGCATCAGGTCGTTTCGGTGTTACCCCTGCATACTTAACCTCTGCAGAAGTATTGCAGATTAAAGTGGCGCAGGGTGCAAAACCAGGTGAAGGTGGTCAGTTACCAGGCGGTAAAGTGAATGGCTTAATTGCGCGTTTACGTTACTCAGTGCCGGGTGTAACGCTGATTTCGCCACCACCACACCATGATATTTATTCGATTGAAGATTTATCACAATTGATTTTTGACTTGAAACAAGTCAACCCTCAAGCGATGGTTTCAGTAAAACTGGTATCTGAGCCGGGCGTTGGTACGATTGCTGCGGGTGTGGCAAAAGCCTATGCCGATTTTATTACCATTTCGGGTTATGACGGTGGTACAGCTGCATCACCATTGTCATCGATTCACCATGCGGGTTCGCCATGGGAGTTGGGTCTCAGTGAAGCGCATCAAGCGTTACGTGTGAATGACTTGCGTGGCAAGGTGCGTGTACAAACCGATGGTGGTTTGAAAACTGGTCTAGACGTGATCAAAGCTGCGATTTTAGGTGCTGAAAGCTTTGGTTTTGGTTCAACGCCAATGATTGCATTAGGTTGTAAATACCTGCGTATTTGTCACTTAAATAACTGTGCGACCGGTGTAGCAACACAACAAGATCATTTACGTCAAGAGCATTATATTGGCGAGCCACAAATGCTAATCAACTTCTTCAAGTTTATTGCAGAAGAAACGCGTGAATGGCTAGCCGCATTGGGTGTTGCATCACTCAAAGATTTGATTGGCCGTGTTGATTTACTCGAAGTTTTACCAGGTGAAACAGAGAAACATGCACATCTTGATCTCAGTGCGTTATTGACGTCGCATCCTTCTGCAGAAGGTAAGGCACAATATTGCCAAGTTCAAGGCAATGCACCATTTGATAAGGGTGTCTTGGCTGAGAAAATGGTGGCTGAAATGTTGCCAGCGATTGAAGCAGGTCAAGGTGGTTCATTCAACTTCACTGTGGGTAACTGTGACCGTTCGATTGGTGCACGTATCTCTGGTGAGATTGCGCGTCGCTATGGCAACTTGGGGATGGAAAGCAGCCCAGTGGTGATGAACCTTGTCGGGACTGCAGGTCAGTCGCTTGGGGTTTGGAACGCAGGTGGTTTGCATATCAAACTGGAAGGTGATGCCAACGACTATGTCGGTAAAGGGATGGCGGGTGGTCGCGTATCGATCTTCCCACCAAAAGGTTCACCATTCCAAACCCAAAACACAGCAATCATTGGTAACACCTGTTTATATGGTGCAACGGGCGGTAAAGTCTTTGCAGCTGGTACTGCAGGCGAGCGTTTCGCAGTTCGTAACTCAGGTGCATTTGCGGTGATTGAAGGTGCTGGCGACCACTGTTGTGAATATATGACCGGTGGTGTAGTGACGGTATTGGGTAAAGTCGGTCATAACTTCGGTGCAGGGATGACAGGTGGTTTCGCCTATGTTCTCGACCTTGATAATGACTTTGTGGATTATTACAACCATGAGCTGATTGATCTGAATCGTATTTCTACTGAGGCGATGGAAGATCATAAAGAGAATTTATTACGTATTCTGGATGAGCATATCCAAGAGACAGGTAGTGCTTGGGCCTACAAAATCCGTAATGAGTTCGACTTCTATAGTCGTAAGTTCTGGCTTGTAAAACCGAAAGCTGCTAATTTGCAAACGCTTTTGAAAACAACCCAAGCTGACCCACAATAATTCCACGACTGCAAAGACATAGGCAGGTGCAGCGGTGAAGGACATCACTGCGCCTACCCACGGAGAGAGACATGGCAGAGCGCCTTAATAATGACTTTCAATTTCTGGATGTAGCACGCCAAGATCCAGAGAAAAAAGATATTACTGTCCGCAAGGCAGAGTTTGTGGAAATTTATAAACCTTTTACCGCGGAAGTGGCTGCAAACCAGACCCACCGTTGTTTAGGGTGTGGTAACCCGTATTGTGAGTGGAAATGTCCAGTTCATAACTACATTCCAAACTGGCTAAAGCTCATTGCAGAAGGTCAGATTTTCCAAGCAGCTGAACTGTGCCATCAAACCAATACCTTGCCAGAAGTCTGTGGTCGTGTTTGCCCACAAGACCGACTTTGTGAAGGTGCATGTACTTTAAACGATGGTTTTGGTGCAGTCACGATTGGTAATGCGGAAAAATATATCAATGATACTGCTTTCGCTTTGGGCTGGCGTCCAGACATGTCTGGGGTCAAATGGACCAATAAGAAAGTGGCGATCATTGGTGCAGGTCCTGCAGGTTTAGGCTGTGCGGATATTTTGGCGCGTGGTGGAGTTAAACCAGTTGTATTTGACAAGCGTCCTGAAATTGGTGGTCTACTCACATTTGGTATTCCAGAATTTAAAATGGAAAAAGATGTGATGAAACGTCGCCGTGAGATTTTCACGGGGATGGGCATTGAATTCCGTTTAAATACTGAAATTGGTGTGGATGTGACCATTGAGCAATTGCTTGCGGAATACGATGCCGTGTTTATGGGCATGGGTACTTATACCTATATGAAAGGTGGTTTCCCTGGTGAAGATCTTGACGGTGTTTACGATGCCTTAGATTTCTTGATTGCCAACGTGAACCGTTGCCAAGGTTGGGAAAAAGATCCAAGCGAATACATCAGTGTCGATGGTAAAAAGGTGATCGTTTTAGGTGGTGGTGATACGGCCATGGACTGTAACCGTACTTCATTACGTCAAGGTGCGCATGATGTAACTTGTGCTTATCGCCGTGATGAAAGCAACATGCCAGGTTCTGCACGTGAAGTGAAGAATGCCTATGAAGAGGGTGTAAAATTCCTGTTCAACCGTCAGCCAATCGAGATTGTGGGCGAGAATGGTAAAGTCACAGGCGTTAAGGTGGTCACTACACAAATGGGTGAGCCTGACAGCCGTGGCCGTCGTAGCCCTGAACCAATTCCGGGTTCTGAAGAAATTCTACCAGCAGATGCCGTATTATTGGCCTTTGGTTTCCGTCCAAGCCCAGCAGACTGGTTCGGTGGTGCGAATGTGAGTTTAGATGGTTCAGGCCGTGTGGTTGCGGCTGAACAGCAAGAATTTAAATTCCAGACTTCGAATCCAAAAATCTTCGCAGGTGGAGATATGGTTCGTGGTTCTGACTTGGTGGTCACCGCGATCTGGGAAGGTCGTCAAGCTGCTGAAGGCATCTTGGATTATCTTGGTGTATAAACCTATTTTGCATATTTAAGTTATTCAAAAGCCCAAGCCTCGTGCTTGGGCTTTTTTATTTTGTCGATGGCTGCTGGTATGTGTTCTTATGGACTAAGAAAATAAAACTTTAACAAGTAGTCAATACCTTGCTATGCTATTAATGATAATAATTCTCATTTTTGATTTTTGCTGAGTGGATAAAATAATGACATCGAAACTCAATGATCGGTTGTTAATTGCGGCACTGTATACCAGTACCTTTCTCTGCTTGGTGGATTTAAGCAGTGTCAATCTGGCTTTAACTGCAATTCAGACACAGTTCAATAGTCATCTCGCCGATTTACAGTGGGTGATTGATAGCTATGCGTTGAGTATGTCGAGTTTGATGTTGGCAGTGGGGGCGTTAAGCCAATGGTTGGGGCGTAAACGCTTATGGTTGGTCGGTGTCGGGATCTTTATTTTAGGCTCGGTGATTTGTGCCGCAGCACCGGATTTTGGTATCTTGATTATTGGGCGAGTGATTCAGGGCATCGCAGGTGCGATGTTGATTCCATTGACTTTGGCGATCATCGTACATCATTTTACCCAAGCCAATCGCAAAGCACGGGAAATTGGCAACTGGAGTTCATTCAGTGCCTTTGCCTTGATTGTTGGGCCCTTGATGGGTGGCCTGATGGTGCATTATTTGGGCTGGCAAAGTATTTTCTGGTTGAATCTGCCAGTTGGGTTATTGGCCTTATTTTTGGGCTGGAAAGGTATTGCCGCCGATCAATATCAGCAAAAAATCAGTTTTGATTATTTGGGGCTGATCTATAGCGTGATTGCGATTGCCACCTTGACCTATAGCATTATCATGGTTCAGCAAGCACATATAGGGTATTTAATTGTTTTTAGTTTCCTACTTTCGGTGGCGTTTACGCTGATTTTTATTCGACATCAAAAACACGCTTTGCATCCGCTGATTCCACGTCATTTATTCCATAACCGCATTTTTTTACGTTTTAATCTGATCTCTTTTCTATTGGGGTTTGCAGGCTATAGCTCCTTATTTGTCTTTGCCTTGTTTTATCAGGAACAGGTTCATTTAAGCGCGGCTCAAGCTGGTTGGTTGATCGCCCCACAATTTCTGATGCAGGCGCTGGTTTCTATTTGCTTTGGTCGGTTACAGCAAAGTTATGGTGCATTGCCCTTACTCAGACTAGGGTTATTCATTTCTGGAATCGCCTTGATCGCAATGATCAGTTTCCAGAGTAATTCTTCTTATCTGTTGTTTATGGGCTTAAGCGGCCTGATGGGAGCCGGCATTGGATTGATCGTGCCGAGTTCGAGTACCTTGAGCCTGCATGCAGTATCGCAGGCAGATGCTAGCTTTGCTGCGGCAATTTTAAATATGCTCAGACAACTTGGACTGACTTTTGGCATTGCTGTATTGGGTACACTGACTGCGTTTATGATCAAATGGGCAGTGATAAGCTTGCATTATTCGATGGCACAGGCGCAGCTATTGGCATTCCATGTGGTGGTGGTGATCATGGGTGGACTATTTCTTGCAGCGATGTGGAGCTTAAGAAAAATTAAACAAGAATGTATCGCACCGATCTCATCGACCTAGACCAGTTATCATTTTGGTAGTTTTGGCAAATTTTGTAAGCTTTTTTGCCCTGTGCATGGATTTTTTACAGCGTAATACTCGAACACAGTCTAGAAAATGATGCAGGTAATCGAGATGACTCTTGCAAATGTGAAGGTAGAAAAAACTTATTTAAATCGTCCCAAAGCCTTGGGAATTACAGTACGACGTTTGCAATTTAATCCGAACAAAATCAAACGTCATTATTTTGCCAATTCCCCAGTAATGTCACATTTACTCACGGCACTGTCTTCAACTTTTCCGATTGGGGAGCAGTATTTTGTCAATAGTGTGCGCAATGTCCGAGACAAAGTACAAGACCCACAATTACAAGCACAGATTGCGGCTTTTATTGGGCAGGAGGCGATGCATTCCAAAGCGCATACGGAGTTTAATGATGCTTGGCGACGTGAGGATTATAATCTTGATCGTTTTCAGGCATGGTTGGCCAAGCGCGATGATGTACTGCGTAATATTCATCCGAAACTACAACTGGCTTTGACCTGTGCCTTTGAACATTTTACCGCGATGTTAGGCGGTTATATTCTCAAGCATCCTGAAATCCTCAGTACCTTGGATGATGATGCCATGAAACTATGGGTCTGGCATGCAATTGAAGAAATCGAGCATCGTTCGGTGGCATTTGATGTTTATCAAGATGTCTATGGTGATGACCGTATTCGCCGTTTACTGATGCGCAGTGTGACGACAGGCTTTGCCAGTTTGACTTTTTATGCGACTACGCGTTTGATCTGGCAAGATAAATGGCAAAGCTTACCGAAACTCGGTGGCAATCTATTTGGTATGTATTTACTTAGTAAAATGCTACTGCAGTTGATACCCGAGTATTTATCGTATTATCAAGCGGATTTTCATCCTGCCAAACATGATTACAGTGCATTGGTGAATTACTGGAAAGCGCGTATGGCCGATGAATATGGGATGGCAAGTTTTCAAGAAGAAACAGCATCTAAAATTTATAGTTAATTTCAATTCAAATGACAACGTTTGTGCTTAGCGCGGCATTACTTCAAGCTTGCTTGGGGAATGCCTTTTTTATTTAAAGACTCATAAATCAACTTTAATAAATGTTACACAGCTGACAAAAAATCCCATTACAATGAATTATCGCAAAAATATAAAGAAAAACTTGAGGATAAATTTTTATGAAAATCATCAAACAAACTGCACTGGCAACCGTATTGGCAAGCACCTTGTTATTTACTGGTTGTGGCTATAACACTTTGCAGGTCAAAGATGAAGCCGTGAATGCGTCTTGGTCTGAAGTGCAGAACCAATATCAACGCCGTGCCGATTTGGTACCGAATTTAGTTAATGTGGTGAAAGGCTATGCCAAACATGAAGAGCAAGTGTTGGTCGAAGTCACTCAGGCACGTTCTAATGTGGCAGGTTTAAAAGTCGATAAAGAAGTGCTGGAAGATCCCGCATTATTCGAGAAATACCAACAGGCGCAAAGCCAATTGACGGGTGCTTTATCGCGCTTGATTGCCGTGTCAGAAAACTATCCTGACCTGAAAGCCAATGAGCAGTTCCGTGATTTACAGGCACAGCTTGAAGGCACTGAAAACCGTATCGCAGTTGCCCGTAACCGCTATATCACCACGGTTCAAGACTATAACGCTTATGTACGTCAGTTCCCGCAAGTAATGACGGCTAAAGTGATTGGCATGAAAACCAAAGAGAACTTCAAGGCGGAACAATCTGCACAGCAAGCACCGACAGTTTCATTTAATTAATCTGTGAAATTGTTCTGAACTGTGAGGAGTTGCCGTATGTTGAACCTGTTTAAGCAGCACTTAAAACAGAAGATTTTACCTGTTTTAAGCATCGTTTTTGCGACACTGCTTTTCCAGCATACGGTTTGGGCTGAAGTCGCGACCGCAACTGATCAAAGCGATGTGATTGTTGCGGGTAAGATTATTCAACAACAGCAAAAAGCAAATACCTCATCGACAACACCTCAGCAGCCAGAAACACCAGCTTTAGCGCAAGTGGCCAATGATATGGCCGAAGGTGAATCCATCCGTGGTTTGCCGACCTTAAACCAACCTGTGATTGATCAGGCCAAAGTCTTGAGTGATGCCGAAATGCAGCAGCTCAACCAGAAAATTTTGGGTCTGTATCAACAAGGTAAAGCCCAAATTGGGGTGATTATTGTACCGACCACTGGACAGGAAGCCATTTTTGATTTTGCTTTGCGTGCAGGAGAGAAATGGCAGTTGGGTTCAGCCAAGCGCGATAATGGTTTGTTGATGGCAATTGCGGTGAATGACCGTAATATTCAAATCTTGACGGGTTATGGTTTGGAAGGCGTACTGCCCGATGTGGTGCTGAGTCGAATTATCCGCAATCAAATCACCCCTTATTTTAAACAGGGGCAGTATGCTCAAGGTATTTCAGCAGGCTTGGATGAGATTAGCCGTATCGTCAATTTAGATCCAGAGATTGCACAGCAAGCGGCACAAGAATTGAAAGATCAGCATGAACAAGCAATCCAAGCGCAACAAGCCAAAGACAATACCTTGACCATGGCCTTATTTATCCTGATTGCGGGTGTGGTCGGTTCGTTTATTGTCGGTAATCGTTTGAGTGCCTCCACTGCAGCCGTGGCTGCAACCGTTGCAGGTCTCGTCAATGGTGCAGGTCTAGTGATGAGCTTATTGCTCGGTGTCGGGATTTTCTTTTTACTGATTACCTCGTTGGCACAACTGATTTTCCAAGCCTTTCTATCTGGTGGTGGTCGTGGTGGCGGAGGTGGAGGATTTGGTGGTGGCAGCGGCGGTGGTTATAGTGGTGGTGGCGGCAGCTTTGGCGGGGGAGGAGCATCAGGCTCATGGTAACCAAGACAGATACAACACAGATTATTACTCAGCCGAAACTGGATGAGCAGGTGCAACCGAGTTTGAAACGTTGGTTTAAGCACTTTCTCTATGTCTCCTCTGCACATCGTTATTTTAGTAAGCAAGATCGAGTCGAGATTGCCAAAGCCGTCCAGCAAGCTGAAAAGGGCCATGTGGGAGAGATTCAGGTGGTGATCGAAGGGCATATCCCTTGCTCGCAGGCCTACCACCAAAATACTCGTTTACGTGCGCAACAACTGTTTGCTGAATTGGGTGTTTGGGACACCGAGTTGAATAGTGGTGTATTGCTCTATCTCAATTTATGCGAGCGTAAAGTCGAGATTGTGATTGATCGTGGTTTAAAAAATGCCACGCCGACTGAAACTTGGAATGGGATCTGTCAAAGCATTGTGCTGCTCTTGGCTCAAAAGCAGTATCTACAGGCCGTGAATAATGGCGTAACGGAAATTGGGCAGGTCTTAGATCAGTATTATGTAAAAACCGAACCAAATGATCAGAATGAATTGCCGAATGAGCCAATTATCCTAAACTAAAATAGCGTTGAGTGTTTCGAGTAGAAATAGCGCTTGAGATTTTTAAAGAAATCTACTATTGTGCAGAATGTTCTGTCTGTGCTTGTTCGGCAGTCACTTCCATGGTCTTTGCAGCCAGCTTCCGATAAACGGTGAGAAAAAATAAAATAATTAAAAATATTTTTTTTGTGAATTGAGTCGCTCAATTTGCATACAAGTAGAAAGTAGTCAAATTCGTTAGCAAAAAAAATGAATAATTAAGCAGTAAAGATGACGTTAATTGTCATTTTTTTTCTGAAAATGTCTGATTTGATCTTCTTTTGTACAGGTGGAATTTCTTTTAAGTCCCTGTTTTTTTAAGTTAAAATTAGCTAAGCTAAGGACTGGCATAAAACATGCTAATTACTAAATAGCTGAAAAAAGCTTATAAAAAAATACTCATTGGAGAAATGTTATGAAATCAATGCAAAAGGGTTTTACTCTTATCGAATTGATGATCGTTGTGGCGATTATTGGTATCTTGGCGGCAGTTGCGATTCCTGCGTATCGTGAATATGTAGCAACTTCTTATGGTGCTTCGGCAATGGGTGGCGTAAATAACTTTGTACCTAAAGCTCAAGCGTGTATCCAAACAGCAATTGGATGTACTTCAGCCAACTCTGAAATTACAGCAACAGTACCGACTGCTGCTACAGGTCAAACAGTTGTTTATAGAAACGGTCCGATTGCTGAACAAACTGGCGTAAATCTTATTGCTGTCAATAAAGGTTGTGCTGTTACAGCTACTATCACTGAAAATGGTGCTGTTACATTTGCAGCCGCTGCTAATAGTATTGGTACAGCTTCGGCAACAACACCACAGTGTCAAGAAGGCGCAAAACTTAACTAATTTCGTTTAGTTTGAAAATCCTCATCTTTATGGGGATTTTTTTATTTTTTAAGAAGTGGCAGAGAGAAATAGCAAAAAATAATAGTTAATTGACAAAAAATGTTATAAATGGAAAATAACTTATTCTAAGCAATTGTTTTATATCAATTTTATTTTTGGCATGATTCTTGTTGATATTTTAGATATTGAATGGGGGATGGGTTATGCAAAAAGGATTTACTTTAATTGAGTTAATGATTGTTGTAGCGATCATTGGAATATTGGCTGCAGTGGCTATTCCTGCTTATCGTGAATATGTGTCTGTATCATATGGGGCTGCTGCAATGAAGGTGGTCTCGGGGCAAACCATCAATCTGCAAATGTGCGTACTTGAGGCTGGGGGGTGTAGCATGATTAATAATACAATATCATCAACAACCGGCTTATCATCTAGTCCAAGTCCTGTTGTTACAAATCAGCCAGCGACACTGACGTTTGATAATACAGTCTGCCAAGTGACGGTGAGTGTGGATATTAATGGTGGTCTGAGTTATTCAGCAAATACATCGAATGCAGCAAAAGCAACGCTTCAACAGTGTAAGCAAGGTGCGGGTTTATCATAAGTTATGCAAAAGATTGAGGGGAGTATGTTGAGGGATAAATTTAAAGCATTTGCGGTACATTTAAGTCTAAGTGCTTTAGTTGGGTTGGTCTGTGCCTTTATTATTTATAAAGTCTGGTTTATCGCACCATTAGAGATTGCTACAAAAATTACGCCCATCTTTTTGATGATGGTTGGTATTGATATCATTGTTGGTCCTTTATTAACCTTCTTGGTGTATAAAAAGGGCAAGAAAACCTTAAAACTCGATCTCAGTGTGATTGTGATCATACAATGTATTGCTCTCATTTATGGGGTTTTTAATATTTATCAAAGTCGTCCATTGTGGATTGCTTTTGATCAAGATAGTTTCTATTTGGTTAGAGCGAATGAGGTCGATTTGGAGAGTGAAAAAAAAGCCGCTGTCGCTTATCAAAGCCACATTGTTAGCAAGCCGCAGTTTGTGAGTATAAAAAGACCAGATATCGAAACACAAAAGGGTAAAGAATTACGGTTTTATGATTTTATGGGGATGAATTTAGCTGTAAAAAAACCAGAACTATATGATTCTATGAATAAGGCCCGACAAGCTTTGTCAACACAAGCATTCGCTTTACAGGATTTAGAAAAATATAATGCCAATACCTCACTAATTTTGTCTA
The DNA here is from genome assembly GCF_036668815.1 of Acinetobacter sp. ESBL14. NCBI lineage: Bacteria > Pseudomonadati > Pseudomonadota > Gammaproteobacteria > Moraxellales > Moraxellaceae > Acinetobacter > Acinetobacter sp. ESBL14. Next base: position 368,349 of record NZ_JAZEVS010000002.1, read on the forward strand.
AGTATCCACAAGCAGATGCATTTCTACCACTGAAAACAAATGTTATTGATATGACGGTTCTCATAAATAAAGAAAAAGGTGAAGTGGTTAAAATTGTTGATTTGCGTCCTGGGAAGTAAATTGTAGTTTTTATCTTATATTTAGTTTGTAGCAGAAGGCTTGGCGATATAATTCACCAAGCCTTTTTTCCATGTACAACGTATGCGATATCTCTGCCTTTTCCTCGCCAGCATTTTGATAGCTTTTGCTTGGCTTTCTCCATTTCATGTCTATCCTTGGGTGACTTTCTCTGGTGAGCTCGCTGCATTTGGGGCTGGATGGGTATTACTGGCGATTTATTTAAATAAAAATATTGTAGTGCCAAGAGCACAGCTTTTAATTGCGCCGATTATTGTTGTTCCAATGCTGCAATGGGGCTTTGGATTAGTGAATGACTTTAGCACAGCACTCCTAAGTAGCACCTATATTTTTGCTTTTTGGCTGATGATTGTACTTGGCTACAATCTTTCTTTGCAGACAGATCAACGTGAATCTCTCATGCAGGAGTTTTCTAAACTCTTATTGGGTATCGCGATAGTTTGTAGTGTCATGGCGATTGTGCAGTGGTGTGGCCTAGGTGGCACCATTAATGGCATCATGCAACTCAAAGGGGATCGGCCTTATGCAAACTTTGGCCAGCCAAATCACTTGGCAACCTTTTTGATTATGGGGTTGATGGGCGCATTATATCTTTATGAAAAAAGAGTTATGGCTTCGTATTGGTTATTACCAGCGAGTTTATTGATTCTATTTACGGTGGCTTTAACTCAGTCTCGAACGTCATGGGTGGTGTGCGTATTTATCTTATTCTATTGGATGTATAAGCAGTACAAGCAGCAACCTCGCTTTAGCTTCGCTCAGCTTTGGATCTGGTGTGTGGGTTTTTTTGTGATTGCGGCTTGGGGCTTACCACAGCTGACCAATCTTATTGAAACCTTTTCAAATTCAGAGTTGATTCAAACCAGTAGTCTGGCTGAACGTGCCAGTTCAGGCTATTTGCGTTTTGATATCTGGACGCAAATGTTGCTGGCGTTGAAAGAGCAGCCGTGGTTTGGTTATGGCTGGAATCAGACCAGTGTTGCGCAAATCAGTATTTTCAACTTGCATCCCTCACATGAATGGGTGATCAGTGCACATAATGTACTGCTCGATATCTTGGTGTGGAATGGTTTGCCTATTGGACTGTTGCTTATTGCTTATATGGGCCTATGGTTTTTTTGGTTAGATCGAAATGCCAAGGACAGCACTTCCGTGATTGCAATCATGATGGTTGCTGCAATCCTGATTCATGCCATGCTGGAGTTTCCGCAACGTTATGCGTATTTCCTACTGCCTATGGGGGTTCTCTTAGGTTTAGTTCAAGCACAAACACCTAAGCTCAAAGCGGTGACGCTAAATAAAAACGTTATTCGCTTAATCTGGTTGATCGCATTGGTTGTTTTGGTGCTGATTTGGCGTGACTATAAGCTTTTCCAAGAAAATAGCCGTTTAGTCTTTAAAAAGCAGCAACCAACAGTAGAGATATTTGGAAGTTCTAAAATTCTATTATTGACTCAATTTCAACAACGGCTTGATTGGATTGCTCTAAAACCGCAAACACGAATGTCAGACAGCGATTTGAAGCAGATTGATGCCTTAGTTAAAAATAAGGCGACGCCTTATAACTTGAAGAAGTATGCACAGTTGCTTGCGTATAATCACAAATTTGAAGAAGCGGAACAGCAACTTTTCATTTTACGGCAGTTGTATAAGCAAACACTCAGCTTGCCAGAAGTGGTTGAAATGAATAAACGAGCAGTCTAAAAAAAGCCCTGTACAGGGCTTTTTTTATTCAATCCAAACTATATTTGGGATTGAAGCATGATTTTAATTAGATTTGGCTTTGAATATAATTCTCGATCCCTACATTCTCAACCAGATCTAGTTGGGTGTCGAGCCAATCCCAATACTCTTCTTCTTTCTCTAGAATTTCTTGAACCAAATCACGGGTCACATAATCCTGTTCTACTTCTGCAAGTTCAACGGCTTGCTTGAGGGCTTCAATATTTTCTTTGACCTTGCGGATATCGCAATTCAGAACTTCTTCAGTATGTTGGCCGATATAGAGCTTGCCTAAGTGTTGTAGGTTCGGTAAGCCTTCTAAGAATAAAATGCGCTCAATCACTTTATCTGCATGTTTCATTTGGCGAATAGATTCTTTGTATTCAGCTGAACCTAATTGTTCAATTCCCCAATCATTAAACATACGAGAATGTAAGAAATATTGGTTGATCGCAGTTAAATGGTGGTACAGCACTTGATTGAGCTGATTGATAACTTCGCGATTGCCTTTCATTGCACTTACTCCAAAAACACCAAGTGATGCCCTAGTTGCTAAGGCAATTTATTCTATTTTAATCAACAAAGAATCGTCTGGCGAGTAATTTATAGAACGGCAAATGAAAATCACAATCAAAAACATCCTGATATGGTTATGATTTTTATAAAAAAACCGCTTAAATGAGGAACTTTTTAGGTTCTACAGGAAGCGGTGGAGTCGTAAAACACGAGTTGAATTGGAGGAATAATTTTGAAGATAAATCAGGCAGCTATAGAAATACGCGCAGCGATTTCAGCAAGTTCGTCGCTGATAATAGCACGTGCTTCAGGAGCACAACGACCACAACATGTTCCTAGATCGAGTAGGTCACGGATTTCACGATAGCTCTCGGCGCCATTTGCAACGGCGTCTTTGATATCTTGATCTGTAATTCCACGACATAAACAAACATACATGGGAGTGAGCCACAAATATAAATGCGATAATTGATATTATTGATAATTATTATCGTTTGTCAATGAATTTCATTCTAACAATGAGTATATTCTTATTGGGAATTTGAATAAAAAAATACCGCCTAATCGGCGATATTTTTAATGATTTATATCTTTTTGATAAATATAAATTTAAAAAAATGCTTATGGAATGATCACAATCCCATCCATTTCAACCAAGGCACCTTTGGGTAAGCTGGCAACACCCAATGCTGCACGCGCAGGATAAGGTTGAGCAAAGTATTCTCCCATGATCTGATTGACCAATTGGAAGTGGGAGAGATCAGTTAGAAAAATATTCAATTTCGCGATGTCTGCCAGACTACCACCTGCAGCAGTACAAACCGCTTTTAAGTTATCAAATACGCGACGAATCTGAGCTTCAATGCCTTCTACAAGTTCCATACTGTACGGATCTAAACCAATCTGGCCAGAGAGATAGAGCGTGTTGCCAACCAAAATTGCTTGAGAATAGGTTCCGATAGCAGCAGGGGCGTGTTCAGTATGAATAACTTGGCGTGACATTTAGCTCTCCTATGTCGTTTTTCTATCTTAAATCCATGTGACTTTAACACAAAACCATAGCGACGAAAGAGCTGAATACTGTGTAGTCGCCATGAAGGAGGTTTTTGTTTGCACTTTTCTGTCTATAAACAGCGAGAACGCTGAATGGGAACAGTGCGCTTAGATTGAGCTGGCGGTGGCTAATTTTGCAACTTCAGGCTGAACAATCGGCATATTTAAGCGTTCAATACGTGGGAAGCCAAAGTGCATACGCAGATCTCGAATGATTTGAGCAATTTGATTTCGGTTGCTGACCACGATATTGACATAGGTTTTTTGGTCTTGCGAGTGCACCATTTCTACGCCGGTTTTGGCTTTACGGCATTGATAGATCAAATCAGAAATTTGTTCATCGTTCATGGCCATATGGATGCATAGATAGGCACTAAAACGAACATCATCAATTTCTTCAGATTGCCAATGTAGCGGCATGATGTTTTCAGGATGCAGATGCTGTTCGTGTAATAAGTTCCGACAACGGGAACGGTGCACAATGAGACCACGTCGCGACAAATGTCCTTGAATTGGATCACCCAATACTGGGTTACAGCAATGCGCATATTTGACATCAACGCCTTCTGTTCCGACGATTAAACGATCGGAAGCATCTTGGTGCTGTGAATGATAGTCTTGTGCAAATAAATGGTTGGCAACCAGCTGTGGTAATAGGTCACCGACTGCAATCTGTTCAAATAAGGTGTCTTTACTGCTTAAATGCCGCCATTCAAGTACATTGATCCAATCGGTTGGAGAAAGATCATTGATTGAGCGCTGAAACAGTTTTAAGGCGCGATTTAAGGCCTGTTGTCCGACTAAGCGTTGCTCATCGATGTCTTGTTCTCTCAGAATATTCTGTAACGCCCGACGTGCTTTTTGGGTATTAATGAAGCTGAGCCAATCTGGATTTGGTGTTGCCAACACATCAGTAATGATCTCAACCACTTGGCCACTATGCAGAGGGGTGGATAATGGTCGAATTTCACCATCGACTTTGGCACCGACAGCATGGTTACCTAAGAACAGGCTGGCTGAATAGGCGAAATCAACCACCGTGGCGCCTTGGGGTAATTCGTGCAATTGTCCATGTGGGGTATAGACCCAAATTTTTTCTTGGTGCAAATAATCGAGTAGATCACTAAAGGTGGTTTTTGCACAACCGCTATCAATTAAGGTGTTCAAGTTCTGCATGGATGCCTGAATCGCTGAGCGACAGGCTTGCGGTGCATTTTCACCAAGGACAACACCAAAACGGGCTGCTTTACGCATCAATTCGGTTTGGATGGTCAATGAAAGTGTGGTTTTCTCACCTTTCAACTGGATCATGAGCGATTGGTTGCCGCCGGGTAAAGGACGGCGAATATGATCGCGATATTGCAAAACTTGAAAATTGTCTTTTAGCGCATCAACCAGACGGTCGCAGTCAGCAATGCTTTGTAAAATAATTTCAAAGGCATGGCTGTGACTAAGTTCATTTAAGTCGATTTCATTTTTAATAAAATGACGCAGTAATTCGATATTGTTGTTTTTCTTTTTAATTCGACCCTTGAGGTCATAGGCTTTTAGCAGTTCAGAAAGTTTTTGCTCCCAAACCGCTTGGTATTCACAACGTTTTGGTTTGGTTTCCAATAATGCGGTTTGCACATCATTAAACATGTCTAAATCAAGATTTTGATAACATAAATGTTCAAGGTTATCCGCCATCTCGTTCATACCGACCAGACGCGCCATTGGCACAAAAATATCGAGGGTTTCTTGGGCAATGCGTGCACGCTTATCTGGACGCAACGCGCCCAAGGTGGTCATGTTGTGATAACGGTCAGCCAGTTTAATAATAATGACACGTGGGTCTTGTAGAGTCGCTTGCAGAATTTTTCGGAATGATGCAGCTTTGTTATATTCTTTATCGCTGGAATGGCTGAGCTTGGTGACGCCATCGACCAGTTCGGCGACGACGACACCATATTTCTGCCCAATTTCATCTTTGGTAAATTCAGTATCTTCAATCACATCATGTAAAAGTGCAGCCATCAACGTTTCAGCATCAAGACGCATGTGTGCCAAAATGCAACTGACGGCTATCGGATGCAATACATAGGGCTCACCACTTTTACGTGTAATACCGCTATGCGCTAGATCAGCAAAATCACAGGCAGCAAGCACACGTTGAACGTCACTATCTTTGAGATAGGCTTCAATAATTGCTTTGAGCTGCTGCTTCGCTTGGCTGACTTCTTCGCCTGGCATATAACACCTTTTATAACTTGAATTCAGTAATCATCTGTCTGTTGATACTTTAACGATCTATTGCATGAATGCTTTTGTGATTCAGTACAATCTTCATGTGCTTAATCTATGGGATCGCATTGAAGACTCATTCCTAGCGCAAGTACTCACAAACATTACGCTTATCTTCTAATGAAAAGCAAATTGACAAACTTGTCAATTTGTTCATTAGAAAAACTCGTAAATTTTTTCAATGACGGATATTGCTTTTATCAATATGCGCTGAATTTTGCAAGAAAGAAAAAAGCCCAAAGTATTCACAATGGGCTTTTCGCATAACAAATTCGATTTAGAAAGTGAAACCTTCTAAGTTCAATGAATTTGTAGACAATACCATATCAAGATTTGATGTTTGGTAGTCTTGATCGCGTTGTTTTAAAATTTCTTTGGTGACATGGCCAATCGCAATTTCGCGTAATGCAACTACGGTTGGTTTGTCATTGTCCCACTCTACAGTTGGTTCCATGCCTTGACGTGCCAATTGACGTGCACGTTTACTCGCCACCAGTACCAACTCGAAGCGGTTATCTACATGGTCTAAACAATCTTCAACGGTTACACGTGCCATAAGTTGTCTCGTTTGAACATTACATTTGAAAAGACTGAGTAGTATAAAAGGCTTTTCTGTTAGACTCAAGTCATTCGCGATTAAGGGTAATCAAGTTTTCGATTAATTGTTGATGGCGAGCGCTTTGTTGTAAGGTCACTAAACGGTTTGCAGTAATAATTGCTTCCAAGTCATGTACGGCTTTATTGAAATCATCATTAATAATGACATAGTCAAAACTGGCAAAATGACGCATATCTTCGACTGCACAACTTAAACGATGCTCAATCACATCGACAGAATCTGTACCGCGATTAGACAGGCGCTGTCTTAAGTCATACTGTGTTGGAGGGAGAATAAAGATTTGTTTTGATTCAGGAAAAAGTCGACGAACCTGTTCAGCACCTTGCCAGTCAATTTCGAGTAAAACATCATGACCCTGTTGCAGTTGTTCTTTAACTTTGGCTTGAGAGGTGCCGTAATAATTACCGAAGACTTCAGCGTATTCGATAAAACCGCCTTCATCCACTTGTGCTAAAAAGCTTTCTTTGCTGGTAAAATGATAGTGAACACCATCGAGTTCGCCAGGTCGTTGACCACGTGTAGTATGTGAGACAGAAACGTGTAAGTTGCTGACTCGATCGAGTAGGGCTTTGACCAAAGATGTTTTGCCTGTTCCTGAAGCTGCAGAAACGACAAACAAGAGACCCGACATGATATTTTTCCTGAATATGATAAAATATCTTGGCTATTGTAGTGTAGCGTGCCATTAAACGAAATAGTTTGGTGTAAAAATTCAGATGATGAGAGAGGATGTTATGGAAATCGTGTTGGCCAATCCACGAGGCTTTTGTGCTGGTGTTGACCGTGCTATAGCAATCGTCAATCGGGCACTGGAATGTTTTAACCCACCAATTTATGTACGCCATGAAGTGGTACACAACAAATTTGTGGTTGATGACTTACGTCAGCGTGGTGCTGTTTTTGTGGATGAGTTGGATCAAGTGCCTGATGATTCGATTGTGATCTTTAGTGCGCACGGCGTATCTAAAGCGGTACAGCAAGAAGCAGATCGTCGTGGTTTAAAAGTTTTCGATGCAACCTGTCCATTGGTCACCAAGGTGCATATCGAAGTGACCAAATATGCACGCGAAGGGACGGAAGCAATTCTGATTGGACATGAAGGTCATCCAGAAGTTGAAGGCACCATGGGGCAATATGATAAGTCTCGAGGTGGTGAGATTTATCTGGTTGAAGATGAGCAAGATGTCGAAGCGCTCATGGTCAAGCATCCTGAAAAAGTCGCATTTGTCACTCAAACCACACTTTCAATTGATGATACCGCTAAAGTGATTGATGCTTTACGAACCAAATTTCCTCTGATTCAGGGGCCGCGTAAAGATGATATTTGCTATGCCACACAAAACCGTCAAGATGCGGTACGTGATTTGGCTGAGCAATGTGATGTGGTTCTTGTGGTCGGCTCTCCGAATTCATCAAATTCAAATCGTTTGCGCGAATTGGCTGAGCGGATGGGCAAGTCTGCTTATTTGGTCGATAATGCAGATCAACTTGAAAAAGCTTGGTTTAAACAGGACAGTAAAATTGGTGTCACAGCAGGTGCATCAGCGCCTGAGATTTTAATTAAACAAGTCATTCAGCGTTTACAAGATTGGGGTGCAACACCCCCCAAAGAGCTACAAGGGCGTGAGGAAAACATTACCTTTAGCCTACCAAAAGAGTTGCGTATCCAAGTGATACAAGCCTAATTTTATTAGAAAAATGTGAACTAGAAACGGATGGATGACACTCCATCCGTTTTTTTTGGGTGCTTATCTGCTTTGTATTGGTTCTGTAAAAATAAAATTTAATATAGAGTAGTGAATTTTAATCATTAGGTGCTGGGGAAATGGGGAAAACTCGGGGTTTCACCTTAATTGAACTGATGGTGACGATTGCGGTATTTGCAATTATTACAATGATTGCTGCACCTAGTTTTAAGAACTTTCAAGATCAGCAGCAAGTTGATTTTTCAAGTAAGGACTTTGAAAAGACTTTGATACAGGCACGCTATGACGCACTGTTACATCGTAAAACCATCACAGTACATTTAAATCAAACGGGGACTGTCAGCCCAACTGATTTATATTGGGCCGTTGATGAAAATGAAACGATGGTTTTTAAAACATTAGTTTGTACAAGCGAAAAGTGGGTAGGGACTGCCGTTGCCGGTGTGGATCAATTGACCTTTTCGCAAGATGGCAATGCTCAACTTTCTCGGGGATATAAAGATCAGAACGGGGTTGATACACGTGAAGGAGTCGTCTTATCAGGTGTAGAGATTACGCTATCGAATAATAATATTAAAAATTATATCGAGATTACGCCTTTTGGCAAAGTCACAGTCAGCAAAGACACCAAACAAGGCAAGGAGTGCTCATGATGCAACAATACCAAAAAGGGGTGGGGTTGGTTGAAGTACTGGTAAGCCTTTTGTTGTTGGCAATTGGGGTATTGGGTTTTTCTTTGTTACAAGTACGAGCACTAGATTCTTCGATAGAAGCATCAAAACGTATTCAAGGGATGGCATTGGCAAAAGATATTGCTGAGCGAATTCGAGCAAATCAGGAAGGCTTGACGAAAAATATCGAAGTAGAAAAAGATGGCAAGAAAGAAAGTTATAAAGCCTATATTAAAGCATTTGAAGGTAAACAAAATTTAAGTAGTTATAGTTACTCAAAATGTTTTGGAACAGCCGTAGCGTGCAATAGTGAAAACTTTGCAACTGAAGATGCAAATCAAGCGCTGTTTAAAGCCTACCAAATGGGAATGAAAATCGGTGTAAACCAATGTGCAGGAAGCACTCAGCGGGATCGTTACTGTATCTTTGTTGCTTGGGACGAGACCAACCCTAAAGATGGCTCGGATGCTAAGGATTGTACAACGGGAGGCTCCTATCGTTCAGACTCTAAATGCGTCGTCTTGGAGGCATATTAAAATGAAAAAGCAAAAAGGTATGACGCTGATTGAGCTGATGGTGGCATTGGTCTTAGGGCTCATAATTGTTGCAGCAGGCTTTCAGACTTTTCTTGCGGGTACGATTAATTATAACTTACAGAAAACATTAGCTGAACTCCAAGACAATGGGAATTTTGGCTTGAACTATATTACGAAAGATATTCGTATTGCCAATTTAGATGCCAACCTCGCTATTTTAAATGATCGTAACTTATATAGTGGTGTGGTGTTGACGGGGCTTAAAAGCTACGAAGCTTTGACTGAAGAAGAGCAGAAGACACAATCAGCAAATCTCCCGTTCAATCTGAATGACAATGACACCACTAAAGTTGAACTGCTTACAGCCAGTGCCTTAGGTGAAAGTAATGTAAAAAGTGAGAAAAGTGACCAGTTGGTCATTCAATACAAGGCGGTTATTGCGGGTGCAATGGATTGTGAAGGTAATGGCATTAGTCAAGCAGAGATTAATGAAGGGGTCTTTATTGTTCAACGCTACTTTTTAAGAAAAGATGGCGATGACCTGGCACTTGCCTGTGATGCTGGACGTTATAAAACCATGGTTCCTACTGCAAGTTTACCGACAAAAATTTCAGATTTCGGTGGTCAGGGACAGGTCATTATTCGCCGTGTTGATTATTTTCATGTGTTATTGGGCATTAAAGATAATGTTCGGGATGAATATAAATATATGCCAATTAGCGATTATATGGGGAATGGCAAGTTGGTTAAGGATGGCCAAGCTCGAGGGCGTATTATGTCGATTCAAATAGGCATACTCATGCGAGGAGTAGAGGCAATTCCAGCAAATCAAACCGTACCTACAGCGTTTCAAGTATTGGATAAAAAAGTTGAATTAACGACCAATGCAACCAAGCAAAAATATGTGCGAGAGGTGGTCAGTCAAACAGTTGCGTTGCGCAATGGTTATGGATTAATGGAGAGCCTGTAATGCATAAGATGAATCAACAGGGCGCGACACTGATTACGGTACTGTTTGTTTTACTGATCGTCACAGTCATTGGAACTTTTGCTGTAAAGCAAAGTATTCTAGGCTTGAACATTGCAACCAATAGTCAGGCCAGAAACCTGATGCAACAAACCGCTGATGCCGTCTTTTTTGCCCTTGAACAAGACAGTAAAACTAAAGAAATTCTGCAAAGAAATTTAAGTTCTTTGGGGATGTTGGGAATGGTTAAATCAGATAGTTTTTTAAATAAAGAATTGGTGTTCTGTTATCGACCTAAGACTCAAAAAGAAATGTTTAGTTTGCAGAATGCCAGTATTGTGTCATGGGCGACGGATAGTGATGGGAAAAAAAATATTAAAAACAATGAAATTGGAACAGCTGGCTTTTGTAAGTATGACTCAAATGATTTTAGTAGTAGTCGAGATATTATGATTTCGCAGATTGCTGTGAAAAAAAGTAGTATTAACAGTGATGTTCCGTTTAAATTTTTCCCAACAGGTACCGATACGACAACGGTACAGCTTGATGGTGTACAGCCTGTGCGTATCGTGGTGACAACGATTATTCCAAATGCAACGACAGGCAGTAATAGTTGGAGTTCACTGAAGAGTGATGTCAACAAATGTTTTAGTAATTATACCAATGAAAAATCGACACAGAATGATGGAACAGAATCTGTAACCGACTGTTTTGATCAGCTCGGTGTGCCATATAGTCAGCAAGTGATGGACTATGCCGTGGTTAGTTATGCCACAAAAAGCAGTTAAATGGGGATAAGGCAATGAAAATGATGAAACTAAAAAAATTGGTTGTTGCTTGCCAGGCTGCTGCGATAACCATGGTGACGAGTGTGGCAGTTAGCACACAGGCCAGCGATGTCGAGTTATATAAGGCACCACAGACTTCAGAAACCACGCTTATGTTTATGCTGGATGTATCTGGAAGTATGAATCCAAATTCGAATAGCTATGGCGAAAATCGTTTAAAAAGCTTAAAGGATGGGATGACGACTTTATTACAAGGAGATAGTAGTAAAGGTATAGCACCACTTGAGGATAAGCTGATCGTTGGCTTATCTACATTTAATGCCAGTACAGGGCGTATCAAGCTAGAGGCAAAACCATTGGGTGAGCCTGTACAACTGGCTGGAAATCGTGAGGTGTTTAGAACAGTTCAGCAGGTGACGCAGCTGGCACAAAGAACACGGTCGCGTACAAAAACCGATCTAACATGGCAAGAGAGGATAAGAGTTCAGACGCGCTCATGTAGTTTTTTGGGATGTGGGAATTGGTCAAGTTGGAGTAACCCTAATTGGTCAAACCAAAGTTCGAATGGAAGTTGGTCTAGTTGGTTTGAGTCTAACTGGAGCTTAATAGGAAATGAAACGGCGGGAAGCCCTATTGCGCAGGAATGCGTTGATTGGAATGCTAACTATACTTGCAAGGCCAATGGTTGGGTAGCTACAACAAAACAAGCTGAAGATTTTGCTGGAACGATACCTGTTTCGCAAATAACGAACCTTAGTTTTAATAACATAACCGATATTGACCGTGTTTCAACGCCCTCTCCAGCAGTCTTGTTACCGTCAACAAGTAATGAGAAATGCACGCAAACGGATTTTTGGAACAGATGCACGAGAAATGAAGATACACAAAAACAAAATCAACAAAGCATTACGACTACTGAAACTGTGAGGCAGGAATCTACTGCATCATTTTCAAAAACAACGACTTATACCGGAGCAGCTTACGAAACTCATCGTAAAAAAATGTTGCGAGAAGTCAATAATCTTAGTGCTAATGATGGTACCCCTACTGCATTTGCGTATGCTGAGGTTGCAGCTTATTTGTTGGGCCGGACAACGAAGGGGTTATCGGGAAGTGGTTTTACAGAGTCCGTCGTCGGTAATATTCGGGATAATGATCAGTATAACAAACCAGCGCAAATTGATCGCTCCAAACAATGTAATACCCAGGGGATTTATTTTCTGACCGATGGTGTACCAGAATATAGTAATCGTATTTCTGCTGAAAATGTTATGCAATCTGCATTAGATGATACGAGCTATACATGTTCAGCAACGGATTTAAATCCAACATCAGGAATGTTATCCAATAATTTTTATAATGATTGTAGTGGTTGGAATCAGGCTGGTACATCTTGTGACAGAGGTTGGTATAGCAACAAAATCGCAAAGACAAACTGGCAATGTATAGCAGGTTTAACCAAAAGGTTAAAAGATGGAAAGTTAAATGATAGTGGTAGCCCTGTGAACAATCCGCAAGGGGTGAGTATTTTAACCGCGGTTGTTGGTTTTGGTAGTACATTGGGTGAATCCACAGGTAAATACGCCAATGATGTCGCCGCCGCAAAAGCTTGGGGTGATCTTGGTGGTGGTGGCTATTATTCGGGTTCAAACGATAAAGCCGTTGTTGACAGTGTCAATGCCTTCATTCACAAATTAGGCAAGTATATTCCGCCTGTTACAACGGGTTCCGTTACTATTCCTGTCGATGCACTGGATACACAGAATATTCAACCGTGGGGGTATTTCCCTCAGTTTGACCCAAAACCCAATGCGATTGGTAATACAGGTGTTGTTACCTGGCTCGGAAACTTGAAAAAATTTAAAGTGGCTGAAGGGGTGCTGTATGATCGCGATTCTAGTGCGGTTGCCAATAGCAATGGCTTATTAAAAGACGATATCAATGATTATTGGGCAGATACGTCAGTCAAGAAATGGATTGAAAAAGAAGAAAATGGAGTTAAACAAAGTCTTGAAGTCAAGGTGGGTGGGGCATTAAGTCGGATGTTGTTAGGCTATAACACCGCCCAAACACCCAATGAAAGACGAATTTTTACCGATCGAGCACTACGACAAAATGCAACTGATAATAGTCAAAACGATATCATCAGTATTAACTCTGGTAATCTGATTCAAGTAGGACGAGCAGACTTCATTTCTTCCAGCCAGAAATTGTATAAACAAGATCCAAAAAGAGGATATCTACTTTCATTATTTGGCTATCCAATTGCAAAAGATTTAGCTTATAACCTTGATCTATATCCGAAAGAAGCAACATTCCAGTCAGAACTAGAGCAAGTGATTCAGCAACAACCTAAACGAGATTGGTTAATGGGTGCGGTCATGCATTCTCGACCTATATTGTTGACTCAAGAAGGTACGACTGCCTTTGAAAAGGATGTGCTGACCTATACCAACAGAGATGACTTGGTCTTGTTTGGAACAACTCAGGGTGTTTTACATGTAGTCACAGCAGGAAAAGATGCTACCGATGGTAATGGTGGTAAAGAGGTCTTTACTTTTGTTCCAAATGAAATGATTGAAAATCAGGCCAAAGGATTCTTGTCACAAGATAATCAAGCTGCAAATTTACAATATGGTATAGATGGTCAATGGACGGCTTATACAGAGTATGTAACCAAATCTAGTTCTACACCAAAGGCACCTGTTGTGACTGTAAAAGGTGGGAAACAATGGGTGTATGGTGGCTTAAGGATGGGAGGTAAAAGTTACTATGCTCTAGACCTTTCAGATGTCACTTCAACTGGCGGTACCCCAAAACTGAAATTCCGTATTAACCCAACTGGGAGCTGTAGCACAAGCAATGCCTTGGGGTGTATGGGACAAAGTTGGTCGAAACCAACGATTGCATGGGTAAATTGGCAGGGGCAACGTAAACTGGTGATGTTTGTGGGAGGTGGCTATGATCCTAGATATGAAGCAGATATCAATTATTCACCAAGCGGTACAGATCAAGGTGCTGGCGTTTATATGTTTGATGCAGATAATGGTGATTTACTTTGGTGGGCCAGTGCAAACGCTGGATCGAACTCAACAAATAAAACATACAATAAAGATCTGAATCGCAGTGTTGTCAGTAGTATTAAGACAGTAGATCGTAATAGTGACGGTATTGCTGATCATTTATATTTTGGTGATTTGGGTGGGCAAGTCTGGCGTATTGATTTAAGTAGTTCAACCAATGCAGGGAAGACAGGTGGTGATAACTTTGCCACACGTGCAGTCCGCCTTTTAGATATGTCTGGAACCGATGCACCACGTTTTTATAGCACTCCAACATTTACAATTCATAACTCAAACAATGGTCTTTTTGCTGCGATCACGATTGGTTCAGGTAATTTTAGCTATCCAATGTCAGCAAAAAATAATGATAAAGATGCTGTCTATGTGATCTATGATAAAGATGTGACACGTCGTAACTTACCGATTTTACTCAATAATGAGCTATATACCTATGATGTAAAGGTGAATGGAGCAACAGGTCGAAATCTGGTTAATAATGTTAACGGTAATACTGAAACGACCATAGCCAATGGCGGATGGTATTATTCGGTTGGGGCAAAAAAACGTATTTTAAATGACCATGTCGCAATTGATAATGATCTTTATGTGAGTGTCTTTGATGCTGCCAAAGATATCGTAGGTGTTGATTGCGCAGGTGGCGTAAGAGGTGAAAGTAAAGTTTCACAATTTTGCCTACCATATGGGCAGTGTACGAAAGTAGGAAGCTCTGGTGCTGTTGTCGCAGAGCGTCCCGATGATATTTTCTTGGGTAAAGGCAATATTGGTATTAGTTTTGGTGGGATCAACCAGACTAGGAATATGGTTTTGAATTTGCCTAGTAATGGCAATATTAAAAAATATGCAGGAAAAACTCAATTTGTATCTCAACGTTGGTATGAGCGATGATGGGATAAGACAAGATGAAAAAGAATCTAGGTTTTACTCTGATAGAAGTCATGGTTGTGGTCATTATTGTTGCGATTTTGGCTGCAATCGTTATACCCAGCTATAAAGATTTTGTACGTCGAGGAACAGCTTCACAAGCGGAGCAAGAGATACAACGTTTAGCGACACTGTTGGAAAAGCACAGAAGCCGTAATTTTAGCTATGCAAATTTTACAGTTGCTGGTTCAGTGTTACCTGAAGGTAAAACGGGAGCGGATATTACCTATAATGTCTATGTACGTGATGTGATAGATCCATCCAAGGCATTAAATGATCCCGCTGCGATGGGTGTGGGTTGGGTTATATTGGCAGAAGCTAATTCTGAAATTAATCATCCAGGAAGTTGCCCATCTTGCAACCCTCTGCAAACAGGTAACTATAGCTTTTTGATGATGAGCAATGGGATGAAATGTAAAACCAAAATGAAATTGGCTAAGGATGACTTAACAGCGAGTAACTTATCGGGAACAACCCCATGTGGAGGTCAAGGTGAAGATTGGTAATCATGTGGGCTTTACCCTGGTTGAGGTAATGATTGTTGTGGTCATTATTGGGATATTAGCAGCCATCGCCTATCCTGGATACAATGATTATATACTCAAAACAAACCGTACAGCGGCACAAAGTGAAATGTTGGATGTAGCCAGTAAGTTGCAACGCTATAAAGCACTAAATTCCAATTTGCTGAAAAATAATGCGGCTGTGACCTTGGCTGATTTTAATCATAATGGTGCTATTCCGCAGACGGGTACGAAATTGTATAGCCTAGAGCTTGCAAATGTAACGGCTGGTGAATGGACGCTTATTGCGACACCTGATTCTGCTGGCCGGCAAAAACAGGATGGTATTATTTGTTTAAATCATTTAGGACAGCGGTATTGGGAGAAAGGCCAAACGGCATGTGACTTTAGTAAGAATAAATGGAGTTAATCTTAAGAGCACTGCAATCTTCTGATTTATTTAAAAGCAAAGATCCTGATCTTTGCTTTTTTTATGCGACTAAAACAACACATTTATAATTTAATATTTATTGTGATGTTGATCACTAAATGTAAAAAAATATTATCAAAAGTCTGAAACAGTTTCGGTTATCTGACATTCTCTACCATTTGTCTGTGAACAATAGATTTTTAATCACTTTTGGCAAAAAGTGATAATTAAACATAATAATGTTAATCAAAAAAACGAAAACAATAAGATATGTAGTGAGGAGGTCTAAATGAAAAGAGGCCATTGTTTAAAATTTCATTCTTCCCATTTTTTGGGTGAAGGATTTATTAAGACGAGATCACCTTTCACTGATCCACACCGTGGATTTACGATGATAGAGTTAATTGTTACGGTTGCTGTATTGGCTATTGTTGCAACCTTAGCAGCTCCTTCTTTTACCGCATTGTATACGCAAAAAAAAATAGAATCAGTCTCAAATACCATAAAAATCAAAGTCTCTGAAGCAAGAAGCCAAGCGGTATTGCTACGTGATACGACAGGTCTTTGTTTAGACTCTTTATCGAAACAAAGCTGTTCGGCAGCGCTCTCCATTCCAGAGACTGATGCAGATCGGATTTTCTGGGTGCATTTAGCGCATGGTGTAAGCGTAGTGAATACGTCAGCGACAAGCTTGTTATTTAATCAAAATGGCGGAGTGAAAACATCGAAGAACTTTGAGTTATCTAAAGATGGCTTTGTGTATTGCATTCAAGTCGGCATTGTTGGGGACACAATAATAAAAAAAGGGGCTTGCACATGAAAAATATACAACACGGTGTGGGTTTAGTTGAGGTGCTTGTGGCGCTTGTGTTATTGGCTATTGGTATTTTGGGTTTTATTGGCCTCCAGCTCAAAGCAATAGATGCAAGTGCCGAAGCTCGGCAGCAAGTTCTAGCACTGACCATTGCTCGTGATTTGGCGGAACGAATGCGGGCAAATCCAGAGGCGACATTAAAGAGATATTATCAGCCTTTAGTTGTGAGTGAGCACAGCGTCGCCAAAATTGCAAAGCAGGATGTTCTCGAGATTCAAAGTCAGGCAAAAGACTATGGGATGAATTTGGTTGTCGATCAGTGTCCATCAGGGAAGAGCCGCCAATGTATTTATGTCGCTTGGAATACAACGCTATTGGTCAAGGATGGGAAAACGGATTTAACACAGTGCATTGAAAATGGCACTTATGTTCCAAACTCCCATTGTTTATTTTTGGAGGCGTATTAATGAATACAGACCTTCAGATCAATTCTCAGTTTTCAGAAAGCCATGATGATGCGTTGATGAAGTTTCATATTACCGAAGCTGAGCAGCGCCTTCATACTCGGCCACATGTGAATCATAGTGCTGGCTTTACATTGATTGAGTTGATTATTTCTTTGGCCCTGGGGTTGTTGATCGTTGCCGCAGCAACTCAGTTGTTTATTGCGGGTCTCACCAGCTATAAGCTACAAAAAGCGATGGCGGATATACAGGATAATGCAAGTCTCGGGCTGAACTTTATTATTAACGATATCCGTAAGGCCAACCTGAGTGCACCCGTGCCTGCATTAAATAATAAAATTGGTTATGCCGGAATTATTATGACGCCAGATAATATTGGCGAAAAAATTAATTTAAATTGTAACCCTGCATGTTTTGAGAGTAATCAACTTGCGGATTTGGGTACAGCCAATGTCGTTGGTAAGAAAAATAATCAGCTGATTATTCGTTATCAAGTACCCCAAGCAACCGTTGATTGCTCAGGTCAGGATGTTGAAAAAAATACCTTTGTGATTCAACGCTATTTTGTGGCTTCGACTTCAACCGATTCGCGACAGTCGTTGCGCTGCCAAGCTGCTCAGTATACCCAAGCTCAATTGGATAAAATAACGGGGACAAATAAGCTTGCTCTAGCTTGGGAAGCAAGTCAGGTTATTTTGCCGAATGTTGACTATTTTAAAGTGCGTATTGGGTATATGGATGGCGATTTAAATAATGTGAATAGCACATTGGTTTATAGCGATATAAAAGATTACGTCAACTTAGATCAAACGGAAAAGAAATACCAAAAAAATATAGATGGTGTCGTCCAGCCCATTCTTCCGCATGTCCATGCAATTCAAATCGGTGTACTGGTACAGTCCGAAAGTAGTACAGGTTTACCCGACCTTGTTGTAGAGAAGAATAAGGCGGATTTTACCATGTTTGGAAAGGAAAAAATTAAGCTCGATACCCAATATCAAAATACTCATTTGCGTCAAGTTGTTGAACAAACGATTTCATTGCGGAATGCCATGGGATGGATTAATGAGGGAGTTGAATCATGAGCAAACATCAACAAGGTTCAACATTGGTCGTTGTATTAATGCTGCTTCTGATTATTACCGTGATTGGAACATTGGCTATTCGGCAAAGTGTAAGTTCTTTAAAGTTAGTCACCAATAATCAGATTCAAACATTATTACTACAAAGCTCTGATGCTGCTTTGCTGGCATTGCAGAATCCAGAAAACAGCACTGATATTACAGCAGCGAGTGGAATCGTCAGTTTTTTTAGAAATGCAGATAATTACGATAAAGAACTGATTTTGTGCTTTAGAGGTGATCAGCCCTTTCATTTATCCAATACCAGTTGGCTATATTGGCAAAACACGACTGCATTTCGTCAAAAAATGGCAACAGGTGGTGGGCCATGTACCGATGATAAGAATGATACTGCTGGTCGTAAAGCCGTGATCACACAGGTACATATTAAACGAGCAGATACGGATGCTCAGCCTTTTTCAGATATGGCTCGCGGTACTGATGTTGTGAGTGCTAAAACTGAACAAAGTCTAAGATTACAAGTCTATGTAACTTCTGTCATGAAAGGACTTGCCAATACGGATGATTTATTTGATAGCACGAAGGGATGTCTCAACCTCAGTATTAAACCACCAGTGGGGCAACAAGGTCTTATTTCATGTTTAAAAAAGAATAAAGTTTTATATAACACTCAGGTCGCGGAATACCGCTTCTTGTCTGACTTTGAACCTTCAGCTTCATAAAGGAAAAATTGTCATGAATAATAATAAAATGAAAAGCCGAATAAAAAATCAGTCTAGCAAAGAACTTAAAATAAAAAGCTTGTTGGCATGTTGTTCGGTATTGTCTAGCTCCTTAGTGTTGACTTCGGTTGCTTCTGCAAGTGACATAGAAGTGTATCAACCTGCTGATGGCAATAAAAAACGGATTATGTTGATGGTCGATCAGTCTCGTAGCATGGGAGGGGCCGGTTTATTAGATTTAGTGAAAGATTATCCCTTGTGTGTTGGAGGCGGCGTTACCAATGTTCTTGGTAAAGGTGGTTTGGACTTAGGGATTAAAGTTGCTGGAGAGACTGATGTCAGTAATATTGTCACTAATATTTTGGGTGCAGTAGATAAGAATGTTTTACAACAAGCACTTGGTGGTAGTTTAGACCCGTTGTTAAAAGTGACCACAGAGCAGCTGTCGGATCAGTATCCATTTCCTCGGCAATATTGTACGGTCGTAACCACAGATTTGGTGGTTGACACTTTAGATGGGCTTTTAAAGCCACTGTTAGGTGCAACAGGTTTATCTGCAAAAGAATATATCGAGCAGACCTGTGACTTACAAATGAACCTAGATTTATTAAAACCCGTGACAGGCAAGTCTGCGGTTGGTCTTTATCGTTGTTATGATAAGAGTTCTCGCGTTCGTATGGCGTTGCTTGATGTCCTTAAAGGAAATGATGCGTTGGGAATAGAGCGTATTCCTGATAGCACAGCTGTCGGATTGTCCGTTTCTCCTGATGATCATACTCAAAATGATCGGGCCGGTGCGATTGTCAGTGAGCCAAAACTGTTAAGCACAAAATATATCGTAAACGGAACAGAAAAAACGCATCGTGAACATTTGATCGATTATATTTCGAGTCCGAAGATGGCTTCCCAAGGTGAGTTTAGTGTAGGAAATTTATTGGCTCAGAATATTCCGAAACTGATTGGGGCTGTACTGAGTGATGTTTTAAGTAAAGTATTAAATATCTTGGCGAATCCGCTTGGCGCAGCGAGCTCATTATTAGAGTTTGAGAAAACCAATAGTGAATTAAATAAGTTATTAAGTGTTCTTGGATTGGGGGGCAATAGCCCGTTGGCAAGCAGTTATGCGGAAACTGGAGCTTATCTATTAGGGACGACCACCAAAGGAACAGGTGCTCGACAGTTGTATATGCGAACGACTACGTTGAGTCTCTTGGGGATTAAAATTGGAGAGCAACAGTATCGATGTCAAGACTGGGATGCTAAGGGAAACTGTTTAACAAACAAATGGCAAAAAAGAGAGTTTAAATTGTTTGGGGGAGGCTGGAACTGGAATTGGGACACTGAAGAGATCAAGCAGCTGGTCAAAGTGGAGGGCGATCTGGTCGGCAACTTATTAGGTGATGGAGGATTGTTAGGAGCGGTCGGTAATATTGTTGGTAGCCTCGCTGAAATTGGTGAGAAGGACCTCTATTACGGATTCGTTGCTGAGCAGGATGCAGAATATAGTGGTTTTAGCAACAGTTTGAAACATCAGAATACAGCCAATGTTTTAACTCAAAATAATAAATTTTATAAAACACCTTCTGAAAGTCCTGAGTGTGATGCCAATGGTCTAATCGTTATTGCGGGAGGAGTTCCAAATATTTCACCAACGATTACCGATGCATTATTGCAACCCAATAGCCAAACCAAGATTGGTGGAGTTGAAAAAGCAATTGAACGTATGATGGGGCGCTCTTTAGATCAAAAACAAGCGATTTCGATTACTTATAAAAATGGGGATATGCGTGAATGGGATTTTAGATGTAATTCTACGGAACTGAAAAAAACACAAAAAGGAGATAGTGACTTTGCTACGTGGCAATGTATAGGAGCGTATGCAAGAGATATTCGGAAATTGTCCAGTAACCCAATTACAACGGCCGTGATTGGAATGGATCGTTCATTTTTACAATTACCCAGCCAAATTAATGGACGTATGAATGAGCAGGATACCAGTGGTCTAGATCTGATTAACAATACGACGGTGTCAGAAGATCAACTATTGACAGGGTTTGTTCCTAAAACGGTAAAAAGTTTATTGGATACTTTGGCAATAGGTCCTCTTGGAAATGGGGTAAAAAGCTTACTGAATAGTTTGTTCCCGCCAAGTCCAGAAGACATTAAAAATATGGCGCGTTGGGGGGTAGTCGGTGGTGGTGGTTGGTATAACTCTGCAAATAGTGCCAATATTTCAGCAAGTATTAAAAACTTCCATGACAATCTAGGCGTAGTGGATGGAGATCCAATTGGTTTACAAGCTTTACCGGCGGATCCACTGACGCCGTATCGTATGGAAAATAGTGTGTATACAAGTCTATTTGAACCCACATATAAAGCGAGTTGGTTTGGTAATTTTAAAAAATATTATGTTGAATCAGATAATGCAATCAATAAGTTAAAGGATGCATGGGATAGCAATGCACCGTCTTATGATGTTAAGGACTGGCATAAAGGAGGGGTTCTAGGTTTTTTGCGGGGCAAAGCTCGCAAACTGTATATTAATCGCGGCTGTCAAAAAGCAGGTGATAGTTATCAGTTTATCGCGACAGACCAGCTACAAAGCATTGATAATCATTATCTAGATAGTAGTAATGCAAAACGCTGTGTACTGAATAATAGCCTGAAAGATCCTAAAGGTTATTATTTGATGAACCTTTTAGGCTATCAAATTGCACAGAATGCAACTGCAGCAGATCTAACCGAGATCAACTTTAAGAACTGGCAAATAGGAATGAATTTACATTCGATTCCAGTGAAGCTCACCCAAGAAGCAACCCTCAATGCAGATCAGAGCATTCAAAAAAGAAGTGATTATGTGTTGTTTGGAACCACACAAGGTGTTTTACATGTTGTGGATGCAAAAACAGGTCAGGAAAAATTTGCTTTTGTTCCAAATGAGATGCTGGAAGATTCAAAAGACCCGACCCGAATATATTATAAAGGCTTGCAGCGTGAGGCATTTATGCATACGCGTAAAGGGGTGAGAGAGCAGATGCCATATGGTGTAGATGGTGCATGGACCGTATACAGTGAATATGCATATGGAATAGAGCCAGGAAGTAGTGGAAGTACTAGCCGCAACGTTATTGCAACCGTTGGAACGATTAAAAGTAATGGTCAGATCATTGCGAAAGGTCAGCAGATCGCATATGGCGGTTTAAGAATGGGCGGGCGGAGTTACTATGCTTTGGATTTAGTCGATTTAGATGCGCCTAAACTCAAATTTCATATTGATCCTGACAATGCAGATAATACCTCACCTTTGAGTTATATGGGGCAAAGTTGGTCAAAACCGACCATTACTTATGTCAAATGGAATGGTCTTCGTAAACGCGTCATGCTTGTCGGTGGTGGTTATGATATGGGCTATGAAAAAACGGATTATAGTCCAAGCTTTGCCAAAGGTGCTGGTGTCTATATGTTTGATGCTGACAATGGTGATTTGTTGTGGTGGGCAAGCGCCAAAGCAGTACCAGCTCAAAATGGTTTGAAAATTGATAATATGAAATATAGTGTCGTGAGTCGTATTGCCGTTGCAGATCGTGATGGTGATAGCCTGACGGATCATTTGTATTTCGGTGATTTAGGTGGGCAAGTTTGGCGTATTGATTTTGATGCAAATTTAGGAAAAAAAGAGACTTCCAATCAAGTGAATATGGGCGGGTATAGCCTATTATTTTCAAATACAGCGGATCGTTTCTATGAAGCTCCTAGTTTTAGTGTATATGGCTATGAGCAACCTATAGCCGTCGTGAGTATTGCATCAGGGAATCGTAGCTTGCCGTGGAGTGATAGAACGTCTTCAAGTCGGATTTATAATTTATTTGACCAAGATGTCGTTAAGCCTAATTTTACGATAAATCAAAATAATACCGCTAAAATTGTGCTGTCTGATCTGAAAAATATGGCCAAAGCAGATCAGATTAAAGGGAAAACGCTGGCAGAGGTCAAAGCCTCTATGTCATCTGGTTGGTCAACTTTGGCGGTTAACGTTGCTGGGCTTGAGGTTAAGGATGGTAAAGAAGGGCTAATTCAAGATAGTCAAGGAAGTAAAGTCCTTGGTGAAATGGTGGTAATGAACAAAAGTTTATACGCCAGTGTTTATAATCCAAATGATACCTTGGGTAAGGGCTGTAGTGTCCAAGCCAAAGGGCTGACAACGGTTCAACGTTATTGTTTGCCATTTGGTGTTTGTGAGCAAAAAATTAATGAAAATACCATCATGAGCTTTGGTGCAGGTCATGGGATTGTCGACAGTATGGTGGGGTCTGGTGTTGCGACAAAGGATAATGGACTGGTACGTCAACTGTTAAATACAAGTGCTAAAGACAAAATCGGAAATG
Organism: Acinetobacter sp. ESBL14; assembly: GCF_036668815.1. Taxonomy (NCBI): domain Bacteria; kingdom Pseudomonadati; phylum Pseudomonadota; class Gammaproteobacteria; order Moraxellales; family Moraxellaceae; genus Acinetobacter; species Acinetobacter sp. ESBL14. Next base: position 391,752 of record NZ_JAZEVS010000002.1, read on the forward strand.
GTGTAATGTCGGCCAATCAAATGCGTCGACATCTGGTACCGCTTAAATGGTACGAAGACAGTGAATAAAAACGCGATATCTAGGTTGATTAAGCGGTCATTGTTGTGGGGGGCGCACAGATCTAAGCTGCGATCCCGCGCTAAGTAAACAAAACAGTAGAGTGATTGGAAAACCAAGTCGGTATTTTAATAAGGGTTACTTTATGTTGAACGTGACCTAAACAGGTCATCTGTTTATGGCATCCTTTTCGCTGAAATCATGATGAGTTTGTTCTCGTAGCTTCTTTATTAATCAGTGGTGCTGATCAAAACTGCCGCTAATATTATTGCATCAATTTGCGGCAATACTAGCGAAGACGGGTAAGGTCGTTGATTTTATAAATTAAATTCAGAGCTGTGGATAAGCTGAAATTTAATCTTTCTTTCAGGGTAAATATAACGTAGAATATCGCCCTCTATGAAAGGGGTTTGAAGTGTTGCCGATGGTCGGTGGCAGGGATAATCCGTAAAAATTATAAGGTTGTTCTCATGGTTGTTATTCGTTTAGCGCGCGGTGGTGCAAAAAAACGTCCATTCTATCAAATCATTGTAACTGATAGCCGCAATGCACGTGATGGTCGTTTCATCGAGCGTATTGGTTTCTTTAACCCAACTGCACAAGGTAAAGCTGAAAAAATTCGTTTAGACGCTGACCGTTTTGCTCACTGGGTTGCTCAAGGTGCTCAACCTTCAGATCGCGTTGCTTCTTTAGCTGCTCAAGCTAAGAAAGCTGCAACTACTGCTTAAGTGTAGTAGGTAGCCCATGACATCGACACAGAATGTGCCAGAAGATCGTATTCAGATTGGACAGTTACGTTCAGCTTATGGATTGAATGGGTGGCTCTGGGTGTATTCAAATACTGAACCCATGAGCAATATGTTTGACTACCTTCCTTGGTACATTGAAACCAAGGCAGGTTGGCAAACTATAGATGTAAAACGTTGGAAACCACATGGCAAAGGCTTGGTTGTTGCACTAAAGGACGTGAATGATCGTACTGGTGCAGAAAACTTAGTTGGCGCGAATATCTGGATTGCCAAATCTCAGCTTCCTAAAGCAGATGTAGACGAGTACTACTGGTCTGATCTTAAAGGCTTAACCGTGTTAGGTCTTGGAGAGGATGAACAAGAAGTCAATCTCGGTCAAATCTACGAACTGTTTGAAACAGGTGCTAATGATGTCATGGTTGTGAAAGCGACCCCTGACAGTATTGATGCTGAAGAGCGAATGATTCCTTGGCATAAAGATGTGGTACAACGCGTTGATCTTGAAGCTGGTCGTATTTACGTCAATTGGGGCGTAGACTACTAATCCTTTCGAGGAGTGTAGCGCAGCAGGAAAATAGAGGAGTCTGCGGTGTTTTTTGCAGTCATCACATTGTTTCCTGAAATGTTTACAGCGATTACAGCGCACGGGATTAGCGGGCGTGCAGCAAAGCGTGACATCGTGCAAGTGACTTGCATTAACCCACGAGATTTTGCTGAAGGCAACTACAAACGAGTGGATGAACGTCCTTTCGGTGGTGGCCCTGGTATGGTGATGATGGCCGAGCCATTGGCAAAAGCAATTAACCATGCCAAACAACTTGCAACACAAGCAGGCTGTGTTCATGCCCCGGTGGTGTATATGTCACCACAAGGCAAGACTTTGAATGAACAGGCAGTACAGCAATTCGTTGATTATGATGGTTTGATTGTATTGTGTGGGCGTTATGAAGGGGTCGATGAACGTTTAATCCAGCATTATGTTGATCAAGAATGGTCAATTGGAGATTACGTCTTATCGGGTGGTGAACTGCCAGCGATGGTGTTGCTTGACAGTATTATTCGTCGATTGCCCAATGTCATGTCTGACGAGCAATCTGCGATCCAAGATTCTTTTGTGGACGGTCTGCTGGATTGTCCACAATATACCAAGCCTGACCATTTTGAAGGGTTGGATGTGCCTGAGGTACTTAAATCAGGACATCATGCCAATATTGAAAAATGGCGTTTTTTGCAGCGTTATCAACGAACTTTAGAGCGTCGACCAGAATTGGTGGAAAAAGTAGAGTTGAGTAAGCAGCAAATTAAATGGTTAAAAAATTCGAAAGGTTAAACTGATATCAGTTGATCTTCGCACCCAACGAGAAGCTTTGCTTCGAGTTCTACTTAAACAATGTTTAAGTTAAAAATAGGCTCTTTAAGACGTTGGTCTTAAGGGGAAAGTTAAACGGGAGATATGCGCTTTAGCCTCTATTCCCAGCGGTGTTAGAGACCTCTTCTCTCCCGCACATATTGGAGATTCCACATGAGTGGTAAACATCCTTTAGTTCAAGCTGTTGAAAATGCACAGTTAAAATCAGACATCCCTGCTTTTGCACCGGGCGATACAGTTATCGTTCAAGTTAAAGTAAAAGAGGGTGACCGTGAGCGTCTTCAAGCATTTGAAGGTGTTGTAATCGCGAAGAAAAACCGTGGTTTAAACTCTGCTTTCACAGTTCGTAAAATCTCTAGCGGTGTTGGTGTTGAGCGTGTTTTCCAAACTCACTCTCCAATCGTTGCTAAGATCGAAGTGAAACGTCGTGGTGACGTTCGTCGTGCTAAACTTTACTACCTACGCGAGTTGTCTGGTAAAGCTGCACGTATTCGTGAAAAGTTACCAGCTCGTAAACAAGGTTAATTTTAACTTTGTTGTAAAGCAGAAAAATGCGCCCTCGGCGCATTTTTTTATGTCTGCGTGTGCTTAAAAGCCATTCCTTTTTTAAATCTTCGACCTAGTTTTGCTAAAATAGGTCTTTATGCTTTGATTTTTCTTTTATGAAAAAAAGTTCTTATCGTCATTTGAGCGGTGTTTTCCTATTAAATAAACCTTTGGGTTTAAGTTCTAATTCTGCATTACAAAAAGTGCGCCGTCTGTTCAATGCTCAAAAAGCAGGACATACTGGAGCGCTCGATCCATTAGCGACTGGTCTACTACCGATTTGCTTAGGTGAAGCGACTAAGTTTTCACATTATTTATTGGATTCAAGCAAACGTTATCAAACTACGGTCAAATTAGGGCAAACCACAGCAACCGGTGATGTTGAAGGTGAAATTCTGCAACAACGAGAAGTGCCCGCATTGACGCAAGAACGAATTGAACAAATACTTGAACAATTCCGTGGTGATATTCAGCAAGTACCGCCGATGTATTCAGCGTTAAAACGCGAAGGTCGTCCACTCTATGAATTGGCACGTAAGGGCATTGAAATTGAGCGTGAAGCACGTCCAGTGACCATTTATAACTTGAGCTTGCTTGGCTTTACTGAAGATAGTCTGACATTGGATGTGACCTGTTCAAAAGGCACTTATATCCGTGTATTAGGTGAAGATATTGGCGAGGCTTTGGGCTGTGGTGGGCATTTAACTAAATTGCATCGTACCCAAACAGGACATTTTGAGATTAATCCAAGTTATACCATTGAATATCTCGAAAGCCTGACTCAAGAACAACGTGATGCATTATTACTTCCTGTCTATGCACCTGTTGAGCATTTTCCTCGTGTGCAATTGCCAGAAGGACGGGAAAAGTACTTTGGTAACGGTCAGGAAAGTAATATTGAGCATGAAGCCGCAGCAGAAGTCTTGGTTTTTGATGGTGAACGTTGCCTAGGTTTGGCTGAAATCACCGATAAAAAACGTCTGGTACCAAAACGCTTGTTAAATCTATAAGGGTATAGTCAATGGAATGGGAACTGATTCTGACACTAGTGTTCTTTGCGTTTTGTGCGGGAACCATTGACGCCGCTGTCGGTGGTGGTGGTTTGATTCAGATTCCAGCCTTGATGGGGGCATTACCACAAACAGCCCCTGCGACCCTATTTGGGACCAATAAATTAGCCTCGATTTGTGGTACAGGTTCGGCTGCATTTTCATTTGTGCGTCGGGTCAAATTGCAATGGCCATTACTCGGTGTGATTGCATTATTTGCCTTTATTAGCTCTTTTATTGGGGCGGCCTGTGTGTCATTGGTGCCGACGCATATCTTAAGACCGATTGTCTTGATTATGCTGATTGTGATTGCGATTTATACCTTCGCTAAAAAGCAGTTTGGGCAAGTCCATGTCGATCAAAAAATCACGCCAAAGTTACTGCTACTGGCTGCGATGGGTAGCTTAGCGATTGGTTTTTATGATGGTATTTTTGGCCCAGGTACCGGCAGTTTCTTTATTTTCTTTTTTATTCGCTTTTTGCAAGTCGATTTTTTACATGCTTCGGCATTGTCAAAGATTGGCAATTTCATGACCAATTTGGCAGCACTCAGTTTCTTTATTCCAACTGGTCATGTGCTATTTGCATTAGGCTTGATGATGGCCGTTGCCAATATTGCGGGTTCATTATTGGGTGTGCGTTTGGCTTTAAAATATGGCAGTGGCTTTATCCGTATTTTATTCTTGATCCTGGTGAGTATTTTGATCTGTCGTTTGGGCTATCAAATTATTACGGGATAGAGGCTTAGATCTCACTAAGCTTTTCCACCGCGTAAGGTAACGCCAATCGAAGCCACCATAATACAGGCCAAAGCCACCCATTGAATTAAGCTAATGCGCTCATGGAGCAGCACCAAACCTGCTAATGCCGCTAATGCCGGTGCAAGGCTGGAAAGTGTGCCATAGCTGAGCTTGGTCAGACGTTTGAGTGCCATTAAATCCAGAGCATAAGGAATCGCAGTTGCCATTAGGGCAATCACCAGTGCTTTGCCCCAATATTGAGTGTCTAGCAGTACAGGCGCATTATTCCATAGCCCGAAGGGCAGGAGGGTCAGTGCGGATAAACCAATAGCAATAGTTAGCGCATGCATGCCAATATTTTGCTGTACTACACGATGTCCATAATAAATATACAAGGCCCAGAAGAATCCTGCGCCCAGCGCACATGCCGCACCGATATAGGAAAAATGCTGTGCTTGAGCATCGTGCCACGGTACCATCAAAGCAATGCCTAAAATCGCAAAGGCCACCCAAATATAATCACTGCGCTGTTTAATCGAGAGCAGGGCCAAACCCAATGGGCCAATAAACTCTAAACCTACTGCAATGCCTTGAGGTAACTTGCCTAAAGAGGTATAGAACAGAATATTCATACAACCCAAGGCTGCGCTATAACAGAGTAAGTCGCGCCATTTCAGCTCTTTCAATTTGGCAATGATTTTCCATGAGCGGAACATGATTGCGACTAGAATAGTGGCAAAACAGAGCCTTAAAATCGTCACGGTCAAAGGATCAAGTGTGGCAATCAATTGCTTGGCAAAGGATGCACTGATCTGATAGGACAGCATGGACAATACCATGTACAGCACAGCAACCAATTGGAGATTTTTCATCTAAGATCTCCACGATAAGCGAGAGCACTTTTCTGATTTTGAGAGAACATCTTTTATTTGGCCTCTTTTTGCTGTCGCGCTTGTTGCGTGGTAAAGGTACAGCCAATTGAGGCAATAATAATCGTGCCCAATGCGAGCCATTGATTCCAAAGCAACATTTCACCGAGGAAGATAAAACCTGAGAGGGCAGCCACCGCAGGTTCCAAACTCATCAAGGTCCCGAAACTGAGCGGAGTTAAACTGCGTAGCGCAATCATTTCTAGGGTAAAAGGTAGAGCACTGGCTAAAATCGCAAGCCCGATAAAATAATATAAATTAGGCAGTTCAAAGACTCGATCAATCGCCCCTGAAAAGAGGGCGAAAGGCAGTAGGCAGAGCATACCAATTGACATGCCTAAGCAAACAGTATGATTGCCAGAAATGCCCGAAGGCTTTTGCCCTGCAATAATATACAACGCCCAACATGCACCCGCACTGACCGCAAAAAATACACCGACCATGTCGAGACCTTGTTGTGCCTGTTGCAAAGGAAACAGCAAGATTAAGCCTAAAATGGCACAGCCGACCCAAATAAAGTCGTATTTTTGTCGAGCATGATACAGTGCCACACTTAAGGGACCAATAAATTCAAAGGCAACGGCAAGGCCTAGCGGTAAGCGTTCTAGTGATAAATAGAACAGCGCATTCATCCCTGCAAGCGCAACCCCATAGGTCACAATGGCTTTCCAGCGTACCACTTTGAAGTTGATGGTCCAGATTTTAAAAATCACCGCCAGAATGATGGCACCAAAAAATAGGCGCATGGCGGAGACGGTCAATACAGGAAAGCTTTGAAACAGAATTTTGGCCAAAGAACCACTACCTTGTACACACAACATGGCAATCATTAACAGCAATAAAGCATGCAGTGGTGTTTTCAGTACAGGGCTAGACATCTTATTTTTTTAACATTCAGTATAATATTCACATAATAATTCAAATGCCCATAAAAAAGCCACAGCATCAACTGTGGCTTTTTCGACATTATTCTAAATATTGCTTAGAACAATACGCGAACGCGGATCGTACCTTCAACATGGTTCAAGGTATCAAGCGCTTCTTGAGATGCAGATGCGTCAACATCCATCACCAAGTAACCGATATCACCTTTGGTCATTAATGACTGACCAGAAATGTTGATGCCTTGTTCAGCGAACAATGTGTTGATCTTCGATAACACACCCGGCACGTTTTTGTGGATGTGAAGCAAACGGTGTTGACCATCAGAAAGTGGTAATGCGATTTCTGGGAAGTTCACCGCAGAAAGGGTCATCCCTTTGTCTGAGTAAGCAACGAATTTTTCAGCTACTTCTAAACCGATGTTTGCTTGCGCTTCCATGGTCGAACCACCCACGTGTGGGGTTAAAATCACGTTGTCTAAACCGCGAAGTGGAGATAGGAACTCTTCACCATTGGCTTTTGGTTCTTTCGGGAATACGTCAACCGCAGCACCCGCGATGTGACCTGATTTGATTGCATCTGCTAAATCTTCGATCACCACACAGGTACCACGTGCTGCGTTCAAGAAGATTGAGCCTTTTTTCATTTTCGCGAATTGTTCTTTTTTGAAGAAGTTACGCGTAGACGGAACATCTGGAACGTGTAGCGTTACCACATCTGCCGTTTCTAAAAGTTCATCTAAAGAGCCCACTTGACGTGCATTACCCAATGGTAATTTAGTCACAGCATCAAAATAGATGACTTTCATACCTAAGCTTTCTGCTAATACAGAAAGTTGTGAACCAATCGAGCCGTAACCGACGATACCTAGAGTCTTACCACGAGTTTCAAATGAACCCACCGCAGCTTTATTCCAACCGCCCGCATGTGTATCTTTCGATTTTTCAGGTACACGACGAAGCAACAAAATGGTTTCAGCAAGAACCAATTCTGCAACCGAACGTGTATTTGAATACGGTGCGTTGAATACAGGGATACCACGAGACATCGCCGCTTTTAAATCGACTTGGTTGGTACCAATACAGAAGCAACCGACTGCGATCAGTTTGTTCGCAGCTGCAAAGATTTCTTCAGTCAATTGTGTACGGGAACGAATACCGATGAAGTGCGCGTCTTTAACCGCTTCTTTCAAAGCGTCGCCTTCAAGCGCAGTTTTGTGGTAGTCGATGTTGGTATAACCCGCTGCATTTAAGGTATCGATGGCATTTTGATGCACACCTTCTAACAGAAGGAAACGGATTTTGTCTTTAGGTAGTGATAGATGTTGGCTCATTACGGCTCCGCTACAAAGGCCAAAATTTAGTTGCAGTACTATAGCATAGAGCTTTGAGATATAAATATTTGGTTTAAAATTCCCACAGCAGAATTATTGATAATTTTTCAGTTGAAGCTGAATTTTATTGGTTATACACATTTTGTTATTACAGTATCTTTATCCTAAGCTTTATCCCGTGCCTGCTTCTATGTAAAATGCAGAGATCTGATAGTCAAATCTGAAAACATCAGGTTTGCGCTGTTCTGCCGAGTTTCTATATGTTGAATACTGCATTTTAAGATATTGAAAAATATTATGTTGTTATTCAAATGCTCTATCTTTACTTCTTGCTAGGCCTGTAAACGATGAATGCTTCAGTCGCTTTAACACCTGAGTTATTGACCCAATTAACGGCAATTGTGGGTGAAAACCGAATTAAAACCGATGCCGACAGTTTGGAAAATTGGGGACGAGATCACACTAAACATTTTGATCCGAACCCATCAGTCATCGTTTTCCCTTCAAGCACTGAACAAGTTCAGGCCATTGTCAAACTTGCCAATCAATTTAATGTCGCAATTACCCCATCAGGTGGCCGTACTGGCCTTTCAGCAGGTGCAGTGGCTGCCAATGGTGAGATCGTAATTAGCTTTGACAAGATGAACCAGATTCTTGAGTTCTTCCCCGCAGATCGTATGGTCCGTGTTCAAGCAGGTGTGGTGACTGAGCAATTACAGAATTATGCCGAACAACAGGGCATGTATTATCCAGTGGATTTTGCTTCAGCAGGTTCAAGCCAGATTGGCGGTAACATCGGCACCAATGCGGGTGGTATTAAAGTGATCAAGTATGGCATGACTCGTAATTGGGTGCTTGGTCTGACGGTGGTGACGGGCAAAGGTGACGTACTGCGTTTAAACAAAGGCATGATTAAGAATGCGACGGGTTATTCGTTACAGCATTTGTTTATTGGTGGTGAAGGGACATTGGGTCTCGTGACCGAAGCTGAAATTAAACTTGAGCGTCAGCCACAGAACCTACAAGTTTTGGTTCTAGGGGTGCCTGATTTTGATGCGGTAATGCCTGTACTGCATGCGTTCCAGAAAGATATCGACTTAACTGCATTTGAGTTCTTTGGTGAGCTTGCGATGCAAAAAGTACTTGATCGTGGTCATGTACAACGCCCATTCGAAACGCAATGCCCATTCTATGTATTGCTTGAGTTTGAAGCACCGTATGAGCCGATTGTCGACAAGGCAATGCAGATTTTTGAGCATTGTATGGAACAAGGTTGGGTGCTTGATGGTGTGATGAGCCAGAGCCTTGATCAAGTGGAAAGCTTATGGCGTTTACGCGAAGATATTTCTGAATCAATCGCGCCGTTTATTCCATATAAAAACGACATTTCAGTATTAATTACCCATGTACCTGCATTTATCCGTGAGATTGATGCCATTGTTCAAGATAATTATCCTGACTTTGAAATCTGCTGGTTTGGTCATATTGGTGACGGTAACTTGCACTTAAATATTTTAAAACCTGCAAACCTGACCAAAGATGAGTTCTTTGCCAAGTGTCAGGTGGTGAATAAATACGTATTTGAGACCGTGAAAAAATATGATGGTTCGATCTCTGCCGAGCATGGTGTCGGTATGACTAAGAAGCCATATTTGGAATATTCACGTTCGCCTGAAGAAATTGAATATATGAAAGCATTGAAATTGGCGTTTGACCCGAATGGGATTATGAACCCAGGCAAATTATTTGATCTTTAATGCTTGATGAGATAAAAGAAGTTCTGTTAAAAGCGTATCGAAAGATACGCTTTTTTATTTTCCGTAAATAAAAAATTAATGTTGTACGTTTCTTCTTATAATACAAAATGTAAATATATAAACTTCATTTTCATTATTTGTTGACATTAAATGCCAATTATAAGTGTTATATATGATTTTTATTGAATAAATAAAAAGAAATAATGTATTTAGTATTCATTATTCAATTAAATAAGAATGAGGATATATAAGTGAATCCTAAAAAACATTTTTCTGAAGATGAAGTATCCAATTTATCTATAGAGGAAATTCATGAGCGTATTGCTGCTGAACAAGAGTTTATGAATAAACAGAAGCATAAAAAGTTCTTTGCTGCGACACATGGCTCTAAAACAAAAAATGGTGGATTAATTAGAGCGACGATGAACCAAAAAATTAAAGTACAAGGTCATCTTATTGCTGTTGTTGGTGATGAAGCCATTTATAAGGATGGAACAACTTCTAAAATTATTTCGGGTGCTGGCGAAGCAGGGTCAATTGAAGGATATGACATTGCACTTGTTGGTAGCCGTTTAGAAAATGGTGATGAAATCATTGAAAGCCTACAATCAGTATTTGAGTATCGTTTGTATGCTGATCAAGAAATCCCTCAAGGTTTTCTCAGTCATGACTAAATTTCTTAGGAGACAATCATGGCTGTAGGCTTTGCAATTCATAACTCGATGACAAATCATGGTGGTATCATTCCTGCAACCCAAATGAGAACCTCTCAAATGGGTAACTTATTTTTGGTAGCTGGGGATGGCCATTTTTGCCCTAAATGTAAATGTTGGTCAAAGATTATTAAAAGTCATGATCATATTATTCTTGATGGAAAAGCTGTTGCTTATGTCGGTGATCAGCTTACTTGTGGTGCTAAAATTTTACCGAAACAATCTCATGTTGTGGGGGAAAGTCAGGGGACTAACTGTTCTTCAATATCATCGTCACCTCTAACACCTTTGCAAGATTTTCTTGTAGGAACCCCATCTAAAGAAATCCATAAGATTCAGTTTAAAATTGTAGATGAGGAAACAGAGGAAGGAATCTCTGAAATGCTATATGAGATCTATAGTAAAGATACTGGTAGTTTGCTCGTAAAAGGATATACAAATAAACAGGGAATGACGGCTCTTTATGAAAGTGAATACTCTCCAGAATCAGTTCAGTTAATCACTGTAGATCTATCAAAACCATTAGACGAGCTATAAGGGATATATATGGGAAGTAGTAATCGAGTTAGTAGCAATGAAGGTCGATTAATTTTTCATTCAAACTATGATAAGACACCTATAAATTCCGAACCATCAAGTCGAATAAACCTAAAAGAAGATACCAATTTATGTAGAGCAGATGATGGATATTTGACTGTATGTAGTGGTTGGGAAAATTTAATAAAGGTAAGAAAAATAGTGCCTTATACTTTTTGTATTCCGCAGCATCTTTGGGATCATATCAAGAATAGACAGCCTTTCGAGTATGATATGGCTTTACGTTTTGGTCTAGAGTTTGATCTAAAGGAAATAGAAAAAAGTAATCCTGGATTAATTTACACAGAATACTTTCACACATTGATGTATTTACGTTTTTCTACGTATCTATATAAAATTTCTAGAGATAAAGCACTTATTGCTGCGACAGAACTTTTAAAAGATAGTTTTGATATCCGAGTCACAGCACACTATAAGAATCTAGAAGATATTATAAAGCTAACCCCAGCAGGATATGGTATTTTTGATAAAGCTAGATATACAGCTTTAGCTGCAGCAAATAGAGATAACAGAGGAACATTTATGATTGGGCATCGGCTCTATCAAATGGTTTTTAATAAAAAATGGAATAGACAAGCCTATGAACTGTGCCGAACAGAATATGGTTATCAAGTTCCAAAATCTGAAGAATATGAAAACTTTTAAGTTCAACAACTGGAATAATTAATGAAACGTTTATGCATATCTTTTTTAATTTTTGCTCTTTTCGGATGTAGCCATGCAAATAATACAAACAAAGAAGACAGTGAAAAGCTTATTGGTGAAATTCTAAAAGCAAGATCAATAGCTATTAGTGATGATATTAATAAATCTAGAAGATTATATATTTCAGCTTATGAAAATGCTGATAAAAAATCAGTGATTAATAATGAACTACTCATTTATGCTGTAAATAAAACTGACTCTTTGTTTGGCAGTTATGAGATGAATAATGAAAATTTTGAAAACGAAGTTAAAAACAATAAGGATATTGATATTGGAGGAATCGATGGGCTTTGTATTTTTAATAAGTTTTTTAAAAAATATTCTAATACAACCGATATGAAAAAATTTCCACAAAGTCTCCAAGAAGATATGAATAAAGCTTTATCATTGCAGTCTATTTATCTTGAAAAACTCAGCGGAAGTAAGGATTATTTAGATCAATTAAAATGTTTAACATTAAAGTAAACATGCAACCAATGAAGGGAAATGTTTATTTCAGAGCTAGCAAAAAATAGTTTTACTGCTCGTATGGCAATTGCTAAAAAGAGTTTTGGTAAAGTTATAGATATAGCACTATCCAATGCCAGTAAACCAGTATTGGCAGCCAATGCTTTGGCTACCTTTACTAACAATGGACCATATGGAATCAACGAATACATGTATCAAAATGTCTTTGGTCGCCCATATGATAGAGCAACAGTATCTCAATATATTCAGAGTTACCTATACACACCACCTAAAAACCGCTTCTCACTATGAAAATTACTTTACTACCAATATTGGTACTTTCCTGTATCTTTTTAACTTCATGTAAGGCATCGACAGATAAAGAAGATATTGATAATTATGTGAAAGTAGATTTAAAAAATTATGCAACAGACAATTATAGATTGCTTATTGAAGCCAATAAAAACGTAAACACTGAGCCAGCATTGAAAAACTCCTTGTTTAACAATGCATATGTTAAGTTAGGAACAGCTCGAAGTCTTTTAAACGAACAGTACCCTGATTGGATTGATGGTTTGGAGAAAAATGGTTATGACTATGGAGATCTTAACACTGTGTGTTGGATGACAGTATTCATGGAAAACTATGTAAACAATATTGAAGGGAAATACAAAAAAGACCTTAAAGATGAAACCTTAAATGATGTTCATAATCTTTATAATGAAAGACAAAAAATTATCAAACTGCGTGATAGTAAAGATAGGACTGCTAAGAATTTTGTAGAGGTTTGCGAGTGATTTTTAAATCACTTATTTACACCCTCAGATACTGATACAGGTTCAAGTAATATGTTAGCTGCTAAAAAAATTATACTCATATGTCTTTTATTACTTTCTAGTGGTTGTAGTAATAAAACACCTCCAAAAGAACAACTTGCATTGCAAATACCATTACCTCCTATTTTAATTGGTTTTGATAGTGTTGTTTATGCAAAAGCATTACAACAACAACCATCTGACTTAACAAAAAGTATTTATGATTCCTCAATATCCAAAGCAATGTTTTTTGAAAGGTTTTTACGTGATTCTGGTAAAAATGATGACTTCGAAAAAGATATGGAGATCACTCAAATTAATTCCCTATGTGTAATGGGAAAATTCTTACTTTCAGATAAATATAAAGATGCATTGAACTTAAAAGGGGATGTTTATACAGAATTCTATGGTTGGCTTAGTAAAAAACAACAAAAATGGGAAAGTTTATTATCCCATCAAGATAAAAGAATATTTGATGTTCCTTGCTCAACTTTAAAGTAAATTCTCTATTTCCCCCAATTTTTCTTAACTTTGGGGCTACTCTATTTCTAATTGGCTATCTTTCATTTGGACGAATTTTCCAATATTTAGAACTTTCTAGTATGTTCTGCTGTATCCGAGAAACTATCAGAGAGACTCCTATTGATATTTGTAAAACTCTGAATACAACACGGGTAGTAACGTAAGCAAATCACTAACTGCCAAAGTAACAGCAGGCCATACTATTTTTTGGAAAGCAGCATGAAGTTTAAAGTATTCAGTTTAATATTTATGTTTTTTTCATACATAGCTATAGGGCATACAAAAACAAATAATGAGTTAATTAGCAATCATATTATACCAAGTCACAATCTTCAGCTAAGTGGTTCATATCCATCAATAAGAGGAAAACAATTTAAAGAGATTAATAATTCTATTTCTAAATTTATTGCAACCAATTTTGATAGAGAAGATGAGCAGTACCCTACAGAAATTAGTTTTGAAAAGCTATTTCAGAATGAGAAAATATTAAGTTTTTCAATTAATTATAATATCAGCAACTCAACAGAAAGATACTTTAATAAATATTACACACTGAGTCTCTCCAATAAAAAGGAGCTAAGTCTTTCAGAATATCTTAAAGATAAAAAAATTTCTAAGTATGATGTATTGAAGAGTATAAATAGTTTTATTTCACCTTGCCTGTCCGTAAAAAAATCTCTACCTGATTACTGTGCTGATATGACACTGCAAAGCCTGGTTGAGAATAAAGAAAGGGTTACTTATTCAGATATATCTAGTTTTTTTATTAAGAATAATAGTGACATAGGAGTAGGTATCGACTCCAATAAATTTACTACTACTTTTATCTATAATATAAAAAGTAAAAAGATTGTTTTAAATTAGCCATTTATATTCTACAGCTCATAACCCACCTATGTTTAGGTTAGGAGTGATCTATTGCCCTTTTTCCATTCCTTTATTTGGATGATATTCGTTTTTTTATTTTTTATACGCTTTCCAACCTGTCAAAATATGGTAAATCAGCGGTAAAAGGCAGAGTGCAAAGAAGCCACAAATTGCAACTGCCCAGACAGGTAGATTCTGTGGATCTCCCAAAAAGAAATAAGCAAAAACTGAATAAGACAACATCCCAAACATCGCCATTGTGCCGAGTGGAAGGGTAATTCTAAAAATTAAGACCTTAGCAAAGGCTTTGTAAGGCGTCATATTTCGATTCAAAGCATAGGCAATAATCATGACCAAGATATAGCCCATAATAAACAGCATAAATAGGGTAGCGGCAAACAGTAGACCCGTGCGCCAACTCTTTTCCTGAGCAGAATGATCACCTGCCTCATAAACCACTTGAATATGATCTCCGACCACAGGCACATCGCCTGAACGAACTGAGTTATCCAAGATCAATGTTCTGTTTTGATCATCTTTGAATTGTACTTGTGCGGTATGCATTAAAGTTTTGGTCTTATATTTACGCCCGTTGGAATCTGTACGTTCGGTATCGACCCATTCTGAGCTATAGCTCACGATGGTTGCATCATAGCTAGGTTTGGTTGCCAAACCATATACCGCTTGCGACACCCAATAAGTAAAAGGAAAAAATAAAGAACTGATGCTAAATACCACAACAAATAAATAAGCAAATTCAAACTTACTACTGTCACGATTTTTGGCTAAACGTTTCAGCCAAAACTTTGTCAGCACAAAAGACCAGATACATAAGATCGCAACCACCACCAAGAAAACCTGTCCCGCATAAGTCAGTTGCATGCATGATCCTATTTGTTATATTGAATAGAGCTTGATTTTATCAGTTGGTGATCTTTTTAAAATCAAATTAATGAGTACAGTCAAAAAGAGTATTGTCTCTCACAAGTATAAATTTTTAAATAATGAAGCCATTGCAATGAATATCCATTACGAAATTGAAAAACTGTTTCAACAACACCAAGATATCCCATTATTTTATATCGAAAGTGGCAGCCGTTTATGGGGCATGGCCAGTCCTGACAGTGACTACGATGTACGCGGTTTTCATCTACCGAGTAAAGACCAGTATTATGATTATAAAAAGCATCGTGACTTGATCGAGATCATGGATGGCGATTTTGATTTTGTTTCTTATGACTTGGATAAAATGTTTGGGTTATTGGCAAAAAGTAACCCCACTGTTTTGGAGTGGGTCAGAGCACATATTGTGTATTTTAATGCCTTTCCTGAGTGGCAGGGTTTTCGTGATGGATTACTAGAGCGAATCGACTATAGCGCGTTGTATCACCACTATTTATCACTGGCAAAAGGTGGCATGAACGTGATGCAAACCGCAGATAACTTTACTTATAAGAAAGTCTTTTATTCGATTCGTGGTTTGATGTCAGCTGAGTTGGCGACTCAAGAGCAGATGCCTGAATTACTGATTACCGATCTGTTTGCGCAAGTCGATGCAAATGATCCATTACGGCATTGGGCGGAAGATTATCTGGAAATTAAAAAGCAGCAGAAAGAAAAGGTACAACTGCCTAAAGCAGAACAAGCCGCGATTCTTAATTTATTAGAACATAAGATCGAGCAGTTGGCGGAAAAGTCGATGCAGAAGGCCGATCGTCGCACCAGTTTGGAAGCCTATTTAACCGATTATAGCCGTCATTTAAAACAGCATTACTATCAATGAAATAATTCGTTTACCCATTACCTGAGTTCGACTTAAATATTCCATGATTTCATATTTTGTCGGACTCAGATGTAGGGTGTTATCTGTTAAATCCCGCTTTCTAAAATACGAATTTTTACATTGACAACATGGTCTTTGGTTGCTTCAAAATACTGCTGCATATGGGCAGTTTGCATATGCGCTGCTAAATGAGCGGTACTTTGCCATTTCTCTAACATGATAATCGTATTCTCATCAGTGGTCTGCATCTCAATGGCAGGAAGATGATCAATCAAGGGTTCATAGCCATGACAGCCGTCTTCTGCCAGTACCGTTGGAATAATTTTTTCAAAGGCATCTAAAACGGCTTGGCGATGTTCCGCACCTGCATGTGTATAAATTTCAGCAATAATGGTTAGCATATTATTTTCTCACTTAATGGCTTGTTGCAAACAACTGATCTAAATGGGCTTTATACGCTTCGATATAACTTGGTACGTTTGGCGCTTTGATCACATCATTGACGATAAAGGTCGGTAGTGAGTCCATACCCAAGAATTGATTAGCTTTATGGAAAGGTAAATAAACACCATCGACACCAACACCGTGGAAGAACTGGTCAGGATCGGTAAAGGCTTCCATCGGTGCGTTCCATGTCAAAGACAACATGTATTTTTTACCTTGGATTAGGCCACCCGAACCATACTTTTTCGATGCATCTGAACGGCTACGGCCATCGCTGGCATACAGTGAACCATGGCCAATCGTGAAGATATCATCGATGTATTTTTTCATGGTCCATGGTGCGCCCATCCACCAACCTGGCATTTGGTAAATCACCACATCTGCCCATAGATATTTGGCAATTTCGGCTTGAATATCATAGTCACTGTCGGTACGAGTCACTTGTACCTGATGACCTAAGGTGCTTAGATGTGCTTGAGAAAACTCGGTCAGGGTGTCGTTCAACTCACCATTCGAATGTGCAAATTGTTTGGCACCATTAATAATTAAAATATTGCTCATACGATTACTCAAAAATAAATCTCTAAAAACTGGAACGCATTTTAGAAAATCTATTCATGAGTAAAAATGCATAAATGAGCAAAAGACTATTGATCAAAAGTCAATAATTGAACTATTCAGCTTTGGATTTTTTAGCTTTATACCAACGACGAATGCCCCATAAAATTGCAATCGCAAGATACAGTGGCCATAACATCACTAACCAAATGATGGTTTCTCTAAAGCCGTACAAGCCCACTTTAATCGCTTCCCAAATCCGACTGAATAGCGGATCACTGTCTAAGGTGGCAATACGATTGATATTCAGATCATGGGATTTACGCACTTGTGATTGCTGGAAGAATTCCAGTCGAATGGTGCTATAAGCCAAACGGTCTTTGACTTCTAAATTGGTCAGTTGCTGTAGCTGATTGTTCACCGCATTGGATCCGCTGTTACTTTGATTGGCGGTATTGAGTTTTTCTTCGAGCAATTTTAACTCATAACGCTTGGCTTCATAGCTTTGGGTATTAAAGTTCAGCATGAGTGGCAGTAAATTATTTAAGAAGCTGGTGACTTGTGCATTGGGAATACGAACCGTGAGTTGCACTGTGGGGGTAATCTTTTCATAGATGTCGACACTGCCATCAATTCGATCACGTTCAGAGCGGTCACTGACTTGATAATTAATCTGCTTCTCTTCGATATAACCATTGTATTGCAATAACTGCTGCTCTAGTGCTGATGTGGTTTTTAGCACATCCTTCACTTCAAATTGCAATTGTGCGCTTTTGACCAATTGACGATTCTGTTCCAAAGCACTTTGTTGATTGCTGACTAATTGCTCTGGATTTTGGACTGCATTGTCTTGCACTGCTTGACTGTCTGCAGCGGCAGTTTCAGTTGCCATTGCAGCTTCACTGGCAGGGTCTTCCTGTTTTTTCGAGCAACCTAAGGCGGTGCTCCCAAGGATTAAAATAATCGTTAATTTCTTTGCTAAATCTGACATATCGGCATGTCCAAACTAAGGTGATTTTGATGTTATAAACTGTGTTTTTTTAATCATTTGTTATGATCATCATCTTGAATGATGACAACAAATTTAATGCACGCCACATACATTTTGTTGCGTGGCCATTCAGTTTTGCATAGTAGCATAAATGAGCTAAATGGATTGGATAGGTACAAAATGCATAAAATTGCGATAATCTTGGGATCTGCTTTATTCCTCACAGCATGTAATCAGCCGATTGCACCCTCGCAACAGCAAGCAGAAGTGCAAAAGAGTACAGTGATGCATGTGATTTTATCGGATCAGCCCAATCTGTTTCATGAAGACAGTAATTTAAAAATCGATCAGCAATTCAATCGTGCGGAAAACCCAACCGATGCACAAGTGACAGTGGAGCAAGCACAGTTGGATGATTCTGTGATTGCGGTGCGTACTGAGTATCAATTAAAACGCGACCAGAATACTTGGAAAGTCGTCAATAAGAAGCAAAGTTATCAATGTGCTAGAGGAGAGAATACCGAAACTTTCCAATTTGAGTTATGCCCATAATTTTGTGCATTATTAAACAGTGGATAAAAGTTCAGCAAAATTGTGGATAACTTTTCGGTTATGCACATTGCTGAATTGCTGTGATCGATTGTTTAAATTGCGGTCATTTTGAAAAAGTGCTACAGTTGCGCGTGGCAATTTAGCCAAACGGTAAAATATTTACCAACCTCACGTAATAAATTGTTTTTCTTATATACACCCAGTGAATACGGTGTTTTCACATTTATCACATGCTGGTTCACAGCATGGAATCAAAATTTAATTTAAATCTAAGCCATAAAACCTTGTGGTAATGATCCCTTTTTCGTTTTGAAAAATGGGACGAACACGAGTTGGTTATTTTTGTGAATAAAACATGATGACGAATAATCAGAACATGACGTTAAACCGTATAACGCTCATGTTTCCTTTAGCTTTAGTGCTATTCGAATTTTCAGTTTATATCGGTAATGACTTGATTCAACCTGCAATGTTGTCGATTACAGAACAATTTGCGGTCAGTGCAACGTGGGCACCCTCGTCAATGTCATTCTATTTATTGGGCGGTGCCAGTGTTGCCTGGCTGTTGGGACCGCTTTCAGACCGTCTCGGGCGTAAAAAAGTGCTCTTGGCTGGTGTGGCATTTTTTACGCTGTGCTGTTTGCTGATATTACTGACCCATAATATTGAACAGTTCCTGACACTACGTTTCTTGCAGGGTATGGGGCTGAGCGTCATTTCTGCGGTGGGTTATGCTGCGATTCAAGAAACCTTTGAAGA
The DNA here is from genome assembly GCF_036668815.1 of Acinetobacter sp. ESBL14. NCBI lineage: Bacteria > Pseudomonadati > Pseudomonadota > Gammaproteobacteria > Moraxellales > Moraxellaceae > Acinetobacter > Acinetobacter sp. ESBL14. Next base: position 410,916 of record NZ_JAZEVS010000002.1, read on the forward strand.
GCGCGACGCGATCAAAGTCATGGCACTGATGGCGAATATCTCCTTATTGGCACCTTTACTGGGCCCTGTATTGGGTGCATTTCTGATTGATTATGTGTCATGGCATTGGGGCTTTGTTGCCATTGCTGCGGTGTCTTTTATCAGTTGGTTTGGTTTAAAGAAATTTATGCCCGCGCCCCAAGAAAGCCGTCAACAACCGAAGCAGCCTTTTAGCTATATCTTTGATGACTTCAAAAAAGTATTGAGCAACCGTCGTTTCTTGGGCTTAAGCATCGCCTTACCGATGGTGGGGATGCCATTGATGTTATGGATTGCCTTATCACCGATTATTTTGGTGGATGAGCTGAAATTGAGCAGTGTGCAATATGGCTTGGCACAGTTCCCTGTGTTTTTTGGCTTGATTGCCGGTAATATCATTCTGATCAAGATCATTGATCGTTTCCCTCTCGGTCAAACCATTCTGTTTGGTTTGCCAATTATGTTATTGGGTACGGTCTTCTTGGTGTTGGGTGTGATTTGGCAGACTTATCTGGTGCCTTGTCTCTTGATTGGCATGACTTTAGTGAGCTTGGGTGAAGGGATTAGCTTCTCGGTGATGTATCGCTTCGCCTTAATGTCATCTGAAGTCTCAAAAGGAACAGTCGCAGCAGCCGTATCGATGTTGATGATGGTGAGTTATTTTGTCGTGATTGAATTGGTTCGAGTACTGTATACCCATTTCCATATCTGGGCCTTTGCTTTAGCCAGTCTGGTTTTGATCGTATTCTGGTTTAGCTCCCCACGCCAAGCTTTGAAACAGCATATGCTGGCACGTCAGCAAGACGGGTTGAATTAATTTTGGCTTCCATTGACTGCTCACTTAATTTCTAAGCTGAGCAGTTTATTTTTTAACGATACTAATTCAGTCAACGTTTCTAGCAGCAGACTCATTTGTTTTAACAACAAGGGATGCTGTTCAGAGATCTGCTCTTGCAGATTCAATGTTTCAATTTCTTTAAGCAAGTGTTCCACCTGATGTTGTGGAATGGGTGCTTGTTCGATCAAGCTTTGCTTGAGTAGCTCTTCAATTTTATCCAGCAGTTGGAGCAGTTTCAGATCTTCGATTTTTTCCCGTTGATGTCCCAAGGCTGAGACATAACTGAGTTGGCTATGGCTATAGACCAAATAGCGAAACGCATGTTGAATGAGTTCTTGGTTGGGCTGAGGTTCGGTACTCAGACTTGAGATCATATTAGACAGCTCAATCTGAGCATTATGTGCGGCACGTCGAGTGGTTCGGTATTCCAGATCGAGTTCACGCCCTTGATGATATTGCTGTACCACCACATGAAAATAATCGAAGGTGGTTTGATTATTTTTTTTAATATTGCTGGAGATATTGCGGAAATTCCAATCGGGCCAAATGAAATTGACTGCGAGCCATGCAATCGCGCAGCCAATAAAAGTGTCAATCATGCGTGGCAGGATAATACTAAAACCTGCCCCTTTTAAATTAAAAATCAATAACACCATTAAGGTGGCCATCACCGTGGCGAGTGCATATTTTTTTTGTCTTAAATAGAAAAATAACACCCCACAAATCACAGTGAGGAGTAGTTGCCCCTCAATACTGGGGACAAAATAAAGAATAGGAATCCCCAATAACACTCCGAGTAAAGTGCCAATGGTTCTGAGCTTGAGACGGCTTTTGGTGGCAAAATAGGTAATCTGGCAGACAAATAAACTGGTGAGTAAAATCCAATAGCCATTTTGCGCAAATGGTAATAAGGAAATAGCATAGCCAACCGCAAAGATCACAGCCAAGCGGACGGCATGACGGAATAGTGCCGATTGCGGACTGAGTTGCTGTTTGATTTTTAAAAGTAGATCCTGCGCACCCTGAATATCATCATCAAGCAAATTGAGATGGTCATGATGTTGTTGTGGAGCGCGTTGTTCAATATTCTGATTGAGTTGCAGTTGGGTAAACTGCTCATGCACACTTTTTAAATTATTGAAGATCAGTTCCAGATTTTTAACTTCGAGATTGTTGGGATGTTGTTGCACCCAGTCACGCATTGATAATTCTAAATTGCCTAAAGCTTTACTGGCAGATTCACGCGGTTGATAGCTCTGATGCTGCAAGATTGCTTGGCTTAAATCATGACAGGCCAAGGCTTGTAGCTGCATATTTTTTTGAATACGAAAAATCAAATCACTGCGGCTAAAATTTTGATGAATTTTTTCATAATGCAGATAGCTGGAGGTGACTTGTTCATGCATATCTTGAGCAAAATAATATAAGTTTAGCCAATAAATACTGGTGTTGTTCACCCGAGACGCTTTTAAGCGCGTCAGTAAGGAGTTTTTGGCTTGATTCAGACTAGTGACCACTTGGCTATTTTTGTGAGAAAGTTCGAATAGTAGTGTTTCGACATTATCAATATTATCTGGGTCGAATAAACGTGATTTGGCTTGCAGTAATTCAGCAAGCTCCTGAAAAATAGCTGAGATCTTTTCTTGTAGTGGCAGGGTTGGGCGAATCACAAAAAATAAGATTGAAGTTAGCCCATACCACAAGGCACCCAATACAAAATAACTGGGTTGCTGGTACCAGTGTGGATATTCACCTAGACCGAACATGGTATAGATCGAGAGTAAAATCGTGCCAAAGGAAATGGTGGCATAGCGTTGCCCAAGTGCCCCCATCATGACCAAGGCCGCACTCGAGAGGCTGAGATAGACAATAAACCAAAATTTATAGGGGGCGAGAAACTCTAAAATAGTACTGACCGTAAAGAACAGCGCGCAGACATAGATCAGATTGCGTAAACGAATGCTGAGACGATCATCAAAATCGGTCAGTGCGGTCGCAATTGCCCCTAAAGTTACAGGCACAATCAGCTGTCCAAATCCGAAATAATGTAAACCGAGTGTTGTGCCGCAAAGCACAATCAGGATTTGTAGGCAATAAAGCAGAATCGAGTTGGAGCGAAAGCGATTGAACAGGATAGATAAATTTTTCACGATTCTTATTCTTGAATATGTTCTGGTTTCATCATACAAATAAATGTCCCAAAGGAAAGCATTGTCAGTCAACAAGCGGCACTATTTTTGAACATCAATATTTGCTTGATCTTTCAAATAATAGATAAGATGCAAAATTCATGCTCAGTTGTATTTTGTTCTTGTAAGATTGGATAAGAAATAAAAATGGCTAAAAGCAGTGTAATTGTGGATAACTCGGAAGATACCCACAGTATTGAAATTACTTAATCACACCGCAGGCAATACGGTCACCACCACCGCCTAATGGTTTTGGTGTATCCGAATAATTGTCTCCACCGACATGAATCATAATGGCACGGTTCTGGATATCAGCCAGTTTTAAACGTGGTGCAATCACAGGTGTGGTTGCAAAACCTTTTTCATTTACAACCAACACAGGAAGGTCACCCAAATGTCCAGTTTCTGGCGTACCATGATGTGCAACCTTTTCAGGGTTTAAGTGGCTGCCTGCTGCCAAGGCGGCGCCCATTTTTCCATCTTTAAGCGCCGCTTCACAGGATGGGTTTTCATGGATGTGGAAACCATGTTCGCCAGGAGAAAGTTTCCAAAGTGCAGGGGTAATTAATAAACCCTTTGGTGTTTGTTGAAAAGCAACCGTTCCGATGGAAGCACCAACCCCATTGGCATCGACTTGATAGACTTGGATCAATTGTTTTTGATCCGTTGTGCTGGTCTTGGTCTGGATTTTAGCCGCATTGCTATCGAGAGAAACCGAAGAGCAGGCTGCGATACTTAAACTCAAACAGCCGAGCAGAGAAATTTTTTGAAGCATTGACGTCATTGCGAAGATATCCTTATAAATTATCTTTATTTGATGATTCAAACAAAGTCAGGGATATCTCGCAAGCCACATTAATCAATTCATGACAAAAAATTAAACGAAATATACCTATTTAGTTTCGGGTGGTGCTTCCAACGCTGCAACAGGTTCGTCAACATTTTCATGCAGCCATTCACGCCAAATCGCTAACAGGATGGCTAAAATCACTGGGCCAATGAATAGGCCGACCAGACCAAAGCTGGCAATACCGCCTAATACCCCGAACATGATCAAGATAAATGGAATCTGGGTTGCGCCTGAAATCACCAATGGACGAATCACATTGTCTGAGCTACTCACAATCACCACACCCCAAACCACAACCCCAATGGCTTCCATGGTTTGCCCCTGAGCAAATAACCACAGGCCTACTCCAAGATATGAAACAGGTGTTCCAAAAGGAATCAGCGCCAAGATAAAGGTGACCATAGTCAACAGCATTGGATTTGGAACGCCTGCGACAAAATAGCTAAGGCCGGCCAATAGAGCTTGTGCAACTGCAGTTAAACCAACGCCGTATACGACAGCACGAGTCGTTTCCGAAATGGTATCTAGATAATGATGCACACGTGGGCCAATCACCATTTCTAAGGCACGACTCACTTGTGCCAAAATCATTTGTCCATCACGGTAGAAGAAGAACAAGGTCATGAGGGCAAAAGTCAGTTTGACCAAGTTACGGCTAATTTCACTCAGGACAAAACGACCATAGCTGAGATGGCTTTGAATCCATTCGGCAATATTCTTGGTGATACTGTTTGGATCACTACTCAGTTCATTAACGGTACGGCTAATATCTTTGCCGATAATCGGTAGGTTTTTGATAAATTCAGGAACTTGAACATGACCTGAAAACAGTTGTCGTTGTAAATTAAAATATAAATTACGACCTTCGAGTTGCAACATAAAGATTGCACAGATAAACGGCACACCGATCACGATAATCACCAAGCTAATCATCAGGGTGGCATTCAGTGTAGGTCGGTTTTCACCAAAGAAACGACGCTGTACCCATAGATATAAGGGCCAAGTCATATAGGCAATAATTGCGGCCCAAAGGACAGGGACAATAAAGTATTTGAGAATACTGAATCCCAAAAAGAGCAGGACAAAAAATAGTCCAAACAGCAAAACGCGTTGTAATATGGGAGCGTATTGTTGCACGATAGTATTTCTCAAGTGCTAGAAATTGAATAAAACCATCTTAACTGAAAAAGTAGGCGAGGGAAATTTTCATTTCCCCATTTTAAGATTTGATATCAAAAGATTACGTTTCTTTGCAAAGTCTTAGAACCACTCGCTGGGATCATCGACCAACTGGTTTAAAACAGGCTGCCATTGGCTTTGGATGCTGACAAAGTTTTTCTGGGTCTTATCAAACACACTCAGCCCTTGCATTGCCAATGTACCATAGGCACTACGCTCTGAAATCCATGCCACAGGGTCTTGCTCAATCTTGCTAAAGAAGTCTTGAATATCTTTGGAACTGGCACTGTTCGGTTTGACACGATTGGCGATCAACAAGATTTGTACCTTGCCTTTACGAATACGCTTAATGTCTTGTAAATGTTTTAAGAAGCGGCGAGTACTGTCGATATCAAAGAATGATGGCTGTAATGGCGTTACAATGGCATGTGCTTCGCTGACCAATTGCTCGGCATGTTCGCCTGAGAGCGCACCAGGGGCATCAATAATCAAATAATCTAAATTCTTGGGCGCTTCGCCAATCGATTTTTCATGTCGCCAATCTAGACTCTGAATGCCCGTGACCGTTTCAGGACGTTGCTTGAGCCATTGCAAAGACGATTTTTGGTTGTCAGCATCGGCCAGCGCCACCTTATAGCCTTTCTGCGATAATGCGGCAGCGAGTGTAATAGCTGTCATGGTCTTGCCACAGCCACCTTTTTGATTTGCGATTAATATGGTTTTCATGAAATTAGATTTATTAACTAGGCTCTCGTATTCGTTTATACCTTAGCATCTTTTTCGGTCAAGTGTGTTACACATGACAAAAGTTTCATGTTGCAGTTAAATAGCTGCATTCAAGCAAAGGAAAGTGACTATGTCGGTTTGGTTAGCGATGCTGATTGGTGGTTGTATTGGTGTCGTGATCACCACGATTATTTTATCCAGCACTCGTAATGGGCGGATTCAGGCGGAGTATGAGAAATATATTGCTGAATTGGAGCTGGAACATAAGCAAGCTTTACTCGATGCGCAGAAGCGTAGTGTCAATACCAGCCGTGCGGTATTGAAAGGTAAAATGGCGGAGCAGTTTGCACCGATTCTGCCTGAGTTTCGTTATTTACCCAGTGATGCTAAATTTTTAGGTGATCCTGTCGATTACGTGGTTTTTGATGGTTATACCGACTTTCGAGATGGCGATGGTACAGCCGAAGATATTGAAGTGATTTTACTGGATATTAAAAGCGGTGGCGCACGCTTAAGCAAAGGGCAGCAGGCGATTGCTCAAGCGGTCACTGAAGGGCGTATTCGTTTTGAAACCTTGCGAATTGATTTTGAAGATCAATGAGGCGTTTCTAATTTTTGTACGCGTGCCAACAGCATTGTTTGCGCCACAGATGGGATTCCTTCTGCATCAAAATATTGCTTTTCGATCAATTTAAATTTGGCTTGTAAGAGCTGGCGTTCAATATCCCGATTTAAGTGGCAGCCATCGGCTATCCGTTTCTGAATTGGGGTTAGTAGCGTCTGCAAGGACTGTATTTTTGCCGAGTTCGGATGCTTGACATGTTCAACCAAATGGAAGGTACCTGTTGGTTTCAGCACCCGATGTATTTCGGCTAAGGCCTGTTCAAGATCAGCAATGCTACACAGTGTCCACGTCGATACAATATGATCTAAAGAAGCGTCGGCAAAGGGGAGTTTTTCTGCACTGGATTGCACATGTTTAATAAAGAAAGGTGCATGTTGTACCCGTTCAACGGCCAATTGATAAATATCAGGATTGGGCTCTAAGGCGTACACTGAATCAACATTGCCATAAAAGGGAATATTCAGCCCTGTACCAAAACCAATTTCGAGCACTTCACCTTCAATCGGCAGCAGTAATTCACGACGTCGATCCATCAAGCTGGCAGTTTGCATGACCTGATTGAGCAAATGAGGAAAGATATGGCGTTGGTAAAATTGGTAAATCATAGAGATCCATTCGTTGGTTTTAATAAAGAGGATACTTCACTAACAGCACAAAAATATGACTAAAGTAAGTTTGATTGTTACCAAAAAAAGCACTTTTTTTCACCATCTCAGCATACTATCAAGAGAAAGGCTTTTCTAATATTTTCGAGGATAATCGAGCCATGAAAAAACGTCTATGGATGAGTTTATGCATGGTGGCTGCAATTGGGCAAACACATGCATCAACGGGTCAGGCAGAATATAATATTGCCAATGGCTTAGCGCCAGTTGTGGAATATCAATCGATTTCGGTATTAAAACCTTTTGATGGTAATTTCCGTATTCTCGGCTCAAAAGTTTATCATGACGATGAGCAAGCCAAATTTTCTCCGATCGACTATGCGGTGAGTTTGGGAGCGTTTACTGATCCTGCAATCGCTCGAACGATTGATGTACGTCAATATGATCGTTATTTGAATTGGAAAATGAATACACTGCCTGTGCCACCCGATCAAGCGATCAAACTGGTGTCCAATATGCATATTATTCCTGCCAATCCAGAGATTGCTAAACAAATCAAACAAGTGAAACGCGGTGACTTGGTTCAACTCAAAGGTGAGCTGGTCGAAGTTCGAGATAAGGACTTGGTGTGGAAATCTTCTTTAACCCCAGGTGGAGTGGGTGATGGCGCATGTGAGTTATTTCGTGTGAGTTCCATTCACTGGATTGAGAAGCAGAATATTTAACAATGAATGTGAAATAAAAAAAGGGGCTGATGCCCCCTTTTTTTTATTTATTTCAGTTACTCAGCTTGCATTTTGCTTTCAGCTGTTTGCGCATTTCTCCAGTGATGCAACTGGCTTTGCGCGTGTAGATATTCATTCAGCTGATTGACCTGCTGATTCGCATCTGTTGTTTGGGCGGTATTGGCTTGTTCCAAGACTTGGGCTTGATGCTCCCAATAATCATAAAGCAAACCTTGAATATAGCGACCCTGTTCAGTTTTGAGTTCTAGCTCTTTGAGCATCTTCAACGCTGAGTTGACATTATCTTTTTGACGTTGCTGCTCGAATTCAGGTGTGAGGCTATTGGCTTCTTTCATCTTGGCCAATTCCATTTCCATACTATCGCTCATGTCGGTAAAACGATGATCATAGTCTTCTAATACGGCAATATCGTGGCCATCATCTGCTGTGGCAGGGAATTGCTTGATCGGTGTTTGATTGAGTTGACCAATCGCGTCATTACTTGCGCTGCTTTGCTGTTGTTGCTTTGCAGCTGGCTCTTTGTCCTTATTACAAGCACTGAGCATCAGCGCTGAACTGAGTACACAGGTGATGGCAAATGTGGTTTTTAAGTTAGGCATAGCAGAGCTCGTTCAAGAATTAGTTGGATATTTTCTGAAAATGGTAGGCGAAAGTGGTATAGGGGAAACTCATCTGATCTTGCGCAGTTAAGCCCGTAAAATCAAATACAATTTGTTCAAACTTTGCTTTTAACTGTTGTTGCTCTGCTGAGGGCATTGCGGCAATAAAACTAGTAGACAGCAAGCGTTTACTCACCACCTGTTCGACAGTGCCCTGATGCGCCTGTTGAAAGGTGGTTAATCCATCCAGTTTAAATAAGCTTTGCTCCTCGAACACTTGTTTCCATAACTCACTGTGATAACGAGGGGTATCACCTTCTAAAGGTGCAATTTCATCGGCCAAGGCTTTGACCCAATCGACCGAGGTATCGCGCTGATTCCAGATTAAACCAAGACGCCCTGTGGAACTCAGCACACGATGCATTTCTGTTAGGGTTTCAATATTGGCAAACCAATGGAACGATTGCGCACAGAGAATGGCATCAATTGATGCATCGGCGAATGGTAATTCGCTACTGAATGCCTGTCGACAATCGACTGTCGGATAAGCTTGTTGAAGCTGCTGTAACATTTCCGTGACAGGCTCGACCGCAATCACTTTTGCCTGTGTCTGAATCAAGTAGGGTAAGAATTTGCCAGTCCCAGCACCGAGGTCAACAACAGTGGAATTTTCACCTATTTGGAGCCGATCTTGCAGCCAAACCACTATTTCTTGCGGGTAACTGGGGCGAACTTGCTGGTACAGTTCAGCCCCTAAACTAAAGCCTTTTTGAGCAGCAGGATGTAAGGATTGTGTCATTTTTTGCGCTTTTTAATCTGTCTTATCTCTATAAAATAAGATACTCCGCAATTATGGTTTGGCAAAGCCATCATTTGGTGACTTTTTGCTACAGACCTAGGATCAACTTTTCAGTGTGAGCATGGATAAGCAAATAATATTTGAAGATGAGCATATTCGCGTTATTTTTTTAAAAGGTTCAAGTGACACTTTAGTGATTTCGTTTGGCGATTTGATTAGTCGCGCTAAAGGCATGTCAATTAATGCTGAAAAATCCTTAATAAAATATCAATACAATGTGATCGGCATTATGCCGAAGCAAAAATCATGGTTTCCTAAAAGTAGTATGTTGCAGATGCAGCAGCAGATTCAACCGATTTTGCAGCAATTTAAAGGCATTGTTGGCTATGGCGGCTCTATGGGTGGCTACGCAGCAATCAAGTATTCAAATCTATTGAATATGCAAAAGATTGTGGCTTTTGTACCACAATTCTCGATTGATCCTGATGTGGTTGAAGATCGCCGTTACGCCGAATTCTTTGATGCATCTATCCATCAAGCTATGCAGATTCAGGCAGATGAGGTGGATTCATCGCGTGAATACATCATCGTCTATGATCCATACTATGCAGAAGATAAAGAGCACTTTCTAAAGATCCAGCCTTTACTGCCTAACATGCATGTGATTCATTTACCATTTACAGGCCATGAAGCTCTTTCGGTATTGGCAAGTTCTCAGTTGCTGAATGATTTTGTGGTTAAACCATTTGAAATCACTTATTTCTATCAGCGGGTTCGAGAGGTTAAAAAGCAAAGCAAGTTCTACTATCGACATGTGTTGGATGCTTTGTTGCCGCGTCATCATCAGGCATTATTAAAAATTCTGCAACAGAACGACATTGCCTTAGATGAGCGTTATTTTGATGCGGTACTTAAACAAAAACTGGTACAGCAGCTGTTTAATCTCAAACAAGGCACTGAACAGAATTTACATAAGCTCGGCGTACATCTGCATTTTGTGCAACATACCGAGACCCAAGCTGCCAATGTGGTCAATGCACAGAATCAGTTTTTGGTCTTTAATTTGGCAAGCTTGAAATTAGAGTGCTATAGCGCTGAAATTATTGCGGCCAATTCCGCCTATCTATTGCCTTTAAATCTGACGGCCAATAGTTTAGTGAAGCTCAGGTTGAATGATGAATACTACTTCCTCACGATGAATGATCGTGGTATTCATAAACTGGTCAAAGAAGGTGAGCCCTTTGCACTGGATCAATCGCCGTTGGTGTTTAAACACTATACCGATTTTTATCATCTAAGTTATAAGCAGCTGACTTTATGTTGTGATGCACAAGGTTTGACGCATTTCATCGAAAATAATGCAGATGAACAGACCAAACTGCAATTATGTTGAGTGACCTTATTTCAATAAAAAAAGCCCTTTGAATATTCAAAGGGCTTTTTTAGATCAGATTTAAATTAGTTGGTACCAATTTTGGCATTGGTATTGACGTTGGCATTCACGCCTAATACTTTCACGCCCACATTTGCACCCGTTTGAAGACTCTTTTTATCTGCATTTAAGCCGGTTTGTGCATTCACGGCTGAAGTTTTACCATTCACTTGTGCCTGAGCATTGGTTTCAGCACCTAAATTTAAGGACTTAGATTGAGTTGCAGTTTTCTTGTCTGCAATGCGCTGTTTCACGTTGGCTGTGGTCTCCGCAGCTAATTCCTTACCATCAACAGCTTTGTCTACTGCATAATGGGTTGTGGTTTTTACCGCTTCACCAGTTTTATTTGCGACCTGTGAACCCACCTGTGTTGCTGTGCTTACGGTTTTTTGAGTTGCTGCAACGCCAGTATTTAGCGCGGTATGACCGACATTATGTGCAGTATGACCAACACCTTGAGCCACTTGACCGACGCCTTGTGCTGTGCCTTTCACTGCACCTGTGACACCTTTAAGCAGGCCACCAGATTGTACATTGACTTGAGCTGAGCCACTGGCATTTGCGCCTACGTTCTGCGCGAAAACTGAAGCAGAAGCAAGGATAGAAGTTGTCACGATAGCTGTTTTGATCATTTTTTTCATTGCGATTTCCTTAAGCGATGTACCGTATTGGGGTACTTCATTAACGCAACTGCATCATAGCGAGCAAAAAATCAGAAATGTGTGATTTTCATCAAACGTTACAACCAGATTACAGCTTAAAAACAATCTGGAGATAAATTGTGGAGAATCGTTATTTTTATAAGAATATGAAAAGTATAGTTTTTTAATGAATATAAATAACTGTGAAAATTCAGTTTTAAAAGCATTGATGGATAACAGTTTGACTATTTTACGGGTTATATTTTATCGCAATGAATATGAAAATTAAGAATATATAAATTGATTTAAAGCGCTTTTAAAAAGATTAAAAAAATGGCATTTTTATTGCTTGGTATATTTATATGGAATAAATATTGCACTTTTTTAATGCAATTTATTTATCCCATCAAGATCATTCTTTGTGCATTAAGGATACTTTTTAAAGCGCAAGCCTGAACCAAAACATCACTGTCTTTTTTGATAGTACGATGACTCCTATCGTATTTTATTTAAAAAAATAGGTGAAATTTAAAGTGAATCTTAACTTGTATTCGCATTATTTATAGAAAAAGAATTGAAAACCAAGTAATGGCCAGTAAATAACGCACTGGAGAATATGAATGAAACAGATTGCAGCATTTCTGCTGGTATTGATCGCGCTGGGCGTGGTGGTCTTCTATTTTGAACCTGCAGAACCGAACAGCTCAACCGATGATACTGCGGTATATCAAATCCATCCTGAACCTTCAGGCGGTATTTCAACTGTATTACATCAAGAGGAGGTGAAAACCACAGAACATACCACATCGCATATGTTAAAAAAATTGGATAAAACGCAAGAAAACAACCAATTTTATGACACTAAAAGTGATCCTTCGATACAACCGATTGATCCTGAAACTGATCCAGCCAATGAAATTAAAAAACTTTAAATCGTCTGGGCTTCTTTTATCCAAGAAAAACAGATATTAAGAACCGTTCTTTATCCAAGAACGATGGAGATCAATAGTGAACAATAAAACCTTACTACTTTTAAGCCTGTGTGCTTTTTATACCACCACAACCTCAGCTGCGGCACTCGATGCTGTCCAACTCAAACAAAGCCTCAGCTCGGCAGCGTTAAACAAAGTAGAACAAGGCAAAATTAATATTAATGCCTTGGTCGATAATGATTCGAATGATTTATTGATCGAGTATGAAACCAGTGCGGCCAGTTCGGGTTTTGGGCGAGAAAAGCGGAGTCTGATTGCGGATGGTAAAAGTCAGTTTAAAAATAAATTTAGCAAAGCGGCAGGCTTTCAAACCTTGCGAGAATTTAATGGCCTACCTTTAGGTCTCTATCGTATTCAGAATCGGGAGACGCTGGCACAGGTCTTGAATGATCCAAATGTCAAAGGTGTTTATCCAAACCGTAAAAATATCCCGACCACAATGGAAAGCCTCCCTTTAATTAACCAGCCACAAGCGCTCACAAATGGTTTTACTGGAGAAGGCTCAAGCGTGGTGGTGATTGATACTGGGGTGAATTATAAACATGCTGACTTTGGTTGTACCGCAGTCAATACCCCAGCTTCAACTTGTCGCGTGGTCTATGCCTTTGATAGTGCACCAGATGACAATACTCTGGATGATGATGGGCATGGTAGTAACGTATCAGGGATCGTTGCCAAAGTTGCGTCTAAAACCAAAATTATTGGGATTGATGCGTTTAGAAAAGTCAGATCACAAGGGCAATGGGCAAGTACCGCCTATGACAGCGACATTCTGGCAGGCATTAACTGGGCCGTAAATAATGCACAAACCTATAACATTAAGGCGATTAATTTAAGCTTGGGTGTACCTGGGGTGAAATATACCTCTGAATGTAGCAATAGTAGCTATAGTACGGCTTTTGCCAATGCGCGTGCAGCAGGGGTTGTACCTGTCGTGGCTTCTGGTAATGATGCCTTTGCAGATGGGATTTCTTCACCAGCCTGTGTAAAAGGTGCAGTGAGAGTAGGCGCGGTGTACGACAGTAATATTGGTGGTGTATCTTGGGGTAATCCGTTGAAATGCTCTGATCCAACCACAGCTGCCGATAAAGTGACCTGCTTTAGTAATGGTGGCTCACTGGTGACATTATTGGCACCGGGTGCAATGATTACTGCAGGCGGTGAAACTCAGGGCGGAACTTCACAGGCAGCGCCTCATGTGGCAGGGGCAATTGCCTTATTACGTGCCAATGCTGTGACACCATCAGAGACTATCGATCAAACCGTAAATCGTTTAAGAGTGACAGGTAAGCCGATTACCGATACGCGTACAGGTTTGGTGTTCCCACGCATTGATTTACTGGCTGCAACCAGCGGACTCAGTTCGAATTAAGATGATTTTATAGTTGAAAGATCGATCCAAAAATAGTTTAAAAGCCATGACGCGTTGCAACTAGAGATAGATGCAACGCGTTTTTTATAGGCTTAATGACATTGTGTTAGTTTATCCGCACTAAAGTTACTTTGCAGTTTTTGAAAGTTGGCTTGAACAGTCGCATCTTGCACATCAAAAGCAGTTGCGGTTGTGGGCTGAGCAAGCGTTTTATCTTGATAGTGTTGGGTGGTAGAGCTTGCTGAAATTAAACCATTTTGGTTAAACACCCACTGCTCAACGGCCTGACCACCATCAAAATAGCCCGTAAATTCAATGTTGCAGTGTTGACCTTGTTTGCTCAGTTTTGCAGTATTGCCTTCAGTTGAAGGCGTGGCACCAATATTCTTCACTTGTTGTAATGTTTGTGTGCCATTGTTGGGCGTGGATAATGATGAGCAAGCAGTGAAGCTGATTGCACTGATGCAGGAAAATAGAATGGTTTTAAATTTTTGTTGCGTCATGTGCAAAATTCCAGTCCGATGAATTTATACGATTGAGTCTGTCGGCAAAACTCGTGAAGTTCAATAAATGTTTTGAGCGTACACTGTAAATTTAAAACCTATTTTTCAAATCACTATAACAAATCCGCTGTATATAACTGATATTTTATAGCCCGAAAAAATCTTTATTCTAATGAATCGGCCGCCATAAAAAACCTCTACATGGTAGAGGTTCTTGGGTTTAGTTACTTGAAGGTTGGCTCAGTCCAGCACGTTCAATCGGAACATTACCTTCGTTGGTGCCTACCACAGCATCTTTAGTGTCTTGCCATTTTTTGGCCGTGTACTGTTTGGCTTTTTCGGTTTGGGCTTGAACAACTTCAGATTGCTCTTCCGTATATTTCTTGGTGTCTTGCCATTTTTCACTGATCTTTTGTGAGGTGTTATCAGATGCACCTTGGATTGAATCGCCTAAATTCTGCATGCCTTTGCCCGTTTTATACAATAAGACACGTCCTAGACTTGGATTATCGCCATAGGGCATGGCTTTTTCAGGGACAGCATTAGAAGCAGTGCTTGTGGTGCTAGTTGGGTCTGCTGCCCAGAGCGAAGACGATGCAATCAGTGCAGTCGCTAAACAGAGTGCGGGTACTTTTTTGATCATCTTTTTGTCCTTTCCGCGATATTGTCGCAATCGAGATTTTATATCTTATCGTTGGTTCGAAGAAAAGAGTCAAGATGATATGAAATTGATACGGTAAGTAACCTTTAACTAAAACTTATGCAGAAAAAGAAGAGAAATAAAAAGCCAAAAATGCCTAAAACAATGAAGTAATCTTGTTTGCGTATATGTGCGAATCGTATGACGGAGAAATAGATTGAGCCTAAAAAGATAAATGAGAAAATAAGGATACAAGGGAGTGGCTGATTAAAGAGCAATAGCGTATTGCCAAATAAAATAAAAATGATGCTGCTGCTGATCCAGTAGAGTAAGGCAAATAAAAATTTCTTGAGTGCTAATTGACTGACAGATTGATCTAAACGAGGTAAGACAACTGCCAAAAGAATTAGTGCAATCATTCCACCCAAAATCGAAATGATCATAAAAAACAGGCCACTCATATCGGGTTTGGTTCGAATAAATGGAAATACTGTGTAGCTTATCCAACTGATTAAGAGTAAAGCGGCATGTATAACGGTCAGAATGATATCGATACGATAATAATTTTTAGGTAGCGTCATTTTTATTAATCAATGTTTATTAAAAAACTGCTATTACTAGCAGGTTTGTTGAATAGCTGCAAATATCAGCTTAACCCTACATACACTTAGCTGCGTCAGCACGATGGCACTTTGAATGAATGCATTCATTGATGAACGAGGTTGAGCAAATTGAGACAGTACTCATTTTCAAAGTTGATTTATTGGATTCTTACAACTTTTTCCACGCGATCAGATGAGTCATAGATCACTTGAATAATTGCTTTGTCTCCTCTAAACGCTGAGTCTGGGATTGATACCTTTTCTATTAATGCATCAAAGGGCAATGTACTTGCGACTAAACCATTGTATAAAGCTTGTCCGTACATCTTAGCGCTGTCCTCTCTTTTATAGAATATAAAAGTATCAATCCGTTGATCACCGATTAATTTACTTGAGCTTGGTGTAATCACTTTGGTAATAAATTCACTTCGAGCCATGCCAATCGCGATAGGGTTCTGTATATTTTGATGGTTTTCTATCTCTGGCTGAGCCCTAGAACTAGGATTTAAAGAACAAGCACTTTGTCCAATCGCTAAAAGAATAGAGAGCAATAAAGTGTATTTTTTCATGTCGTTATAGTCTTATAAAAAGTGTAAATAAAAAAACCTGCTATTTTTAGCAGGTTTTTTTAATAATTTCAAATAAATACAGGCTTAGCCTTGCAATACACTTACATCTGCAATTGCCGTGAATAAATCACGTAATTGAGCGAGTAAACGTAAACGGTTGGCTTTTAACTCTACATCATCTGCCATCACCATCACGCCTTCAAAGAAGGCATCAATTGGTGCACGAAGCGCAGCCAGCTTAGACAAGGCTTCTGTGTAGTTACGTGCAGCAAGCAAAGGCTGAACCACAGGCGTGAGTGCAGACAATTCTGCATAAAGTGCTTTTTCAGCCGCTTCAACCAGATTGGCTTCAACCACAGCACCTTCCGGTGTCGCTTCTTTGGCAAGAATATTGGCAACACGTTTATTGGCTGCGGCCAATGCTGCCGCTTCAGGCAATGTACGGAAATGGTTGACCGCAGTTACACGCTTGTCAAAATCAAGTGGCGATTTTGGTGCAAGTGCTTGTACCGCTTGAATCACATCAACCGCAACGCCTTGGTCTTCATATTTGGCACGGTAACGACCTTCAAGGAATGCAACCGCATCCGCACGGGTTTTATCGTGATCTTTAATGATGTCGCCATAACCTTGTAAGGCAAAGTTCACCAATTCTTCAATGGTCACATCAAGTTCATTTTCGATGATTAAACGCAAGATACCGATTGCAGAACGACGTAATGCAAATGGATCTTTTGAACCTGTTGGCGCTTGACCAATACCGAAAATACCGACCAATGTATCTAAACGATCCGCAAGGGCAATAGTAGTACCTGTTTTGGTTTGCGGTAATACATCACCAGCAAATTTCGGTAAATACTGCTCACCTAACGCTTCGGCAACTTCATTATTTTCACCTTCAAGGCGTGCATAGTAAGTACCTGCAATCCCTTGAAGTTCTGGGAATTCACCCACCAGTTCAGAAGTTAAGTCACATTTAGCAAGTAATGCTGCTTTCTCAGCATCAGCAACATTGGCACCCGTCATTGGAGATAATGCTACAGCCAGTTTCGCAATACGTTGTGATTTATCCCACAGCGTACCCAATTGTGCTTGAAACACCATATTGGCTAATTTTTCTTTACGAGACGCAAGCGGTTGCTTTTGGTCTTGTAAGAAGAAGAATTCCGCATCAGACAAACGAGGACGTACAACTTTCTCATTCCCTTCAATAATTTGAATCGGATCTTTCGACTCAATATTTGAAATGGTAATGAAGTAAGGCTGTAATTTACCTTCGGCGTTGATTAAGCAGAAATACTTTTGGTTATCTTGCATGGTGGTAATCAAGGCTTCTTGTGGAACCGCTAAATAACGTTCTTCGAAAGTTGCACGTAAAGCTACAGGCCATTCAACCAGACTGGTGACTTCATCAAGCAAGTCTGCTGGCACAATAGCGGTCGCATTGACTTCATCTGCCAATGTCTTCACTTGTGCTTGAATGGTTGCTTGACGCTTTTCGAAGTTCGCAACCACATAGGCTTGTTCTAGAGTTGCTAAATAGTCATTTGCATGCATCAAAGTCACGGCTTCAGGTGCATGGAAACGATGACCATAAGTCACATTACCTGCTGTATGATCTTGAATGGTTGCTTCAACCACTTGATCATCTTTCAGTAACACGACCCATTTTACTGGGCGTACGAATTCAGTACGGCTTGCCGCTGAACGCATACGTTTTGCGATTGGTAAGTTATCCAATGCAGTCTGTAAAATTTGTGGCAGTAAAACGTCAAGACTTTGACCTTTGACATCTTTCAAGAAGCATACTTTTTCAACTTTACCTGCTTGGAACGTCGAAAGCTGGTCAACCGTGATGCCTTGACCGCGCATAAATCCTTCAAGTGCTTTGGTCGGTTTGCCTTCAGCATCATAAGCTGCTTGTACAGCAGGGCCATCAAAACGTTTTTGCGTGTCTGCTTGAGCCGCATCGATATCAACAATTTTCAAGGCTAAACGACGTGGTGCAGCATAGGCTTCGATAGCAGCGAAGTTTAAGCCAGCATCTTTTAAGCCTTTTTCGGTTTCTGCTTTGAGTGCGTCACGCAAAGTTTTTAAGCTTTTTGGTGGAAGTTCTTCACAGCCAAGTTCGAATAAAACTGTATGCTTAGTCATTATTTATTCTCCTTCGCTTTTTCAGCTTGGGCTGCTTCTGCTTCAACTTGTGCTTTAAGTTGAGCCAATACTTCATCACGCAAATGCGGTTCTGCCATAGGGAAACCAAGTTTCGCGCGGGCCGCCACATAACTTTGAGCAATTGAACGCGCCAAAGTACGAACACGTAAAATATAACGTTGACGTTCAGTTACCGAAATCGCACCACGGGCATCCAACAAGTTAAAGCAATGAGAGGCTTTGATGACTTGCTCGTAAGCAGGAAGTGGTAGTTCAGCTTCGATTAAACGAGAGGCTTCTGCTTCATAGAAGTCAAACAATTCAAACATTTTATCGACTGGCGCGTATTCGAAGTTATAGGTTGATTGCTCAACTTCGTTTTGATGGAATACATCACCATAAGTTACGGTACCGAATTGGCCTTTGGTCCAAACCAGATCGTAAACTGAGTCTACACCTTGCAGGTACATGGCGAGACGTTCTAAGCCATAAGTGATTTCACCTGTCACTGGGTAACATTCAATACCACCGACTTGTTGGAAGTAAGTGAACTGAGTCACTTCCATACCATTTAACCAAACTTCCCAACCTAAGCCCCATGCGCCGAGGGTTGGAGATTCCCAGTTGTCTTCGACGAAACGAATGTCGTGAGTGAGGGTATCAATACCGATGGCTTTTAACGAATCAAGATAAAGCTGTTGGATATTGTCTGGGTTTGGTTTAAGTACCACTTGGAACTGATAGTAGTGTTGTAAACGGTTCGGATTCTCCCCATAACGACCGTCTTTTGGACGACGTGATGGTTGAACATAAGCCGCGTTCCAGGTTTCTGGCCCCAATGCACGTAAGAAGGTTGCAGTGTGGAAAGTACCTGCGCCCATTTCCATATCATATGGTTGTAATACGACGCAGCCTTGCTCCGCCCAATAGTTTTGTAGGGCAAGAATTAAGCCCTGAAAGGTATCAATATGCGATATAGCACGACTCATGGTGCATCCACTGGAATCAAACAAAAATTGTGCTTAAGTATAAGGATTTTGGTGGTGAGTGGCAAAGGCTAGTTGGGGAATTTCAGCTTTGAACAGCTTTTAGATTTATTTGCTGTTCTGACTAATAGGATCCAATTGATCACGGCAAATGTAAGAGAGAAAAAACAGAGAATAACAAAGAATCTGAATGGGACAATATTGATTTGGGCGGTATTTAAAATAATGATCAAGCTCGGGACAATAACAGTAAATAAAAGAGCATAAGCCATAATGGAAAAGAAATTCAGCACTTGGTATTTTTGTAGCAACAGTTGCACAAAATAGCTTGGAAGAAAAACAAGAATGAAATAGATCAAGGCAATGTACAGGACAACCAAGAACATCTCATAGCATACTTTGAATATTTGGACAGAAAAGTAATCGTGGGGCGAAAAAAAAGCCACCAATATAAGATAGATGGGAACACCTGCATAGAAGGGTGTTTGGATCAAACAGCGCCAAATTTGTGCTTTGCTGACAATCAGTTTTTGAGTGAATGGTTGTGCAAGTTTTTGAAGTACGGGGTTCATGGTATTTTAATCTTTATTTATTTCAATTGTTTATATTTAGGTTGTAGAGTTAATCAAGCTATTGCATTGAATTATCTTGATTTTTGCTTATAACAAGTCCTCGACCCACAACTATACGTCAGCTCATGACGTATTGCATCTCACATGCGCTTAATTTCACAACTTTGAAATGTTAATTTTTAAACGATATTCTCTGTTCTCTTCAGGTCGTTTGAAATGTCTGATCGCATTCGTGAAAAGCTGCAAATTTTAGCGGACGCTGCCAAATATGATGTGTCCTGTTCCTCCAGTGGCAGTGACCGTAAAAATAAAGATAAAGGTCTTGGTGACGCGAGTCGGGCAGGGATTTGTCATAGCTATACCGAAGATGGACGTTGTGTTTCTTTGTTGAAAATCCTGTTCAGCAATGTCTGCATTTTTGATTGTGCCTATTGTGTGTCACGTCGTTCCAATGATGTCAAACGGGCGGCATTTACGGTACAGGAAGTGGTTGACTTGACCATTAATTTCTATCGCCGTAACTATATCGAAGGGCTATTTCTCAGTTCTGGTATTTTCAAGTCAGCCGACCATACCATGGAACGTATGCTGCAAGTGGTGAAGAAACTCCGCTTGGAAGAAAACTTTAATGGCTATATTCATCTTAAAACCATTCCAGGTGCTTCGCCTGAATTGATTCATGAAGCGGGTCTGTATGCCGATCGAATGAGTATTAATCTGGAAATGCCAACCGAGGTCGGTTTAAAAGCCTTTGCCCCAGAAAAATCACATCAAGAAGTACAAAAAGATTTGGGGCTGGTTCGTGATCGCTTGATTCAGCTTAAAGATGAACGTCAGATTATCAAGCATGTGCCGAAATATGTCCCCGCAGGGCAGACCACACAGATGGTAGTCGGGGCACATCAGGAAACCGATCAAGATGTGCTGTTTATGGCTGATCGCCACTATAAAGAATTTAAATTAAAACGGGTCTATTTCTCAGGTTATATCCCGATTAATACCGAGAATAATTATCTACCTGCGGTTGGCTCTGCACCACCGTTGCTACGAGAAAATCGACTTTATCAAAGTGATTGGTTGATGCGTTTTTATGGCTTTCAGGTCAATGAAATCGTCAATGAAAAATTCCCGCTTCTGGATCTGGATGTTGACCCGAAACTTAGTTGGGCATTGCGTCATCCAGAGCATTTTCCCGTGGATTTAAATCGTGCTGATTACCTGATGATTTTACGCGTGCCGGGTATTGGAGTGAGATCCGCCAAGAAAATTGTACAGGCGCGTCGTTTTGGCAAAATTCATGTCGATTTATTAAAGCAGTTAGGTGTGGCCTATTCACGTGCACAATATTTTATTCGTTGTGAGGATAGTCCACGTTTCCAGAAAGAACTTTCTTCTGGTTTTATTCGTCAGCAAATTTTGACCCAAAGTACATCCAAATATATCAAGCCACTTTCGCCTCAGTTGAGTTTGGGGTTCTAGTGATGTTGAATGAGCAACTGAGCTATTGTTTTGATGGTTCCATGTTAGGTTTGCTGAGCTGTGTATTTCGCGCTTTTCAGTTTAAAGAATTTGAGGTACAACTGTGTTTATTGGGTGAGACACAACATGGTTTATTTTCCGATGTTGTTGATGTCGCCAATCATGAGCCACATGCCCAACGGGTTTGGTCTGCTTTACAACAGAAGCTTTCTCCAGCTGCGCTAAAGCAGATTTATTTTGCCTCCTTGTCTGAGTCACTAGAGGCTTATCAGCATCTCTTTAATTATTGCATCTATGTGTTTCAGCAGTCCTATTCGATTGAAAAAGATTATTTACATCCGAGTGTGCTGGCCATTTCTCAATGGACTAAAAAAGTTGGCCGTGAAAAGCATCGGATGGAGGCTTTTGTACGGTTTAAGAAAACCACGGATGGGCTGTTTTTAAGTTTGGTTCGTCCCGATTTTAATGTACTGCCTTTGATTCAACCGCATTTTAGACGCCGTTATCAGGATCAGCGCTGGCTGATTTATGATGAGCAGCGTAACTATGGTCTTTATTACGACCTCAAGCAGATTCATGAGGTCTTTATGGATGCTGATAAGATTGATTGCAATCTGCAAAAGGGCGGTAGCCAAAGTTTTCAGTTAGAGTTGGATGAACAAGAGATCTTATATGATCAGCTTTGGAAAGATTATTTTCAGAGTATCAATATTAAAGAACGGCAAAATATTAAATTGCATGTGCAATATCTGCCGAAACGTTATTGGCGTTATCTGAATGAAAAATATGTTTAGCCTAGTTGGATCCTTGCAAAATAGATTGCTTCACAACCATGACCAGCCGTATGTGGAAGAATAAAAAAATCAGCATCAGCGTAATTTTTGATTATGATTTGAAAAGATGACAAAAAACAAAAGAGCCAATCAATGACAAAATTAATGTTTAAAGTCGCATTACTGATAATGACCTGTTTGAGTGCTCATGCTTTTGCCAAAGCACAGGATAAAACCATAGATCCTTATAGCCAATGTGTTGACGAAACCATTCAAGAGCTAAAATTGGGTAATATCAACAATGCAGTGGTGGAAATCTGTAGTACCAGAACTAAAACCTTATATACCAAGCAGATTGTACAATTATTGGATCGAATTAAAAAACAGAGTCAGGAGTATAAGCAGCCTGAACGTTATAATGACATTATGAAATCGCAGCAACTCTGGAAAAATTTTGTGGATCAGGAATGTCGTAATGCGGGTGCCTATATCGGTTCACCAATGTATGAATTTTGTCCGATGCAAAAATATGCTGAGCGATTGGAACAGCTAAAAGAATATTTAAATTGATCAGCTTCCTTATTTAATCGTTTTAGTCATTACTTAAAACTGTAATTTAAATACATCTTAAGCTTGAGTAGGCGTATACTGCTGCATCGAATAAAACAACACGATTCCAGCAAGGTGCATTGTGAGCTTGACCCGATCAGACTGGCTAAATTTTCTCAAACCCAACTATAAAGTTCTACCTTTAAAAGAGAGGGGGCTTTCCGCGCTTGGTGCATTATGCGGCTTGGCGATTTCATCACTGATCAGCTGGTATGTGCTGGGTGGGATGAATGCATGGTATATCGCACCGATGGGCGCATCTTCTGTACTGTTATTTGCAGTACCCAATAGTCCTTTGGCACAACCATGGAATGTGATTGTCGGAAATACCTTGGCTGGGTTTATTGGTGTGGTTTGTACGCAATATCTACCTGACTTAACTGGTGCTTTTAGCGTTGCTGTCGGTTTGGCGATCTTCCTGATGATGACAACGGACTCCTTACATCCACCAAGTGGTGCGGTTGCGATTACCGCTGTATTAGGTGGGGATGCAGTGCATCGATTGGGCTTTCATTTCATCTTATATCCAGTGTTATTGAACTCTATTTTATTACTCGTATTTGCGGTGTTCTTTAATCGTTTGATTGGACGACATTATCCACTCACAGCCCATGTGAATGAGCGTTCTAAAGATCCGACACCGACCCAGAAAGTTTCGATTCAACCCAAAGATATTGAATATGCCTTAGAGCATCACACGGAGCTGTTGGATATTAGCCAGTACGATTTAGAAAAAATTATTCTGGAAGCGCAATCGCATGCCAATGAACGCTTGGTGAATACATTCGTTTGTCAGGATATTATGAGTCGTGATGTGATTAAGCTACATGAGCATGATGATATTCATCAGGCCTTAGATAAGTTTAAGGCGGTGAATTTAATGAGTTTGCCAGTCGTGAATGCCGATGATCATTTGGTTGGGACTTTGGCCTTATATGAAGTGGTGGAGTGGTTTAAGGGTGCAACAGATCCACGCAACTCTTGGCAGCATTATGTGCGACAAATCATGAGCCATACAGTCGTGACGGTCAGTCCTACGCAGCCGATTCAGGATTTGGTGCCTTACTTTGTCGAAAAGTCGTTTAACTATATTCCCGTGGTTGAAGAGCAACGCTTGATTGGGATAATCAGCCGTGCGGATATGATTGCAGCCTTGCAACAACAACTGAATCGTCAAGCCTAAATTTTAGCTAAAAAAAGCTACGGTTGGATTAGGGGTAATTTCAACCGTAGCGACCAAAAAGGTAAAAGAGAATTAACGTTTTATGCTTTGGTCTTCATAAATCGTTTTTACAGGTTGGTTAT
This sequence comes from Acinetobacter sp. ESBL14, assembly GCF_036668815.1. Lineage (NCBI taxonomy): Bacteria > Pseudomonadati > Pseudomonadota > Gammaproteobacteria > Moraxellales > Moraxellaceae > Acinetobacter > Acinetobacter sp. ESBL14. The sequence continues at coordinate 434,719 of NZ_JAZEVS010000002.1, forward strand.
AACCTTGCACATGATCAACACGGGCTTGCTGTTGTTTTGGAATCACCAACCATAAAATCAAATAGACCAAGATACCTGGGAAGGCTGCACTCATGAGTGAGATCACAACAAAGATCAGGCGTAATAAATTTGCGTTCCAACCAAACCGTTCCGCAATACCGCCCATCACACCAGCGATCATGCTTTGTTGGTTTGAGCGATATAAACCAGAGTTGGCCATCGAGTTTGTCTCCTTAAATTTATGAAACAGCAGTAAAAAATTAAATTATTTCAGTTTAGGATGCTGTTAATTAAGAAATAGGGTCGAACTGAATTTTTTAAAGTTTAAACAGATGGGAAATTAGTTAAGTTGTGTAAATCTTTGATGGAAAAACCAACAGCATCGCCTAAAATGCACCGAATTAAAGCATACTGCTTTGTCAATTTGCTATTTCAGTCCTATCGCATTGGCTATTACCCATTTGGGGAATAGACGAACACGGCAATGATCCCTATATTTTCCGAGGTTCGGGGTCTGTTTGTGAAACGCACGCGATAACGATATTGATGTTAGAGATTTATGAATATGCAGTTCAGGTTATTCTTACAGTATGTGAGTGTAGGAGTTCTATTGAGTCTTGGTTTGAGTGCTTGTGATAGCCATCATCCCGAGCCAATGAAGCAACAACAAGCCCAGATGCAATCGAGTCGTAATGCAAGTGAAGTGCTGACCGATGAACAGGAATCCGTTGCCTCTGATACACAAGGCTTGTCATTGACCCAAGTGGCTGGTCAAGCAACATTGCCATACTCTGCGGACCGTAAACATAATTTGAGTAAGCCTTCAGAAGCCGATTTGGTCTATGCGGGCCGTTATCATGCACGTATTCCTTGTAGTGATGCCTTTGCGGGCTGCGTCAATAATGAGAAAGAAGCGGAATATATTCTGAATTTAATGGCGGATGGCTCCGTATTTTGGACCAATACCAGTTTTAGCCGACTTGGTTCAGACCCGTCACGTAATATTGCCAAGATTGAGCAAACCTGTAAGCAGGTCCAGTGGCATGTGCATAAAGAACTGAATGAAATTATGATTCGTTGTGATGCTGCGGATGTCAATTTGTATTATCAAGTCAGTCCAAATCAGGACTTGGTGATGGATCTGGACAAGATCTGGAATGGCGATAATGGACGTAACCGTAAGTTCTTTAAAGAATATCCATTCCCAGAACAGGCCTATATATTTAAGAAAGTAGATTAAATCACCTATATTCAAAACAAAAAAGAGCGCATTCAGCGCTCTTTTTTGTTTTAGTTCCGATTAGTAATCGAAGCTGAAATGTTCAGGTGCAAGTGAAGTCAAGGTGCGAGAGGTTGTCACCATTGATTCCGCATGGCCTTGTGCACGTGGTAATAGGCGGTCGAAGTAGAAATCTGCAACTTTGATTTTTGCTTTATAGAATTCAGGTGTTTCGATTCCGTCACCCGCTTCTAATTTCTCAGAAGCCACCACTGCTTGTTGTGCCCAGAAGTAAGCCATCATGACATAACCAGAGAACATCAAGAAATCAACTGAAGCTGAAGAAACGATGTCACGATCTTTACGTGCAGCAAGCATGATACGAACGGTTAAGGTATTCCATTGTGCGCAAAGCTTAGTTAAGTCCCAAGCAAAACGACGGAGATACTTGTTACGTGCGTGCGTTGCACAGAACTTCAAGATTTCAGCAGTGTAGTCACGAACCACTTTACCTTTTGAGCTTAACAGCACTTTACGGCCAATCAAGTCAAGTGCTTGGATACCCGTCGTGCCTTCATACAAGGTAGAGATACGTGCGTCACGTGCGATTTGCTCCATACCCCATTCACGGATATAGCCATGGCCGCCGTAGACTTGCATACCGTGGTTGGCTGCTTCTAAGCCAAGCTCAGTCAAGAAACCTTTTAAGATCGGGGTATAAAAACCAAGTTTGTCATCATAAGCTTCATACGCTGCTTGATCGCCATTGACCAATGCATCTGTCATTTTGTCTGCAAGTTTAGCAGCATGATAGATCATTGAACGACCGCCTTCAGCAATCGCTTTTTGCGTCAATAACATACGGCGAACGTCAGCGTGGTGAATGATCGCATCACCTACACGCTCAGGCTCTTTCTTACCAGAAAGGGCACGCATAGACATACGGTCTTTTGCATATGGTAAAGCACCTTGGAATGACAGTTCAGCGTGCGCAATACCTTGAACTGCTGTACCGATGCGGGCAGTGTTCATAAAGGTAAACATTGCATGTAAACCTTTGTTGATTTCGCCGATCAAGTAACCCGTTGCATTGTCAAAGTTCAATACTGCAGTAGCAGAGGCTTTGATCCCCATCTTGTGTTCGATTGAACCACAAGAAACGGTATTACGCTCACCTACGCCACCATCCTCAGTCGGGATGAACTTAGGTACGATGAACAGCGAAATACCACGTGTACCTGCTGGTGCATCTGGAAGACGCGCAAGTACGATGTGAATAATGTTCTCGGTTAAATCGTGCTCACCCGCAGAGATGAAGATTTTAGTACCAGAGATTTTGTAGGTGCCATCAGCAGCAGGTTCTGCTTTAGTTTTAACTTGACCTAAGTCGGTACCACATTGAGGTTCAGTTAAGCACATTGTGCCAGACCAAGTCCCTTCAACCAGTTTAGGCATATAGGTATTTTTTTGCTCATCTGTACCAAACTGCATGATCGTGTTCATACAGCCTGTGCTCAAACCTGGGTACATGGTGAATGACCAGTTCGCCGTTCCCATCATTTCAGATTTGATCAGGTTTAAAGACATTGGCAAGCCTTGACCGCCAAACTCTTCTGGATAAGAAAGACCTTGCCAACCACCCATAACGAATTGGTCGTATGCTTCTTTAAAACCTTTTGGTGTAGTGACTTCGCCGTTGTTAAACGTACAGCCTTCTTCATCACCAGATTGATTCAATGGTGAAAGTACGTTTTCGCAATAATCTGCTGCACCTTCAAGAATCATATCAACTGTTTCAGCATCCGCATTTTGACCACTTGTCAAAGTTTGGTAATGTGCTGGATAATCTAACATTTCGTTCATTAAGAAACGAATATCACGGAGCGGGGCTTTATAAGCTGGCATAATCTTAATCCTGTATTTGAATCATTTTGGATTATCTGTTTCGATACTTTGATTATTCACAATGGTGATAAAAATACATTGATAATCACTTGGGAAAAGAATGTCAGAAAAGCGAATTTCCTTGAAGATAAGTTCTTAGAAAAACCACATTTCTGTTGGTGTCAAAACGGATATGAAATGTGAAAATTACTCAATTTTAGAATTGAAAATATAATGATATAAAGGTGTTTGGTAAAGCTATGCGTATAAAATATTTAACTTTATGCTTAATGGGTCTGAGTCTTTCTGCATGTTCACAACATGTCATTAAAACCAATACAGCTTCGACCAATCTGGAACAGAAAGCCATCAATAGTATGAATGCGATGTATGAATATCCGAGCTATGATTATCGCGGAAAATTTAATATTCATGTTGAACCGAGTCAACAGCATAGCAATACAAAAGCAGAAAATGCTGTTCTGGATACGGCATTGAAACAAAAAGTCGATCAATATTTACGAGATCAGAAGGTCAATTTAAACGCAAAACAAAAACAAGCGTTGTATGTGGCCTTGGCACAAGAACAAAAAAGCAATGGTCAGACCAAGGTGGATAAGTTTACCCAAATCATGGCCAATGTTCTCAATGACATGCAGTTTGAATATGATGGTTCAGTGCATTATCGCCAGAAAATGGGCTCATTTAACCTGACAGCACGTTATGAAAAGCCAACTTTGCTGGTACAAGCTAAAATACCGATGGTCATTGATCTGAATAATTATAAATTTTATATCAACTATTTTGCCCTGATGCCGTATTTGGTCAATAATGACAGTCAGAATAATCTGGCTTATTTAGATTTTTCTAAATATCAGGATATGTTCAAGCACGTGGATTACAAAAAATTTGCTGAATATACGAAAGCTTCTGGCGCCGTCTATTATCGTCTTGCAGATCAAAATAACCTTCAAGCCTTATCGGTTTCTTCTGCTGATCAAGCAGCAGGTGTGGTCGAGAAAATTCGTTTAAAAAGTTCAATTGAAGAACTGATTTTACAAGCCAATTTGTATAGCAAGGTCAATGAAAAATACTTCATGCAAAATGTTCTCAACATTAAGGAAGAGAATCTTGAGAAACTGATTGCCAATGAAGTTGATGCTGCAAGTAAATCAGAAAAAACCGCTTCATTATTGGATAAGAAAAATTCAGCGGATGATGCCAGTGTGGTAAGCCAAGAATTGTATCGCTTGGTGAATAAACACTTTGGTGTGGAGGATGAGGAAACTGAATATGATGCTGAAGCAGTAGATATGGATCAGGCCGAGGAAGATACGGCGTTAGCCGCAGCGGCGCGAGCAGTTGCAGCAGCGGCTGATGATCCAGAAGCATCTGAATATGCTGAAGTATCCGATGATTCAGAAGTATCCAAAGACGAACAGGCGGGTTTAACTGAGGAGCAATGTACAGCTCTGCAAAATACAGCAAAAACCACATATGGCGATGCACAGTATTGCCAAAGTATGTATGACATTGATGTCTTTGGTACGCAAGCTGAATCTGGTTTCTTGAGTTATATCACTAAATTACAAGCGGTCGAAAAACAGTTTGCTGCCTATGATCAAAATCAATTTATTGATGATCAGGCATTTAAGGCACTTTGGATCAAGCATCAAGCGGATATTGCAAAAGCATTGCCACCAGTTGAGAAACGAAATCCATTTACTATGGATATTGGTTTGGATGCCCAAGGGCGTGCGGTTAAATTAGACTATGATTTAAACTATGGCCTATCTGAGTTGAAGTCACGTTTTAGTGTCAAAGCCGATATGTTGATTTCAAATTATGGCAAAGCCACCCCAATTGATCAGGCACAATTGAAACGTGCGAAGAGTTGGTCAGAAGCAAGTAAAGGCTCTATGCTAGAACAAGCAGTGAACAGTTTCTCTGAGAAATTAGGTCAAGCAGGGGTTCAAGAACGTTCAGCAGAACCATATACCATGTCTTTGGAAGATCAACTCAAAGTAATTGCGGAACAACGCTATGATGCAACGCATGCTTATGACCAAACCTATAAAGCAGTATTCATTGCAAAATTGACAGAAAATGCACCACAAATTGTACAGCGTTATTCAAGTCAAGAGTTGCAAGAAATTGCCACTGTATATGCATACTGGTATGCCAATGAAGAGGTTTATAATCCAAAAGGGAAAGTGCTACAAAGCATAGAAGCCTTACAGAAGAAGCATCATCTTGAAAACGAAGACCAGTTTGATGATACTTTGGGACAAGCGGTGAATCGTATTGTACTGGATGCAGTACATGGTGATACATATCGCCAAGCGTGGAAAAAGCTACAAGCGCAATATAAGCAACCACAGCAGTTATTTGCCAAGCAATATCAAATCCAGTTCGAACAAGAGAACGGCGCTTCAAGTGAGGAAAAAGTCTTACTTGGACAGACCGCAAATATCTTAGGGCAAGTGTATGTAGATGCGCGTAAGAATAAATTGTCTGGGAAGTCGATTCAGTCTTTAAAAATCGAGCATAACGAATTTATTGATTATGAGATTTTTAAAGAGGTGTATCAGAAGATGCTGACCGTTAAATAATTTCTTTATCCTCAATAAAAAACCTGCAAAATGCAGGTTTTTTTATTTTGTATTTGGATAATTATAAAAAGTCTTTGAGTTCAGGTTTTACCCCATTCCATATCGAAAATGCTTCAATCGCTTGACCCACTAGCATGCCAAAACCATCAGTAGACGGGATCTGGCGTTGTTTGGCTTGATCGAGGAAACTGGAGGGCTTGCCATAAGCCATTTCATAAGCATGATGAAACACTAAGCTTTCAGGCAGTTGTAGCGTATCCCCAGTTAAACTTGCGGATGTTGCATTAATCACAAGATCAAATTCACCTGTCAATTGATCTAAGCCAATCGCTTTCAGCTCAGCTTGCGGGACTGCGTCCTTTAAATCGTCAACGAGTTGTTCAGCGCGGGCGAGGGTACGGTTGGCAATCACAATCTGTTGTGCACCTGCTTGTACCAAAGGGTAGATCACACCGCGGGTTGCGCCACCTGCACCTAAAATTAAAATACGGCTATTTTCTAAGTTCCAATCCAATGCCTGAATTGCCGCAACCAAGCCTTGACCATCAGTATTATCACCATAGAGCTTGCCATCCTGCATCCATAACGTATTGACAGCTTTGGCGATCTTGGCACGTTCAGTCAACTGATCACACAACGCAAAAGCTTGCTCTTTAAACGGTACGGTGACATTCATACCGACGCCATTGTGCGCAAAGAAATCTTTGGCGACATTTTCAAAACCATCTAAGGGCGCAAGGATTTTTTTATAGTGTAGATCGACCCCAGTTTTTGCTGCGAATGCATGATGAAGCTCAGGTGAGCGGGATTGTTCAATCGGATTTCCAATTACAGCAAATTGTTTGGTCATTGTGCGACGATCAACTGAAGAAAATAGCTGAAGTGTATAAAGTTATTGATTTGATCGCAATCAGATCATGGATACTTTGATGGCTTCAGCCAGCTTTTGGATATTGCGCCAAATTTCATCAGGTTGATGTGCCGCATAACCAAATAAGACTGCGCTTGGGGAATCGTCGGTTTGGCAATATCGAGAAAGGGGTTGAACCGCCAAATCAACCTTTAAGCAGTAAGCAATAAACTCTTGTTCCGTCCAATCTGTATTTAACCAACAGAGTAAATGTATTCCTGAGTCAGTTACTTGAATTGTTAAAATATCTGCGAGATAGGTTTGGATCGCGCGAATTAATACCTGTTGACGCTCATAACATGCTTTACGTATTTTGCGGACATGCCTTGCGTAATGGCCTTCTTGGATAAAAAGGCTTAAAGCAACTTGTTCTAAATAAGAACATTGGCTGTCGATTTGCTTCTTTGCAAGACTAAATAGTTCGACTAATGCCTCTGGTATCACCATAAAGCCTAAGCGAAACTCAGGGAACATCATTTTAGAAAATGTTCCTGAGTAAATCACACGTTGCTGATGATCTAATCCTTGTAAGGCTTGAATAGCACGAGAGCCGTAACGAAACTCACTATTATAGTCATCTTCAAAAATCCATTTTTGCTGTTGCGTAGCCCATTCCAACAGCATTAAGCGGCGTTTTAAACTCAATGTACCGCCTAATGGAAAATGATGTGAGGGTGTTGTATAAATCAATTTACTTTGTGCATGATGTTGAACGATGTCTGGAATATTCATCCCTTCATCATCACTTAAAATGGGTTGTGTTTTTGCCCCAAAACTCTGGAAAACTGCTAAAGCGGCATCATAACCAGGTTCATCCATGCAGACCTGATCCTGCTTCTGCAATAAGGCGAAAGCGGTTAAATGGATCGCTTGTTGGGTTCCGTTCACAATCAAAATTTGTTGTGTTGTGCAATTCAAGCCGCGTGTTGAACGAACATAGTTACAAATTGCTTGTCGTAGAGCCAAGTAACCACGAGGGTCATGCGTTTGCCCCAATTGGTGGTATGACTGCCGCCAAGCTCGGCTCAGCAGCTTCTCCCAAAGTTGGTGTGGGAAAAGATCAACACATCCGACTCCTACATGAAAAACTCTTTTTTCTTGTGATGTTTGTTGTAATTGCCAAGTTTTAAGATGTTGGGCCAGATCATGATTAATATCTAAGTTTTGAGCTGTTATTGAAGAATTAATAGGAGGTTGAGCTTGTGCTTGAATGAATTGGTCGGGGATGAGCGTACTGACATAGGTTCCAGAACTTGGTTTGGTGGTGAGATAACCTTCATCCAATAAGCGCTCTAATGCTGCTAAAACCGAGTTACGAGAGATAGACATCATTTCTGCTAATGTGCGACTTGATGGAAGTTTTGTTCCAGCATGAAGCCTGCCATCTAAAATGGCGGTATGTAAGGCTGTGTATAAGGCGTCTTTAATGTTGCCTTGCGCTAAGACGAGATGAGGAAAATGGGCAGCAGATGAATTTTTCATTTCGAGTAAACTGGTACTGTCAAATAAATCAAAACTGTATCTTATAAACCATCCACAATCAAAACTACACTGCTAACTTCATTTCCAAGACCATAAAATTTAAGGAAAATTTCATGCAGCATCAAGACATCCACGTGACTCCTGTGCAACAAGATGACTATCAACAGTGGTTACCCTTTTGGCTGGCCTATCAGAATTTTTACAAGGTGGAACTGTCTAGCGCCGTTACACAAACCACATGGCAACGTTTCCTTGATCAAACTGAGCCCGTCTACTGTGCGGTTGCAAAACAAGGAGATCAGCTTTTAGGTTTTGTACATTACGTCATTCACCGTTCAACTTGGGCGAAAAATAACTATTGTTATTTAGAAGATTTATTCGTTTCACCAGCACAAAGGGGGCAGTTGATCGGAAAGCGCTTAATCGAATATGTGCAGCAACAAGCGAGGGAACATCAGTGTGATCGCTTATACTGGCATACACAGGAAACGAATCATACGGCACAGAAACTCTATGACTGGATTGCAGAAAAGCCAGGGATTATTGAGTATCGGATGCATTTAGATTAAGAAAAAAGCCAAAGCAGATGGTTGCTTTGGCTTTTAGATGGTTAAGCATTCAAACCCAACCAATCTCTTGGTTTTAGATAATAATCGGTAAGATGCTTTTCTGCTGAGTTCTCATCCCACTCAGGGCGATACGACCAACCTGCAAGATTCGGCAAACTCACCAAGATCGATTCAATACGGCCACCAGTTTGTAAGCCAAACAAGGTACCACGGTCATAAACCAAGTTATATTCGACATAACGACCACGACGATACAGCTGGAACTCACGTTGAGCTTCAGTATATGGCTGTTCACGGTGCTTTTCAAAAATTGGCAAAATCGCTGCTAAATAGCCATTACCTACAGCTTGCATGTATTTAAAGCAAGTTTCGAAATCCCATTGATTTAAATCATCAAAGAATAAACCGCCGACACCACGCTGCTCATCACGATGCTTTAAATAGAAATAATCATCACACCATTGCTTATGTTCTGCATAAACCGTGTCGCCAAAGGGCTGACATAAGTCATACGCAGTTTGATGCCAGTTGAGAACATCTTGCTCGTCAGGATAGAACGGGGTTAGGTCAAAGCCACCCCCAAACCACCACACTGGATCTTGGCCTTCAGGCTCAGCGACAAATAAGCGAACATTGGCATGCGAGGTTGGGATATTGGGATTTTTCGGGTGAATCACCAACGAGACACCTAAAGCTTGTGCTTTCGCGCCTGCAATTTGTGGATGACGTTCAGTCGCAGAAGCAGGTAGCTTGCTGATATTGATGTGGGAAAACATCACCCCACCTTTTTCAATCACTTCACCATTTTGCAAAACGCGAGAGCGACCACCGCCACCTTCGGTTCGCTGCCAATCATCAATGATAAACTCAGCGGTGCCACCGCCAGCACGTTCCTGTTGCTCTAGTCCTGCACAAATCCGTGCCTGTAGATCGAGTAAAAACTCACGAACACGTTGAATATCAGCTGAAGTTGGATGCTGCATGATGATCCTTTTAAAGTGATCTAGGAATTATTGATATCAAAACACAATTCCATAAGAAAAGTAAGGGATTTTTGAGTCAAGATGAAAAATGCATGGTCTAGGGTGTGGTGCTAGGGGATAACCCTATTTTTACTTAGACTGCGCAGCGCGACTCTTTTCAATAAGCCGATTAATTTCTTCGTTATATAGCCAAGTATTTAAAATACCTTCAGAACTTTCCAAGCCCGTAATATCTAAAAAATGTTCAAATGTACCTGCAACTTGCTCCCTGTCATCTGTACCAAGTGAATCAGGATCAATTTGATGAATACCGTCAGAAAGTATTTTCAGTCGCTGTTGTTTACTCGGTTGATCAGAGTGCTGATAAAGCTGGATGTACGCTTCAGCAGTGTGGGCTACTTTTTGATTCAATACTCTTTTCAATTGATTATCTTGAACGCCTGTATAGAGATAGCCATCACTTAGAAAATGATCTTGCTGCTTAAATTTATGTAATTGATTGATAATTTTAGTATTTGAAGAGGGTGTTTTATGCTCATTTGCTTGAGTGTAGCCACTTAGTAACAGGAGACCTGTTACTAAGAAAATACTGAATAACTGCATATTAATAAATACTCTTTAACGAGCGAGATGACTCTAAACTCAGAAGTCATCCTTTTTATAGAGATGATCCATACGCTCACGTTTGGTTTTTAAATACTGCTCATTAAATGGGTTTCGACCCACTGTCAATGGGACACGATCAACCACATTGATGCCTAAATCCGTTAATGCTTTTAGTTTTAAAGGATTATTGGTGATTAATTTCACTTCTTTAACTTGAAGATGATCAAGCATAATGCTGCACATATCATAACGACGCGCATCGGCAGGTAGGTTCAATAACAGGTTCGCATCAACCGTATCATGCCCTTGATCTTGCAAGGCATAAGCACGGATTTTGTTGGTCAAACCGATACCACGGCCTTCTTGGCGTAAGTACAAAATCACGCCTTGACCCGCCTCATTAATTAAGCGTTGAGTGGCTTGGAGCTGGGGGCCACAATCACATTTCAGCGAGGCGAAAGCATCGCCTGTCAAGCATTCTGAGTGGATACGCACGAGTACCGGCTGGTCTGGAGCCGTTTCTAAACCTTTGGAAAGCGCCACATGTTCTTCGCCCGTTTTAGGGTCTTGAAACACAGAAATATTGAAGTCACCAAAAGCGGTGGGAAGCTTTGATGTTGCAATAAATTCAATCGGCACAGAGAGCTCACTATGATAATAAAAACAGTCTGAGTATAGCCTAATGTATGAAGATTGCGTGAATTGGAATTTCTGATTTTTCACATAAGTTTTTCTTTTTCATACAAAGCACACAATAATGGTTGATAAACAGTGACATAATTCAGGATAATCTGCGGGCCAGTCATTAAGATTGACATGCAAATGTTCAGCACTGCATCATTTGCTCATGTGGCTGATTGAAGGTAGATCGTATTTAATTGTATGATTGCCCCCATTTAACCCAGCTTCGGATTTGCCAGGCTTAAAAAGGCTTTGCCACATTATGTTGTATACCGAAATTCCAACTCAACGTCCTGTTACGCCATTGTTAGATGGAATTGACCATCCACAACAATTACGTCAGCTCGAACAAAGCCAACTCGAACAAGTGGCGGATGAGTTACGTCAATATATTTTGTATGCAGCAGGACAAAGCGGTGGACACTTTGGTGCAAATTTAGGGGTGATCGAACTGACGGTTGCCTTGCATTATTGTTTTAACACGCCTGATGATCGTTTAGTCTGGGATGTTGGCCATCAAGCTTACCCACATAAAGTACTAACAGGTCGTCGTGAGCGGATCACCACGATTCGCAGTAAGGATGGTTTAGCTGCTTTTCCAGCACGTGATGAGTCTGCGTTCGATACTTTTGGCGTAGGGCATTCCTCAACTGCAATTTCAGCTGGTTTGGGTATGGCCTTGGCGCGTCGCTATCAAAAAGATCCATGTGATGTGGTGGCGATTGTTGGTGATGGTGCGATGACGGCAGGGATGGCTTTTGAAGCCATGAATGATGCGGTTGCACATGATGCCGATTTAATCGTAGTTTTAAATGACAACGATATGTCCATTTCTTGTAGTACCGGTGGTTTTGCCAAGCATTTGGCGGCGATTTGGGAAACAGGTCAATTGATTAATGTGAATGAGCAAGGGGAAGCCTATGTTCAGCCACATCCAAAGTGGACTTATAATTCGCGCTTACATCAATCTGCGACTGATGCCGCTGATAATTTATTTAAAGCGATTGGTTTTGATTATTTTGGACCATTTGATGGTCATGACGTGCAACAGCTGGCACAAGTTTTCCATGCGCTGAAAAAACGGAAAGGCCCACGTTTAGTTCATATTTATACAAAAAAAGGTAAAGGTTTCGCGCCTGCGGAAGCTGATCCAATTACCTATCACGCCATTACCAAGATTGCACCAGTGGTTGCTACCGCTGCAAAAACATCAACGGTAAAAGCGCCACCTAAATATTCAGACGTATTTGGGCAATGGCTGTGTGATGAAGCAGCACAAGACCAACGCTTATTGGCAATTACGCCAGCGATGTGTGAAGGCTCAGGCATGGTTAAATTTGCGCAGCAATATCCTGAGCGTTTCTTTGATGTGGCCATTGCAGAACAACATGCGGTGACTTTAGCGGCAGGTATGGCATGTGAAGGTTTAAAACCAGTTGTTGCGATTTATTCGACTTTCTTACAACGTGGCTATGATCAGCTGATCCACGACGTGGCACTGCAAAATCTCGATGTTACTTTTGGAATAGATCGTGCAGGTCTGGTCGGTGAAGATGGCCCAACCCATGCAGGTGCATATGATTATGCTTATATGCGTACTGTACCCAATATGGTGATCATGGCACCAAAAGACGAAAATGAATGTCGTCAAATGTTGCATACCGCTTACCTTTACCAAGGGCCAACAGCGGTACGTTATCCGCGTGGTGTCGGCACAGGCGTTGAAATTCAGCAGCAGATGACCACGATGGAAATAGGTAAAGCTGAAATCGTGGCTGAATTTAATTTGGATGCTGAACAGCAGATTAGTGTCCTTGCCTTTGGTAGTCGTGTTGCAGCCTCTATCGATGCTGCTGAACAGTTTGCACAAAAACATGCGGTTGCTGTGCGTGTGGTAAATATGCGCTTTGTGAAGCCATTGGATGAACAAATACTGCGTGACTTAGCACTACAGACTGAACTTTTTGTGACTGTTGAAGAACATGCGGTGATGGCAGGCGCGGGCAGTGCCGTCAATGAATTTTTGGCCCAAGCACGTATTCTCAAGCCGATTTTGAATCTGGGCTTGCCAGATACGTTCTTACATCAAGCTACGCATCAACAGATGCTGCATGATTGTGGTTTAGATACTCAAGGAATCTTGGCTTCAATTGAGCAAGCTTGGTTTTCTCATCACTAAGTTGATGTAAAAGTTAGAATAATTTTTAGCAACATTTTTCCCCTAAAAGCGCTTATATTTGATAGAATATAGGGGCTTTTATGCATTATTCTTTGTCAAAATCTTCAAATTTGTAGTGGGTGTTCAATGGAACCTATGGTGGTTATGGCTGCGCGTGCGGCTCAAACAGTTGGTCAAGAGCTTTTAAAGGCTCATCAAAATCGTCATAAACTCGATTTACAAGTTGAAGAAAAAGGCATTGATGGCCCAGTAACGCGTGTTGATCGTTACTTGGAAGAATTGACAATTGAAACGCTTCGTAAAAGTTATAAAAACCACAGCTTCCTTGGTGAAGAGTTTGGTATGCAAGAAGGTAAAGGTCACGATGCAGATTGGTGCTGGGTGATTGATCCTTTAGATGGTACGCAAAACTTTATCAACGGCTTTCCGCATTTCTGTATTTCGATTGCTGTACAACATAAAGGTGTGACTCAACACGGTGTGATTTATGATCCAGTCCGTGATGAATTATTCTCTGCTAGCCGTGGTCGCGGTGCAGTGATGAATCAACGCCGTATTCGTGTCAATGTAAAAGATAGCTTGGAAAATACTTTCCTTGCAGTCGGTCATCCATATCGTGCAAAGCGTAATGGTGAAATTGTTTCTTATGCAGAACAACATTTCGCTTCATTATTGGCTGTAACTAAAGCAGGCGCACAAATCCGTCGCGGTGGTTCTGCTGCATTAGATTTAGCTTATGTTGCAGCTGGTCGTTTTGATGGTTTCTTTGAGTTGGGCTTAAAACCGTGGGATATCGCTGCGGGTGAGTTGATTGTGAAAGAAGCAGGCGGTGTTGTGGTTGATGCGCGTGGTGGGAGTGAGTCATTTGACAATGGTCAAGTGCTTGCATGTTCGCTTAAAATGTTAAAACCATTAATGCAAGCGGTTGTTCCAGCTTGGGGCGATGCTGCAAAATAATTTGTAGATTTCAAAAAAAACCCTCAGTATTTGAGGGTTTTTTTACTTTTGGTTAGTGGAAGTTATGAAGATCATTTATGAGAATGAGCGATTTTATATAAAAACATCTCATGAAATACAGGAGGATAAAATTGAAGAACAAAATATTGATTTTTGGTTAACTGTGAATGGTAAGACATTTTCTGGAAGTGCGTTTACACTCGCTAATATTCAATATTTAATGACTAAAGATAGTAGAACAGGTGAGTCTGCTTTGGGTTCTTATTTTTGGTGCGCCGATATGTTGGTTGTTAAAGAAATGACGATTGAGTGTTTGGTAAGCACTATTGAAAATATATTAAATGATGAATCTTTAGATATAGGAAAAATTTTTACTCAAGTACCTAATTATTCTTAATCTTTTGTTTTTGCTGTGGCTTGGATACAAATATAAAGTGTGATGAAATTGAAAAAACCAATTAAAAAAGGTGACTTTTAAAATTATTCTGCTATAATCCGCCCACGCACTTAAATTCCAGTTCATTACCTGAACATTCAGTTCTATTCATATTAGCGCACGCTGTCCATAGAGAGGACCACATCTTGCGCCCAAATCGCTTAGCGATTCTTCAGGTTGAGGCAGTAATCAAGCGTGCGTTTAGTCCACATCGTCGTTATTCGGATCGCCGCTGAATTTCATCTATTTTCAGCTTGAGTCGCTTTGCCGCTTGTTGCCGATGTCTATTTTTTGTATTTATTAAAATGGAGCACCCACAAGGGTGAAACTCTCTATGAGCAAAACTTTTGCCGAATTTTCTTTGCACGAAACCTTACAACAAGCCCTAGAAGGTTTAGGTTTTACTACGCCAACTCCTGTGCAAGAACAAGCGATTCCAGCTGCGTTAGAAGGAAAAGATTTATTAGTTTCAAGCCAGACAGGTTCTGGTAAAACAGCAGCATTCTTACTTCCTACATTAAACGCGTTAGCGGGTGAAGAAACTTTTGTGCCATTTAAAGAGCGCATGAAAGCTGTTACCCAGCCAACAATTTTAGTTATCTCTCCTACACGTGAATTGGCTCAACAAGTTAGCCAAGACGCGATTGCATTTGTACGTCACATGAAAGGTGTTCGTATTGCTGCAATTATGGGTGGTATGCCTTTTGGTAAACAAATCCAACAGCTTAAAGGTGCACAAGTAGTTGTTGCGACTCCTGGTCGTTTACTTGATCTTGTAAACCGTCGTCAATTAAAACTTGATAAAGTTGAATCTTTAATCGTTGACGAAGCTGACCGTATGCTTGATCTTGGCTTTGCTGAAGATTTAGAAGCAATTGGTGAATTAGCTGCTAACCGTAACCAAACGTTGATGTTCTCTGCAACTTTTGCAGATCGTATTATCCGTCTTGCTGAGCGCATGATGAATGATCCACAACGTATTGCGATTGAAACAGGTCACAGCACCAACACTGATGTAACTCAAACATTACATTGGACGGATGGTTTTGAACACAAGAAAAAATTACTTACACATTGGTTATCTGACGAATCAGTAGATCAAGCTGTTGTATTCGCAAGCACGCAAGAAGATACCGATATGCTTGCTGAAGAATTAGCGGAAGCAGGTCACTCAGTTGTTGCGTTGCACGGTGCAATGCCACAAACAGTGCGTAACCGTCGTTTACGTAGCATTCGTGAAGGTCGTGCAAAAATCTTGGTTGCAACTGACGTAGCAGCACGTGGTTTAGACGTACCAACCATTTCTCACGTCATTAACTTCGGTTTACCGATGAAAAATGAAGACTATGTACACCGTATTGGTCGTACAGGTCGTGCTGGCCGTACAGGTCAGGCGGTAACTTTAGCGACTTACCGTGAGCGTGGTAAAATCCGTGCTTTAGAAGATTATTTAGATGCACGTTTGAATGTATCTGAAATCGAAGGTTTAGAGCCATCTCCACCTCCTGCGCGTTCAGGTCGTGATGGCGGTGGTCGTGGTCGCGGTGGTCGTGATGGCGGCGGTCGTGGTCGTGGTGGTTTCGGCGGTGGTCGTCGTTTTGAAGGCGAAGGTAACTTCAAACGTCGTGAAGGCGGTGATGATCGTCCACGTCGTAGCTTCGATGACAAACCTCGTGGTGAACGTCCATCATTTGGTGGTGAAGATCGTCCACGTCGCGAATTTAATTCAGATCGTCCACGCCGTGAAGGTGGTTTCGAAGACCGTCCACGTCGCGAGTTCAACTCTGATCGTCCACGCCGTGAAGGTGGTTTCGAAGACCGTCCACGTCGCGAGTTCAATTCAGATCGTCCACGCCGTGAAGGTGGTTTTGATGATCGTCCAAAGCGTAGCTTTGGTGGTGAAGACCGTCCACGTCGCGAGTTCAATTCTGATCGCCCACGTCGTGAAGGTGGTTTCAATGATAAGCCGCGTTTTGATTCGAATGATGACAACCGTGGTAACCGTGTAGACTACAAACCACGTCGTGAAGGTAGCTTCGGTGACCGTCCAAAACGTGATTTCGGTGATCGTCCACAACGTGAAGGTGGCTTCGGCGACCGTCCAAAGCGTAGCTTCGGTGATGATCGTCCAAAACGCAGTTTCGGTGGTGAAGACCGTCCAAAGCGTAAGTTTGGTAGCGATGAGCGTCCAGTACGCGGTTCACGTGAAGAAACTTTCGGTGGCGACCGTCGTCGCAAAAACGATTTTTAATCGTTAAAAACCGATAAAAACAAGAAGCCAGTTGAAAAACTGGCTTTTTTATTTTGTGTTAGTCATGTAAAATTATAAAAATGTGTACTAATTCAAATTTTAAATAAGAAATGAATAGGGTTAAGCAAAATAAAAGTCTTTTGAGTCAAACTTGGTCTTTCATGTGTAGTGAAGGGCTGCCGTGTCTATTTGTCATTTTAATGCTCTGTAATGGCTTATTTTTTGCGTATGCATTGTTTGATACCAATCACTCTGATTCTTTTAATGCCAATTCCCAACATACCACCAGTCAAACTGTTTCAAAGAATAACTACATAAATTAAATAATCTTGATACATCGGTTATCAAAATAAAAACAAGCGTTTAATGTTTCAGTGTATAGTATGCGTGCATAAAAAGTGCAGGAATGAATGCCATTATGAATAACAACTCTCCTCTCGATACAGAAGCCTTAATTGAAGTTAAAAACTTGAGCTTTAGTCGAGGAGAACGCGTCATTTATGACGATATCAGTCTTAAAATTCGACGTGGTCAAATTACTGCAATTATGGGTCCTTCTGGTACAGGTAAGACCACCTTATTGCGCTTGATCGGCGGGCAATTGATTCCTGATCAGGGCGAAGTGCTGCTCGATGGTAAAAACATTGCGACCATGTCTCGCCACGAATTATTTGCTGCGCGTGCGCGTATGGGGATGTTATTTCAAAGTGGTGCCTTATTTACTGATATGTCGACCTACGAAAATGTCGCTTTCCCAATTCGTGCACATACCCAGCTTCCTGAACATATCATTGCAGAATTGGTGGGTTTAAAACTGGAGTCAGTGGGTTTACGTGGTGCTGAACAGTTAATGCCGTCTGAGCTGTCTGGTGGTATGAACCGTCGTGTTGCTTTGGCGCGTGCGATTGCTCTTGATCCTGAATTGATTATGTATGATGAGCCTTTCGCAGGCCAAGACCCGATTGTTATGGGGGTCTTAACTCGTCTCATTCGCTCACTCAGAGAAGCACTCGATTTAACAACGATTATTGTCTCGCATGATGTTGCAGAGACCTTGTCGATTGCAGATTATATTTATGTAGTTGCTGAAGGTAAAATTCAGGGTGAAGGCTCACCTGAACAATTAAAAAATCATGCCTCACCATTTGTACGCCAATTTTTAACAGGTTCAATAGAAGGACCTGTGGAATATCAATTTACACACCAAGCATATTTAGATAACGAGGTTCGTCCATGAATGCGATTGCCTGGTTAGGTAGACTCGTTATTGAGCGGATAAAGGGGATTGGTGCTGCGGCGCTGATGCTCTTACAAGTTTTATTTTCCATGCCATCGAAAGGCGGGTTTCAGCGCTTTATTTATCAGATGTATCGTGTCGGGGTCATGTCCCTGCTGATTATCGCGGTTTCAGGTTTGTTTATTGGTGCAGTACTGGGCTTGCAGATGTACAGCATTTTGGTGACCTTCGGTAGTGAAGCAATGCTAGGTACAGCGATTTCATTGACATTGCTTCGTGAACTGGCGTCTGTGGTTGCTGCATTGTTATTTGCGGGACGCGCGGGTTCAGCATTAACCGCTGAAATTGGTTCGATGAAACAGAGTGAACAACTTGCTAGCATGGAAATGATTGGTGTTGATCCACTCAGACAAATCGTCTCACCTCGTTTGTGGGCGGGGATTGTCAGCTTGCCAATGCTCACGGTGATTTTTGCAACCATTGGTATTATTGGCGGCAAAATGGTTGGTGTTGATTTCTTGGGAGCAGATGAAGGTTCATTCTGGGGAGGTATGCAAAGCAGCGTACAATTCTGGCATGACATTTTTAATGGCACCATCATCAAAAGCATTGTATTTGCTTTAGTTTGTACATGGGTAGCGGTCTATCAAGGTTATGCTTGTGATCCGACGCCAGAAGGTATCGCGACCGCAATGACGAGAACGGTTGTATATTCTTCACTTTGTGTATTAGGTTTTGATTTCGTGTTGACTGCGGTCATGTTCGGAGGGATTTAATGAAATCACGTACTAGTGAGCTGGCCGTAGGTATTTTTGTCATTATCTTCGGTATCGCTCTATTTTTTCTTGCGATGAAAGTCAGTGGTTTAGTCGGTACTAATTTACGTGATAGCTATAGCATGACAGCGCAGTTTGATAACGTAAATGGTTTAAAGGCACGTGCGAAAGTGACCATGAGTGGTGTGACAATTGGTCGTGTGGAGTCGATTACGCTTGATCCTGTGACACGTCTAGCAACAGTCAAATTTGATCTGGATGGTAAGTTGACGAGTTTTAACCCAGAGCAATTAAAAGAAGTGCAAAAGAATGCACTTGAAGAATTGCGTTATAGCGCTGATTATCAACAGGCAGATGCTGCGAAACAAAAAGAAATGGAACAGCAACTTATTGCAAACATGACCTCCATCACAACTTTGGATGAAGATGCTTATATTATGGTTGCAACCAATGGTCTTTTGGGTGAGAAATATTTGAAAGTTGTACCCGGTGGTGGTGTGAACTACTTAAAACGTGGTGACGTGGTTTCAAATACCCAAGGAACAATGGATTTAGAAGATTTAATCAGTAAGTTTATTACTGGCGGTGCTGGCAAAGCCACATCAAGCTCAACTGCGACAGAAAGTTCAGCTTCGCAGCCCGCTGCTGAAGCAGAACCGTCTTTTGTTGAGTAATTCAGGTTAGGAGATTGAAGTGAATACATTATTGAAACAAACTCTAACAGCAAGCGTTTTATCAACTATGCTTGCAAGTGCGGCATTTGCAGCACCTACAGAGACCCCGCCTGATTTTGTGAAGCGTGTGGCTGATGGCTTGATTACACGTTTAAAAGCAGATAATGCAAAATTACAGAATAATCCAGCTTTGGTTCGTACCATTATTCGTCAAAACCTTGACCCATATGTAGACTCACAAGCGTTTACCCGTATTGTGTTGGGTACTTATGCAAATAATCAGTACACTACGGCTGCACAGCGTGCTCAGTTTGAACAGAATTTCCGTGCGGTTATTATTGAGAACTATGGCGGCGCTTTCGCGAAATATACCAACGAAAGCTACACCATGCGTCCGTTTAAATCGACCAACAGTAAAAACCCTGTGGTGACTTTAGACTTCTTGCATAATGGCGAAAAAATTCCAGTATCGTTCCAGTTAACCGACAAGGGCAATCAATGGAAGGTACGTAATATCAATGTGTCTGGTATTGACCTTGGTTTACAGTTCCGTAACCAGTTTGCTGCAACGGTTCAACGTAATGGTGGTGACATCAATAAAGCGATTGCAACATTTAAACCAGATGCAGATGCTGCTGTTAGCAAAAAATAAGGTGGTGGTGTGATTCAGTATATTGATCAGCAACTAATTGTTTCTAAAACGATTAATTTTGAAAATGCAGGGCAAATCTATCAGGCAGGTTTAAAGTATATTCAGCAACACAAGAATTTTCCTTTGGTTGTGGATTTGGCCCAGCTTGAACAAGGTAATACTTTATCTTTGGCGGTTTTGGTGCAATGGTTGCGTCAAACCCCTGAGAATAAAGGGCTGCATTTTAAAAATGTGTCTGAGAAGATGCTGAAAATCATCCAAGCGTGCCATTTACAAGACGATTTGAAATTGATTTGATTGATCTGGCAGCGTGGAAAAAGAGAGCTATTTTTAGCTCTCTTTTTTTATGCTTAACTTTTGGGAAAAGCAGAAAATAGCGCCTCACAGCTTGGATATTTTTGATGTAACTTTGCTAGATAATAATTTTGATCATATTCTAAAAAACCATCCAATAATTTGATGCTAGATGGGGTATTACTGCAGCTTTTAACTTGTTATCCCATGCCGTAAAGGGGGCAATGGGATGATCGATCGATATGATGTTTTTCTCACAACCTAATAATGCCAGAGTGCTGATCTGGTAATTGTTGGGGGCGTCAGAATCTGCGGGATAGGCAAGACCAATCACTAAATCATTGGTTTTTATTGTTTTGGCAGGGAAATCACTGTGCCATTGGGTGGGTTTAGGTGTAAATAACTTGGTGAGAAAATGCTGAAATACAAAGCGAACATGCTGAAATTCAAATTGATTTTGGGTGTCAGAAGACCGCTTTTGTATAGATTGGACACGTGTGATAAACACATCTTTGGGGGAGTGTGGTGCACATGCAAACGCTGTTGAGATTGAAAGGATTATATTCAAAAATAGAAATAATCCTTTCTTGTCTAGATCCATTTTTTCCAACGGAAGTAAAACATGGGTAGGACTAGGAAGGCCATCAGAATACCAATCACAATCCAAAAACTGAGGCTACCGTGTGCAAAGGGCAGTACATCGGTGTTCATCCCATAAATACTGGCAATTAGCATCGGTGGTGCAAGCATACTGGGTAAAATCGAGAATCGACGAATCGTGTCATTCTGTTCGGTATTAATGAATCCAGAGGTGGTATCCAGTAAGAATCGTACTTTTTGGAATAAGAAGGCATCATGTTCGACCAGTGAGCGAACATCTTCACTCAACTCGCGAATGTCGGCATCATAAATATGACTGCCTAAGGCACGCGGCCGCGCTAAAAAGGTCAATACACGGCGTAAATCAATTAAACACAGTTGTGCCTTTCCCAGCATATCTTCTTGCTGGGCGAGGCGTGTAATCATGTCATCTAAGTCGAGTATTTTTTCGCGATGGTGGTTATTCAGGACTTCTGTGGAATATCGTTCTAGGTCTTTGTGGATATCTTCTAAGATATCCGCAAGCTCATCCAGTTTCGCTTCAAGTAGGCCGAGCAAGATCCAGGTTGGGTCTTTATAGTCCATATCATAGTCATTACGACGAGCGCGGGCACGAAATGCACGGAATGCAACCAACTTTTCACCACGCATGGTAAATAAGCGATCTTTATGCAAAATAAATGCAACCGTTTGTACCATTGCGAGCATCGGTAAGGAGTCGTCAGTATCACCATCGACTTGAAAGTTTTTATTCTTTGTTAAAAAATAGGTGCTGATATGCAAAATTCCATCATCATCACGGTAAAATCGTGCCGATGATGAAATGTCTTCAAGCGACTTTAGGGTCGGTAAGTTTCGGTCATACGCATCTAGAACCCATTGTTGTTCTTCTTGGGAGGGGGCGATGAGATCAATCCAGACCAGTTCGGGGTGGAGGTCGAAACCTCCGTTGATGGTTGCATCTTCTAGACTACCGCGCTCTGTGGCATAAAAGGCTTCAAGCATGTCTTTTTTCCTCGCGCAGTCGGTGTAATGTTTTCGGTCGTTTACCGAAAAGCAGGGTGTATTTTAGACAAGGATGAAACGAAAAACACTTGCCTAAACGTTATTTTCTCAAAAATCTTGTTACATAGCCTACTTTATCAGCATGACAGTTATATAAAACGGTTTTAATTGTATGAATTCTATATGTGTTTTCTGTGGTTCTTCACTCGGTAATGATCCCATTTATCAGCAAATGGCAGAGGCAACAGGTCAGGCAATTGCTGCACAAGGCCAAACTTTGGTCTATGGCGGTGGCCGTTCTGGTTTAATGGGGGTTGTCGCCAATAGTGCCTTACAGGCTGGTGGTCGTGTCATTGGGGTAATTCCTCATGCTTTGGTTGATCGAGAGTTGGCACATACAGGTCTTACCGAGTTGCATGTCGTCAACAATATGCATGAGCGTAAAACCAAAATGGCGGAGCTGTCTGATGCCTTTGTGGCATTGCCTGGTGGTGCAGGAACACTGGAAGAAATTTTTGAACAATGGACCTGGAGCCAATTAGGGATTCATCAGAAACCGTGTGCCTTTTTAAATGTTGTGGGCTTCTATGATGATCTGCTTAAAATGCTGCAAGGTTCTGTTGAGCGTGGTTTTAGTCAAGAACGCTTTGTCGATAAACTGATTGTTGCAGAGCAGATTGAGGATATTCTGGCGGCATTCTCGGCTTACCAGCCAGTGACACCAAAATGGATGTCCACGACCGAAATTCAAGCTTAAGGAGCAACTTGTGAAAATCATCACTGTGGCGGCTGCTGTGATTTTGAATGCACAAAATCAATTGCTGTTAGTGCGTAAACAAAATACGCATGCTTTTATGCAAGTCGGCGGAAAGCTCGAAATCAATGAAGCACCAGAAATCACGATGCAACGTGAGATTTTGGAGGAAATTGGCTGTGAATGTGAATTGAAACAATTCATTGGTCGTTTTGAAACGGCTGCAGCCAATGAACCAGATCATATGCTGGTGAGTTATGTGTATGCGGTTGAATTAAAACAGGCCCCTCAAATTGCTGCTGAAATTGCTGAAATGAAATGGATTGAATTGGATGATCAAGCCACTGTGTTGGCGCCTTTAACTAGAGAGATTGTGATTCCGTGGTGTCAGCAAAATCAATTAACTTAGTTTGTCGTGGTTGTGCGGCGGCTACGCAAGCACTATAGATGTGTTGGCAGCCGAGTTGGTTTAGGACTTGGGATAAGGCGCTGATTGAGCTGCCTGTGGTCAACACATCATCGACAATGAGGACTTTGCGATAACGTATTGAGTTGGGTGGTGCAGCCACAAATTGTTGCTCAATATTTTCAAGACGTTCTAAACGGGATAGCCCTTTTTGTGAGTGCTGAGCCAAGCGTTGTACGGGTTGCCAGACGGGGACATTCAAGCTTTTGCTCAATGCCTTGGCGAGTAGAAGGGCCTGATTAAAGCCACGTTCTGCTAGACGATCAGCTGAGATGGGCATCGGCACAATTGCCTGCACTTTGGGAAGTTTGAGTTGTAATAGTAGGCCATCTAATATTCTTTGATGATGCAGTTTTTGCTCATATTTAAACTGTTGAATGATCCGATCAATCGGATAGGCATAATCACAGGCGACCAAGACTTGTTGTTGGTTACGTTCAATACTTTGCTTTAGCCACGGCAGTTGTTGCCAGCAACTGTGGCATACACCAAATTGACGTTTCATGCCGATATCACAGAGATTACAAGGCGTAAAATAATCAAAAATCTGCTGTGCTGATGTGCCAAGTCGTTTAAACATAGGCATATCTTGGGGCTTCAGGTAGCCAGCGTTTGAGTAGTCCATCCGCATGCTGTGGATACTCTTTCAGGATTTGCTCAGCCACATAATGTGCTTGGGTCAGCAGATGATCATCGCGTTCTAAACGTGCGACACGAAAGCCCATATCTCCGGTTTGTTTGGTGCCGAGTAATTCTCCCGGCCCACGAATTTCCAAATCCTTTTCTGCGATTACAAAGCCATCATTGCTTTCACGTAAAATCGAAAGGCGTTCCTGACCATTCTGCGATAATGGGGTTTTATACAGTAGGGCACAGAAACTGGCGGTTGCACCACGACCCACTCGACCACGCAATTGATGCAATTGGGAAAGACCCAAGCGCTCGGCATTTTCAATCACCATGATCGACGCATTCGGGACATCGACTCCGACTTCGATCACCGTAGTGGCAATTAACAGCTGAGACTGATTGTCTTTAAAGGCTTGCATGACACTTTGCTTTTCATCGGCCTTCATCTTGCCATGTACCAGACCAATGTTGATGTCTGGAAAGCGCTCTTTAATTTCTTGATAAGTGGCTTCAGCCGCTTGCGCATCCAGTGTTTCGGATTGCTCCACCAAAGTACAGACCCAATAAGCTTGTTTACCTTCACGACAATTTGTGGCGATGCGTTGTAATACCTGTTCACGCCGTTCTAATGGAATGGTCACGGTTTGAATCGGGGTGCGTCCAGGCGGAAGTTCGTCAATAATCGAGGTATCTAAATCCCCATAAGCACTCATGGCGAGTGTCCGAGGAATTGGGGTAGCAGTCATGACCAATTGATGTGGTGTAAACTGGTCCGCACCTTTATTGCGTAAGGCAAGACGTTGATCAACACCGAAACGATGCTGCTCATCAATAATCACCAAACCAAGCTTTGAGAAACCGACTGTATCTTGAAATAGAGCATGCGTACCCACGATCAGTTGCGCATGACCTTCTTTAATCTGTTGTTCAGCTTGAGTTCTGGCTTTGCCTTTTTGTTTGCCTGACAGCCATGCAACCTGAATGCCCAAAGGCTCAAACCAGCGTTTAAAGTTTAAATAATGCTGTTCAGCTAAAATCTCAGTCGGTGCCATAAGCGCCACTTGCCAATCGGCTTCCAGCGCATGACAGGCAGCCACGGCAGCCACAAGGGTTTTACCTGCACCGACATCGCCTTGCACCAAACGTAACATCGGTTGATCTTGTTTAAGATCCTGCAAAATTTCTTTGGAAACCCGTTTTTGTGCATTGGTCATTTGGAAGGGCAGACCCTCTAACAGCTTCTTGGCAAGTACTTTACTGCTGCTAAAGCGCGGGGCAGAAATTTGCCGAATATAAGCACGACGGGTGAGTAAACTGATTTGATGAGCAACCAGTTCTTCAAAAATCAAGCGTTGTTGTGCTGGATGTGAACCCTGATTGAGTTGCAACATATTGGCATCAATCGGTGGTTCATGGATGTAATGTAGGGCCTGTTTTAGTTCATAACCATTGCTGTATTTGCTGGGCAATAATTCAGCTAAGTCATCACTATGATGCTTAAGTGCTTGGCGTACATATTCACGCAGCTTGGGCTGCGTTAAGCCTTCGGTGCTGGGGTAAATCGCGGTGAGTTGGGTTTTCGGTAAAGCAGTATGTTGTTGAATCACCTGAATTTCAGGGTGGTATAGCTCCAAACCCCGTGCACCAACACGGACTTCACCAAAAATCCGTAATCGTTGCCCCATTTGGATGCGATCAGTCAGACCTTTATAAATATGATAAAAGCGTAAAGTGACTTTGCCAAAATCATCTTGTAGCAGGGCAGCGAGCGATTTCTTTTTCCCCGGAGGGAAATCGACAGAACGAACCTCACCTTCAAGCAAGTAACTTCGTCCAACGATCAGCTGATTCATTGGAATAATAGTGCTACGATCTTCATAGTCACGAGGAAGATGGAATAACAAATCATCCGTGCTAAAAATATGAAGCTTTTCTAAGAGGGTCGCTGCGGCAGCACCAACGCCTTGTAATTGCTGAACTGATGTCATCTCTGCTCAAAGGTGTGTATGCATATTTTATTTATTGGTTATGGTAAAACATCTCAACGTGTCGCTAAACACTTATTTGAGCAAGGTCACCACATTAGCACAATAAGTCGCAGTGAAAAAACAGATTGTTACGCGACCCATTATATTCAGGATGTGCAACAACTGGATTTGACAGGCATAGCCCCGATTGATGTGGTCTATGTGATTTTGGCGCCCTCTCAAAGCGGGATTGATGCTTATCAACATACTTATGTCGACAGTGTTGCACCGATTGTTGCAGCACTTAGGGGACATGCTGTGCAACGGATCGTGATCGTGTCCTCGACTCGGGTGTATGGTGAAAATGCAGGTGAGCGGATTGATGATGAGTCGCTGATACAGCCTGCTGATGAGCAAGGGTGCATTCTTAGGGAGATGGAGTTACTTTGGCAAGTGCATTATCCGCAGCAGAGTATTATTGTGCGTCCGACTGGTATTTATGGGACTTCAATCGCCCGACTCAAAAAAATGGCAGAACAGAGTCTAACTTATCCCGCAATCCATTTTAGTAATCGCATTCATATTGATGATTTAGCAAAGTTTTTAGCGCTATTAGTTAATTTAGCTAAAGTTGAAGCAAGTTATATCATTAGCAATAATACACCACTACCAATGCATGAAATATTATGGTGGTTTCAACAGCAACTTCATGTAAAACCCTTAAAACTAGTATCAGAACAACACACGGGCAAGCGAATTTACGCGACACGATTAATTGAGATTGATTTTAAATTTGACCATTTGATTTGCTTTAATGACTATGCAGCGGCTTTAAGGGTACATAGTAATGAAAAATAATTCGATTAGACTGTAAAGAAAGTTTAAAGAGTTGGTATGTATTTTGAATTATAAATACCAATAGATTCCTGAAAGGAACCGCCTAAATTAAGCACATGGTTTGCGGCGAGGCGTAAAGGTGATACATGAGAAAAATAATTTGCATGATCTTATTCGGATTAATGACAACCGCAAGTTGGGCTGTGGAACAGTCTTGGTGCGTATTTGATCCTTTAAGTACACAGGGCGATATCAGTCGTCGTTTACAGGACATTCGTCTGTACGCACAACAAAATCAAGTTCAGTTAAGCTTTCAAACCTTTAAAAATGAAAAGAAGGCGATACAAGCTTTTGATCAGCGTAAATGTTCAGGCTTGGTGGCATCCAATTTTAATACCTATCGCTATAACCGTTTTATGGGCACAAGTGGGGGGATTGGACTGATTCCGAATAATCGTGTGGCTCGGACATTTTTACAACTGCTGAATAATTCAAATGTCGAAAAACGTATGCTGAGTGGAGATTATGAAGTGTTGGGCATGATCCCGATTGGGACAGCCTATATGATCATGAATACCCAACAGATTAATAAAGTGTCTCAGTTAAAGAATAAAAGCATTGGAATTTTAGAAAATAATCCACCACAACAGGCTTTGGTGCAAAGTGTCGGTGCTAAACCCGTCTATGTTGATTTTTCCAATGCAGTGGAATCTTTTAAGCAGAAAAAAATTGATATTTTGGCTGCACCTGCTTATGGGATATTGCCGTATAACTTGAAAAAGGAATTTGGTGCAGACACACAGGTCGTCAACTTCCCTATGGCGTATTTTGCGATGAATATCGTGATTCGGCCACAAGCTTACCCAACAGGCTTCGGTCATCAAATACGCTCTTGGTTTGTACGCAACAGCAATGTGCTTGCTGCACAAGCCATTCAATGGGAAAACCATTTACCAGCTTATTACTGGGCGGATATTTCAGGTTATGAAAAACAGGGCTACGACGCGATGGTGGTAAAGATTCGAAATCGTTATGTCGACTCTGGTTATTATGATGCGTATTTTGTATCGCTCATTAAACGACTGCGATGCTTGGATGATCCGAAGTATTTAGAGTGTCGTTAGCGCATTAAAAAAAGGCAACCGAAGTTGCCTTTTTTTGTATTTAAGCTTTCTTGCGTTTTAAGCGACGTTTGGCTTGTTGAGATGCCATAGCCTCTAATGCTTCAGCCAGTTCTTCATCGCTAAATGTAGTGATGTGCTGCAACATTTGTAGCGTCGTCTCATCTAAGACCAACTGTGCACCTGCGGCCATCTCACTGAAATTATCATCGTATTCAATGAAACCTTGCTCATTGTTACGAATATAATTCTGTTGCGTCAGGACTTTAATAAAACTTTGGAATAAGGCTTTATCGAAGAACTCAGGTGAGTTGAATTCATACAGGACGGATAGGCGTTGCCCCAATAAATGACTCAACTCTTCCACTTGCTTAGTTGAAATATTGCCTGAACCACGTTGAGTAATCAGTGCAAGGGTCATGTAGTAACGCTCTAAACTCTGTTTCACTGGCATCGCCAAGGTCACAAGTTTTTGGTGTTCTTCACTGTTTGGCGTTGGGCTGAACAGGTTGTCTTCATGATCTTGGAAAATAATACCAATCTGAACCAAAGCATTGATATAACTATCAATTTGCTTTTGCAATTCGGCAGCTTCCCATTTCATGAATAATTCAGCTTTTAAGAACGGATATAAGGTACGAATCACGTTACTTAAATCAGCCTTATGAATTTTACCATTGTGCTCAACTAGCGAAGCCACCAATGAAGGTAATACAAAGGCATGCAAAATATTGTTACGGAAGTAGGTCAGCAGTACTGCTTGATTATCTTCAATCGCAATAATATCGCCTAACACATGCTGTACACGTTTGATTAACTTAAGCTTGAGACCATAAGCAATGATTTCTTTACCCGACAATGACGTAACTTGAGTGCGTTCATCATAGGGTTGTTGAGTCGCCAAATCGCGATAGATATCCAGTTGCTTGGCGCAAATTTCTTCATCTAAGGTGTGTTTTGGGGTCGCCAATAAAATCAAGGAAAGCAAGGACACTGGGTTAATCACCACAGCGCGGTTGATGTTTTCTAGAATCAGATTGGCTGAACTTGCCACAACGTTAGAAATCTCAGTGGTACTTGCGGTCTCGGTTTGAATATTTTCAGCACCTTGTTGCTTCAAAATATCATTTAGGAACACAGGTTCACCAAAGTTCACGTGTACTTTGCCGAAAATACGTTCAATCTTCCGTAAGGTTTTTACAATCCCAAAAATCGACTCGGCTTCTTTCGGTTTGCCTTGCATTTCACCGACATAGGTTGAGCCTTCCATCAGACGTTCATAACCAATATAGGTTGGAACAAACACGATCGGTTTGGCTGGGGCGCGTAGATGACCCTGAATGGTCATGGCCAACATCCCCGTTTTGGGCGGCAATAAACGACCTGTACGAGAGCGGCCCCCTTCAATAAAGTATTCAATCGGGGTGTTGCGCGATAGGATGCTATGTAAATATTCTTTAAATACAGAGGTGTAAAGTGCATTGCCACGGAAAGAACGGCGAATAAAGAAGGCGCCACCACCTCGTAATAATTGACCTACAAATGGTAGATTAAGGTTATCACCCGCAGCGATATAAGGAATCATCAAACCACGCTTATAAATCACATAAGACAATAATAAGTAGTCGATATGGCTACGGTGGCAAGGGGTGTAGACAATCTCGTAATCTTTAGCCAACTCACGTACGGTACTGAAATTATGTACTTCTACGCCGTCATAGAGTTGCGTCCATAATCGGGTTAAGGCCATGTCGGCAAAACGGACTGCTGAAGCTGAGTAGTCCGAGACGATTTCATTGACATAACCAATGGCGCGGCGTTCAGCTTCAAGCATACTGATTTTATGCTGAATACTTTCACGACGAATGGCATCTTGTACCTCAGCTGACTTGACCACCGATTGCATCACATTACGGCGGTCTGATAGGTCAGGACCAAGCACGACTTCACGTTGCTGGTCTAAATAGGTATCTAAAGAGCTGGCAATATAGGTGGCTGGCGACACATTGGGGTGATTGCTCTTGGCATAATCTACCAACTCACGTAAAGATTGTGGCTCATGAAATTCTAAAAAAGACTGACGACCATGTAAGCCGATATTCATCAATTGTTTGACGGTACCTGGTGTTGCCCAAGTATCTGAGAATAATAATTTGAACCAAGAATCTTCTTTATCTGGTGAGCGACCCCAGAGTACTGTTACTGGAACCAGTTGAATATCAACATCAGGTTGTTGTTCAAGCGCTTCTACCAATTGTAAAAGGCGCGGCGGGAAAGTCTGGGTATTAAAAATATTATTTTCGTTGTGGTGTAAAAACAGAACCGAGTTTTTTTCTTGATATGTACCAAAACTCAAAGGATCTAGGGCTGGTTTTAAATTTAGACGACGGGTTTCACCATCCACCACCAATGCATTACTACGTGAATAATTTTGTAATACGTAGCAGACCAACTTATTTGATTCAGTTGTATTTGGCTCTGCTGTGGTGGATTCTGTAGGAACTTCACCAAGAACATGTGGCGTTACCACAAGGTCAAGTAACTTACTCGAAAGTTGGCGATACATTTGACCAAATCCAGTCTTGGACATTACAAACTCCTAAATAATAATCCTGACATCGAGTCATGATGAACCCGACATTCTGCGATATTCTTACATGAAACGATATGTTATTTTCTGACAAAATATAGCGTATTTGGTAGATTTTATCGTTAAAAATCGTATTTTTAGCGGGTATAAATACAATTAACGTGACGGATGAATCATTTTATCCTGACCATTGTCATTTGAATTTGTGGCACAATCAAAATTATCAACCCTGAATGGATTGGTTGATCTCTCCTCATTGATGTTGGAAGGCTATTACATGAATGCGTTAACTCAAGAATTGGTAGAACTGCTGACTCTGGAAAAGTTAGAAGAGCATATTTTCCGAGGCAATAGCCGCAATTTGGTAGGCAAGCGAGTGTTCGGTGGGCAAGTGCTTGGACAAGCATTAAGAGCAGCGTCATATACCACAGATCGTCCTGCACATTCTTTACATGCTTATTTCTTGTATGGCGGTGATGTGAATGCACCGATCATTTATGAAGTTGATCCTTTAAGAGATGGTAAAAGTTTTGCCAGTCGTCAAGTTCGGGCGATCCAACATGGTCGTACTATTTTCTCGGCGATAGTCTCTTTTGCCAATCCGGAAGAAGGGCTGAATTATCAACATAAAGAACCTGAATACCCTGAGCCAGACACATTAAAATCTGAGAATGAATTAAAAGAAAGCCTGATTAATTTTGTGCCTGAAAATGTGCGTGCCAGTTTTATGCGTGAACGTCATGTGGAAATCAGGCCGACTCAGTTAATTAATCCGTTTCAGCCGCAGCCAGAAGCGCCGTTTTATGCGCATTACATTCGGACCCATGATGTAATTCCAGCCGATTTGGATGAAATCTCGCTGCATCAGGCAATTGTGGCATTCTATTCAGACTTTACCTTGATGACCACGGCATTGCGTCCACATGGCCTGTCTTGGATTTCACCGAATTTACAATGTGCCAGTATTGACCATACCATTTATTTTCATCGCCCACTGCGTGCAGATGAGTGGATGCTTTACGATATGGAAGCGACCATTAGTGCCAGTTCACGTGGGCTGAACTTTGGTCGTATGTGGCAAAATGGACAGTTGGTGTGTAGTACGGTGCAAGAAGGTTTGATTCGGCTCAGAGAAATCGAAACCCAGTAAAAATGAATCAACCCTAAAGCCATCATTCTGATGGCTTTTTTTATCATAAGGATGTGACAAAAAATTGCTCGATTCTTCCACATGAGCATGCCATAGTACGGCTAAGTTAAAATTTTATCCCTTCACAATGAATCTAAATACACAAATTTTAATTGCAGCTATACTCGGTGTGGCCTTTGGTTTTTTATTGCTGGCCTACCCACAGACGATCTTTGTTGACTATAGTCTTTATGGCTTGGGTATTTTAAGTAGCATTTTCATTGGTTTGCTGAAAATGTTGCTGATCCCACTGATTTTTAGCTCGATTGTGGTTGGTGTTTCTAATTTGCAGGCAGGCGGACAATTTGGTCGGGTCTGGAAAATTACCGCATTAAGTTGCTTGACCACCACGACCTTGGCTTTAATTCTAGGAATTAGCTGTGCGCATCTGTTTGAAGTTGGTAAAGGGGTGGATATTCAATTATTCCAAGCCGCAATGGATAGCCATCAAACCCCAGATACCTTAACCCCATCAAGTTTCTTTACGACCTTTATTCAGAATACATTGATCAATCCATTCAAGGCTTTTAGTGAAGGCAATGTGTTGGCCGTGGTGGTATTTGCCTTATTTCTGGGTGTGGCTTTGGTCAAAGGCGGCGAGCGTTTCGCCTTGGTGCGTAACATCAGTCAGCAATTCTTTGACATTATGATGATGTTAGTGGGCTGGGTAATGAAACTTGCGCCGATCGGGATTTTTGCACTCTTGGCAAAGTTGATTGCGACCGAAGATCTATCTGTACTCAGCCGTTTGGTTGAGTTTGCTGCGGTGGTGACAGGGACGACCATTTTCCATGGTGTGGTGGTATTGCCTGCCTTGTTGTGGATTTTTGGGCGGATGAATCCAATCACCTTTTTTAGAGGGGCGAGAACCGCTTTGGTTACGGCATTTGCCACCAGTTCCAGTTCTGCCACTATGCCATTGAGTATGAAATGTGCACAGGAAAATTTGGGGGTGCGACCACAAACGGCTGGCTTTGTTATTCCATTGGGTACGCAGCTGAATATGGATGGTACGGCACTCTATGAAGCGGCAGCAGCTTTATTTATTGCCAATTTGATGGGTTTAGATTTGAGTCTGACTCAACAGCTGATTGTCTGCTTAACTGCCATGATTGCATCCTTAGGTGCACCAGGGATTCCAAGTGCAGGGATGGTCACCATGATCATGGTACTACAGTCAGTGGGTTTACCCGCCGAAGCAATTGCAATTTTATTGCCGATTGATCGTGTGCTCGATACAGTACGCACCGTGGTCAATGTACAAGGCGATATGATGATCAGTGTGGTGGTTGATCGTTATGCCAAGAAAGCTGAAGCAGAGTCCAGTTGATTGGATGAAATAAAAAAGCAGGAAATCATTCCTGCTTTTTTTATATTTAAGAGTTAAGCTGCTTGCTGTAAAGCGCGTTTTGCAGCAGGTGAATTGTTCAGATAATTCACAGCGTCTTGGGTGTTGCCTTCTTTGACCGGGTCATACCACGGCATCAGGTAATCAATTTGTTGTGCAACCAACCATGCAGGGCCCGGCAAGATTTTCGCGTCTTTTAATGCGATCTTCGACCATTCGATCCAGATCCATGGTTTAAACAGACTTGGTTTCTTGTCGGCAAAACGAGGATCTTGACTCATGATATGTGCTGCGCCATCGACCCAAAGGCCAAGTACACCAATAATCACAGCAACACTCATGTAGTAACGTGCGATATAACCACCGCCCAAATGACGATAGAGATCAAATGCAACGGTACGGTGTTCAATTTCTTCAGAGCCATGCCATTTAATCAGATCAATCATTTCTGGATCTGCACCGAGTTCTTCCCAACGCTTGTTGTACAGAGCATATTTGCCGAGTACACAGGTCATGTGTTCAACAGTTGCAATCACACCTAGACGGAATAAATCCCACTGATGTTCGAGTACTTTCGGAATTTCCTTATCGAAGGGCTTGTCTGCCAAGACCTTGGTAAATAAGAAATCCATGATGTCGAGATTACGCTGGATATCAATATTACGCTGCGTCAAATATTCTTTATTGGCAGAGGTATGTGCAACGGCATGCATTGCTTCTTGGCGAATAAAGGCTTGAACGTCTTGCTTTAATTTTTCATCGGTAATTTTTGGAAGGACTTTGTTATATAAACGGCAAAACCAAAACTCACCAGCAGGTAAAATATTGTTAATTTCATTAATAAAATAGCTGGCGAAAGGTTGGTTTGGAATCCAATCCACTGGCGTATTTTCCCAGTCAAACTTTACTTTGCGTGGGAGGATTTTATAGTCAATCGAAGAACCAAGAACTTTGTTCTTCACAAATGATAGTAATTTCATCGTTTAGTCCTAATCGATAGTGCAATGAACCAACACTAAGCAGTATATGAAAACTACCTAGTGTTTGTGTTTAGCAATTCGGGACAATTAAAAATTATTTTATGCATCAAGTTGCATAAAATGCACTTTTTATTCTTGGATGTCGGTTTCTGAGGCTTCTGGGATCTGACTCAGGTCAAATTCAACGGGTTGATCCAGAGTGAAGTTCAGGCGGCCAGCCATTACACTGGCAAGTTCCTCTAGGCCAATACGATTGAGTGAAGAGAATAATTGGATGGAGAAATCCAGTTTCATCTTCTTCAATTGCTGTTTGACTTCGAGCAACACTTTGTTGGCTGGGCCACGATTGAGCTTATCCGCTTTGGTGAGCAGGATATGCACAAACAAATGGCGTGAATGTGCCCATTCCAACATCATCAAATCAAAGTGTTGTAAAGGATGACGAATATCCATTAACAGCACTAAGCCTTGTAAACTCTTACGATGAATTAAATAGTTTTCCAGTTCTTTCTGCCAGACGATTTTCATGGCTTCAGGAACCGCTGCATAACCATAACCTGGTAAATCGACCAAGCGTTGATCTGGATTGCCCAAGCTAAAAAAGTTGATCATTTGAGTACGACCAGGTTTTTTAGAGGCACGTGCCAATTGCTTTTGATTAGTTAATGTATTGATTGCACTTGACTTACCTGCATTGGAACGGCCTGCAAATGCGATTTCATAACCGGTATCTTCTACGCATAAAGCCAGTTTCGGCGCACTCATCAAAAATTCAGCTTGGCGTAACCATGTCAAAGACTGTACTGCATATTCAGTGATTGCAGGGTCAGCCTTTTTTTCATAACTGATTTTTTGTTTCGGTGCGAGTTTGGCTTTGGTGTCTTTCGATTTTTCACTACGACGCATAGAAGCTTACTTTTGAATAGGAATAGCAACGACCATTATAAAGGATGTGAGGCGTTCGTGCGAATCCTCATCTGTACATGATCTTTAAGCTTTCTGAATAAGCTCTAAAAAGTCGATGCTTGAGCGTGTGGAAGAGGGAATAATACCCTGTTGAACCACTTCGCCGAGTGTATATTGATCTAGGCTTTGATAAAAACATTCAAGTGCTTGATCCAAAATACCTTTCAGTCCGCAGTTGGCTCGCAGGACGCAAGGAGGAGTATTGCACTCAACAATTTGATGATTACCTTGTAAGGTTCGAACAATTTCGCCGAGTTTCAAATTCTTGGCTTCTGGATTTAAGCGCAAACCACCGCCTTTACCACGAATGGTAACAATCCAGTGTTGTTTACCCATGAAGTGCACCACTTTAACCAAGTGATTTTGCGACACATGCAAGTCTTCGGCGATATCTGCAATCGTGTACGGTACATCACTCGGGCGAGCAACATACATCAGAATCCTGAGTGCATAATCAGTAAATTTATTGAGTTGCATGGGATTTCACTCAATTGATTGCTTAAAATAGAAAGGGCCAGTCTAACATAGACTAGCCCTGTGCAAAACGTAGCGTGAATTAGCTGAGTTTCACACCACCTGTACCAAAGGCTTCGCTGTGAATATTGGCAGCAGGAATACCTCGAGCAACCAGCGCCTGATGTTGTGCTGCCATAAACGGCATTGGACCACATAAATAATAGTCAGCATTACTTGGCAATAAGGCTGCATCCATCGTGCTTAAATCAAGACGACCAGCAGCATCATAATCTTGACCTAAGACATCTTCTGTATGTGGGAATTCATAGGCTGTGAAGGTACTCAAACGTGGGTATTTGATTTTTACTTCTTCAATATGTTTCTTCATGGCATGCACTTGGCTGCTACGACAAGCATGAATGAAATTCACGGGTTGCGGCATATCTAAAGTCACCAATTGGTTCAACATTGCAATCATTGGGGTGAGACCGACACCACCACTGATAAAGACATTGCGCTTGCTGCTATCGATGAGATAGAAATTACCTGTTGGTGCAGATACTTCAATTTCTGAGCCTTCAGCTAAACCATGTAAGGTGCTAGACACCCAGCCACCTGCAAGTTCACCTTTTTCATCTTCACGTTTCACTGAGATACGTAAATAGTCAGCTTGCGGACTGGTTGATAGGGTGTACTGACGCGGTTGTCTTAAGTTGAGTTCAGGGACAAACACGCGGACTGAGATGTACTGACCTGCTTCATAGTGCGGCAAGGCGCCACCATCAATAGGTGCTAAATAGAAAGAGGTGATTTCATCGCTTTCCACGACTTTTTTGGCAATTTTAAAATTACGCCAGCCTAACCAACTGCCTTGTGTTTGTTGATGTTGATCATAAATCGCTTTTTCGGTGCTAATGAATAAATCAGCCAATTGACCATAAGCCGCAGCCCATGCTGCGATCAAAGGGTCTTCCATCGAGATGCTGAGTACTTCACTAATTGAGTGTAAGAGGTTTTCACCAACAATGCCGTAATCAGGAGATTGAATATTCAAGCTCACGTGTTTATGTGCAATCATTTCGACTACAGGTAGAAGTACCGATGGATCTTCAATGTTTTCTGCATAAGCCAACACAGCACCTGCTAAGGCCTGCGCCTGTGCACCACTGCGTTGATGTCCCATATTAAAGGTTTCTTTTAAATCGGGATGATTGCCCAACATACGGTTATAAAAGTATCCAGTCAGTGCAACGCCATTTTCACGTAGAACAGGAACAGTGGCTTTTACTAGGTCAATTTGCTGCGGAGTCATAAGTGATCTCTCTTGGCGATTGTTTATAAGATGTATTTAAAATACATCTTATAAGGTATATTTGCAATGCATATTTAAATAAAAGCCATAAAAAAATTAAGGGATAATTGATTATCCCTTAATTTACAATTCGTTATACTTTTATTATTTCCCGAAGAGTGAACCCAATAAGCCGCGGACAATTTTCTGTCCTGTGCTGCCACCTAAGCTACGTGCTGCGCTTTTGGCAAAGGTTCCGACGATATCTTGGGTGAGTTTTTCGCGATCACGTTGGGATTTTTCTGCGGCTTTTTGCTGCTCACGGGCGAAGCGTTCTTGCTCTTTGGCTTGTTGCTTGGCCAATGCATCTTGCTCTTTTGTTTGTTGTTTGGCTAACTCATCGGCTTGTTTTTGCTGAGACTGTTGCAGTACTTTTTTCTGCAGCATTTCATAGGCACTGTCCCGATCCACCGCTTGGTCATAGACGCCTGCGACAATACTTTGCCCAATAATGACTTGGCGCTCTTCAGGGGTGATTGGGGTAAAGGAAGAGTAAGGGGGCATTACCCAACCACGTTCCACGATTTGAGGTGTTCCTTGTTCATCTAGGCAACTAATCAA
This sequence comes from Acinetobacter sp. ESBL14, assembly GCF_036668815.1. Lineage (NCBI taxonomy): Bacteria > Pseudomonadati > Pseudomonadota > Gammaproteobacteria > Moraxellales > Moraxellaceae > Acinetobacter > Acinetobacter sp. ESBL14. The sequence goes on from NZ_JAZEVS010000002.1 coordinate 471,942, forward strand.
TGCTTCACCGACGGCAAGTTCGGTAATCGCTTGATCGACTTTAAACTCAGGATTGGCACGGAAAGTATCTGCTGCGGTTTTGACTGCCTTTTGATCTTTAGGAGTAAATGCACGTAAGGCATGTTGCACACGGTTCCCCAATTGCCCTAATACGCTTTCGGGTAAATCCAGAGGGTTTTGGGTAATGAAATAAATCCCCACGCCTTTAGAACGGATCAAGCGTACCACTTGCTCAATTTTTTGTTGCAAAGCGGGACTAGCATTATCAAACAGTAAATGGGCTTCATCGAAGAAGAATACCAATTTTGGCTTGTCCATATCGCCGACTTCAGGCAACTGTTCAAATAGTTCAGACATCATCCAGAGCAGGAAGGTTGCATAAAGCTTTGGTGTGTTCATTAACTTATCAGCGGCTAGGATATTGATATAGCCATGACCATTGCTGTCAGTTTGGATGAAATCGAGAATATTCAGGCTTGGTTCGCCAAAAAACTGTTCGCCACCTTGATCACCTAATGCCAGCAAGTTACGTTGTATTGCACCCAGACTGGCAGGAGAAAGATTGCCGTATTCAGCCTTGAGACTGGCAGCATTTTCACTGACATAAGTCAGCATTGCTTTTAGGTCTTTAAAGTCAATCAGGAGCAGACCTTGATCATCGGCAACACGAAACACGGCTGATAGCACACCTTCTTGGGTGTCATTCAGATTCAGCATTTGTGCTAATAATAATGGGCCAATTTCCGAAATGGTGGTACGAATCGGGTGGCCTTGTTGCCCAAATAAATCCCAGAAAATAACAGGGGATGCGGCAAAAGGAACCGCATCCAGTTGTAAGCTTTTTAGGCGCTCATCAAATTTTGGATTACTGCTACCAGCTTTGGCCAAACTGGAAACATCACCTTTGGCATCGGCAAGAAACACAGGTACACCAATACGGGAAAAACTCTCGGCCATCACTTTGAGGGTGACGGTTTTACCTGTTCCAGTTGCACCGGCAATCAAGCCGTGTCGGTTGGCAAATTTAGAATGTAAAACAATCTCTTGTGTTGTATCTGTGGTTTTTTTAGCAATAACGATTGGCGTACTCATTCTTCACCTGTTTTTAATCTCAATCGAGCTGTTTTAATCCGTTTTGGATATCTTGAATTAAATCTTCTGGATGTTCTAGTCCTATACAGAAGCGAACCAATAAACCTTGTTGTAAATGTGTATTTTCCAGTGCACGCATTTGTTTGAGGTCATACAGCATGACCAAGCTGACGGGACCACCCCAACTAAAGCCCAGTTTAAACAGGTTAAGACTATCGCAGAATTTGCGAACCGCATTGAGATCATATTCAGGTTTGAAAATAACGCTGACTAAGCCTGCACTTTTTCCTGTGCTACAAATTTCTGACCAAAATGAATGACCTGCTGCATCAGGATCGCTTGGATGCAGAACTTGGTTAAATTGAGGTTGTTGTTTGAGCCAGTCGAGTAAGGTCAGGGCGCTTTGTGCTTGTTGCTCATAACGTAAAGACATATGCGCCAAACTACGTTGAATCTGCGCCGCATCATCACCTGAAATTGCAATGCCTTGAATCGCATGCATACGGAACAATTTGTGATGTAAGGCTTGCTCGCGGGTCACCACTGACCCCATGAGGATATCACCACCACCGCTTGGGTATTTGGTGAGTGCATGTACCGTGATGTCGACGGCCAAATGTTCATCTGAAAAATCAAAGGCATTAAACGCCAAGCCAGCACCCCAGGTGTTATCCAGTGCAGTGAGTACGTTGGCTTGCTGGGCTTTTTTAACCAAATTCTTGAGATCAGGGAATTCTAGCGTGACCGAGCCTGCTGCTTCGAGCCAGATCAGTTTGGCTTTTTCAGTGGGCTGAAAGCTGTTGGCATCAATTGGATTATAAATTTTAACGGTAATGCCATAGCGATCTTGTAGATTGTTTAAGTGTTCCAGATTGGGACCATAAATATTATCGGCGACCCAGACCTCATCACCAGAGCTTAAAAGTGCACTATTCACGAGATTAATCGCAGATAAGCCGCTTGGTGCAAGCAGGCAATAACGGCCGCCTTCAATTTGGGCAATATTATCGCCTAAGGTAAAGGTGGTCGGCGTACCATGCGTGCCATAGCTATAATCGTAAGCATCGCTCCAATGGCGATCAAAAAGGTGCGCTGTGCTTTTAAAAATAATCGTCGATGCACGAAATAAGGGAGGTTGGATGGTTTCAATATATTGAGGGGCTTGTCGTGGTGCATGAATCAGATTGGTCTGTGCTTTATTGTGTGTTGTCATAGGGCAAAATCAAATCAATATAATAAGTTAGGTTAAGAGAAAAGCGCGAAAGCTGCTAGCGCTTTGCTGTTTTTGTACAGAATCGGTACAGATTAAAGTCATTGGTCAAAACTGGCTTTATTTTTGCTAAGACTAAGTATCATTCTAACGATAATAGGTTTTAGCGCATGAAGTCGCATTTAAGAGTACATTATTTTCAGCATATTGCTGGTGAAGGTTTTGGCAGTTGCTATGATTATTTGAAAGCACACAAAGCAAAAATTACCGCAACGGAGTTTTTTGCCTTGCCTGTTGATTTGCCCTTGGAATTAGAAGCCCTACCACGTGTAGATGAGGTTGATCTACTGATCATTATGGGGGGTACTATGAGTGTCAATGATGAGGCAAATTATCCTTGGTTAAGGCTGGAAAAAAGATGGTTACGCCGTTATCTGGCTGCTGGAAAACCTGCGATTGGTCTATGTTTAGGTGGACAGTTGATTGCCAATGCCTTGGGGGCTGCTGTGAGTCGCAATCAGTATCAGGAGTTGGGGTGGATGGATGTTGGGCGTGCTTCGCATGTACCCGAAGAGTATTTTCAGATCCCAGAGCAGTTAAATATTTTACAATGGCATAGTGAGACCTTTGAAATCCCGAAAGGTGGGATTCGTTTGGCTGAGAATAAGGTATGTCGGAATCAGATGTATCAAATTGGACGTAATGTTTTAGGATTTCAATTTCATCCTGAAATGACACCGCATGCACTAGCCCTGCTGATTGAAAATGAAGAGGATATGGCAGTATTCAAGGGAGAGTACGTCCAGCCGATGTCCGAATTAAAAAGAACCTTAAAGAGTAAATTTGAACAAGGAAATCGTTTGCTCAATCAGGCAATTGATTATGTGGTGAGCGCTTAGTAAACAGGAATTTTATTAAAAAAAGAAAAGAAGAATTGCATAAGACTTAAACAATCGTTATAATGGGCGACCCTCAAATGGAGGGCGTTCACTACGAAGAAAGTAGTCAACGCATTACAGTCGTGGCATCGATCACGACCATAGTGATTTTCACTGCCCTTGACACTTACCAAAAGGTGAGGTGCGTCATGGGTGATTCTTTATATATTTGGCTTGGAGTTTACTGGTATGTCTAACCAGAGAATTCGTATCCGTTTGAAGTCTTTTGATCATCGTCTGATTGATCAATCTGCTCAAGAGATCGTAGAAACCGCTAAGCGTACTGGCGCACAAGTGTGTGGTCCAATCCCGATGCCTACTCGCATCGAACGCTTCAACGTTCTTACTTCACCACACGTCAACAAAGACGCTCGTGACCAGTATGAAATCCGCACTTATAAACGTTTGATCGACATCGTTCAACCAACAGATAAAACTGTTGATGCATTGATGAAGTTAGATCTTGCTGCTGGTGTAGATGTTCAGATCGCTTTGGGTTAAGGCTTTCGGTTAATTAGCTTAATTTATAAGTTAATTAGGCCGCTTTATTAGAGGTTTATGCACATGGCTATTGGTTTAGTCGGTCGCAAATGTGGTATGACTCGCGTCTTTACAGATGCTGGTGTATCTGTACCTGTTACAGTTATCGAAGTCGATCCAAACCGCATTACGCAAATCAAAACACTTGAAACTGATGGTTATCAAGCAATTCAAGTAACTACTGGTGAACGTCGCGAATCGCGCGTAACTAACGCTCAGAAAGGTCACTTCGCGAAAGCGGGTGTTGCTGCTGGTCGTTTAGTTAAAGAGTTCCGTGTTACTGAAGCTGAGCTTGAAGGCCGTGAAGTTGGTGCTTCTATCGGTGTTGATTTGTTCACAGTTGGTCAAATTGTTGACGTAACTGGTCAATCAAAAGGTAAAGGCTTCCAAGGTGGTGTTAAGCGTTGGAATTTCCGTACGCAAGATGCTACTCATGGTAACTCTGTATCTCACCGTGTATTAGGTTCTACAGGTCAAAACCAGACTCCTGGTCGCGTGTTCAAAGGCAAGAAAATGGCTGGTCACTTAGGTGACGAACGCGTAACAGTTCAAGGTCTTGAAATCGTATCTATTGACGCTGAACGTTCTGTTTTAGTTGTTAAGGGTGCTATTCCTGGTTCAACTGGCGGTGACGTTATCGTACGTCCTACCATCAAGGCCTGAGGGGAAATACTGTGAATTTAAAAACTGTTTCCGGCTCTGCTGTTGAATTGTCTGAAGTTGCTTTCGGACGTGAATTTAACGAAGCTCTTGTACACCAAGTTGTTACAGCTTACTTAGCTGGTGGTCGTCAAGGTACTCGTGCTCACAAATCACGTGCAGATGTTTCTGGCGGTGGTAAAAAGCCATTCCGTCAAAAAGGTACTGGTCGCGCTCGTGCGGGTTCTATTCGTAGCCCGATCTGGGTTGGTGGTGGTAAAACTTTTGCTGCTCGCCCACAAGATTGGTCTCAAAAAGTAAACCGTAAGATGTATCGCGGTGCAATGCAATGTATCTTAGCTGAACTTGTTCGCCAAGATCGTCTTGTATTAGTTGAAGAGTTTGCTGTTGCAGCTCCAAAAACTAAAGACTTGCTTGCAAAACTTACAGACTTGAATGCAACTCGCGCATTGATCATTACAGATGCTGTAGATGAGAACTTGTATCTCGCAGCTCGCAACCTTCCACACGTTGATGTGGTTGATGCTACTGCTATTGATCCTGTTAGCTTGATCGCATTTGATAAAGTTGTAATGTCTGTAGCTGCTGCTAAGAAAATTGAGGTAGAACTCGGATGAACAACGAACGTATCTATCAAGTCCTATTAGGACCAGTATTCTCAGAAAAAGCACAAGTTTTAGGTGATACTGCTGGTGTTCAAGTGTTCAAAGTTGCATTAAATGCAAACAAACTTGAAATCAAAAAAGCAGTTGAGCAACTCTTTGGTGTTGAAGTTGTAAAAATCAATACAACGATCACTAAAGGTAAAACAAAACGCTTTGGTAAAACATTAGGACGTCGTTCTGATGTGAAAAAAGCATACGTCACCCTGAAAGCTGGCCAAGATGTAGAAATGGCTGACTTGGGCGATACCGCTGAAAACGCAGCGGAATAAGGACGAGAATTATGCCAATTCAAAAATGTAAGCCAACGTCTCCAGGACGTCGCTTTGTAGAGAAAGTGGTTCATGACCATCTTCACAAAGGCGCGCCTTATGCACCGTTGGTAGAAGCTAAAAAACGTACTGGTGGTCGTAATAACAATGGTCACATCACTACACGTCACGTGGGTGGTGGTCATAAGCAAAACTACCGTATTGTTGACTTTAAACGTAACAAAGATGGTATTCCAGCGACTGTAGAGCGCATCGAATACGATCCTAACCGTACAGCTCATATTGCTTTATTGAAATATGCTGACGGTGAACGTCGTTACATCATTGCACCTAAAGGCTTACGCGCTGGTGATAAAGTTCAATCTGGTAACGATGCTCCAATTCGTCCAGGTAACTGCTTGCCACTTCGCAACATGCCAATCGGTTCTACCCTTCATAACCTTGAACTTAAAATCGGTAAAGGTGCTCAATTAGCACGTTCTGCTGGTACTTCAGTTCAGTTATTGGGTCGTGATGGTTCTTACGCTATCGTTCGTTTACGTTCTGGTGAAATGCGTAAAGTCCATGTTGAATGTCGCGCTGTAATTGGTGAAGTTTCTAACCAAGAAAGCAACCTTCGTTCATTGGGTAAAGCTGGTGCTGCGCGCTGGCGTGGTGTTCGTCCTACCGTTCGTGGTATGGCGATGAACCCAGTAGATCACCCGCATGGTGGTGGTGAAGGGCGTAGCAAAGGTATTCAACCTGTAAGCCCATGGGGTCAAAAAGCTAAAGGGTACAAGACACGTACCAATAAGCGTACGACTAAGATGATTATTCGCGACCGTCGCGTCAAGTAAGGGAATCTGAATAATGCCTCGTTCATTAAAAAAAGGTCCATTCGTCGACGCGCATTTGTTCGCTAAGGTTGAAGCTGCGATTGCTGCTAACAACCGTAAGCCGATCAAAACATGGTCACGTCGTTCAATGATCCTTCCAGACTTTGTTGGTTTAACAATTTCTGTTCACAATGGCCGTAACCACGTTCCAGTAATTGTTACTGAACACATGGTTGGTCATAAATTGGGTGAATTCGCGCCAACTCGTACCTATCGTGGTCACGGTGTTGATAAGAAGTCTAAACGTTAATAGGTGCTATGATGGAAGTAACTGCTAAATTACGCGGTGCCGCTATCTCGGCACAAAAAGCACGTTTAGTTGCTGATTTGATCCGTGGTAAGTCGGTTGCACGTGCGATAGACATTTTAAACTTCAGCAACAAGAAAGCAGCTGTGCTTGTTAAAAAAGCACTTGAATCTGCAATCGCGAATGCTGAACACAACAACAGCTTAGATGTTGATGACCTTAAAGTAACTACGATTTACGTTGATGAAGGCATGAGCCTTAAACGTATCATGCCACGTGCTAAAGGCCGTGCAGATCGTATTACTAAGCGTACTTGTCACATCACCGTTAAGGTAGGGGTTTGATATGGGTCAGAAGGTTCATCCAATCGGTATCCGCCTAGGTGTTGTGAAACGCCATAACGCTAACTGGTATGCGAGTCCGAAACAATACGCTGAATACTTGCTTAAAGATCTTCAAGTTCGTGAGTTTTTAATCAAAAAACTTAAAAACGCGATGATCAGCAATATTCTTATCGAACGTCCTACAGGCGCTGCTAAAGTAACTATTAGCACTGCTCGTCCTGGTATCGTTATCGGTAAAAAAGGCGAAGATATTGAGAAATTACAGCGCGAACTCACCAACATTATGGGTGTTCCAGCTCAAGTTAGCATCAATGAAATTGATCGCCCTGACTTGGACGCACGTTTAGTTGCTGAAGCAATTGCTTCTCAATTAGAAAAGCGTGTTATGTTCCGTCGTGCTATGAAGCGTGCGGTTCAAAACACAATGCGTGCTGGCGCTAAAGGTATCAAAGTTGAAGTTTCTGGCCGTTTAGGTGGTGCAGAGATCGCTCGTACTGAGTGGTATCGTGAAGGTCGTGTACCTTTGCATACACTTCGTGCTGACATCGACTATGCTACTATGCGTGCAGAAACAACATACGGTACGATCGGTGTTAAAGTTTGGATTTTCCGTGGCGAGATCTTAGGTGGCATGAAACAAGTCATGAACCCTGCTCCTGCTGAAGAGCGTCCAGCTAAACGCGGTCGTGGTCGTGGTGAAGGTCAAGAGCGTCGTGGTCGTCGCGGTGACCGTGCTGCTGACAAGGGAGAATAATCCATGTTGCAACCTAAACGTACCAAATTCCGTAAAGTGCACAAAGGCCGTAACACTGGTCTAGCGCATCGTGGTAGTACAGTATCATTTGGTTCGATTGCAATTAAAGCAACTGAACGTGGTCGTATGACTGCGCGTCAGATTGAAGCTGCACGTCGTACCATTAGCCGTCGTATCAAACGTGGTGGTAAAATCTTCATCCGCGTATTCCCAGACAAACCAATTACCGAAAAACCATTAGAAGTTCGTATGGGTAAAGGTAAGGGTAGCGTGGAATACTGGGTTTGTCAGATCCAGCCAGGTAAGATCCTGTACGAAATTGAAGGTGTTAGCGATGAGTTAGCGCGTGAAGCTTTTGCTTTAGCTGCTGCTAAACTCCCGTTTAAAACCACTATCGTGACTCGGACGGTGATGTAATGAAAACTAAAGATCTACGTGAAAAGTCGGTAGAAGAGTTGAAAGCTTTGCTTGATGAGCAACAGCTTAACCAATTCCGTCTTCGTATGGCGAAAGCAACTGGTCAATTAGGCAAATCGCATGAAGTGCAAATTGCTCGTAAGACAATTGCTCGTATTAAGACACTCCTTACCGAAAAACAGGGGAACGGACAATGAGTGAAAAAACAGTCCGCACGTTAACCGGCAAAGTCGTAAGCGACAAAATGGACAAGTCTATTGTTGTGCTTATTGAACGCCGCGTTCAACACCCGTTGTATGGCAAATCAATCCGCCGTTCAACTAAATTACACGCTCATGATGAGAACAATGTTGCTAAATTAGGCGACTTGGTAACCATCAAAGAAAGCCGCCCAATTTCTAAAACTAAAGCTTGGACTTTAGTGGAAGTAGTTGAAGCTGCTGCTGAGTAATTAGACGTTCTTGTTGCATCATCGGACAATTTCGAGTACTCTTTGAGCCTTTCGAAATTGTGACCGGTGATGCTCGGTTTTGGAGTAGGGCAATGATTCAAACCGAAAGTATGCTCGACGTAGCAGACAACAGTGGTGCACGCCGCGTACAATGTATTAAAGTACTTGGTGGTTCACACCGTCGTTATGCTTCAGTTGGCGATATTATTAAAGTTACTGTAAAAGAAGCAATTCCACGCGCACGTGTTAAAAAAGGTGACGTGATGAATGCTGTAGTTGTTCGTACAAAATTCGGCATCCGTCGTCCAGACGGTTCAGTTATTCGTTTCGACGATAACGCAGCTGTTATTTTGAACAACAACAAAGCTCCGATTGCGACTCGTATCTTCGGACCAGTGACTCGTGAACTTCGTACTGAACAGTTCATGAAAATCATTTCATTGGCTCCTGAAGTTCTATAAGAGGCAATCATGGCTAAGATTAAAAAAGGCGATCAAGTAATTGTGATCGCAGGTAAAGAAAAAGGCAAACAAGGTATCGTTTTGTCTGTTTCTGAAGATCGAGTTAAGGTCGAAGGCCTTAACTTAGTGAAGAAGCATCAAAAGCCAAACCGTGTAACTGGCGCTGAAGGCGGTATCGTTACTCAAGAGGCTACGCTTCATATTTCAAACGTGGCAATTTTTAATGCTACAACCCAAAAGGCTGACCGTATTGGTTACCAAGTGATTGATGGCGCGAAAACTCGTGTTTATAAATCAAATGGTGAATCAGTGGCGGTAGCGAAGTAATAGGTTGAATAGGCAATGGCCAGACTTAAAGCACGTTACAACGACGAACTTAAAGCAAAGTTACAAGAAGAACTTGGCGTTAAGAATGTGATGGATATTCCTCGCATCACAAAAATCACTCTTAACATGGGTGTAGGCGCAGCTGCAACTGATAAGAAATTATTAGATGGCGCTGTTGCTGATATGCAACTCATTGCTGGTCAAAAACCAGTTGTGACACTTGCTCGTAAATCAATCGCTGGTTTCAAAATCCGTGATGGTTGGCCGATTGGTTGTAAAGTTACTTTACGCGGCGACCAAATGTACGAATTCTTGGATCGTTTGATCTCGATCGCAATCCCTCGTATCCGTGACTTCCGTGGTTTCTCTGCGAAATCATTTGATGGTCGTGGTAACTACTCTATGGGTTTAAAAGAGCAAATCGTTTTCCCTGAAATCGATTTTGACAAGATTGATCGTATCCGTGGTTTAGACATCACGATTACGACAACTGCTCGTAGCGATGACGAAGGCCGTGCGCTTATGCGTGCATTCGGCTTCCCGTTCAAATAAGAGGTCGATATGGCTAAGAAAGGTATGATTAATCGCGAATTGAAACGCGAAAAGACAGTTGCTAAATACGCTGCAAAACGTGCTGAATTAAAAGCAACGATTGCAAATGTAAACGCAAGTGACGAAGAACGTTTCGAAGCGACATTAAAGTTACAGGCATTGCCACGTAACGCATCTCCAGTACGTCTTCGTAACCGTTGTGGTTTAACTGGTCGTCCTCATGGTTACTTCCGTAAGTTCGGTTTAAGCCGTAACAAATTACGTGACACAGTAATGCAGGGTGATGTACCAGGCGTTGTTAAGGCAAGCTGGTAAGGAGCGACTAAATGAGTATGCAAGATACCGTTGCCGACATGTTAACACGTGTTCGTAACGCACAAATGGCGAAGAAACAAACTGTTTCTATGCCTTCTTCTAAGTTGAAAGTTGCAATTGCAAACGTACTTCAACAAGAAGGTTATATTTCAGATGTAGCAGTTGCTCAAGAAGAGACAAAAGCTACTCTGACAATTACTTTAAAATATTTCGAAGGCAAGCCTGTTATCGAAACCGTTAAGCGCGTAAGCCGTCCAGGTCTACGTCAATATCGCGGTAAAGATAAAATTCCTAGCGTTAAGCAAGGTTTAGGTATTGCAATTGTTTCTACAAGCAAAGGCATCATGACTGATCGCGCTGCACGTGCTGCGGGCATCGGTGGTGAAGTTATTGCTTTTGTTTCTTAATAGGTGATTCCTCATGTCTCGTGTGGCTAAAGCCCCAGTAGCTGTACCTAACGGTGTAACAGTTACTCAGAACGGCCGGCAGGTCGAAGTGAAAGGCAGCAAAGGTACATTGTCTTTCAACCTGCATGCGCTGGTCGAGCTAAAACAGGAAGAAGGTAAACTTCAACTTGCTCCAGCTAAAGAGTCGAAAGACGCTTGGATGCAGGCTGGTACTGCTCGCGCTGTATTGAACAACCTTGTAAAAGGTGTTAGCGAAGGCTTCGAACGTAAGTTACAGCTTGTTGGTGTTGGTTATAAAGCTGCGGTTAAGGGTACTTCTGTAAACCTTAACCTTGGTTACTCACACCCGATTGACTACGCTTTACCTGAAGGTGTAACAGCGGAAACTCCAACTGCTACTGAAATCATTTTGAAATCAGCAAACAAGCAGTTGTTAGGTCAAGTGGCAGCGGAAATCCGTGCATACCGTGCTCCTGAACCATATAAAGGTAAAGGTGTTCGTTATTCGGATGAAGTTATTCTTCGTAAAGAAGCTAAGAAGAAATAAGGCGCGAGGTTCTTATGAACGAAAAGAAACAAACCCGTTTGCGTCGTGCGAAAAGCACACGCTTGCACATTCGTGCATTGGGTGCGACTCGTTTGTGTGTAAACCGCACGCCGCGTCACATCTATGCGCAAGTTATTTCAGCAGATGGTGGCAAAGTTTTAGCGCAAGCTTCAACTTTAGATGCATCTTTGCGTAGTGGTACTACTGGTAACGTGGAAGCGGCTACGAAAGTTGGTGCTTTGATCGCAGAACGTGCTAAAGCAGCTGGTGTTACCAAAGTTGCATTTGACCGTTCTGGTTTTAAATATCATGGTCGTATCAAAGCCTTGGCTGATGCTGCTCGTGAAGGCGGCTTGGAGTTCTAATCATGGCGAAAGTTGAACAAAACGAAGGTCTCGTTGAAAAGCTGGTTGCCGTTGATCGTGTAGCCAAGGTTGTTAAAGGTGGTCGTATCTTCTCTTTCACAGCATTAACTGTTGTGGGCGATGGTAATGGTCGTGTAGGTTTTGGTCGTGGTAAAGCACGTGAAGTTCCAGCTGCTATTTCTAAAGCACTTGAAGCTGCTCGTCGTAACATGATCACTGTAGACCTTGCTGGTACTACTTTACAACACCCTGTGAATGCTCGTCATGGCGCAAGCCGTGTATACATGCAACCTGCTTCAGAAGGTACTGGCGTAATTGCTGGTGGCGCTATGCGTGCTGTTCTTGAAGCTGCAGGTGTACATAACGTACTTGCTAAATGTTATGGTTCTACAAATGCTGCTAACGTAGTAAACGCAACTTTCAAAGGTTTGCGTGATATGACTTCTCCTGAGAAAGTCGCTGCGAAACGTGGTCTTTCAGTAGAACAAATTCAAGGGTAATCAATCATGAAAACGATTAAAGTTACCCAGACTAAATCTTCATCGCATCGTTTAAAAAATCATAAACTTTGCCTTCAAGGTTTAGGTCTGCGTCGTATTGGTCATACTGTAGAAGTGCAAGATACGCCTTCTAACCGTGGTATGGTCAACAAAGTTTACTATATGGTTAGTGTAGAGGAATAAGCCATGACTCTGCGTTTAAATGAACTTGCACCTGCAGAAGGTGCTAAGCGTGAACACCGTCGTTTAGGCCGTGGTATCGGTTCTGGCGTTGGTAAGACTGGTGGCCGTGGTGTCAAAGGTCAAAACTCACGTAAAAGTGGTGGTACTCGTCCAGGCTTTGAAGGCGGTCAAACTGCGTTATATCGTCGTTTGCCTAAATTCGGTTTCACTAGCCAAATCGCTTTGAAAACTGCTGAAGTACGTTTGTCTGAGCTCAATAAAGTTGAAGGTGATGTTGTTAGCCTTGAAACTTTAAAAGCTGCGAATGTTGTTCGTCGTGACCAAATTCGTGCTCGCATCGTTCTTTCTGGTGAAATCACTCGCGCATTCACTGTTAAAGGTGTTGTGTTGACTAAAGGCGCTAAAGCTGCTGTTGAAGCTGCTGGCGGTAAAGTCGAGGAGTAATCTCGAGTGTCTATGACTCCTAGTTCTTCAGGTCATGTCAACATGATGAAAGGCCAACCGTTTCATGTGAAATACCGTGAAATTATTCGTCGATTAATGTTCTTGATTGGCGCGTTATTGGTCTTTCGACTAGGAGCGCATATTCCGTTGCCGGGGATTGATAACGTAGCGCTAGCACAGTTTTTTAAAGCTAATGAAGGTACCTTCTTAGGTTTATTTAACATGTTCTCTGGTGGTGCGTTAGAACGCATGTCGATTCTAGCGTTAGGGATTATGCCGTACATTTCTGCATCGATTATCGTGCAGTTAATGTCGACCGTCGTTCCTTCGCTAGAAGCTTTGAAAAAAGAAGGCGAGCAAGGCAAACGTAAGATCAATCAATATACGCGTTACGGCACCTTATTTCTTGCACTCGTGCAAGGCGTAGGGATGTGTGCTGGCTTGATCAGTCAAGGTATTACCTTAACTTCAGGCTTGGCATTCTACGTTCCAGCAGTAACTTCGTTAGTTGCAGGAACAATGTTCTTGATGTGGTTGGGCGAGCAAATTACCGAACGTGGTGTTGGTAATGGTATCTCGATGATCATTTTCGCAGGGATCGTGGCAGGTTTGCCAAATCTTGTGATTCAGTCGTTTACGTCTGTACAGAATGGTCAGGGTAGTTTAATTGGTTTAGCTGTATTCGGTTTACTCTCATTAGCCGTTTTAGCTGCGATCGTGTTTATTGAAAAAGCACAACGTCGTATTCCAGTGAACTACGCACAAAAACAGCAAGGTCGTCGTGTATTTACTGCACAGCAAACACATTTGCCGTTAAAAATTAACATGGCAGGTGTTATTCCAGCGATTTTTGCAAGCTCATTGTTATTATTTCCAGCGAGCTTGGGACAATGGTTAGGAAGTGCTGATCCAAATGCAGGGATTGTGAAGCGCAGCCTACAAGATCTGGCATTGGTGTTATCGCCTGGACAGCCGTTGTATCTAATGCTCTTTGGCGCGTTAATTATCTTCTTCTGTTATTTCTATACGGCGCTTGTATTTAGCCCGAAAGAAGTCTCAGAGAATTTAAAACGTAGCGGGGCATATGTACCTGGTATCCGTCCAGGTGAGCAAACGGCTCGTTATTTAGATCACATCCTTAACCGTTTGACCTTCATCGGTGCAATCTACATTACCGTGGTATGTTTAATGCCTATGGTGCTACAAAGTTCGTTTGGTATTCCATTCCATTTGGGTGGAACATCTTTACTGATTGTAGTGGTAGTAGTAATGGACTTTATGGCGCAACTCCAAGCGCACCTTACTTCGCATCAATATGATAATCAAACGTTAATGAGAAAAACGACTGCTCATCCTAAGGGATAAGCGCACTTAGAAGGTTTCATCATGAAAGTACAAGCTTCTGTAAAGAAAATTTGTGGTAGCTGTAAAGTTATCCGTCGTAATGGGGTTATTCGCGTAATTTGTAGCGCAGAACCTCGTCATAAGCAGCGTCAAGGTTAATTTAATTAAGACCTGTTGATTTCAGTAGGCTAATTAGGTTATTATCCGCCCCTCAAGATTTTTGTGGGGCGGTTGATTATCTTGACTGCCTTTTTGGAGAAAATTGAATGGCTCGTATTGCCGGTGTAAACATTCCGGATAACAAGCATGCTGTTATCTCTCTCACGTATATTTTTGGTGTAGGTCGCCACACTGCTAAGAACATCTTGGCTGCTGTAGGTATCACTGAAACTACTAAAATCCGTGAATTAGATGATGCTCAGCTTGATGCGATTCGTGCAGAAGTTGCTAAGGTTCCGACCGAAGGTGATTTACGTCGCGAAATTTCCATGAACATTAAACGTTTAATGGATTTAGGCTGCTACCGCGGTCTTCGTCATCGTCGCAGCTTGCCTGTTCGCGGACAACGCACCAAAACTAACGCACGTACCCGTAAAGGTCCGCGCAAACCGATTAAGAAATAAGATTTCTGGAAGCTAAAAGATGGCTAAAGATACTCGCGCACGCAAGAAGGTCACTCGTACCGTCTCTGAAGGTGTCGCACACATTCACGCTTCTTTTAATAACACCATTGTTACGATTACCGATCGTCAAGGTAATGCATTGGCTTGGGCTACCTCAGGTGGACAAGGCTTCCGTGGATCACGTAAATCAACACCGTTTGCTGCTCAGGTAGCTGCTGAAGTTGCTGGTAAAGCTGCTTTAGATTACGGTTTGAAAAACTTGGACGTCCTTGTAAAAGGTCCTGGTCCTGGTCGTGAATCTGCGGTTCGTGCATTAGGTGCAGTGGGTTATAAAATTAACAGCATTACCGATGTGACTCCAATTCCGCACAACGGTTGCCGTCCACCTAAAAAACGTCGCGTGTAAGGAGAAACATTCATGGCTCGTTATATTGGTCCAAAATGCAAACTCTCTCGCCGCGAAGGGACAGACCTGCAATTAAAATCTGGCGTTAAACCGTTTGACGTTAAGACTAAAAAACATGCTAAAGCTCCTGGCCAACATGGCGGAGCTCGTGGTAGCAAACAATCAGAGTACTCACTACAATTACGTGAAAAACAAAAAGTACGTCGTATGTACGGTGTGTTAGAGCGTCAATTTAGTAACTACTACAAAGAAGCTGCTCGTGTGAAAGGCGCAACAGGTGAAAACTTGTTGAAATTGCTTGAAAGCCGTCTTGATAACGTTGTTTATCGCATGGGTTTTGGTTCTACACGTGCAGAAGCTCGTCAGTTAGTATCTCACCGTAGCATCACTTTGAACGGTCGTCGTGTTAACATTGCATCTATCCAAGTTAAAGCTGGTGATGTAATTGCAGTACACGAAGGCGCTAAACAACAATTACGTATTAAAAACGCAATTGAATTAGCTGCTCAACGTGGTATCCCTGCTTGGATGGAAATTGACCATTCTAAGTTAGAAGGTACGTTTAAAGCTGCGCCAGATCGTTCTGATTTACCTGCTGAAATCAACGAAAGCTTGATTGTAGAATTGTATTCTAAATAATCCTTGAGGTAGCAATAAATGACGCGTACTGCAAACGAGTTTCTAACTCCGCAAGCGATCAAGGTCGAAGCGGTGAGCGGGACCTCGGCAAAAGTGATTCTGGAACCTTTAGAGCGTGGCTTTGGTCATACTCTAGGTAATGCTTTACGTCGCATTCTATTGTCTTCTTTACCTGGCGCTGCTGTGGTTGAAGTAGAAATAGAAGGTGTCGAGCACGAGTACAGTACTTTAGAAGGCTTGCAGCAGGACATCGTCGAGCTCTTGCTGAACCTAAAAGGATTGTCTATTAAGCTGTTCGATCAAAATGAAGCATATTTGACATTAGAGAAACAAGGGGCGGGTGACGTAACTGCAGCTGACCTTCGTTTACCTCATAATGTTGAAGTGGTTAACCCTGATCATTTAATCGGTACTTTGAGTTCTACAGGTTCATTGAAAATGCGCCTGAAAGTTGCTCAAGGTCGTGGTTATGAAACATCTGACTCACGTTTCCCTGAAGGTGAAACACGTCCAGTAGGTCGTTTACAGTTAGATGCTTCTTATAGCCCAATCAAGCGTGTTTCATACACAGTAGAAAATGCTCGTGTTGAACAACGTACCGATCTTGATAAGTTAGTGATCGATCTTGAGACTAACGGAACTGTTGATCCAGAAGAAGCAATCCGCAAAGCGGCAACAATCTTGCAACAACAAATTGCAATTTTTGTTGATCTTCAGAAAGATCAAACTCCAGTTGCTCAAGAACCTCGCGAAGAAGTTGACCCGATCTTGCTTCGTCCAGTAGATGATCTCGAGCTTACTGTTCGTTCTGCTAACTGTTTGAAGGCAGAAAATATTTACTACATTGGTGATCTTGTTCAACGTACTGAAGTTGAGTTGTTAAAAACTCCTAACTTAGGTAAAAAATCGTTAACAGAGATCAAAGATGTTTTGGCATCGAAAGGTTTACAACTCGGCATGCGTTTAGAGAACTGGCCACCAGCTAGTCTCCGTATGGATGACCGTTTTGCCTATCGTAGCCGTTAATTAAGTAGGACTATCACCATGCGTCATCGTAATAGTGGTGTGAAATTAGGCCGTACAAGCAGCCATCGTAAGGCGTTGTTCCAAAATTTAACAAATGCTTTAGTAGAGCACGAGTTAATTAAAACAACTTTACCTAAAGCGAAAGAACTTCGCCGCGTTGCTGAGCCTTTAATCACTTTAGCTAAAAACGATACAGTAGCAAACCGTCGTTTAGCGTTTGCTCGTACTCGTTCTGCAGCAACTGTTGGTAAATTATTTACCGTTCTTGGCCCTCGTTACAAAGAACGTAACGGCGGTTATCTTCGTGTTCTTAAAGCGGGCTTCCGTGCAGGTGATGCTGCACCGATGGCTTACGTTGAACTCGTTGACCGTGAAGTAAAATAATACTTCTACGTGTAGAACAGTCAGTTGTTCCAAAAAAGACCGGTGTAATAACCGGTCTTTTTTATTGTCTGGTTTAATCAGCATTTGAAATAGAAGACTTTTAAAGCATGATTCGCTGATCAATTGTCGTTTGTGGATCAGGCTAATGTGCTAAATTAAGCCGTGTTACTATAAAAAATTAAAATAGACCAATATGTTTGATGTTGAGATTAAAATTCTAAGTGTCAATGAGCTGAATGATTTTAGAGTAATCAGACTTTCAGCATTAGCAAAAGCCCCAGCAATGTTTGGTTCTTCTTATGCTGTAGAAGTGCTAAAACCACTGACGTTTTTTGAAAGCTGCCTATCAAATTCAACCATCTTTGGTGTTTATCACAACAATAGCATTATCGGTTTAGCGACTTTGACACGAGAGATTGGAGTAAAGCTTTGTCATAAAGCTCATTTATCCAGTGTATTTATTGAACCTGAATTTCAAAGGCAAGGGATAGCAAGTAAATTGCTGGATGCGGTCATTGAATATAGCAAAGACTATGTCGAACAAATTTTACTCGTTGTTGCTGATGATAATCAGCCAGCTATTGATTTCTACCAAAAACGAGGTTTTCAAACTTATGGGGTAGAGTCAAAAGCATTAAAAAATAACACAGAATATACGGATGAGCTGTTAATGAAGCTTTTCTTGCCCTAGCATTTATTTGCAGCTGACCAGTTGTTGGATCTATTCTTTCAAATTGCTAACTTGTCCATCGCGACAAATTTCGCCCTTTCATTCATCTCTTTGTTTAAAGAGATCTGATCAAAAAACTCAGGATTTTTTACCCATCAATTTCTTTAAAATGTCCCGAAGTGATATGAAAAAACCGATGAATGACCAAACTTGACATTGCGTATTGTCAAATTTGTGCTTTAATAAAGTCATGGTTTATACAGGGTATAAAAAAAATGGAAAAGCAAGTTGATGTATTAATTATTGGTGCAGGTATCTCTGGGATTGGGTTAGCTGTGCATCTCTCTAAGAACTGTCCGCAACGTAAATTCGAAATCTTAGAACGTCGTGATAGCTTTGGTGGGACTTGGGATTTATTCCGTTACCCTGGTATTCGTTCTGATTCAGATATGTCAACTTTTGGTTTTAATTTTAAACCATGGGCAAAAGACAAAGTATTGGCGAGTGGTGCTGAGATCAAGGGCTATTTAAGTGATGTGATCAGCGAAAATCAGTTAAAAGATAAAATTCATTTTGGTCATCGTGTCCTTTCTGCAAACTACGATTCTGCAAAGAAAAAATGGGCTGTTGAAATTGAAGACAGTAACAAGAAGAAGCAAACTTGGTCAGCAAACTTTGTGATGGGTTGTACGGGTTACTATAACTATGACCAAGGTTATGCACCGAAATTTCCAAAGCAAGAAGACTTTAAAGGTCAATTGATCCATCCACAACATTGGCCTGAGAATTTAGATTACACAGGCAAGAAAGTGGTGATTATTGGTAGTGGTGCAACTGCAATTACCCTCGTACCTTCTATGGTGAAAGGTGGAGCAGGACATGTCACCATGTTACAGCGTTCACCTTCGTATATTGCGACAATTCCTTCAATTGACTTTATTTATGAAAAAACCCGTAAATTTATGTCTGAAGAAACGGCCTATAAATTTACCCGCGCACGTAATATTGGTATGCAACGTGGTATCTATGCATTGGCACAGAAATATCCGAAAACAGTGCGTCGCTTATTGTTGAAAGGTATTGAGTTGCAGTTGAAAGGTAAAGTGGATATGAAACACTTTACGCCAAGCTATAATCCTTGGGATCAACGTTTATGTGTGGTGCCAGATGGTGATTTATTCAAGGCATTACGTGAAGGCCATGCCAATGTAGAAACAGATCAAATTGAAAAGTTCACTGCCAATGGTATTCAGCTGAAATCAGGAAAACACCTTGAAGCAGATATCGTGATTTCAGCGACAGGCTTGGAAATTCAAATCTTGGGTGGGGTGAAAGGCACGATCGATGGTAAGCCAATGGATACTTCTCAGCATATGCTCTATCAAGGGGTGATGGTCAGTGATGTACCGAATATGGCGATGATCATTGGCTATATCAACGCGTCTTGGACCTTAAAGGTTGATATTGCAGCGGATTATATCTGTCGTTTACTCAATCACATGGACAAAAATGGCTATGATGAAGTGATTGCACATGCCGATCCAGCATTGCGTGAACACGATACCATTATGGGTAAAATGTCTTCAGGTTATATCGCACGTGCAGCGAATGTGATGCCGAAGCAAGGTAAAAAAGCACCGTGGAAAATTACCAATAACTATCTTGCTGACCGTAAGGAATTGAAAGATGCATCATTCAGTGATGAGGTTTTACAATTCCATAAACGTGGTGAACAAGCAGATCGTAAGCCAAAATTAGTATCGTAATGATCTACTAAAATGATGAAAACCCTATGTTGATACATAGGGTTTTTTTATTGGTGCTGGGTTTTAATCTGATCAATATCGCGTATATTGGGCAGATTATAAAACGTAGATTAAGGATGATCCGGTGAAACAAATATTCATCTTAGGAACCTTGTTGCTCAGTACATTAGCATGTGCCGATGAGCTAAAACAAAAACAAATCATTGCACAAAAGCTGGTGTCAGTTGATGGTACTGAACAAGGTTTGCAAAACACAGATAAGATGATTTTAGAACAAATGCGTATGCGTTTGCCCAAAGATCTGCCTGAAAGCTTTTATACCGATTTAAGCAAGAATTTGAATAGTGAACAGCGTAAGCAATTTATTGTGCAACGTTATGCTGAGAGCTTTAGTGAAAAAGAATTACAAGCGGCATTGAATTTCTATCAATCTGCTGAAGGTCAGGCGTGGGCAAAGAAAGCCAGTGATGTCGGCAGCGAAGTCGCACATTTCACCACCCAAAATGCCCGTACAGCGTTGAATACCACCATGCAGCAACATCTTGATCATCCAACGGTGAAACAACTGATGGCAAGAATGAATCCACAGCCTGTTCCTGCGGTTGAAAAAAAAGAGTAGAAATAAAAAAATCGTGCATTTAGCACGATCTTTTTTTTTATGGTTGGAGAGATTAGAGCGTACGTGAAATCAGTTCTTTCATGATTTCATTGGTACCCGCATAGATACGATTGGCACGGTTGTCGATATAGGCACGGGCAATTGGATATTCCAGCATATAACCATAGCCACCATGCAATTGTAGGCAATCATCAACCACTTTTGAGAACATATCTGAGATCTTGTATTTCGCAGCAGCTGCGGCATCCACGCCTAAGCTTTCATCGAGTTGGAGTTCCATACAACGATCCAGATAGGTGCGACAAAAATCAATTTCAGTACGCAATTCCGCCAGTTTAAAGCGAGTATTTTGGAAAGTACTAATGGCTTTGCCGAATGCTTTACGGTCTTTGGTGTATTGCACGGTATGGGCAAAGGCTGCTTCAGCACCTGCTTGACAGATAATCGCGACCAGCATACGTTCCCAAGCGAGCTCTTTCATCAACATGATAAAGCCCATGCCTTCCATACCTAATAGGTTTTCTTTGGGTACACGCACATTGTCAAAGAACAATTCGCAGGTATCTTGGCCTTTCATCCCGATTTTATTCAAAGGTTTACCTTTGCTAAAACCAGCACGATCCGCTTCAACAATCAATAAGGATAAATTGGCTGAACCTTTTTCATTGTTGCCTGTCTTGCAGACCACAATCGCCATATCGCAGAGATAACCATTGGTAATAAAGATTTTTGAACCATTGATGACATATTCATCGCCATCTAGTACCGCAGTCGTCCGAACAGCTTGTAAGTCTGAGCCTGTGCCAGGTTCAGTCATGGCAATGGCCGTAACCGCTTCGCCTGTGGCCATTTTTGGTAGCCAATGTTGTTTCTGTACTTCATTACCAAAGTTATTGATGTAATTGGCAACGATGTCTGAATGCAGTGAGAAACCCGTACTGGAGTCCATGGCATAAGCTTGTTCTTCAATCAGGATCATACTATAAAGACGATCCACCCCTGATCCTCCATATTGCTCTGGCATGGTGGTACAAAGCAAGCCAAGTGCACCTGCTTTATTCCATAAATCACGATCAACATGCTGTTGTTTCTCATATTTTTCAATATTGGGAACCACTTCCTTTTCATAGAATTTGCGCACAGTTTCGCGGAAGGCTTCATGATCTGAAGTAAATAGCTTGCGTGGGAGCATGTTTGGAACTGGACGAATAGCACCTGATTGCATTTGTTATTTTTCCCTAGTGTGTTGGATTTAAATCATCTTGATCACCATACAAGAAATCGAAAATAGTGAACAATGTGATCAATGCTCAATTTGATTGATGTATTTGGTCACTTGAGAAAAATCTCTAAGAACTTCATTGGGGAGATCAGGTACACTATGGAAAAATTGTTGCATTGCGGAGCCCATAATGTCTGATGAAATGACACTGGAAGAGCGTAAGGTCGTGTATCGTGCACGCCGTGGTTTAAAAGAAATTGATGTGTATTTTGACCCGTACGTTAAAAACTACTATTTGACTGCCGATGCTGCGGAAAAAGCTTTATTTGCTGAGCTCGTTGATCAAGAAGACCCAGATTTATTGGATTGGTTTATGGAAGTAGGTGAACCACCGCGTATTGAGTTAAAAGACTTTATTCTCAAACTCAAACATTATGTCCATGGCTAATCTTGTTTTTGAGTTGCAATACAGTCGTTTTGCGTTTGTACTGCAACTCTTGTTATTTCTCTTTATTGTTGGCTTAGTTTATCCTTTACTCACATTTTGGTGGTGGTTACTGAGTGTCGTGATGATGAGCATCGCGTGGTTATTATTTTTGCAGCAACCCCAAATTAGACGTTTTCAATACTTAGATCATCAAGACTGTTCATTCGAATTTTCAGATCCGACATTGAAAATTCAGCGTAGGCAGATTGTCAAAATATTGGATCACCAGCTTTATATCGCGCTGTATTTTTCTCATAAAAAGCATAAACCCTGTATTATCTGGTGGGATCAATTGTCACATTCACAATGGAAAAAGCTAAAAGTTCAGGCAAAACTAGGCTGATTGTTTGACAATTCTACAACTGTATAAAATTAATAAAAATATAAATTTCAATAGCTTGTTGTTTTTTTGTTGTCATTTTTTTTAAATTGTTAGATTAAATACTCTAAAAAATCGTGAAAATTATGATTGTCAGACAATCTGGCGATCAAGTCAGATTTATTTTCGTTAAAGTACAAACACCAACGTAAAGGGTGGTGGAGGTCCTAAATGGAAATTCCAACATGGTCGTTTCTGGTGATCGCAATCATTTTTGCGATTGTAGTAGGAAGAGCAGGAACTTTACTCAGGGAATTTCTTGAATCACGTCAATCACAAGTTGCAGTGATCAAGAGAAAGAGATTGAAAGTGTCATCAATATATCACTCTCCCGTGAATATCGATGATGAACGCCAATCTAGTATCTATCAAAAGTAGATACACAAGTGTAGGAGGTCTCTATGGAGATTTCAATGTGGATGTTTCTAGTAATTGCAATCGTTATGGCGATCGTAGTAGGAAGAGCTGGAACATTACTCAAGGATTATTTTCAACAAAACTAAAATATAAAGAGTTTCACGATTTTACCAGTTAATAAGTAGCATGTGCTGAACCGTCGCAATGCTACTTTTTTTTGCCTGAAATTTCTGTTACCCCGCCCAAGTGTCAATTCATTCCTGTGTGATTTGTGTCAAAATGTCCAGGTTAAAATTAGAGCAATTACTCTTTAATTCAGGTTTTGCATCTGATAATGTACAGCTAAAAGGAAAAAACAAATTATTAGAGGGACAGGAAGTATGTCTAAACTCCAGAAAATTGGACAAGGTGTGGCGGTTGCCGTATTGACGACATCAATGCTATCAGGATGTTCATATGTGATTAAAACAGGTGCCAATGTGGCACTTGGTTTTGGTGAAAAGCATATTGTTCCACCGATTTTGTCGATGGATGATGCTGAAATGGTGTGTAACTCAGGAAATGCCTTAACCCCTGCAGTGATGTCCACCAAAGATATGGGTGCTGATCCGACTCGTATGGCGGTCTTACTTTATACCGCAGCAGGTGTATGTGCCGAGAACCAAGCCTTGGAAGCTGAATTACGTTATTTACGTGCCTCTAAAGCCGGTCAAGTTTCAGAAGCACAAGATGCGCGTATTGAACAAAAGCGTTGGGCGGGGATTGCGGCTGAGCGTCAATATGCAGGCTATCAACTTTTTGCCAATCGTTGGGAAACTAAATACAAATATAAGTTAGGCGACTCATGCCCAACCATGCGGAATGATCTAGACCAAACTGTTTATCTACTCGGCATGGTCAGTGGTTTGCAAGCCATGACCAACGATATTAATTCAGGTGGTGCGATCAATGTGCCGAAGGATATCGCAGGTATCGTTGAGCGTGGTATGGCGTGTTTGGATAATGAAAAATTCTGGGGTGCGCCAATGGCGACCCGCGCTGTGATCTGGACCTTATTACCAGGCGCAGGTGACGGTAAACCTGAACCCTATGCCACCATGAAGCAGTCTATGGCCATTGGTGAGAAGAAAGGTGTTCGTTTAGCACATGCACTCTATGCGGTTGCTGCGCAAGCCAGTGGTGATGATGCCAAACTACGTGACGCGTTCCGTTCATATGCTGCAGCAACAGGTGAAGATAAACCTGCAAATCCACAGTTCAGATTGATTGATAAAATGGCCGGCTTAATGGTTCGTGGTATCGCAGACCGTTATTGGACTGAGAACACGGGTGTCAGAGCTAGCGATGAAGGCTTAACCACATTCTGGGATGACAAACAAGAAAGCTCGGCAGAGTTAGACTCATTGTTTGATGGTGGTGGTGACGCTCCAGCGCAGGATCAAGCTGCCCCAGCACAAGACCAAGCTACGCCAGCACAAGAAACACCTGCTGAGTAACCTGAATTAAACGACCTTTTACCTGTGAAACAACTAAACTTGTAAAAGGTTCGTTTTTTAAAGAGGTAAGCGCTAGATGAAAGATCAAATATGGATAAGGAAAATCATTTTGATCGCGATATGTATTTCCATATCGGCTTGTCTACAGGTATTTGCGGATCATTTTATTTATTGGCGACCAACGTTATTCACAGAGTTTTGGCGTATCTGGACTGCACATTGGGTGCATGTGGGATGGATTCATTTTTTACTGAATATGATGGCCTTTGCCTGTTTACCTTTTATTTTTCCGCATGTACGTAACTGGCATTTAGGTGCATTACTATTAATTCTGCCACCATTCATTAGTTTAACTTTTTATTTTTATTTACCTTATATTGATGCCTATGCAGGTCTGTCTGGCGTTTTGCACGGCCTTTATACTGCGGTTGGTGTGGTGTATTTGCAATATAAAAACGAGCGAAAATTTGCAATCTTGGTGTTGGCATTAATTGCTGGAAAATTGATTTGGGAAAATACCTTTGGGCAAACGGGAACAGCCCAGTTAATTGGAAGTCCAGTATTGACCGAGGCGCATTTGATTGGCGCTATTGGTGGTCTACTCTGTGGTTTGAGTTATTTATTGATAAAAAACATAAAAATTAGAACGTCATGATCATTGGATAAACCAGCTTAATAATAATATTTCAGTGGGTACAACGAGGGATTGGTTATAGTGAGAATAAATGTATTCTCTATCAACCATGTACATTGAAAATTCAGCATCTTCGGAGGGATGTTGATCACAATAAACTGGAATAGATATGCAACATGATCAACAGAAAAAATCTGGATTAGGTCTACTGAGTTATATTTGGACCGAGTGGATATCAACCTTTGTTATCCTTTTCTTATTACTCATGACATTGATTATTGGCACTGGAGAAATGATCCATGGTCAATTATTACGTATGGGGGAGCGCCTATACGGTGATCCTGCAATTGGAATGCAGTACTCTTTCCTGCGTGCTGAACCAGAAAAACCCACCTGTGACCGGAACCCAAATATTGATGCGCAAGTTCAGGAACAGATGCGGATTAATGCTGCTGATGAATTTGCCAGTATGTTTGGCGTAGCTTCAGAATCGGATGTACGCGCTTCCTTGATGGCAGCACAGCAACAATGTGAAGAAAAATACCAATTTTATGATAAGGCCATGACGCATATCGAGGCTCATCCGAGTGTGCGGACCTATCGTCAGATAGAAACCAGTTTCTTTGGTATCTTTAAATTTGGTACAGAGAACCGTGCTTTATTCTTGGTGATTATGGTGGTGTTTGCGGCAATCAGTGCCACCTTAAAGACCCATCATATTGGTTTACGCAGTCCAGCAACAAAAATTGATTTCCGTATCTATAGTATTGCGATGTTGATCGGGAATGGTTTATTGACCTCATCGGTAATGAGTCAATATCGATCTGTCATGAATTCTGGCGTCCCGATTAATCCAGAAATGACAATTATTTATTGGTTGTGGATGATTTTATTTGCGGTACTGACCTTGATCAGTCTGTATCAGTTGATCAAGTCTCCAACACCGACACGAGAGGGCGGTAGCGTCGGTTTAGCCTTCCTCAGTGTGCCACTCTATGCCTATATGGCGATTATTACTGGAGTTGCCTTTACCTTCTTTATGGCCTATCCAATGGGACAAGGGATTTATTTAGGTCAGTTGGTCGAGTTTTCGAGTATTTTCTTAAATCTGGCCCTGTTTATTTGGGCGGGGATGCTATTAAAACAGACGCGTATTGTCGATTTATTCCTGAATATCTTACGTCCGTGGAATTTAGCGCCTGAAACATTAACTTGGTTGATCTTAATTGCTGCCGCTTTACCGACAGCCTACACTGGCGCTTCAGGTATTTTCGTTATTGCAGCGGGTGCAATTATTTATAAAGAGGTTTGGAATGCAGGGGGGCGCCGTCAATTTGCTTTGGCTGCAACGGCGCTTTCGGGTTCGCTTGGGGTGGTACTGCGTCCATGTCTATTGATTGTGGTTGTGGCATCCTTAAATAAAGAAGTGACCACTGACCTGCTGTATAAATATGGCATGTACACCTTCTTGTTAACTTCAACTTTATTCTTGGTGATTGCGCTGTTTTTTGCTGAACAGAAATTTAGAATTGCACCGTTCAAAATTGCGTTGCCAAAGTCGTTACGTGCATTTGTACCTGTATCGCCTTATATCGTGATCTTTATTCTGATCTGGTTGTTCTATAAGCATGCTTTGGCCACAGATCTCAATGAATTTACCGCACCTGTAATGATGCCAGTGATTTTATTACTGATGGTGTTGTTTGATAAATTACGTAAAGAACCTGCACCTTTAGCACCTGTTGGACATTGGGATAGTACCTTGAATAATTACACTATTCCGGCAGATGGTTCCCAATCCGCTGCGCCAATCAACCCCGCAGATGATCCACGTAATCCTGTGCGCCGTGTTTCTTTTGGTAAAGCATTACATGCATCGACCAGTGAAACGG
This sequence comes from Acinetobacter sp. ESBL14, assembly GCF_036668815.1. Lineage (NCBI taxonomy): Bacteria > Pseudomonadati > Pseudomonadota > Gammaproteobacteria > Moraxellales > Moraxellaceae > Acinetobacter > Acinetobacter sp. ESBL14. The sequence continues at coordinate 498,449 of NZ_JAZEVS010000002.1, forward strand.
TGGGGCATATTGGGGCTTTGGTGATCCTCATGGCACTTTCAGTGAGTGTCGGTGGTTTCCTTGAACAGATCCATATCATGGAAACGTTCCCGCAAGATATTAACAGCACCTATATGGTGATTACGCTGATCGTGCTGTTGATGATTTTTGTGGGGATGATTATGGACCCATTTGGGGCGGTGATTCTCATTACTGCAACCGTTGCACCTGTAGCGTATCAATATGGCATTGATCCAGTACATTTCTGGATGATTGCATTAATTGGCTTTGAGCTGGGTTATGTCACACCACCAGTTGCACTGAACCATTTATTGGCTCGACAGTCGATTGGTGATGCTGAAGTGGCTGAAGCGGATGCCGAAGTGCGTCATCTGTCTTTCTTCTATCGCTATGAGCGCTGGATTTTACCATTACTGGTGATGGTGCCTGCAATTTTGATCATTGCCTATGTTCCTTATACCTTTAAATTGTTTGGCTGGTATAGCTAGCCACGCACTTTAAAGATCAAGATAAGCACCTTTGGGTGCTTATTTTTTGTAGTTGGAGTTATGCAGATAAATTTAGGGTGAAAGAACAACGAGAGATGAATTTAGGCCAGATAAGGCTATTATGTGATTAAAATAACATTTTGAGATCGAAATAGTTATGCTATAAATAGACGGAAAAGATGGAGTAGCCTGCTTTAGCGCTAATTTATCTTATGATCGAAGGAGCGGTAAAAAAGACAATTTAGTGCGCTAAATTGTTCATTAAAATAAGGATGAAAATAGAGGGCAGTCGAGAGTACATACAAATTGATAAAAACAACCAACAAAAAAGTGATTGCAGTCATTCTTTTTTCTAAAAGTTTGCTGCAAATTTAAGCGGTTTAAAAAGGGATTGGTGATTCAAAGGGTAAATTCATTTATCTATCAACCATGGACATCGCATGATTCAACATCTTTGGATGGATGTTGATAACAATAAATTGGAATAGACATGCAAAATGATCAAGAGAATAAGACTGGATTAGCCCGGTTAGGCTATATCTGGAATGACTGGATATCAACCTTCATTATTCTTGCTTTGTTGCTAATGACTTTGCTTATTGGTACAGGCGAAATGATTCACGGTCAGATGCTTCGTATGGGGGAGCGTTTATACGGTGATCAAACAACAGGGATGCAATACTCGTTTTTACGTGCTGAACCTGAAAAACCATCTTGTGATCGACATCCAAACATTGATGCACAAGTTCAAGAGCAGATGAAAGCCAATGCTGCCGATGAATTTGCAAGCATGTTTGGTGCAGCTTCTGAAGCTGATGTACGTGCGTCTTTATTGGCAGCACAACAACAGTGTGAAGAAAAATACCAATTCTACGATAAAGCAATGAAGCATTTGGAAGCGCATCCAAGTATTCGTACCTATCGTAAAGTTGAAACCACCTTCTTTGGTATCTTTAAACTCGGTTCTGAAAACCAAACTGTTATTTTGTTGGTGATGGTACTGTTCGCTTCAATTACAGCGTCTTTACGTTACCACCACATTGGTTTGCGTGCACCAAAAACCAAAATCGACTTCCGTGTTTATTCGGCGTTAATGGTTGCGGGTAATGCTTTACTCAGCTACTCCGTCATCAGTCAGTATCATTCAGTCTTGAATTCTGGGGTTGAGGTTGCAGGTAAAACAGCAGTCTTATATTGGCTGTGGATTACACTGTTTGTGTCTCTGACCATTATCAGTATTTTCCAGTTCATCTTTATTCCAAAAACAGCACAGCCGAAAGGTAACTTTGGTTTAGCCTTGCTCAGTGTGCCGTTGTATGCCTTCATGTCTTTGGTGACAGGGATTGTATTTACCTTCTTCATGGATTATCCAATGGGGCAAGGGATCTATTTAGGAATCTTGGTTGAGTTCTCAGGTATTTTCTTAAATCTGGCATTGTTCATTTGGGCGGGTATGTTGCTGACCCAAACACGTGTGATGGATTTATTCTTAAATATCTTACGTCCGTGGAACTTAGCGCCAGAAACTTTAACTTGGTTAATCTTGATTGCGGCGGCGATTCCAACAGCATATACCGGTGCTTCGGGGATTTTCGTTATTGCAGCGGGTGCGATCATCTATAAAGAAGTCTGGAACTCGGGTGCACGTCGTCAATACGCCTTAGCTGTATCGGCAATGTCAGGTTCTTTAGGTGTGGTGATTCGTCCATGTTTACTCGTCATCCTGATCTCGATGCTGGACAGCCGTCATGTGACATCGACAGAATTATTTGATCACGGTATCTATGTCTTCTGGTTAACAGCGTTCATCTTCTTGGGTGTTTCTCTGATTCTTGCTGAAGAAAAATTCCGTGTGAACTCACCTAAAATCGCTGTACCGGGTATGTTACGTGCCTGCGTACCTGTGATTCCTTATGTGATCATTGGTTTTGCTGTGGTGATGTTCTATAAGCTTGCTTTAGATACGTCAATCAACGAATTTACGGCGCCAATGATTTTACCGTTGGTGTTGATTGCAATGATCTTGTTCGACAAGTTATTTGCATCAAAACTTGCACCTGCGCCAGTAGTGGATGCGAAGCATGAAGCTTTGGTTCGTGAACATGAGAAAAAATCTGAGTTCTTGAAGAGCCATGATCCTCATGGTAGCAAGAGTTTTGGATTTGGTGGAGCACTTCGTTTTGCAACCTCAGAAACAGTGGGGCACATCGGTGCATTAATCCTGTTGATGGCCTTGTCTGCAAGCGTGGGTGGTTTAATCGAACGTGCTGAAGTGGTTGAGTTATTACCGACACACTTGGGCAATATCTATATTTCACTTGCCTTCATTGCGTTGTTACTTGCGATTATTGGGATGACAACCGATCCATTTGGAGCGGTGATTCTGGTTGCTGCAACGGTTGCGCCTGTCGCCTACGAGAATGGTATCCATCCGATCCACTTCTGGATGATCGTATTGGTGGCATTCGAGTTCGGTTATGTCACACCGCCGGTTGCCTTGAACCACTTGCTGACGCGACTCTCCGTCGGGGATGAGGAGGTTTCGGCCGCCGATAAGGAGGCGAAAGAGAAATACACCAGTTTCTACTTCCGTTATGAACGTTGGATTTTACCGATTATTGTATTGTTCTCATCGTTGGTGTTGGTGACGTATGCACCATATATCTTCCAGATGTTTGGTTGGTATAAGCACTAATAGTTGAAACTAAAAAAGCACCTTCGGGTGCTTTTTTAGTTTCTGTATATAGAACAGGAACTGTTATAAGGAGATGAAAACTACTTTAATACATGTGCAATATTTTCCCACCCCATTTTATGCGCTAGGTCTAAGGCAGTCATAGATTGATTATTTTGGGTGGATTGATCTAGCTTGAGTTCGAGTAATGCTTGAATGAATAAGCAATTACCTGCAATCGCTTCACGGTGGAATAGCTGATTACCACTTTCATCTTTTTCATGAAGCATGGTTGGGTTGCTTTGAATAAAGTTTAAAAAACTCTCCAACATTTTTCCGCACATGGGATGCTCAATTAAGTTCTCTGGGTGAGCCTCTTGATCATAGACATATAAGATTTTATTGGGATCACCAAAATTTATTCCCCAAGCATCATCATATTCTTTTCGCTCAGCGTCATTTAATTGCTTACGATATTCTTGAATCGTAAAGCCGCCATAGACTTGATCTTGAGTTAGAAACATCCAATCCACGATAGCTTCAAAGGGGCATTCTACATTTTCACCTGCCTGCACATTGTTGATATGGTTTGGTTGATTCATCAACTGACCCGAAATAGTCGTTCCATCAAAATCAATTTGGTCGATCCACATATACTCAACTAGAGCTGAGTCGGGCGCATCAATCTGTTCTTGTGTAAAGGCACATTTAACATAAGCAAGATCAAAAGCAGGGACGATTCTGCGATATTCCCAATATAACTCCCGCCAAAAGTATTTAAAGGTCTCTTGGGCTTTTTCGAAGGCTAAGATCATTTCAGGGGATTCATTTGCAAAAATAGTATTTGTTATCTTCATCAATTTGAATTTTCTGCATTGTGATTGTTGTGAGTTTATCAAAAAGAATGACATATTCTTAACCTTTGAAATGCCATTTCTTATCTTTTTGTGTCAGAGGGCTACATAACAAAATCGCTGAGAGAATAATGCCAAAACCAATCACGCTATATAAATCAGGCACTTCATTCCACAGTAAAAAGCCCCAAAGGCCTGCGAAGATAATCGCAATATAATTGACGGGTGCAATCTGTCCAGCAGGGGCAAGACGGTAGGCATGCGACATAAAAATTTGGCTGACATTAGCCAGTACGCCCGCACCAATCAAAAACAGTAATTCCTGTAAATGATAAGGTCGCCATACCCAAAACATCGGAATCACTGACAACAAAGAGCCAATCAAGCAGAAATAAAACACGATCCGTTCAGGCGGTTCAGTTTGGGTGAGGGCACGCACGGTGACAAAGGCCATCGAGGCCAACAGGCTAGAACTGATCCCGACAATAGAAATCCAGTTTAACAAGCCTTGATCAGGCTTGGCGACACAGAACACCCCAATAAAACCCAAGCCCGCAGCACAGAGCATTGCCGTGGTGATTTTTTCTTTGAGAAATAGCCAAGCAATCAATGGAATAAAAATCGGGGAAGAATAGGTAAAGACCATCGCATTGGAGAGTTTTAAATGTGCAATCGCGTAGAAAAAGCCATACATGGCCGCCAATCCAACAATACTGCGCCACGTATGCATCCACAGTTTTTCTGTTTTTACAAAACGGGTTCCTTGCTTGAAGATAAAAGGCAAAAACAGGATCAACCCAACTACATTGCGGAAAAATACAATGGTGTAGTTATCAACTGTATGTGAAGCATAACGAATACAAATGCCCATCACGGAGAAAAGCAGCGCAGAAAGGGTAAGGCAACCAATCGCCAGCATCAGGTTGCGATTGGTGGGTTGAGCATCCATAGCGATTCGGGTATTGGAAGATTACGCTTATTTTATGCTGCTGTAAGGATGAAAGGAATGAGATTCTTCACTCAATCTATGCTTAGGACGCTCAACTCAATGCGTCAGAGAATTGTTTAAGATAATCACTTGGGGTCATGCTGGTTTCACGCTTAAACATGGCACTAAAGGCACTTGGACTGTCATAGCCCAAGTCTAAGGCCACATTTAAAACGGGTTTGTTCAGGGATAAATCAATCATGGCTTGCATCAGTTTGGCTTGACGAACCCAGTGCGAGAAATGCAGTCCAGTTTCTTTTTGAAAATGTCGTGCCAGTGTTTTACTGCTGATATGCAGTTGCTGCGCCGTATCTTCGAGTCCCCAGTCCAAGGCCAAGTTGTCTTTAATCCTTTGGCACAGTTGCAAAAGCTTGGGGCTTTGAGGGTCGGGTAAATTAAAAGCCAAAGCAGGTAATAAGCGCACTTCATCCAGAATGAGTTGCAGCAGTCTTTCATCACGACTTTCAGACTGGATGGCTGTTTTGATCTGCATTGCACTACTCATCAGCTCTCGTAGCAAAGCAGGAATGGCAACAACACGGCATTCTGAATTGAGATAGGTGTGTGCTGAGGTTTCTATAAAAATTCCTCGGGCTTTGACATCTCCACTGCTGAGTAAGGCATGCGGTTTATGCGCAGGAATCCATACGCCACGTCCAGGTGGGGTAATCCAGATCCCTTCATGGGTTTGTACTCGAATCACGCCTGATAGGGTATGAATCAACTGGATTCGATCGTGGCTATGCCAATCTTCAATATGTCCATGCGGATAGTTTTCTGAAAAAGCATAGACTGGATAATCTAAGAATCCATGTTCAAAGTTTTTTCCCATCTTGAAACATATCCTGTATAGATTGTCTTTTTTTCGATAGTAATCGTCTTATTGTCGAGAAACAACGAATTGATTATTTTTTAGCATGATCTATCTCGCAATGTATAGGTCTAGCGTATGTTTCAGAAAGCTTATTTTTATCCCTTATTTGCCATTTTGTTCTGGGCGGGCAATGTGGTGGTGTCTAAAATGGCCAGCCATGCCATTTCGCCTGTAGCCATTACGTTCTATCGTCTGGTGTTGGCGCTCGCTGTGATGAGTACCTTTGTGCTGATTCCGGTCTGGAACAATCGACACTCCATCAAGCAGTATTGGAAACAGTTGGCATTGGGTGGTTTTCTGTCCGTGTCTCTATTCCAGTTCTTGTCTTATCAGGCAGCATCCACCACCACAGCCACCAATATGGCGATTGTCACGGCCTTGATTCCTTTACTGACCATGATCTTAAGTAGCGTGATGCTGAAAGATCGGCTGAGCTATGGCATGTTGTTCGGAGGTGCTTTATCTTTTTATGGCATCTTGTATTTGCTGAGCCATGGTTCAATTACCGATATCTGGAAGCAAGGCGTACATTTGGGTGATGGTTTGATGCTCATTGCGGCAGCAGGCTATGCCTTATATGGTGTGTTGTTGAAACGTTGGAAAATGCCGATCCCTGCTTGGCAATCGAATTTTGTACAATCCAGTTTCGCCATTGTTTATGTATTGCCATTTTTTATATTTTTGCCCGCTTCGCAGATGCAACTGAACCAACAGACCATTCCACTGATTGTTTACGCCAGTATTTTTTCTTCGGTATTGTTGTCTTATTTATGGATAGAAGGGGTGAGACATTTAGGGCCGAATCGTAATAGTATTTTTATGAATCTATTACCTTTATTTACGGCGCTGATTGCAGTGGCTTTGCTGGGCGAGCATTTGCAGATGTTTCACTACATTGGTGGCGGATTAACTTTAATCGGAATTTTGATTGCACAAACCATTCAGAAGCCGCTTCAACTTAAATCAGCCTCTAAACAAATTTTAGATTAAAAATACAGCTAAAAAAAGCTTTAACCGAGGTTAAAGCTTTTTTGGTTTAAGAATGATTTTGAGCCGCAATCTGGGCTTCTAAAAGTTTGATTTGATCTTCTTTTAGCTTGAGTAAAGTATCTACATCGCTATTCTGCTGTTTCAAATCATGTTGCTGGTCTTGCAGTTGTTGATGAATATCATCCAGTTTGGCTATCTCTTCTTTCGCCAGGCTATCATTTGCAGGCAGCGGTGCTTTCACAATCGACTCTTCAACCAACTGAATCGGAGCAGCGACATCACTGCTCGCCGTCGTCACTTCATCTACTGGAGTCGTTGCTTCAGTGGATGCTGGAGCAACGATTTTTTCAGCAACAGGCTGAGCAGGTACAGAGATTGTGGCTTGCTGATCTTTTTGAGCTAAAAACCATTGCACAGCAAGGAACAGCACCACGACAACACTTATTCCACCAATTATCATCCATAATAATTTGGAATTTTCTGTTTGGTATGTGGACATCATTTTTAACCTTCTAGTCAAAATGACGAGGTTTGAATTGTATCACCCCAATTTCATCTGGCTCAGCAGGTTGCGCCGGTTCCACGTGGGTTGGGCGTTTTTCACTATAAGCACATTCGATACATTCAATCCACTCGTCATCCACAGTGATGATTTTAACGACACGATCTAAGGCCCCGCATTTCGGGCATTTTGCGCCCGCGATGAACTGTCTTTTCATGTCAGTTAATTACACCCTGTGAACAATAATGACGTAGTTTAAGCGGTTTTATCGGTGTTCGTCCAACCTTGATGACGTAATAATGCATCTATTTTTGGTTCTCTTTTTCGGAAATTGCGAAACGCATCAAGCGCTGTATCTTTTCCGCCAACTGCTAGAATAAACTTTCTAAACTCTTTTCCAGTCTCGGTATTAAAAATACCTTCGCTTTCGAAACGATCAAAAGCATCACTGGCTAAAACTTCTGCCCATTTATAAGAGTAGTAACCAGCAGCATAACCACCTGCAAAAATGTGGCTGAAGCTGTGTTGGAAACGGTTATAGGGTACAGCAGGAACCACGGCAAATTTATCGCGAATATCGTCCAGTGTGGCTTGGATTTGCTGGCTGTTTAAGGCCGGTGCTTGACGGTGAATACTCAGGTCAAATAACGCAAATTCAATCTGACGCAAGGTTTGCATGCCTGATTGGAAGAAACGTGCATTCAATAATGCAGATAGCAATTCTTGCGGTAAGGTCTGTTTAGTTTCAGTGTGCTCGCTGAGTACATCTAAACTTTCATTGTCCCAGGCCCAGAATTCCATAAATTGACTTGGTAATTCCACCGCATCCCATGCCACGCCGTGCGTACCTGCAACCGAGATGTTATCTACTTCAGTCAGCATATGATGTAGGCCGTGACCAAATTCATGGAATAAAGTAATCACTTCATCATGAGTGAGTAGCGCAGGTTGATCACCAATCGGTGGGGTAAAGTTACACACCATATAGCAAATTGGCTTTTGTAGACCTGTGGCCGTTTGTACACGAGAACGGAAACCACTCATCCATGCACCACCACGTTTGCCGTTACGGGCATATAAATCAAAGTAAAAACCACCAACCACTTGGCCTTGATCTTCAATTTCGAAATAGCGCACATCATTCTGCCACACAGGGGCTTGGCGTTCGATAATTTGGATCCCGTAAAGGCGTTGTACGATTTGGAATAAACCTTGTACCACTTTTGGTGCAGGGAAGTATGGTTTAAGCGCTTCTTGAGAAAGATTGAACTGTTGCTGTTTTAACTTTTCAGAATAGTAGGTTGCATCCCAAGGTTTGAGTTCATCAATACCCTCTTGTTGTGCAATCGCTTTCAATTCTGCAATTTCAGCCAGTGCTGGGGTACGCGCATGCTCTGCCAGATCAACCAAGAATTTATCTACGGTTTCAACATCAGGTGCCATTTTGCTGGCAAGGGAATATTCAGCGAAGTTGTTGAAACCAAGCAGTTGCGCCATTTCTTGACGTAAGCTCAGGATTTCCTCCATCACTGGGGTATTGTCAAATTCAGTTTTATCAGATTGTTCTGAGGCACGAGTGACATAGGCCTTATACAGCTCTTCTCTCAACTCACGATCTTCAGCATAGGTCATAATCGCAAAATAGGCAGGGAAGTCGAGTGTGGCAACGGCTTGCTCAAGCTCACGCTGTTGTCCGTATTGTTTTAACAGTTCAACACTGCTTTGTGGCAGGCCTTTGAGTTGCGCTTCGGTTAAAGGTTTAAAGTAGGCTTGTGTTGCATCGAGTACATGGTTAGAGAAGTCCGAAGACAGTTGTGATAAACGTGCTGAGATTTCGGCATAACGCTTTTTGGCTTCACCCTGAAGCGCAACACCTGACAGTTTAAAGTCACGTAACGTCAGTTTAATCGCACTTTGTTGTGCTTCGTTCAACGTTTGAAATACGGCACTGTCATGAATCTGTTGATAGGTTTGGTACAGCGGCGTATGTTGGCCAAGCTGGGTATAGTATTCACTTAAACTCGGTAACAGCGCTTGATACACTTCACGGGTTTCCGCATTGTTCATCACGGCATTGAGATGCGACAAAATGCCCCACGATTCACTCATGTTATTTTCAAGTTGGTCGACTTCTGCCAAGGTTGCCAGTTGGGCTTCAGGGCTTTGCGGAACTTCATTGAGTTGATTTAAGAAGTTTTGACCGTTTTGAATGGTCTGTTCAATCTGTTGTTTTAAATCGGCAAGTTGAATTTGATCAAATTGAGGAACGGGAAGCGTCGCTTGTTGGAGTGTCATTGTATTTTTGCCATATTCATCTTTAAACATAGTTATAGATGTAGGGCTTAGCGGGGGAGAAATCAAGGCTGATTGTGCAAATCTTATAGGATTAATCTATTTCCTCAAGTGAGGTAAACATTGCATCAATGTGGGTTGGTTCATACATGACCTTGGCAAAATTTTTAGTCATGCATTCTGTTTCAAGGATTTCACCACTTTTGTATTTTTCTTTTTTATGTCGCCAGATTTCATTTTGCCGATAGTAGTTTGCTCCTATCTTAATAAAACGATGTTTTTGTTCAAAGACATGATAAATATAACCTAGATCATCTGAGCAACGTAAGTCACCCTCAAGGCATTTTTGGGAAAACCAGAGATTGATCTGAAACGTATATTCTGTTGGATTATAAAACTGATAATCAACATAGTTATAAAAAATAGCAGCACCACTTCCAAAAGGTAGAACTCGCCCCTGATCTGGAAATGGATCAAAAGAATGTTGTGAACGCTGTATGACCTGCAATGGACTATGGAGTACCAGCCAATGAATTAAATTCGCAATTTGACAGATTCCACCACCAATCCCGCCACGAGCTTGTCCAAAACTAAGCTCCATACCCTCAACATAACCTTGTTGGATAGTTGGTAAACCAACGAGCTGACAGAAAGAAAAGGTTTCTTGGGGTTTAATCAAAATAGTAGAAATTTTTTTACTTGCGATTTTTAAATTAATCACTTTATTTTTCTGCCAAAGCTGTTCGCTGTCACCAAGTTTACGAATCAGGACAGATTGGTGTTTCTTCACTCTAAATGTTAATGGGTTCGAGTCAAAGCTTTGGGCATATTGGCGACCATCCATTTTCCATTGCACATAACGAAGACCTCGCCGTATCCAAATCATGATGAAATAAAGGGCAGGGTGATATTGGCTGACTGGTTTTTTAAACAAAAGGCGAATGAATTGCATTGTTAAAGCAGGGCAAGTCCATGACTGAACTTGCCCTCACCTGAATTAGTCCTGTTTTGCTTTCGCATTCGACTTTTTCTTTTTCACTTTCTTTTTGGCCTTTTCTTTCGTATCAGGCTTAGCAGATGCTTTTTTAGCTGGCTTTTTGCTATAAGAACTTGGTTTGTTCTTATCCTTTTTCTTGCGTACAGGCTTCTCACCATCTTCACTGACTTTAGATTGAGTAGAAGGCTGTTTGCCAAATACTTCTTCAGTTGTTGAAGCACGCTTCGAACTAGAAGGATTCGCAGTACGTGGTGCTTTCTGACGAATTACACGCCCCAAATGTGTCAGCTGTTGTACCAGTTGGAAGTCAATCTTACGTTCTTCCAGATTTACGCCTGCCACTTGAATTTTGACTTCATCGCCGAGACTAAATGACTGTCCACGATTCTGACCAATCAAACTTTGGCTGGCTTGATCATACAGGAAGAAGTCTTCACCGAGCTGGCTGACATGAATCATACCATCCACGTACAGGTCTTTGAGCGTTACGAATAGACCAAACTCTGTTACGGCACTAATTACACCCACAAACTCATCGCCTAAATGCTGTTGCATATAATGGCATTTCAACCAAGTGGTCACGCTGCGTGAAGCTTCGTCGGCACGACGTTCAGTTTGAGAGAAATGCTCGCCTGCATCATCTAAAGCGGCACCAGACAATGGGTAAACTTTCTTATCTAGATAGGCTTTAATGGCACGGTGTAACAATAAGTCTGGGTAGCGGCGAATTGGTGAAGTGAAATGCGTATAAGCTTCGTAAGCAAGACCGTAATGTCCTGCATTGTTTGCACCATAATAAGCTTGCATCATCGAACGTAACAGCACTGCATGGATACTTGGTGCATCTAAACGATCTTTGGTTGCTTCAATCACCGCCTGATAATCGGCCTGAGTGGGTTGTTCTGGGAATGGCAAACCAAGCAATTTGACAAAATCACGCACTTTTTGAATACGCGAGAATTCAGGTGCCTCATGCACACGATACAACATCGGAATATCGTGTTCTAATGCGTATTCAGCTGCGGCAACGTTGGCCAACAACATGCATTCTTCAATCAGTTTATGCGCATCATTACGAGTACGTGGCAAGATTTCTTTGATGCCGCCCAACTCATCAAAGGTCATGTAGGTTTCAATGGTTTCAAATTCCATGGCATGACGTTTGGCGCGCAATTCTTTCAGCGTTTGATACAGTTGGAATAAGGTATTCAGTGATTTATGAATGCTCTTATCTTCAGGAATCGCATCTGTTGCGCCTTCAAAATATTGACCGACTTGGGTATAAGTCAAACGTGCCTTTGAATGCATCACCGCAGGGTAGAACTCATAACCTGTGACTTTACCTGCACGTGACAGTTTTAAATCGCAGACCATACATAAACGGTCAACATGTGGGTTCAGAGAACACAACCCATTCGATAACGCTTCTGGCAGCATTGGCAAAACGAAGTGTGGGAAATAAACCGATGTACCACGTTCTTCAGCTTCTTCATTTAAAGGCGAATCTAAACGGACATAATGGCTCACGTCTGCAATTGCCACCACAACACGGTAACCACCACCTGCGCGTTTTTCTGCAAAGACGGCATCGTCAAAGTCTCGTGCATCTTCACCATCAATAGTGACCAATGGCAAATCACGTAAATCGACACGTCCTTTCAGGTCTTTTGCTGAAGGTTCTTTAAAGCTTTCAGCTTCTTTAATGACGGCTTCAGGGAATTCATAAGGTAGACCAAACTCTAAGATGGTCTGCGGAATAATAATCTCGGTATCGGCTTTGTCTGCCATCGATTGAATGATGTGACCTGTCGCCAGCTCTTCGCGGGTCGGGTAGTCATCAATCGCAACACGCAGCATATCACCGACTTTGGCATTGGCGTGTTGAATCAATTCTTTTTCAAGGGTAATTGGTTGATGCTGATTCGGATTGCTCGGCTGAATAAAGTATTCACCTTCATGTTCCGCTACTTTACCAATAATCTGTTTGACGCGACGTTGTACCACCTCGGTAATAAAGCCCCAAGCTTTACCTTTACGGTCTACAGAGGTTTGACGGACTTTAACGCGATCGCCATTAAACACCAGACGTAATTCACGTTCAGGTAACAAGATATCATCCTGACCTGAGATATTAGCCGTGCCTAGGCCCTTACTATTGATATAGACCGTTGCTTCATGGCTCGGTAAATCGGTTGCAGGCTGGTATTTAAAACCATCTTTCATCAATTGTCCGTCGCGAACCATGGCGCTTAAGCGATGGTTCAAGGCATCAATACTTTTTTGATCGGGGATATTAAAGTGATCGACCAGTTCTGCATGAGATTGTGCAGTTTGTAATTGTTCTAGTGTAGTTAGAATAAGAGTTCGGCTAGGAATAGGATTATCGTAACGTTGCGCTTCTGCTTTTGCTTCGGGATCGGCCCAATTTTTAGTCATATCGTTTCATTTCACATCTGGCAGATCGGTTTAGCATAAGTCATTCAAACTCTAACTGCACGTCAAAGATTGCAAGATTCTGTTTATTGTGCCGATCTAAATAAAGGAGATAAGCCTATATTAACAAGCGTAGCGCTAAAAAATGCTGAAAAAATGCGAAAATTGATTAAAAAGTATTTGATTGAACTGAAAAAGAAGAAAAAAACAGGAACATCCCTTGTGTAATACGGTTTTAGTTTGTATTATTGCGCTCGTGTTACGGTGAGATGGGTGAGTGGCTGAAACCACATCCCTGCTAAGGATGCATACGGGTAACTGTATCGAGGGTTCGAATCCCTCTCTCACCGCCACTTTACTTAAAGCGCTCATAGCTCAGCTGGATAGAGCACTTGGCTACGAACTAAGGGGTCGGGAGTTCGAATCTCTCTGAGCGCACCAAGTAAAGATTAATGTAACACACGCCTGAATAGGCACATAAGTAATGCGCTCATAGCTCAGCTGGATAGAGCACTTGGCTACGAACTAAGGGGTCGGGAGTTCGAATCTCTCTGAGCGCACCAACTTAATAGAAGAAACCGCTTAATTGCGGTTTTTTTGTGCCTGAATTTTAGGAGATATAAATCATCAAGCTTTCATAAAGGCTTGAAATATAATACAGACCAAGTAAAGCAATCAGCGTAACTTTTATTTTTTTTGAAAATATCTTTAATAAAGTAGAAATCATAAAAACAATCAACAAACATAGCCAAGCGCCAATGAATGTGATGATCCACAGTTTCCAGTTGTGCTTTTGCATTGCAATCGGATTATTGGGTGCTATTTCATTGTAATTTAAATGAATTAAATTTCCTTTTAGATCCAGATAGTCAATGGCTTTGAGTTGATATTCGGGTGGGTTGTTTTCGATTGGTATCGTTTGATAATAATAGATAGTTTGAATTGCTTGTGTGGGCTGTTTAAGTTCTTGTTGGCATAACTTCATTAATTTGACATCACACTGCATGACTAAAGTGTGATTGTTGCTCGTTGGAAGGATGAGTGATGCTCCGACTCGCTCACGACGGATATAGGCTTCGTTGGTCGAGTTGATGTGTTGGCTTGAGATTTTCCATGCGTGGTTTCTTGCAAGATCAGCTTGGTGTAAGGCCGTTTGATGCGCCGAGCCAAAAATCAATAAAATGATGAAAGAAAAAAGAAAACAGAGGTAGGCATATTTAAAGTGGTCTGTAATGCTGTCTTCTTCGGTATTACTTTCGAAAATAGTTCTTTGCATTTTTTTCCTTTTGTTTGAGCTATTTTAGCTAGATTTTACCTTTCTGTTTTGTGCTCAAATAATCGATAAAGATAGCCGACCGTCCCGAGTACGCCAACCATGCGGACTACATGAAATGCGGTTACTATTGGCACACCAAGCTGTAATACATTGGCGGTTAATGCCATTTCGGCTACGCCTCCTGGGGAAAGGCCTAAACCGAGTGTGGGCAAAGGAATATCGGTCCAGAAACTGATACCATAGGCGAGCAAGGCGGTCAGTAACAGCGCACCTAGATTACTTAAAGCCACAACAGTTAAATAATGAGGTGCAGTCTTGAAAAAGTCAGGCTTAAATTTATTTCCTAATGACCAACCCAGTAACACTTGGCCTAAATGCAAGATTGGTGTCGGTATTGCCGAGAGGTGAATATCTTGCATTGTCAGTAAAATTGCAACCAATAATGCGCCAAAAGTCCAAGGATTGGGGAGTTTGTAGTATTGAAAAATACGACTGGCTACGTAAGCTAAAAAGGCTAACAGTACAAGACCGTAACCATCAACATCACTATGGCGACTCATGGTGCTCTGATCAATACCGTGCCATCCCATAAATTGATAAAAAAAGGGAATGCTGACCACCACCATTAATACACGTAAGGTATGAGCAGATGCGACTTTATCAACACGCGCCTGATAGTGTTCGGCTAAATTCGACATCTCATTTGCGCCACCAATAGCCGAAGCAAACCAGGCTGTTTTAAAGTCTACCTTGCCCCAACGATATAAGATGACAGAACCTACACCACCTAAACAGAGGGCAAAGAGAAGACCCAACAATAAGATATGCCATTGGCTTGCAATGAGCTGGATCATTTGTGGGGTAAAGTAGAGGCCGAGGGTTAGCCCTAAAATGGACAGGCCAATATTGCGTGCGCTGTGATGACATTCAATAGGGGCATGATTAATCTTGAGTATAGCCGTAATAAATAAAGGTCCGAGTAGCCAAGGCAGGGGGAGATGTAACCATTCGGCAAGATGTGCACCGATGAAGGCAATCGCTAGACTCGAAATATATTTGAGGTAGATCATGAACACAGTCGCCGATAAAGGATGAATAGAACGCGGGTAGAAGCCAATAGTCATCTATGATCGCTATTGGCTGAATGCATGACTATGAATTCACTTGCTGACGACTGCGTAACCAGCGGATGAGTGGTAAAACAATCATGATCCCCGCGAGAATCCAGAGTGTTTTAGTGATGTAACCGTCAAATAGGATAGAGAGTTCGCCTTGGGAAATAGACAGCGCTCGACGCAAACTCGATTCCATGAGTTCGCCAAGCACAAACCCGAGAATAAGTGCTGAAAGCGGGAAGTTGAGCTTACGTAAAATATAGCCAAACACACCGAGTGCAACCATCAGAATCAGATCGAACATGGTGCTATGAATCGCATAGACACCTACAAAACTCACTGCTGCGATTGCAGGAAGTAAAATAAAATTGGGGACACTGAGCAGCTTGGCAAAGTATCGAACCAGTGAAATATTCATCAATAGCAATAACACACTGGCAATGAAGAGCGATGCAATCAAGCCCCACACAATCGTTGGCTGTTCGGTAAATAGTTGTGGCCCAGGCGTGATGTTGTATAAGGTTAAGGCCCCTAGCATTACCGCGGTTGTGCCAGAACCAGGTACTCCCAAGGTCAGCATTGGAATAAATGAACCACAGGCAGATGCGTTGTTTGCAGCTTCAGGGGCGGCAATACCACGTAAGTCACCATCACCAAATTTACTGTCTTTGCCTGCAAGTTTACGTTCGCTGGTATATGCCATGGCACTGGCAATGGTTGCGCCAGCACCAGGTAAAATGCCAACAATGAAGCCTAAGAATGAACTGCGAATGGTTGAGCCGATGGTGAAACTAAACTCTTTGAGATTAAATAGACTACGCTTGCCTTGACCTAAGGCTTTCTGCCCAATACTGGTTTTTTCGAGCATGATCAGGATTTCACTGATACTGAAAAAGCCGATCACGATCGTGGTAAATTGAATGCCATCACTGAGACTAACGGAATCAAAAGTAAAACGGTACACGCCAGTAACAGCATCTACACCAACCGTGGCCAAAAGTAAGCCGATTAAGGCGGAAATAGCTGTTTTAATCGGCTGATCACTGACAAGGCCACTTAAGCACGTCAAGGCAAAAACCATTAGTACGAAATATTCTGCTGGACCAAACACGATGGCCCATTTGGCTAAAAGAGGAGCAAATAAAATAATACCGAAAATGGCAATCATGCTACCAATGAATGAACTCATGGCTGAAAGCGAAAGTGCAATCCCTGCTTTACCTTGTTTGGCGAGAGGATAGCCATCAATGGTCGACATGATGGCCGCGGCATCTCCAGGCACATTAATCAGAATTGCAGAAATTCGTCCACCAAACTCACAACCTAAATAGACCGCTGCAAGAAGAATCAGTGCACTTTCGGGTGGTAAGCCAAGGGCATAAGCAAAAGGGAGAAGCAAGGCTACGCCGTTAATTGGCCCCAGTCCTGGCAATAAACCCACAATGGTCCCGATAAATGCGCCGATCAGCGCGATCAATAGGTTTTGTGGTGTCAGTGCGACTTGGAAACCATAGATTAAATATTCAAAAACATCCATTTATTCTTCCTTGATTAACTCAAAAATCCGAGTGGTAATGGCACATCCAAGATGTAATCAAATAAACCGTAGAATAGGCAGCCAAAAATAAGGCCTGAGATGGCGGAGGCCTTTGGACTTCCTCCAAACAGCATGCCGACAGTGAAGAACATCAATGCAGTTGCAATTGGAAAGCCTAACCATTCAAAAGTCAGGGCATACATCAGCATCAATAACATCATGACACCGATTTTCTTCAGCACAGCGGCGGTATAGCCGAGATCAATTTGCTCAGTTAGTTTTTGAGGCCTAAAGGTTAGATAAAGACAAGCTAAAATTAAAAGTATTAACAGCAGGACAGGATAGGGTCTCGGACCTAGTGGGTCATAAGCGATTGGGGCGACATAGCTCCAAGCCAAATATAGAAGACCAAGGCTGACGAGGCCTAAAGTCCCTGCAAAAATCCTTTCCACGGACATAAAATATTCCTTTTTGCATTCAGATTTAGGCGTATTTCGATCCGATCTTGTTGCCACGGAAGATGCGTGATCAAAATACTTTTATTGTTTTCGGATTATTGGGTGATGAGATCGAATTCTTTAGATAAGACACGTAATTGATTGGTTTGCTGCATAACAAACTGATCGAGTTCTTCACCTGTCATGGAGAGCGGGAGTAAATCGAATTGCTCTCTGGATTTGGCAAATTTAGGGTCGGCCATCATTTTTTCAAAAGCGGTTTTCCACCATTGATAGGCTTCATCACTGACTTTAGGGCCGACATAGTACCCCCGTACCACTGGCCATTGGATGTCATAGCCCTGTTCTTTTGCGGTCGGGATATCAGCCAGTGCATTGGGTAAGCGTTCTGGTGCGAACACGGCAAGCGCACGCAATTTTCCAGATTTGACATGTGGAATTACTTCTGCAATGCCAGCACTAACCACTTGGATATGATTACCTAGAACAGAGGTTACCGCTTCACCACCGCCTTCTAATGCAATATAGGTCATCTCTTTAGGGTTAACGCCTGCTGCTTTGGCAAGCATCGCTGTCTGCATCCAGTCTTGACCACCGACACTACCGCCAGCACCAAAACTGACAGATTTTGGATCTTTCTGTAGGGCTGTGACCAAGTCATTCAAATTCTGATAAGGCGATTCTGCATTAACGGCAACGACCCCATAATCAGTTCCGACTACAGCTAACCAGCGAACATCTTTTTCGTTGTATTGTCCAAATTTTCCTTGGGCTAGATTCAGAAGTGAGCCAGTTGAAAAAGCGACGATGGCATTGTTATTGCCAGGATCATTGGCAACAATTTTATTGTATGCAACAGCCCCAACACCACCCGGCATATAAGTGACACGCATAGGAGAGCTTAAGAGCTCAGTTTCCTTAAACGCATTTTGAGTGAGTTTGCAGGTGAGATCAAAGCCACCACCAGGTTTCGCAGGTGCAATACATTCAGGGCGTTTGGGTTCTCCAGTGACCGTCTTATTCTTTGTACATGCTGTAAGACTTAAGCCTAAAATGATTAAAGTGCTGGTAAAGGTAACTCTTCTTAACATGTTTAATATGTCTCCATTCATCATTGTTTTAATATGCAAACTGCACATATTTTATCTAAGCGTCATTGCTTGATTATTGGGGGTAATACAAGAAGATTTAAAATTCCACTCTTCTCTATTTTAAGTGGTTTAAAAGGTGTGTAAAAAGGTTAGCATTATCGTCTGGGTTGTAGAGATTCTTTTTTTTAATATAATTTTTCTAATAATTTATTTTTGAAATAAATACTGTTTTTATTGATTAAATTAAAAAATGTTAATTTTTTATTTATCAATATAGGACGCTGTGTTTGATATTTTAGGTTTTTAGTACTCGTTATTTGATAAATAATTTTTTTGTGGATGTAAAAAAGCCTAAAGTTTATGGGCTTTAGGCTTGTTGGAAGGATTATATTTTTGTTCTAAAATTTAAACTCTAAACCAGTCCCAATTACAGGTTGCTTATCTTCTAAATTTGCCTGTTTGAAGGTTGCATAAGCTGTGTATCCATATGCCTTGACTTGTTTGTTAAATAGATAATCAACTCCTGTCATAATTTGTTTAGCATCATAGTTTGCATCGTCATTTTTAAAACGGGTTGAATTCTGGCTATATTGGGCTTTTACATTCCATTTCGAATCGTTTGACAACCGATACTCAGCACCTAGGAGCCAACCTACTGATTGATCAATATTAGCTGCGCCTGCTTGATTACCACTGGCTTCTTCAACCTCTGATGTTTGTATCAATGCTTTTAATGCCATTCCTTCGATGGGTTTAATTAGGCTTGTTAGACGAATCGTATTTGCAGCAGCAAATACACGATTAATATCAATATGAGGATCAGCAGCATTCAAGAAACCACGACCTAGGAAGTTGCTTGGAATTGCTTTGTCGTAGGCAATTCCAGCTAAAAACATTGGACTGGTATAGGTTAGGGAGGTTGACCATGCATCACCTAAACCATTGCCGTCTACAGTAACGCCTCCTTGACTACTGGCAATGCCTTGGGCCTCTCCTGTCGCAAGTAAAACACTGAACGCAAGATTGGCTTCATCACTGACTGTGATTTTGGGTGAATCATAAACCACGGAATTATTGATCCGATTTTCACCAGGCATAATACCTCTCACATCGGCAGTGTTGCGCATATAATTATTAAAACTATCTACAGCACTCGACATTTTTTTTAAAGGAGAATTATTTTTACCCACTTTCAACGTACCAAATTTTTCATCTTTTAAGCCAATATATCGATCTCGATGAGACCAGTCCGTTCCATCTCCATCGGCATTAAATGCCCATTCGATTAAATAGAGTGCACTTAAGCGGCTGGTTAATTTTTCCTCACCTTTAATCCCAAGAAATGAACTATTGCTATTCATTTTCCAGGTATCACGGTCAGCAGAATTCGCATTTTTTTCGGGAATATAATCGATACTGGTATCAATCTCACCATAGAATTTAGGTGATGAAAATGCTGAACTGGTTGCCATGCAAAGTATACTGGCGATAAAAAAATTAATTTTCATTGATGTCATCCTAACAAATTAAAAATTATGCGTAATTCATCCCTGTCTCTTTTTACTTGAGGTTTAAGGGGGTAATCGAGCCTAATTTAAAAGGCTCTTGGGGGATTTTATTTAGTTTTTGTGGTTTTTGGTATTTAATTGTCTTATGTTGTTTTGATTAGTATTTTTATAATTTTATAAATATTTAAATCTATGGCTTTAAGTAATTTTTATTTTTAAATTAATAAACATTTTGTGCCGTAATTATAAACATAATGTGTTGGGTTGAAAAAATATAAGTACTAAATTTAACTGAAAAATAGAATTCATAAATGTTTTAAAAATAAAAAGCCGCTGATATCAGCGGCTTTTTGAATCGATCTATTTAGAAATGATTCACGGAACTGAAGAGTTGATCTGTCAGGTTGTTGAGAGGAGCTTGCAGAGACACGAGATCTGTTAAAGAGCCGCCATTTGGATTTGGTTCACCGACTGCAATACCAGAAGTGACTGTGCCTGTGAGCGCATCTAAAATTCCATCTACGCTGCCATGAAGACTGTAATCTCCATTGCCAACACTGACACTGATTAGGTTATTGATACTATCTAGTGAAGCATCGTTGAATAAACTGCTGACATGATCTTGTAAGGTATCCACCGCGATATTGCCATTGCTGATAACGGTTTGTATAGGTTGTGCGATTCCAGCAAGAACATCTCCACTGTTCACACCATTGCTAATGGTTCCAAGAATATCTGTAATCACACTTAGGCCACCTTCGCCGCCACCGATACCACCTGTGATACCACCGATAATACCTGTGATCGCACCAAGAGGGCCACCTTCGCCGCCACCAATTCCACCTGTAATACCGCCAACGATTGTACCTAAAAGACTGCCTTCACCAGTAATAGCACCAAGGGTGCTACCGACATCAGCCAGATCGCCTGCAATATGCTGAACCAGATCTGAAGCGGTTGAACCATTATTAATCAGTGTGCCGACAACACCAGTCAGAGAACCTGCAGCGCCACCGATATCAGCACCTGCTAGGTCAGAAATTGCTTCAAGTGTGCCGTTAACGGTATCACGAGAAGTTTCAAAGGTGAGGGTACCAAGATTAGTCAAATCAGTGATTGGATGCACGTTTGGAAGTACGCTGCTAATTGCACCACCTACCGTAGTAATACCTGTGTTGATAATATCGGTTTTCAGGCTTTCAACACCTTGAAGCACATCAATTCCTGTTTGAATCACACTTGTAACAGGGTTATTGCTCAGAGTAATCCCACCAATGATATCTGTGATTGCACCCAGAGGACCGCCACCGCCAATACCGCCAGTGATTCCACCAATGATACCCGTGATCGCACCAAGCGGACCGCCTTCACCACCGCCGATACCACCAGTTACACCACCGATAATGCCACCCACATCAGTCAGATCGCCAGCAATATGCTGAACCAGACCAGAAGCGGTTGAACCATTATTAATCAGTGTGCCGACAACACCAGTCAGTGAACCTGCGGCACCACCAATGTCGGCACCTGCTAAGTCAGAAATTGCCTCAAGTGTACCGTTAACGGTATCGCGAGAGGTTTCAAAAGTGAGGGTACCAAGGTTGGTAAGGTCTGTAACAGGATGAACACCCGGAAGCACGCTGCTAATTGCACCACCTACCGTAGTAATACCTGTGTTGATAATATCGGTTTTCAGGCTTTCAACACCTTGAAGCACATCGATACCCGTTTGGATGACTCCTGTAACAGGGTTATTGCCCAGATCGCCGCCCGTAATCCCACCAATGATGCCAGTGATTGCACCAAGCGGACCGCCTTCGCCACCGCCGATACCGCCAGTGATTCCACCGATGATGCCAGTGATCGCACCAAGCGGGCCACCTTCACCACCGCCGATACCGCCAGTGATGCCACCGATGATGCCAGTAATTGCACCCAGAGGACCGCCTTCGCCGCCACCAATACCACCAGTGATACCACCGATAATGCCACCCACATCAGTCAGATCGCCAGCAATATGCTGAACCAGACCAGAAGCGGTTGAACCATTATTAATCAGTGTGCCGACAACACCGGTCAGCGAACCTGCGGCACCACCGATATCAGCACCTGCTAAGTCAGAAATTGCTTCAAGTGTACCGTTAACGGTATCGCGAGAGGTTTCAAAAGTGAGGGTACCGAGATTGGCTAAGTCCCCAATAGGATGTTCAGACTGGTGAACTGCACCGATAATCGTACTTGCAACAGTATCAATGCCTGTATTGATGATATCGGTTTTTAAACTCTCCAATCCTTGAAGGACATCGATGCCGCCCTGAATCACACCTGTGACTGGATTATTGCCAAGATCTCCACCTGTAATACCACCAATGATACCTGTTACGGCACCAAGCGGACCGCCTTCAGCTCCACCTGTGATGCCGCCAATAATTCCAGTAACGGCACCAAGAGGGCCGCCTTCAGCTCCACCTGTGATGCCGTCAATAATTCCAGTAACAGCACCCAGAGGACCACCATTGGTCCCTCCTGTAATTCCACCGATGATGCCTGTTACTGACCCAAGAGGGCCGCCATCAGTACCACCTGTAATTCCTCCGATAATACCAGTTACAGCTCCAAGTGGATTTCCACTTGTCCCGCCAGTAACACCACCAATGATATTTGTAACTGTTGAAAGTGGGCTGGCACTGCCTGTTACGTTTCCTAAAATCCCTGTCACTGCACTGACGGGATTACTGGCTGATCCGCTTGTGATATTGCTGACCGTATGGGTCACAGTATTTGTAATTGTGGATAAGGAGAGGGGTGCTAGGATTGAACCGCCAACGTGTGATGTTGAGGTATTACTATCAACTAAACTAGAAGTAATACTTTTAATGGGTGATAAAAGAGTTTTGAAAAGCATAACGATACCTATATTTTTAAAGTTGTGTTGTTTTGAGTAATTATTAAATGGCTATGATTTTTTTGTGATTAAAGTCACATTAATCGTATTTAGTGTTATATGTGACAATTGTTTTGTCAATCTGTAACCGTTTAAAAAAAGATTGTTAAATATGAGTTTAAGATATTGAATTTTAATATATTTATGACTTATTTGTTTTAATTAAATTTACAATTGTATTTTATTTGAAAAACAAGGGTGATTTTGCTTTTAGTTTATTTAGCCTGTTTTATCAGACAATTAAAGCCATATTTGAGCTTAAAACGGGTATCGAAATAAGAAAGTTTTAAGATTTGTTACTGCTTTGCAAAAAAATATTTCCAAGAATTTTTAATGATATTTAATTAATAAAGATCAATATTTTAAATTTTTTCTTAATTCATTTTTTAAAATTAACACCCATCAAAAGTTATCGTATTTCGGCTGTTATTGGTGGGTTATTTAAAAAAACTTACCAATCCGAGGAATATTATAAAGGGAGAGGTGAAGTGATTTTGATGAAATGAGAGCGTGAAGGAGCGTTTTAAGGTGGTTATGGGTGTATTTTGTGCAAATAACAGCGAAATGCCGAATCTATAGCCAGTTGAGTGCAATCTTGTGAAAAAAGGCTTATCATTTGAGGAGAAGTGCGTATAATGCGCTCCATCAAATATGCGCTCATAGCTCAGCTGGATAGAGCACTTGGCTACGAACTAAGGGGTCGGGAGTTCGAATCTCTCTGAGCGCACCAATTTGAACAAAGAAAACCGCTTAAATGCGGTTTTTTTACGTCTTATATTTTTGCTTTGATTTTTTGTACAAACACAGCATTACCCCCAACGGCGGGGAGTACATCATGATAAGGCAGACTGCGCATGGCTCTTAACAAGAATGGGGCTTTCTCATCAATTTTCATCGCGCTGGTCATGCTCAATAAGGTGCCTTGATTCAGTGAACTCAACTGCATTTTTCCCTTAATAAAACGCAAATCTCCACCATTGGCATAAAAATTATTTTCAGCCAGTTGCGGATAGTTAAAGCGCAATTTAAAGGCAAAGGGAATATTGATAACACCCAGACCGACATTGACTTGAATATCCGCATCCTGTGCCTGATTTTGGATGGGAGTGGTCACCACTTTTTTAATTTGTCGAGGAAACAGCTCTTGATAGGCCGATGGACTGAGCCATTTCTGCAAGGGCTGGGTCGGTTGTTTATAAAATTGGTAGGTGGTGGTAAACCGCATGGATTCTCGGCCATGGGTATACAGCATACTGGTCGGCGCATGCAGAATACTGACAGGTTGCTGAGCAGATTGAATCAATTGTGTGACTTTATTCAGTTGTGCTGCATTCAACTGCGAATTCGGTATTTGGCCTGCATTCAGGGGAGCCAGGTTAGACTGAATAAAACGGGTTCTTAAGGATTCTAAAATAAACGCATTGCTACTACTTGGAATTCCGAGTTTTACTTCAGGAATGGCATTGAGAATTTTCTTAACAATAAATCCTTTGGGTTGATTCAAATCGCCCCATTGGGTCAACGTGATTAAGGTGCGGTGATCGTCCAAGGCGTACCATTCAAATTTACCGACGCCGTAGGGAATTGGCGCATCAATCACCAAACTGGCAATACTATTCGGCTTAATCTGATGTTGCAGCGTAACGTCTTCATTAAAGTTAAGTACGGGAATTGGGGTTGGAATCGAGACTCGATATTTCATTTGAACAATGTTGCCAGACTGCTCTAATGTTTTCGCCGATTTGAGGGTTGGGAATAATCCGACATAGTGGCTGAAATCGGTCAGTGTTTTGGACACTTGTTGGGCATTGACGGGGACAATGATTGCGGCTGAGTTAAAACTGACACTGGGCTGAGGATTACTTTTCAGTGTGGGTACGGCTGTTTTGGTCGCAGGATGACCATAAATAAAAATATTGTTTTGGGTATAACTGGCCAACAGTTGAGGATTATTTTGAAAAGGTTGTAAGGCACTTGGAATATTGTCTGTCCAAGGCAATATTTTGGCAAAACAGCTTTGTGTGAGTCCTAATAAAAGACAGGGCAAGATTAGACCATTTAAATAAGCCATCACATTCCTTTGATTTTTATCCGTGATTTCATCTAATGACTTGATACGCGCATGAGCGATCAATACTGCTTATTAATAAAATTTTTTATGCATAAAAAATAGTCGCATTGTGTAAAACCCGCTTAAGTCGTTGTCCGAAGCGGGTCTAGGCAAAGTTTATTGTTCAGCCATTAAGCTTTTACGGCGATAAACAAACAAGATGGCGCCCAGAGGCAGTGCAATTTGCAAAATAATTGGACTGTAAACGGTTTGCTGGAAGTAACCCGCACCTAAGACCAAGAAGCTCAGCATTTGAAAAGCATAGCTGCCATCGGTCCAATTGAGTGAAAATTGCATAAAGCCAAAGCAAATAAAAATTAACCATACCCATTTTCTCTTTGCCATCGGGGTTCTGACACACAAGATAAAGGCATAAATACAAAACAATGGAATCACAATGGCAAGGATAAACACGACATAATGCAGTAGACTTTTTCCTGCAAATGTAAAGCCATGCAGGGCTTGGACAGAATGCTCAATCGGTTGAACATGAATGCCAATAATACGGATTTGATCTGCCTGTTTACTGAGTACGATTTTATTCATCAGCCACTGATCTGCAAATTCATATTCAAAGGTTAAGTCATAAGTGACGACATCTTTAAATAAGCTTTTATTGGCTGCAATTAACTTGATATTTTTAACGGGTTCAGCCGGAAATAAGCCCGCCATTTGGATCAAAGTACTCTGGGTGGATTCATCTTGCAGTTCCGGACTAAGATATTTCTCAACAGCGGCATAGTTTTTGTTGCTGAGTTGATTAAACATATCCTCGGCAAAAGCTTTTTCTTGGGGCGGTACAATCTTTTCGAGAAAGGATTGTTGGCTACAGGCGCTGAGTGTGATCAAAAGACCTAAAAGAAGCAGCAAAGATCTAAACTGTTGTGGCATCTTCATCATTTTCATACTGTTAAATTCATCGATAAAATTAAATTGATATAAAAGGGCGAGCCCAAAAGAGAAAAACATCACATTTAAATTTTGTATTAAATCGCGATAAATGTGATTTCCCATTAAATCATTTATGTTCTAATAGGTCAGTTTTTTTTCAAATGTTAGAAATCAAAAATGTCTGAACAACGTCCAAGTGTATCGGTGCGCTATTATTTGAATTTAGAAGAATCACAAGATGGTTTTGCTTTGGTTACTTTTGGCAAAAAAACCTTTAGCCGCTTTTTAACTCCTGTGATCAGCATTGCGATTATTTTGTGGGGAATTTATTTAGGCTTTTCTGGTGTTGGACGTTATTACGTTGCACTGGGTGCTTTTTTTCTGGTGATGCAAGCGGTCATGCGCTACTGGTTATTACCGATGTTGTTTAAGCGCCAATTTGTACGCTATCAATTTGGCAAAAGTGAGCAGGGCATTGATCTTTACCAAGATCATTTTGAATTGTATGCCGCAGGCAAAAAACAAAGTGCACAATATGCCGAAGTCCAATCATTTGCGGTTGGCAAGTTGACCTACATGTTGGAGCTAAAAAGTCATACCGTGGTGATCGTGCCTAAACGTGCATTTAGCGATTCAGCAGATCAAACAAAGTTTGAACATAGTTTTAAAAAGTAAATTTATCGACGGTTGAAAGAACAAGGAGTTTTCATGAGTACACGTCCTTCAAAAATTGTGTGTGTCGGCCGAAATTATGCGGAACATGCCAAGGAATTGGGCAATGCCATTCCTGACCGCGCACTGCTATTTATTAAGCCACCGAGCAGTATTGGCTCTTTAGCGCAAGGTGTGAGCTGG
Source organism: Acinetobacter sp. ESBL14 (assembly GCF_036668815.1). Lineage (NCBI taxonomy): Bacteria > Pseudomonadati > Pseudomonadota > Gammaproteobacteria > Moraxellales > Moraxellaceae > Acinetobacter > Acinetobacter sp. ESBL14. The sequence goes on from NZ_JAZEVS010000002.1 coordinate 525,326, forward strand.
AATCAGGCTTTGGGTGAGTGTCATTATGAATGCGAAATTTGTTTGCAAATCGCCCATCCATTATCTCAAGAAACCGATCCTGCCAAAGCCCTAGAAGCCATTGGTGCCATCACTTTAGGTCTGGATTTGACCCTACGTGATTTACAGAGCGATTTAAAATCTAAGGGTGAACCGTGGGAACGTGCCAAAGCCTTTGATGGTGCCTGTATTTTGGCAGACTGGATTGAAGCAGACGAAATTGGTGACTTACAAGAGCTAGAGCTGATTTTGAATATCAATGGGGTAGACCGTCAGCATGGTTTTAGCAAAGATATGATTTTTGATATCGGCACTTTATTGGTTGAAATTAATCAATCCTTTAGCCTAGAAGCTGGTGATGTGATTATGACAGGCACCCCCGCAGGCGTGGGGGCATTACGTGCCAATGATCAATTGACTATGAAATTGATTACCCAGTCAGGCGAATATGATTGGGATACGTTCGTCAAAGCCTAAGTTGAAATAAAAGGATGGTGCTGTTCTAAAGAGTAGCGCCATTTTTTATATCTGAAAATTATGATTTTCTGTTGAGTCCAATCTTCGTTAAGGTGTTGATCGCAAACTTAACTGCCTTGATACAGCTTACGAAACTGGTCTGGGGTGAAGTGCATCCAGCGTTTAAACATATAAATAAAAGCTGATGAACTGGCATAACCTAAGTCCAAAGCAATATTTTCAATGGTCTTACCCTGATTTAACATCGACATCGCTTTCATGACTTTAAGACGTTGGCGCCATTCGTGCAAAGACATTCCCAATTCTTTTTGGCTATAACGGGCAAGGGTGCGTTCAGTCATATTGATCATTTGTGCAAGCTGTTCCAAGGTACTGTTATCCGCAGGGAATTCATGTAAATGGGTCAATATTTTCGCTAGCGCGGGATGTTGTGTTGTGGGTAAATAACTCCCGACAAGTTCGGCATGGGTCAGTGAGTCGAGCAAAACTTGCAGCAAGCGTAAATACTCTGGATCCTGTTCAGCAAAGGGATGTTTGCGGATATGTTCAAGCAGTGCAGAAACTAAGGGTGCAGACAATAAGATACCTGCCTGTTGCGGCATGTTTTGGCAGAGTGATTCATGCACGTACAAGGTGCAATGGGTGACCTCGTTACGATTGATGCCACTATGCTGTAAATTCGGTGGTAACCAGATCCCATAAGGTGGCGGAGTTAAATAATGAATTTGCTCAATATTAACTTCTAAAACGCCATCGAAGGCATAGATAAATTCACCCCACGCATGAGCATGATTTGGATAAAAAGTCTCCGCAGGTGCATCTCGAATCTGTAGCCATAAGGGGGCAGGAATATCATTGTAGGTCGGGATGGCCTGAAAATCTTGAATCCTTTGAGCTGATTTTTTCATAACATGAGAATTGCCTGAAAACACGCATCTATTGTCGTATTTTCACTATATCATGAAAATACGACAGCCTTATATTGATGCTCAAGCCATAAAATCAGGAACGCGAAATGGATGAGCGTAAAGCATTAGATGCAACTGCATCGGGTCTGATGATCGTATTGTGTATGATTTGGGGACTGCAACAAGTCATTTTAAAAATGGCAGCGCCTGACATTTCTCCCTTAATGCAGATCGCGTTGCGTTCAGGACTGGCTGCAGTGTTGTTATTGCCCTTGTTGTATCTGGATAAAAGCAGTCAACTCTTCAATCGCCAGAATTTAAAAGCGGGTGCCCTGGTTGCCTTGCTATTTTCTTTGGAATTCTTTTTATTGGCACAGGCCTTACAGCTGACCTCTGCTTCGCATGCCGTGGTGCTGCTGTATACCGCACCGATTTTTGTCGCCTTGGGCTTACATTGGAAGCTTCCTTCGGAGCGTCTCAGTCTGTTGCAATGGGCAGGTATTGGGATTGCATTTTTAGGGATCGTGGTGACTTTTTTACGTGCAAATTCAAGTGCATCGATTGCGGATCAACAGATGTTGTGGGGTGACTTACTGGCTTTGGCTGGAGGGATTGCTTGGGCGGCGACCACCATTACCGTCCGTTTATCGTCACTGGCACAAGCGGCGGTGACTCAAACGCTGTTTTATCAATTGGCAGGTAGTTTTGTATTGTTGTTTGGCGTGGCGCTTGTTTTGGGGCAAGCGACGATTCACTTTAGCCCATTGGTGATAGGCAGTCTGGCCTTCCATACCTTGGTGGTTTCTTTTGCCAGTTTTTTGGCATGGTTTTGGTTGTTACGGAACTATTTGGCTTCTCGTTTGGGAGTATTTTCCTTCCTCACACCACTGTTTGGAATGGCTTTCGGTGTCTGGTTATTAGGCGAAAAAATTGAGCTAAATTTCATCATTGGTTCTACTTTGGTTTTGCTCGGCATTGTGGTGGTGAGTTTGCAAGGTTGGTTAAGGAAATAAAAAAAGGCCTCCTAAGAGACCTTTTTGCTTACTTCTGTTCAAACAGTGTGGATAGTGGAATCGACAGTTTGGCGGCTAAATAATCATTACTCTCAACCAAGGAAGGACCAAGCCGTTCCATCCATTCATCATCTTGATGGATGTGCTCTACATCGGGACGTAATGGCAGTGGATAAGGTAGGGCGGTGAAGAAGCTCCAAAAATCCACCTGAGACAGATTGCGGACCAAGACATATTCATCTTTATCGGTTCGCATAATCAGATTTTGCTGTTCTAATTGAATGATATAGGCAGGTAAACGACCCAATTCACCACGACCAATAATATTTAACAGCTCTTTTTCACTGACACTTTGACCGATTTGTTGTTTCTTATAAAACAGTTCCAGTATATCTAATAACATCAGAATCGGATGGCGCTTTTGTTCTTTACCCGAATGAAATGCGGTCAGAGCGTAACTGATCTCGACACCCAATAAGATGATGTTCCAAGATAAATAAATCCATAGCAGGAAAATTGGCACCGCAGCGAAAGCACCATAGACGATTTCATAGCTGGTGAAATTGCTCATCACCCAACCAAAAAAACGTTTTAACACTTCAAAGATGGTGGCACTAAAGCAGGCCGCAATCAGTGCTGAAAGGACGGGGACAATACGGTTGGGTATGGTCCAATATAAAATAAAGAAGCCGACAATGGTCAATAGAAATGAGATCAGCCACAGAATAAAAGAGCCATCGAGTTGATAACCCGCAAAGTTATTACTGAGTACATTGATAGAGGCGACGGTCGAAGATAGGACAAAGGCACTGCCCAGAACAATAGGTCCTAAGGAAATAATGGTCCAATAACGCATAAATCCGACTAAACCTGTGCGTGTCTCTTTTACTCGCCAAATCCGATTAAATACATTCTCAATCGAAGTCAGCATCAGTACCGTGGTGACAAACAGGAACAGTACACCAATGATGGTCAGGTTACTGGATTTTTCGGTAAAGGCATTTAAGGCTTTATCAAAGGCAATGGTGCTTTTCGGCAAAAAATTGCTATAAATCAATTGTTGTAACTGTTGTCGAGCTGGTTCTAAAGCTTTAATCGAAGAGATAATCACTAAAAAAACAGTCAGCATCGGTACCACTGCAAACAGGGTGGTATAGGTCAAACCTCCTGCTTGTTCCCGACAGCGATCCGCTTCAAAACGTCGTAACACAAACACAATAAATTGAAACCATGTTTTCTCTAAAAAGGGCAGTTTTTTTAGATAACGATTTAAGATCATGGGTTCTATCCTAGTTATTTTTAATAAAAATCCAGTGGAATCACAGGATTTACTACAGCTCAAAAAGTAAAAAATGTCGTATAGTGTCCTTTTTAACAAAATTCTTGAAAGTGATGCAACCTTACGTTCTTGTTCTTTATTACAGTAAATATGGTTCAACCAAGCAAATGGCGCATCTGATTGCCGATGGAATTGAAGCAGCGGGTGTGACGGCGCGCATTCGAACCGTACCGAATTTAACCACCGTAGTGACCGAAGCGGCAGAGAGTATTCCAGCCGATGGTGACATTTATTGCACTTTAGAAGATCTCAGCCATTGTTCGGGTTTGGCCTTGGGTTCGCCAACGCGTTTTGGCAATATGGCCAGTGAGATGAAGTACTTTTGGGATCAAACCACTAGTCTATGGCTGAATGGTGCTTTGCATAATAAGCCTGCTTGTGTGTTTACTTCTTCTGGTTCGATGCATGGTGGGCAGGAAAGCACTTTATTGAGCATGCTACCGCCATTGTTTCATCACGGTATGATGATTATGGGCTTAGCAAACTCAATCCCTGCTTTATCAAATACCAAAACGGGTGGAACGCCATATGGCGCCAGTCATGTCAGCGGACCACGTCATGATCAAAGCTTAAGTCAAGATGAAAAAATCTTGTGTGAAGCACAAGGCAAGCGTTTAGGTGAAGTGGTGAAAGCATTGGTTGGAAAGTTTTAACTCAGCGAAAGTCGATATTGCCGCCCCGTTGCGACCATTTTCCAGAAAGTAAGATTGTCCGTTGGGTAGGGAATTGGCGCTAAGGCTGGATGATCTAGCTGTATTTTTTCTGCACTTTGTTGGTCTGCGATTAAACTTGCATAGAGATAATCCAGTAGATCAACTGGGCTAAACACCTGTTTATACGCATCTTGTAATTCGATATTTTGGTTGGCGAAACACACCCGATGCGGCTCATTGTCGTTGAGGAAACTGAGTCCAAGTAATTTTTCGATTTGGCTGACCAACTGCTGATTGAACTGTAAGGGAGAGAGGCAAAGCACCAGTTCCTGCACTTTAAAGTGGGTGAGATACTGACGTTGTTGCTGCATTGATGCTCTCCTACGCGGGATAGTATCAATATACGCTGTTTCTGAATGATTGATAAATAGCTTAAATCATCGGCCTAAAAAAGGGAGCATTCGCTCCCTTTTTTATTATTTCTTTAACTGCCAGTCATAGATGTTCTTACGGTAAGCGTACCAGATCATCCACAGACCAATAATAATCATTGGGAAGCTAAGAATCTGACCTTTGGTCATCCAGCCAAATAAGATGTAGCCTTGGTCTGCATCGGGTTCGCGGAAGAATTCCATAAAGAAGCGTGCAACTCCATAGCCGACCAAGAATAAGGCTGAAACGGCCATACGTGGGCGAGGCTTAGAACTGAACCACCAGAGCACGATAAATAGAATCAAACCTTCACAGAGAGCTTGATAGATTTGTGACGGATGGCGCACCAGACCCAATGGATCGGTTGGGAAAATCATGCCAAATGGGTAGCTTGGATCTTGAACTGGGCGGCCATATAGTTCCCCCCCAATAAAGTTACCAAAGCGGCCAAACATTAAGCCTGTTGGTACGCAGGGTGCAATAAAGTCCAAGGTTTGGAACCATGTTTTTTGGTATTTTTTACACCAAAATAGCATCGCAATGATGACACCGAGGAAGCCGCCATGGAAGCTCATGCCGCCGGTCCAGACTTGGAACAGCCATAATGGATTTTCTAAAAATTTACCAAATTCATAGAACAACACATAGCCGACGCGGCCACCGAGTACCACACCCAATGCGCCGTAGAAGACCAGATCTGACACCATGTCGCCTGTCCAGCCATCACGTTGTTTAGCGCGATACGATGCTAAACCCCATGCACATAGAAAAGCCAGAAGATACATCAGCCCGTACCAGTGCACTTTGACTGGTCCTAAGCTCAGCGCAACTGGATCAATATTTGGATAGGTCAGCATCGCTGCTCCTCAATTTTATATTTTGAGCAGATTGTAGCGGAATGATGTGAAAAATGTTGTACATTCAATGTGAAAGATCAATGTCCCAAAACGTGGGAGAAAAAGGACTTATGTGTATTGTCGCTTTTGCATGGCAGGTGCTGGATAAAATGCCGCTGTGTTTAATTTCAAATCGGGATGAGTTTTATCATCGACCCACTGCTGTCTTGCATGCATGGCAAAACAGCAGCATTGTGGCAGGACAGGACTTACAGTCTGGCGGGACGTGGATGGGAGTAACGGCATCAGGCCGTTGGGCGATTGTCACCAATTTTCGCAATGGTCGCGATCAAAAAAATTATACGACTTCTCGCGGGCACTTGATTCAATCTTTCTTGGAAAGTGACTTAGCCCCGATTCGTTTTGCCCAGCAACTGGAACAACTGCAACAGGATTATGCAGGCTTTAATTTATTTATCGGAGATCAAACACAAGCAGTATATATGAGTAACCGTGGCGAAGCTCCCCAAGTGCTCGCCAATGGGGTCTATGTGGTGTCCAATGGTCTGATGTCGGAAGATTGGGAGAAAACCAAACATTTGCGTCAGCGCTTTACCCAAGAGTTGTTACCGATGTTGCAGCAAGTACAAATGACTGAATCAGTAATTGATGCTGCCGCTTGGGATATTTTGGAAGATGAGCGTAAAGTCATTGCTAATCTGTTACCTGATACGGGAATTAATCCTGAGATGGAAGCCTTATTGTCATCCACCTTTATTCAAAGCCCAGTTTATGGAACACGATGCTCTAATTTTTTAAGATTAACTGATACCAAATGGCAATGGCTAGAAAAATCTCAACAGGGTGAACAGCAGGGACAAGTGGTTGATTTGCACGTTGATCTGAAGCGTTAGGTTGATATGTTATAACATAATTATGTATATAAAACAACAAGATGAAATAATACTGTCATCACGATGACATAAAAGGGTCACCCAGCATTGTTATGGTGTAGCCAATCAAGTTACGTCCAAACAATACATCTGGGGATATTCTATGTTCTTATCAAAGACGGGCTTTTCCAAAAAGCTATTGGCGGTCAGTTTAATGGCAGTTTTGTCAGCGGGACTGACTGCTTGTAACGATAGTGATAACAATGAAAAAACAGAAGTACCAAAAACACCCACTGCAAAAAATGTAATTTTCTTCTTGGGCGATGGTATGGGGATTACCACCTTAACCGCATCGCGTATTTATTCTGTTGGGGAAGATGGCGATTTGACCATTGATACGCTGCCAGAAACTGCATTTGTTCGTACCTTTTCAGAAGATGGTCAAGTGACAGACAGTGCACCGTCTATGGCTGCCTATATGACGGGCGTGAAAATGAACAATGAAGTCATTTCCATGCAGACAGGTACCATCGCATCTCCACCGAAAGCAGACGGCACCAGTACCTGTGACGATGTTGCATCCAATAAAGGCAAGAAACCAGCAGAAACATTGCTTGAACTTGCTAAAGCGCAAGGCATGGGCACTGGGCTAGTTACCACAACCCGTATTACCCATGCAACACCTGCCACGACCTATGCGCATGTGTGCCATCGTGATGCCGAGAACGATATTGCGGCACAGCTTGTTCCTGCAGGTAAAGGTACAGGATGGGGCGCGTATAATACTAAATTAAACGATGGTGTAGATGTGGTCTTGGGTGGTGGCTTACGCCAGTTTAAACCAACGACGGTATCGGGCGGTAAACGGGCTGATGGTCGTGATCTGGTCAAAGAAATGCAAGATCAAGGCTATAGCTTTGTTTCAAGCGGAAGTGATTTAACCAAAATTGATCCAAGCAAAACCAAAAAATTATTGGGCTTATTTAATGCCAGCCATATGAACTATGACTTGGATCGTACCAATAAGAAAATTGATGAGCCAAGCCTTGCCGATATGACCACCAAGGCGATTGATGTCCTCCAAGCGAAAAATAAAAGTTTCTTCTTGATGGTTGAGGGTGGACGTATTGACCATGCACTGCATGACACCAATGCCAAGCGCGCCTTACAAGACACCGTTGCATTTGATAATGCAATTAAAGCTGCGATTGATAAAGTCAAACAAACCGATCCTGAGCTCAAGAATACTTTGATCGTGGTCACGGCTGACCATGACCACACCATGGTCTTGAATGGCTATGCAAAACGTACCGGTAAATATGTAAAAGGTGGTGAGACCAGTGTCCTCGGTTTAGTCAAAAACTATAACAAGGCAGGTTTCTCAACCGATGTGAATGGCAACCCATATCCAATTATCGGCTTTGGTACAGGTAAAAAGCGTTTAGACAATGATCGTATCGAAGCACGTGGTGGCTTAGTTGATAACGATAGCTGTAATCCAGTCACGGGCCCAGCGGGTAAATTTACCGATAGTCGTGGTACGGATATTGATAAAGAAGGGTGGTGTACGGGTACCGCTGCAGATGACTTCCAGCAAGAAGCTGTGGTGCAAACTGGTTTTGCTGATAGTGAAACGCATGGCGGTACTGATGTGTTCCTTGGTGCAATTGGTGTAGGGTCAGACAACTTCCATGGCAGCCTCGAAAATATCGAAGTCTTTAACCTAGTTCGCAAAGCCATTGGCCTAGATAAATAACAACAGACTGGAGAACGATGATGTTAAAACAATTTAAATTAGGTCAGTTCGGTATGAAAGCATCTGTTTTAACGGTTGCATTAGTTGCTGCAAGCACTGGTGCACAAGCTGCGGGCGAAGCCAAGAATATCATTTTCTTCTTGGGTGATGGTATGGGGCCAACCACAGTCACGGCAAGCCGTATTTATGGCTACGGTGAATCTGGCAAATTAACCATGGACACCTTGCGCCGTACGGCAAGAATTAAGACATATTCAGAAGATGGTCAAACCACCGACAGTGCTCCTTCAATGGCTGCTTATATGACGGGCAAGAAAACCCGTAATGAAGTGATTGGAATGACGCCTGGGACGATCGCGGTTGAACCAAGTGCGGGTACAGCACCAGATGGTACCAAAGTATCTAATGCCATCAATAATTGTCCAACCCCAGGTTCAAGTGTGGCTGCGGGCAGCCCTGCGGAAACGATTTTAGAACTTGCCAAAGCCAATGGCAAAAAAGTCGGCGCAATTACCACCACGGAATTGACCCATGCAACGCCAGCTGCAACATTTGCTCATGTGTGTAATCGTAATGCACAGTTTGAGATTGCACGTCAGGTCATCCCTGGCGGTGCAGGTTATAACACTAAACTGTTAGATGGCGTTGATGTATTGATGGGTGGCGGGCGCAATCATTTCACCCCTTATAATGCGGCGGATAATAAGAAGGGGCGTATTGATGGGCGTAACCTACTGAATGAATTAAAAGCCAAAAACTACACTGTTGGTGCGACCAAAGCAGAGATGGATGCAGCACCATTGAATAAAAAATACATCGGTCTTTATTCAGCAACCTCACATTTGGAATACGATTTAGACCGAGCACGAACAGCACCAAACCAACCAAGTTTGGCTGAAATGACTGCGAAATCAATTGACCTGCTACAAGCACAAGATACTGCGGGCAAAGGCTTTTTCTTGATGGTGGAAGGCGGACGTATTGACCATGCTTTACATGGCACCAATGCCAAACGTGCATTGCAAGACACCATTGCTTTTGATAATGCGATTAAGACGGCATTGGATAAAATCAAGAAAACCGACCCTGAGTTAAAGAATACTTTAATCGTTGTTACGGCCGACCATGACCATACCATGACCTTTAATGGCTATACCGCGCGTACGGGAAAAACTACAACTACTAACCCAGGTATTTTGGGTTTGAGCTATAGCTATCAAGAAGCCAAAGCGACAGATACTCGCACACGGGTGCTGGCGGATGGTAAAAAGCATGCGCCGAATCTGGATGTGAATGGTAAAACCTCAACCACTTTGGTATTTGGTAATGGTGGTGGGCCACGTCCAACCTCACGCATCGACATTACCGACAATGACGCAACTGCCGATGATTATTTACAAGAGGTTGGGATAAAGTTGGGCAATCCTGGTTCTGAAACACATGGTGGTGGTGATGTACTGTTATTTGCTGAAGGTGCGGGTTCACAAGTATTTAAAGGTACACGTGAAAATGCATGGGTATTCAGCAAATTAAAAGAAGCGTTTGGTTTTAAATAGGGGCTGCTAACATTTCACAGATACTGGCGACAGAGGATAGCCATTGTCTGCGTTTCATGCCTTGTTTCTGTTGTTTTAGCCAATAACGCAGGGCATGGTTGAAATGTTAACAGACCCTCAACACTTTATTGAAGATTTTCATCATATTGCAAACAACCTCAGTCACTATGACTGAGGTTTTTTTATGTAGGAAATAACATGCGTCTAGTGATGAGTGCAATATTACTGAGCGTGGGAATGACGTCATTGCATGCAGCGCCGTTATTAAGTGCCAGCATTACCCGTGAGACCCAAAGTATTGGCAATGATGGTGTGACCCGTACCAGTGTGTTTCAGGAGCGTATGTATCGTAATACTCAGAATATTTGGATTGAACGTGTACTACCTAAACATCACCAACATGGACATGAAAAGGGCGGGCATAAACATTTGAATTTAGCAGAAGCGGCCCAGCATTATTTTATTGATCAGAAAAAACAGCCCAAACTCAATTTGGTGCTGATGGAAGATAAAACCGTTGTGCATTTACAAGATGCCGATGTCGATATGTTAGGGCTGAGTAGCTGTTGGAGCTGTGTGTATTCATTGATTGACCCTAAAAGCTTAAAGGGAATGACCGTTAAGAAAAAAGACAGCAATAGTACTTGGTATGAAAGTCAGAATAAGAAAAATAAAATGAGCATCGAATGGGACAATCGCAATAATATTGCCAAACGGGTGGAAGTACGCAGTTTAGATGGTTTGCGCTACGACATTTTAAAAGCCAATATCCAACAGGTGAATATTGTAGAACCGTGGAAAAGCTATAGTAAATTCAGCAGCAAAGATTATTCAGACTTTGGTGATTAACCGCATAAAGCTGAATTAACTGAATTGAGCTCCTTATTTAAAGGGGCTTTTTTATCATAGAAATTGATCTGTTCGGTGACCGCTATCATTTCAATCTTTAAATGAAATGAGCTTACTGTTCGATTCATTTCATATAAGCACGAGTACGAGCTGAATGATTGGATTGTGATGGATTGAGATAAACAAATGCCGACATGATGTCGGCATTTTTTTTTGAGTGGATTGCTTAAATTAAGCTTTTTTCTCAATTGATGGCGCAACTGGATCAGCGGTGATATAGCCAACACTTGCACTATAACCACCATTGTAGTTAGCCAAAACTTTTGCTTTTAAATCAGCAGGAAGACTTGAGCTATCACCTGCATGTTGGAAGTTGCTCATGATATAGGTCCAGCCATTGACTGAGTCAACCGCATGTAGACCTGTTGACTCTGCACCTGCTGGTGTTGAAAGAATTCGATCTAAAGATTTAGTCTCAACGTTATAAGCCCAAAGGAAGTTATTGGTATGGTTACCACTATCTTCACCAATGAACAAAGTACGTAATGTTTCAGAGAATTTTAAGTTGTCTGGGCTGGCAATGTTATTTGGATCAGCGGTATTACCCAGGCTATCCACTGGAATATCTTTGCCCATGAGAATCATATGGCTTTGATAAGGTGTCCATTCACTATTAATCACATTATTTAGGTGGTCAACTTGGCTGCCTTTCAGGTCATGCGCAAGTACCCCACCTGCCTTTAATGTGCTCTTGAATTTAACATTGTGCGCAGCAACCCAGCTCGATTTTCCTTCAATCATTGAGTCTTGAATATTGGCAAGTGCAGAATAAGCCACCTTATCCTTAATGTTAACGGTGGTTCCTTCCATTTTGGTGAATGCCATACTACCGCCTTTCAGCGCAGCATAACGATGTGTTTCAAGGAAAGCAGCCGCTAATTCGATTTCTGCTTTACTGAAACCGTTATTGGCTTCTTTTAACTTGATCCAGAGAGTTTTCTTATCCAATACAATCTGCGTATAACCGCTTAAGTCTGCAGGTGCAGTGGTTAAGCTCTCCATAATATTGTCAGCTTTAATGCCGCGGACATTGACCAAGTCTTCAATAGTTTTACTGTCGGTATGACCCAGTTTGATCCATTTGATCGGTGCTGTAGAGGTTTCATTCAGCTCAGCAGTGTACTTGGCAACGTAGAGCGTCCCAGCAGATAAATCTTTTTCTTTATCTGCAATAAACATAAAGAAACCGCCGTTGGTATAGTCATCACCCATGATCACGGTACGGTTGTCTGGCATGACTTGAATTAGCTCATGTGAAATACGGCCTAAGCAGTAGTGCTTAACTGCAGTACCACGACCTTTACCATCCAGAATGATTTCTGGTAAATGACCATAGTTATAGGCATTGGCCGTATTTTCATTGCCATACAGATTTTTACTGTAGGCTCTTAATGTGGCTAAGGTGCTACCAATTTGATCAAAGGCATCGGGCTCATATTCTTCACTTGAAAGGTGTGTATTCCAAGGTGAAAGGCTAGCACCACAGGTAATCCATAGACCATGGACTTGAGACATATCCACATTGAAGTATTTTTTCAATGCAAGATGTCCAGTTTTTTGATCTTGGTCTAAGGTTAATACTGCAATCGGAGACGGTAACTGACCATACATACTTTGTTTGGCCAAGTTTTGCGTGGTGTATTCGAACTGAACCACATGGAACACAGGGTTGTTGACACCGTCAACTTTTGCATCTTTGAGATGGATCATTGAAGAGCCATCTGGACAGTCAGAGAAGAATTGACGTTCTTGACCTGGAACCGATGTATCTTTGATCGCTTTGTTGTTAATGTCGTAATAGCTACCTGCGATAATTTTGCCGCCATTGATATTATCAACTTCCATACCAGTGCGGAAAAATTCTTGATAACCTAATTTATATTCAGTGCTGGTATTGTCTTCCCAAGTCACTGTTAAACTTGATTTAACAGAAGTTGTTGCCATTTCTGCAGTGGTGGTTGGAGCCGCCATTGGCGTAAATTTGGCATTTTTAAATTTAACCAGTTTAGCTGGTGGTGTAACAACGTTATTATCGTTGTCATCATTGCAACCTGTTAAAGCTGCTGCTGTGCCCATTGCCCCTAGTGGTAAAAACGGAACACCCGCGAACCATTTTAAAATATCACGACGACTTGGCTGATTAGTATTGGCTGTCATAGTAAATCCGTATCTGTAATATATGGTAAATAAATCCTGATCGATTCTATGAAGCGGAGATGACAGTTTTCTGACAGTTTTAAGGCAGTTTGAAGACAATTTTTATTTTATAAATAATTAATAAATATTAAATTATAAAAAATAATCCCCGAAATGTTTTCGAGGATTTTTCACATATTTGAATTAAGCTGATGCTTTTCTTTTTTCCAGTATTTTCCCGAGGAACAAACCCAGTTCGAATAACATCCACATCGGCACGGCCAGCATAATCATCGACAAGGCATCGGGTGGTGTGACAAACATCGCCACAAAAAAACAGCCAACAACAATGAAGCGACGTTTTTCAACCAGACTTTGGGTACTGACTACACCAATTAAAATTAGTACTAAGGTAATGATTGGGATTTCAAAGGTAAAACCAAACACCAAGAATAATTTTAGACAGAAGCTTAAATAACTGTTGATGTCTGTCATTGGTGCAACTGTTTCTGGGGAAACGCTGATAAAGAAATGCAAAATTGCAGGCAAGGTAATGAAATAAGCAAATGCCACACCTAAATAGAACAGTACGATACTGCCTAATAATAGGGGAATGGCCAAATGACGTTCTTTTTCATACAGTGCCGGTTTGATGAAGGACCAGATCTGATAAATGATATAAGGCATGGCCAACATAAAGGCGACGAATAGATTTAGCTTAAACGGTGCCATAAATGTTGCCGTGACATCGGTGGCAATCATGGTGGAGGTTGCAGGCAACTGTTGTCTCAAGGGCTCAGACAACCATTGATAAGTGGTATTTCTAAAGGGCAATAAGCAGAAGAAAAGAAAAATCGTGACCCCAACAATTTTAAATAGATATTGTCTCAGCACAATCAAATGCTGCATGACAGGCATTTGTTGTAGGGTTTCTTCAGTGCTGACTGAAGTTGAGGGTAATTGGCTCATACGGCAATCTTTAATTCTGAATCAAACTGTTGAGTCGATAAACTCGGCTCAAATTTGAAAGGTAACTGCTTTTGATATTCAAGACTGAAAGGGATGATCGCTGGCTGAGAAAAAAGGGTATAGCTGATCGGGGCTTTCGTCTCAGTTTTTACTTCCTCAGCTTCAGAAGGCGTTTGTGTATTTTTAAGCGCGTCCAGTTGTTGTTGCATCCTGCGTTCAAGTTCAGTGATCTTATCAATTTCTTTTTGCATTTCTTCGCGGAACTCAGAAAGGCGTAACTCTCGATCAATTTCGTTCTGAATATTGTTGATAAACTTTTTAATTTTTCCATACCATTTCGCTACGAACCGCGCAGCTTCTGGCAATTTATCAGGACCGAGCACCAGCAATGCAATCACAGCAAAGCAAAAGATTTCGGTCATTCCCAAATTCAGCATAGTCGTGCTCGCTTAGCTTTTTACTGAGCTTTCAGTATTTTTTACTTGAGCATCGATGGTGCGAGGTTCATTTAAAGGTGTTGCAGCTTCTTCTTCTTTCATTGATTTTTTGAAATCTTTGACTGCACCGCCAACATCTTTACCGAGGTTTTTTAGCTTCGACGTACCGAACAGTAGAATCACTACAATTGCAAAAATCAGTACGTGCCAAATTGATAAACCAGCCATCATTCTATTCCTATAAAACTTTGGATATATCTCAACAGCTTGCCATGACAAAGATGTGACACTTATATTGCAGTTTTAAGACAATACATTTACCCAACGGTAAATAGTGCTAGCATAAGCAACATATCAAGACATGATAAAAACAGATCGACATGACCTTTATTCTCCCCATCAGTGCCTTTATCTTCGGGTTGTTGCTTGCTCAATTCAAAGTCGCGGAACAGGCGAAGAAAATCTTAGCTTCCTTATTAGCGCGGTTATTTATTCCTGTGGTGATCATCTACAACATGGTGTTTTATCAGGCTGGTAGCTTTGCACTGATGGGATTTAGTTTTATTACATCGATTCTTCTATTTTATGGTTTTTTCCACTTCTCAAAGGATCGCTTACAAGCGCTCTGTGTAAGTTATAGCAATATTGGCTGGCTGGGTTTTCCATTTGCCATCGCCTTATTTGGTGAGCAGGTCAGTGGTGCCATGATCGCGCTGTATATTGGGGGGTCGCTGTTTGGCAATATCTGGGCAGTGTCTGCTGTTTCTGAAGCACCAATGAATTATTTAACGACATTGCAAAAAGTTCTCAAGTCGCCACCGGTCTTGGCCTTGTTTGCAGCACTGATTCTATGGCTATTCGGTATTCATCGTTTACAAGGGAATTTTGTTCTAGAGGGACTGTATGATATTGCTAAATTTGGAATGAGCTTTGCGGGCATGTGTATTTTAGGTATGTGGCTGAGACATACTCGGGTGCATAGGGCTGATTTGTGGCTGAGTACTCGTACCTTAATGTTCAAGCTCTTGTGTGGTGTGGTGATCTGTACATCAACTTATTATTTTATTGCGATTCCGCAGATTGAATCATTGCTCCCAGTTTTGTTTTTCCTATTTTGTTTACCACCCGCCGCTAATATTGTTGCTTTGGAAACCCATTACCAAGGTACGGGCATTTCAGCTCGCTATATTGCTGCGGGAACCATCGTGAGCTGTCTGGTAATTGTGATCTATGGTCTATTGCTGCATATAAAAAGTGCCCTCATCTAGGAGGGCACTTTAGGGTTTTAAACCAAACTGGCTTTAAACAGTTGCATGGCTTGACCGCGATGGCTGATCTTATTTTTATCAGCTTTGCTCAGTTCAGCACTCGAAACATTGAGTTCTGGCAGCCAAAACAGCGGATCATAACCAAAACCGTTTTCACCACGTGCTGCCGCTAAAATCTCACCTTTCCAGATACCTTGGAAAATTTGTGGAAGTGGGTCTTCTGCATGGGTGACCAATGCCAAGACACAAACAAACATCCCTTCAATCGCTTCACCCTCTTTACGCAAAGGTGCAAGATCAGCCAACAATTTTTGGTTATTGGCAGCATCATGACCGTGTTCACCCGCATAGCGTGCCGAGTAGATGCCAGGCGCACCACCTAAGATCGGGACACATAGTCCAGAGTCATCTGCTAGCGCAGGTTTACCTGAAAGTTTAGAGGCATGGCGGGCTTTGATAATGGCATTTTCAACAAAGCTGAGACCGTCTTCAATTGCATCTTCAATATCGAGTTTGCCTTGAGGAATAATCTCGACAGGTAGATTCAGTTGTTGAAAGAGATGTTCAAATTCGACTACTTTGCCTTTGTTATTACTTGCAAGGACAAGGCTGCCTTGGTTGAGCCATGATTGGGTAGACATATCAGTTTCAGATCAATAAAAATTAAAGAGGATTTTAGGCAAATTTTATGAAAATAGATACTTGATACATACAGGTATGTCTATTCGAGAGAATTTGTTATGCTTAGGCTTGAAAGAACAAGAATAGAGGGGAAATGATGAGTCCAACCTTTTTACATGAATTGGCTATAGAGCAATTGCAGCATATGTCTCAGGAGGATATTGAACAGACGTTAAAAGCTGAACAATTGTATTGGGAGAATAAGCCTCAGACGCTTTACTATCTTGCTGTAAATGGAGCTAAAACAAAAAATGGTGGCTTGGTTAGAGCTTCTTATCATTATTACAAAATTGCAGGGATGTCGATTGCCCGTGTGGGTGATGATGTCATTTATATAGATGGCACAACGTCCAAAATTATTGCAGGTGCAGGGCAAGCATGTGTGCTTGATGGCGTGCCAGTTGCTTTGGTAGGGAGTCATTTAGAAAATGGTGATGAGATTATTGATAGTCCAAATACATCCGTTGCGATTCGTATTTTTAAAGATCAACCAAAAATTGATAACTTTCTAAGTTCTGATAAATCTATAAAGGACTAAATTATGGCAAAGGGTTTTGCGATTCATAATGCATTTACAGATCATGGTGGCATGATTCCAGCAACTCAAATGATGAGTTCTCAGCAGGGAAATTTATTTGTAAGGGCGGGAGATGGGCATCTTTGTCCTAAATGTAGATGCTGGTCTACAGTGATAAAAAGCCATGATCATGTCATTTTTGATGGTAAACCTGTCGCTTATGTCGGTGATAAGCTAACGTGTGGTGCAACCATCATGCCTCAACAAACACATGTTGTTGGGAGCAGTGGCTCTGGAAGTACTATAAGTACAGCAACATCATCTTTTGTGAATAATAAGCAAAATACTACGGATAGTTTTGTTGACAATATAAAAAATTTTGAGATTGAGCTTACTGATATGAGAAGCTCTCCCTTTATTCCATTGGGTGTTTCTAAATTTAAAGATTTTACTTTTTTTGTAAATATTAAAAAGGGGACTTATGATGCTATTAGTTTAGAGGTTGAACATGAGGGAACATTTGTAGAAGTAAAAAAAATAGAAAAAATATTCACGGCTGGCCAAAAGGTAAATATTGACTGGGATGGTTTCTTAAATAATTTATATGATAGTAAGTTCTTTTTAAAATCTTTAGGAGTTAAATTTAAGCTGAAAGGTTACTCTTGTGGTTCTTGTCAATGTTCTGATGAGAAAATATTTCAATTTAAATATATTAGTAAAGACTGGATGGATGTAGTTATTAATAAGAAAAGTAATCACATTTTAATTAACTTAAGGGTAAATTTAACTGATGGTGGAGCAAGTGGACTGTTTAATGAGCGGTCAGTACCAGAAATTACAACTAAGTTGAATAAAATTAAACCATACTCTTTAAGAACGCGGTCTTTTTTACAATTGCAACAACTATCTTTGGATGGTATTAAGTATTATTGGAGCCGTAATAGTAGTCATCCTACAGGGAAATTTATTTCTATTAACAGTAAAAAATATGAGGTTTTCCTGAAACCTTCTTTATCTGATTCTAAGGCTATGCCTGAGATGAAGTTAACATATATTACAAATGTTAATCCTAATGACTTTATGTTTAGAAGTTCTAATTGGGCTTTGTCAAGAAAAACAGCATACGCAACAGGATATTTAAAACTAGAGAATGATTGGTATTTTTATAAGCATGAATATTCAGATAAAAAGTTTAAAGAAACAATTGCCCATGAGATTGGGCACGCGATAGTAGAAACTTATGCTGGGTTCAAAGAATCTATTACACATCATGGTTCGTCAGGTTATAACCAAAATCCAAAATCTGGAACTACTTATCCTCAATCTGGAGAAATTGACCTAATGAAATATGCTGAGACATCTCTTAGTCGGACACCTTATTGGGATACTCGAATGATAGCAAATGAAAATGATGTTATAGGGCTTTTATTCATATCAGGAATTGCTAGAAAATGAGAAAAAGTATAATTGTTATTTTATTAATAGTGATTTTTTCAAGCGTTTCTTGTTCAAAGAAAACAATTTATCTGACTCCGGAAGTTACGGGGTATATCTATGATATTAATTCTAAAGAGCCTTTAGGTAACAAAAAAGGTTATATAAGCTTTTCATTACCTACTGGAAAAACTCCAAAACAATCATTAAAATCATCAGGTAAGTTTGTAATATACCCACTTAAAAAAGAATATTATATTTTTAAGCCGGATATAAGCTCTTACAAGGATGTTCCTTTGCAGATATATATATATATAGACGGTTATGAAGGGGAAATACTGGATTATTCAAAATTCTTTTGGAGGCAAGTTCCAAAAGAAAAAATAGGTTTTGATTCTTATAATAAAGTTGAAGTAGGTAAAGTATATTTGGATCCTGAGAAATAGACTTTAATTTTATTGTTATATCGAATTATGATTTTTATGTATATTATACAAAAGGCGATTTTGTAAGGTAAAGGTAGTTCAAACGACAAAAAATATAATTTTGGGAGTTAATGTAAATGAAAGTGATAAGTTTTCTGTTGGTTGTATTTTTGAGTTCTTTTTTAAAGTAGAAGCGAACTCAGTTCAATTAAAACCAAATGATTTTGCTTTGAAAGTTTGTCTGGATGATAATTATTAGAAAATGAAAGCCTATCAAAAAGAAAATTTAAGGGGCTATTCTTCATTTAATGTGGGGACACCTGAACAACAACTTGCTCTTTCAGACTTTGTTAAATCAAATACAAAATATTTTTATAAAGAAAATTTACCAATTTATATTGAGTCTAGCTCAGGAAAAAGTAATACTTTTTTCCAAAAGTGTATGGAGTTTTATAAATCTGATAAATTATAAATTAAATTAGTTGAGTTGTTGATTTTAATATGGGTATAGTTGGTGTGGGTATCTATGATGAATGCTATTTGGAATTTTATCTTCACATCTAAACAATTAATTTTTGTGTATACGACTATGAAGATAATTTTTTTTGTATTTTGCATTACAGGGCTAATTGCTTGTACACCGAAAACTATTATTTAAAACCAGAGGTATATGAGCAAGTTTTTGATATTAAAACAAAAAATCCTATTTCTAGTAGAGGAGGATATATCGGGTATAGCCTTAACGATGATACAAGTATTAAGACAGATGAGCATGGTCGATTTAAGATTACCCCTAAGGCTGAGTCTTATTATTTTTTTAGGCCGAATTTAAAAAAATGTCCGCTAGCGCCCCACAAATTTATATTAATTTTAAAGGGTATCTAACAAAAACATATGATTATTCAAACGGGAAACCTCTTGACGCTATTAAAGAGAATCCTGGGGCGAGAATTTTGGAAAAGATAGATGTCGGTATCATCTATTTGGAACCAGAAAAGTAAAAGGACTTTGATCGAAGCGTTTAACAGGAAACTGGAAATTAGATCTAAGCAAATAAAAAACCGACTTTCACAAGTCGGTTTTTAAAATCACTCCATAGATCTAAACAAGATTATTGCGCTTGAATCCATTTATCAGCACGGTCACGTGCAGTACGAATCTGATCTTGAGTCAAGTTTGCAGCCAATGCGGTTTTCTTACCTTCAGAAAGACTGATCACTTTAGTATCCAACATACCATCGCGGGTTGAAAGCTCATACCACTGATAAGCGCCAACAAAGTTTTTCTTCTGCTCTTCCATCATGGCAAGATTGAAGCTAGCACGGTTGTCACCATTGCTTGCTGCTTTCTCGAAATATTTACGCGCTAAAGCTTCGTCTTTCTTTACACCGATGCCATCTGCATACATGCGGCCAACATTCAATTGCGCCGCAGATAAACCTTGATCTGCTGCTGCCTTGAATAAAGTGAAAGCTTGCTTTTCATCTTTAGCCACTTCTTTACCAAACTGGTAACGGGTTGCTAAGTAAAACTGTGCCCCAGCTTGACCAGATTTTGCTGCGCTTTGCAATTCATTGATACCCATCACTGAATATCGCGCTGCCTGCGTTGCAACCGATTGTGGTTGAGCAACATAGTCAGCGTGCGCTTGTATACTGATCAGACCAAATAAAAATGTGCTGATTAATGTCTTTTTCATAGAGCGCTCACTCGATAAATTGCGACTTCACCAAATAGGTTCGGCATATGCTTACTGAGCATACTACCTTGTTGGTCACCATTAACGGCAAGTCGATTAATAATTTTAATCCGATTCTCAGCACATAAGGCTTCAAAGTCACGGAAAGTACATAAATGAATATTCGGGGTGTTATACCACATATACGGTAAAGCTTCCGAAACAGGCATTTTCCCTTTCAAGGCAAGAAAAGAACGTGTCTTCCAATGCGCAAAGTTTGGAAAAGTAATAATGGCCTGTTTGCCGACACGCACCATATCACGAAGTAATACATCGGGTGCATCTACAGCTTGCAAAGCTTGTGCCATGACCACAGAGTCAAAAGACTGGTCGGCAAAACGGCTTAAACCTAGGTTTAAGTCCTGTTGGATAATATTTAACCCCCGACTGATGGCAATTGCAATCTTTTCTTGATCAATTTCTAGCCCATAGGCACGAATATTGTGCTGTTTGCTCATATGAGCCAGCAATTCACCATCACCACAACCTAAGTCTAACACGCTAGAGTTAGGGTTAATCCATTTTTCGGCGAGTCGTTGATCTATACGCATTAGTGCTGCTCCTGCGATGTCGATTGCAACTGTTGTTCTCCACCTAAAAATGCGCGTAGCGTTTTTACATACAGTGGAATAGGGAATAAGAACGAGTCATGGCCTTGTTCAGCATCAATATCTAAGTAGCTGACAGGCTTATGATTATCAATCAAAGCATCCACCAGTTCCTGAGAACGACTTGGGCTAAAACGCCAGTCTGTGGTAAATGAAATCACCAAAAATTGGCACTTCGGTTGACTCATGGCCTTCGTCAAAGAATGTTCATATTCACGCGAAGGGTCAAAATAATCCAAGGCCTTGGTCATAATCAAGTAAGTATTTGCATCGAAATTGCGGCTAAATTGTTCGCCTTGGTAACGTAAATAGCTTTCCACTTGGAATTCCACATCAAAACCATACATAAATTTGCCCGATTTTAAATCGCGACCAAATTTCTGTTTCATCGCTTCTTCAGACAAGTAGGTGATATGACCGACCATACGCGCCAAAATCAAGCCGCGTTTTGGATAACTGTCATTTTCCAGATAACGACCATGATGGAAATCAGGATCAGAAAGAATTGATTGGCGCGCGACTTCGTTAAAGGCAATATTTTGGGCTGATAATTTTGGTGCACTGGCGATGATGGCGCATTTTTGTAATCGGTCTGGATAATCCAAAGACCATTGTAAGGCTTGCATGCCACCTAGAGAGCCACCAATGACAGAATACCAAACTTTAACGCCTAAACGATCAGACAACATGGCTTGGGTTTTCACCCAGTCACGAACGGTAACGAGTGGAAAGTCTGGACCATAGGGACGATTTTCATTTTCAGGATTCGGTGAAGTAGGGCCAGTTGAACCACTGCATCCACCGATATTATTTAAGGAAACAACAAAGAAGTGATTGGTATCAATGGCTTTTCCTGGGCCAATACAGCTGTCCCACCAGCCAGCTTTCTTATCATCTTCATGATGATAGCCTGCCGCATGGTGATGTCCTGACAGCGCATGGCAAATCAGAATAGCATTGGATTGATCTGCATTGAGTGTTCCATAGGTTTCAACCATTAAATCAAAACGCGGCAATACTCGGCCACATTCAAGTTCTAAGGGTTGTTCAAACTGAAACTTTTGTGGTGTGACTACGCCCACTGAATCCGATGGAAAAGACACTGGAATGATTCGCCCTATAATAAATCATTAATAATAAAAGGATACCAATTCAGGTATCCTTTCAAAAGTCATTTTTTCTGATATTACAACTCAGCTTTACTGACGATTATGTGATATTTCACCTATCTAAACGGCTGCAGCAGCCACTTGATCGGTGGTTAATACCCCTTGTTCAATTAAACGATTGGTACATGCAATAATGGCTTCAATGGATGAGGTCACGATGTTGTCATGTACACCGGCACCAAATGCGCTCTTACCTGTGCCCTTCACTTGAAGCTCAATCAAAGCAAGTGCTTTGGCATTGGCACCTGAACTGATACTGCGCTCTTCATAGTTCACCACATCAATTGGTAACTGTAAGGCATTCAACATGGCTGAAATTGGGCCATTTCCTTCACCACGGAGACGTTGAATTTCACCGTCAATTTCAATATCTAATTCAATGATTTGTGTACCATTGATATCTGACAATTGATAATGCTTGGTTTGATAATGGCTATTCTTCACATGCACATAGGTATTTTCAAATAAGCTCCAGATTTCATGTGCACTGATTTCTGTACCATTTTCATCGGTATGTTGTTGTACGATCTGACTGAATTCGATTTGAACACGACGTGGCAAGGCAACGTTGTAGTTTGATTCCAATAAGTAGGCGATACCACCTTTACCTGATTGGCTGTTGACACGAATTACTGCATCGTAGTCACGGCCTAAGTCTTTCGGATCGATTGGTAAATATGGCATATCCCAGACCTCTTCGTTTTTCTGGAATTCGAAGCCTTTTTTAATCGCATCTTGGTGTGAACCAGAGAATGCAGTAAAGACTAAATCACCTGCATATGGATGACGAGGATGCACCGGTAAACCTGTACACTCTTCAACTGTTGCAATGATTTCATTGATATTTGAGAAGTCTAAGTTTGGTGCAACGCCTTGGGTATACATGTTCAATGCAATCGCGGCAACATCCACATTACCCGTACGTTCACCATTACCAAATACACAACCTTCAACACGGTCAGCACCCGCCATAATCGCCAATTCAGAGGCAGCGATACCACAACCACGGTCATTGTGACAATGCACAGAGATAATCACGCCATCACGACGCGCCAAGTTACGGTGCATCCATTCGATTTGATCGGCATAGACATTCGGCGTAGATACTTCCACAGTTGCAGGCAAGTTCAAGATGACTTTATTGGTCGGTGACGCTTCCCAGATTTCAGTGACCGCATCACAGACCTCTTTGGCCACTGCTAATTCAGTTGCAGAGAAACATTCTGGGCTGTACTGGAAAATCCAGTCTGTTGCAGGGTATTGCGCTGCATATTCTTTGACTTTGCTTGCCGCATTCATGGCAAGTTGTTTTGAGCCATTGGCATCCACATTCAAGACTTTCTGGCGGAAAGTCGGTGAGTTTGAATTATAGATATGCACAATGGCACGTTCTGCACCGATTAATGCTTCAAAAGTACGTTCAATCAAGTGATCGCGTGCTTGAACCAAAACCTCGATATAAACATCTTCAGGAATCAAATCCTCTTCGATCAACTTACGGGTAAAATCGAAGTCAATTTGAGAGGCAGAAGGGAAACCAATTTCAATATGTTTGAAGCCGATTTTCACCAACATGTGGAACATTTTTAATTTTTGATCCATATCCATCGGTTCAAAAATCGCTTGGTTACCGTCACGAAGGTCGGTACTCATCCAAATCGGCGCTTGATTGATTTCATTGTTCGGCCATTGGCGATCTGGTAAATCCACTCGCTGGTACATACGGCGGTATTTTTTGCTTGGGTCAGCCAACATCATGAGATAACTCCTTGTCGTAGCATGGTTGCTGAGTCAAATTAAAAGCAACGTGCTACAGATATATATGGTGTCTATAAGAATTAATTTAAAGCGAATTCGGGGATCGAGCGCCTAAAAATGTAGGCGAAAAAATTTATACGCGCGCGAGGCGCAGCATCAGGAGAAGAGCAGCGAGATGTTTTGTATGAGACGGGTGGGTAAAGCCGCGATTTGTTTTCATCATCTACCATTCATATGGGGTATTTAATTTTGCAGTTATATTAATCATCTAACGATACTCAGTCTAGGCGAAAATACAGGCGACTGCAAAGGTCTATAAAACATTTTAATTTGAATGAATGGAAAATATTTCCCTAATTTTTGAGCTATTTTATATTTGGTAAGAAAAAATTACCACAATTTCATTAATTGGAGATAAAAAAATTAATTTTATCTCTTTAATGTGAAAAGTGTGCGATTTAGAGCTCAGACCACATGCGAATCAGGTTATGGTAAATATTGGTGAGTTTCATCACTTCAGGATAAGCATCGCCATGAGCTGTACGTAATGCACGGATACTTTCATCTAAAGTGAATAGCAAATGGCGTTTACTGTCATCTCGAATCAGGCTTTGTACCCAAAAGAATGACGCGAAACGGCTTCCAGTACTAATGCTGCTGACTTCATGCAAACTGGTTGATGGGTAAAGTACGACATCGCCAGCAGGAAGTTTAATCTCATGGTAGCCATAAGTGTCTTCAATGACCAGTTCACCACCTTCATATTCTTCTGGTTCGCTTAAAAATAAGGTGCATGATAAATCGGTGCGGATTTGCTCAGATGTGCCACGAATCAGGCGAATCGAGTTATCGACATGGAAGCCAAAGCTTTCAGATTCATCATAACGGTTAAACAGTGGTGGGATGATTTTATGTGGTAATGCCGCGGCTTGAAAAAGTGAATTTTGCCAAATCGCTTTAATCACAATATCACTGAGCGCATGAGTCAGCGGATCTTGTTCTGAGAGCTGCTGATTCTTCTTGACTGAAGCGGAGAGGGTCCCCGCAGTGATTTTTCCACCCACCCAATTTGCATCTGCTATCAATTGGCGAAACTCTGCAACTTGTTCTTTGCTTAATACATTTGGGATATGATGGATCACGGTGAACACCTTTTGAATATTTATTGCAGTTGTAAAAATAGCCTCATGACGAGGCTATTTTATATGAACTAAGCTGAATACCATAAAGTTATTATGGTTTTGACTTAGTATTTAAAGTTAATGGCTAAGACAGCATTACGACCATTACCTTCATTGGCATAATGAGCGGCATGTGCACCTGTAAAGTAACGTTTATCACCAATGTTATTCACGTTCAGCTGTACATTTACATTCTTATCTACGTCATATTTTGCCATTGCATTATAGATGGTATAGGTCGGTAAGAATTTTGGTGCAGTCGTATTTGCGAATACTTTATCTTGGTATTGAACGCCAGCACCTAAAGTAAGTTTAGGGATGACTTTGTACGTCGACCATAAAGTCGCACTATTTTTCGCAACAAATGGTAGTGACTTGCCTTCAGCTAATAGACCTGCTGAATTTTGGTTACCCTTGGTAAGTTCACTGTCTAAGTAGCTATAACCTGCAGCAATATCCCATTTTTCAGTAATTTTGCCATTTAAGCCAAGCTCAAAACCATCAACTTTACTGTTACCAATATTACGAGTTGTACCATCTGAATCTGTTACACGAGAATCAGTTTTTTCAGTACGGAAAATTGCGGCAGTCACGTTAGCACGTTGGTTAAATAGATCCCACTTCGTCCCTAATTCAATCGTACGGGCTTTTTCTGGTTTCAAGTCTAGATAAGCAGCGCCAAGATCATTTTCACCATCACCTTGGCTAATACCTACAGGACTTGCAGAGGTTGCGTAGCTTGCATAAATGCTACCTTGTTCTGTTGGTTTATAAACGACACCAGCTTGATAAGAGAAATAATCTGTATCGCTTTTAATTTTTACGCCTGTTGCTTTTGTAACTTGTTCTGTATCAAATTTATCCCAACGAACACCAAGGTCGAGTAACCATTGAGGATGCAATTCAATACTATCTAACGCATAGATAGAAGTTGTTTTACTGGTTACGGTATTAATTGAAGTTGGATTAATATCAATCTTGCCTAACCATGGGTCATTTGGATTCGGGTTATTTAAATCCGTACACCAGTAGTTTGAAGAAGCGCCAACACCTAAAGAACACGCTCCATCAATTGCCGAACCATTATTAACGTTTACGCCATTTACTGAGTCCGTTAATAGATACGATGCTTTATCGGTTTCTTGGTGAGCATATTCTGCTCCTACATTAAAGCTGTGCTTGATTATTCCGGTATTAAATTTCCCTTTTAAAGAAAGTTGATCACCAAAGGCATCCGTATCTCTAGTGTGGCCATTTGAGCGACGCCATACTTCACCATTGTAGATGTTGCCTTTAGAGTCATCAGGCATAGAGTTGACATAATCAGCTTTCGATTTAGTGTAGGTCGCGACGTTAGTCAGCGTTAAATTCTCATTAAAGTCATGTTCTAATTTTAATGTACCGATATGATTTTCGCGTTTATCAAAATCACGTGCTTTCCAGCCATAGTAAGTACCTTGCTTCACATGAACAGGTCGACCATCACCTTTTTCAGTGCCAGCTGGCGCATTGGCTGGAACATTTGAGTTGTTAAACGGAATTCCTGCATCTGGCTCATCATTACTTTTTAAGAAATAATAGCTAAGTGTTGCGCGGTTTGGGCTACCTAAGCCTAAGCTAATACTCGGTGCAATACCAACGCGAGCATATTCGGCACCATTGTGTTGACCTGGTTTTTCATTTTCATGACCCATTACCACAACACGGCCTGCTGTTCCGTTACCAAAATCTTTGTTGGCATCAAGCTGAATATGACGATAGTTATCGGTACCACCTTGAATACTACCTTGGTAAACGTCACCTTCATGTGCAACTTTAGTCACTAAATTGATACTACCACCTATGCTACCGCCACCACCTAGTGCAGATGAAGAGCCTTTAATCACTTCAACTTGTTCAACCGCAAACATATCACGGCTTTGAGAAGTGGCATTGCGCACCCCATCTACATAAATAGAGTTTTGGCTGTTGTAACCACGAATAATCGGCATATCCGTATAAGGCGTACCACCTTCACCAGCGCCTAGAGTAATACCTGGCTCATAACGAAGTGCTTCAAGCAATGTATTTGAGTTAGTTTCTTTAAGTAGTTTTTGCGACAGAATAGAAACTGACTTTGGTGTGTCTTTAAGTGGGGCAACAAATTTTGCATTTGCAGATTGATCTACTTTTAAAGACTCTTCTTGAGCAGCATGCGCATGAATGGTTGGAAGTTGAACTGCCTGATCCTGAGCAATCGCTGGTACTGCAATGACTGAAAGTGATGATGCAATTGCAGAAGAAACGAGCTTCTTCCGTGATTTAATAAAAGACATGGGGCACGCCTAAGAGTGTAAAAATTTATGCAAAGAATAATCATTCTTATTTCTATATTCATTTGTTTAGAATTGGTTTTTTCAATTGTTTCTAATTATTACAATGGAAAGTTTAATAAATTTCTGACCCTTATTGTTTAATATTGTTGTTAATTTGTTGATTTTTTTACTTAATCTATAAAAACGATTGTGTTTTAAATATTAACTATAAATTTTGATGTTATGGTTTTTATCATTTTACTGAAGTTTTATTTATATGATTTGTCTTCGAAATGTTGAAAGTTTCTGAATATCAATTTGTTAAAGTCAAAATAATTAAAAATTTGATCATTGATAAATATAGTCTTGATTGATGTCGTTTAAACAGGGTGTTCCCATCAACGCCATAGTGATTTCGAATTCTTCCTTGATGATTTTAAGCACATGCGCCACACCCAATGCCCCAGCAGTCGCTAAGCCATAGATATAAGGACGGCCAATCAGTACCGCGGATGCCCCAAGCGCGATTGCTTTAAACACATCTGTACCACGACGAATTCCACCATCTAAAAGTAGAGGATAATTGGCAGGAACAACGGCTCTGATTTTTTGCAGCGCAATTAATGGCGAAATCGTGGTATCGAGTACTCGACCTCCATGATTAGAGATAATTAAACCTGAAATACCGTATTTGACCGCTTTCTTGGCATCGGCAGGGTGCAATACACCTTTGAGGATTACGGGCAGTTTGGTATTTTTAATCAACCACTCAATATCTTCCCATTTGGGTGCCTTTTTCATCAGACCTTGAAAAATAGGATGTCCGTCAGCAGCCAAATTACCAATTTCTACATTGGTCAGTGCATGTGGATGTGGCATCTCATTGGGAAGTTGAAAGAAGGTTTTACGCTCTCGATCACGGATGCCTGTATGGGGTGCGTCGATTGTAAGAACGATTGCTTTGTAATTGTGTTGTTCTGCAAGCTGAATTAATGCTAAAGATTGTTCTCGATCACCTTGCCAATACAGTTGAAACCATTTGTAAGGATTTTCTTTATTCAGATCCCTCATATTGGTATTAGTTAGCGTACTCAGGACAAAATTACTCTGCATCAATTCGGCTGCGAGTGCTGTGGCGTGTTCAGCTTGAGGGTGGAAAAGTGCCTGATGCCCAATGGGGGCAAGAAAAATTGGATGAGGGTAATCCATGCCAAATAAGTTGAGCTGAGTATTGCCCTGTGAAAAATCATTTAAATGACGTGGAACAAGATGAACATCTTGAAATTGAAGCTGATTCTCTTGCACGCTCAGTTCGTGCATGGCACCGCCTTGTAAATAATGCCAAGTTGCTTCTGCCAAATGTTGCGAAGCTTGTTGTTCATAATCCGCTACGGTTTGTAAATGCGCTGGGATTGTGGTCAATGGGGGAAGAGCTGACATCAGAAGACTCCCCATTGTCTTAATAAGTTGTGATAGTGACTGGTCAAAGCAACCACTTCCTCGGTGTCGCCAAGCTGTTGTCTTAGTTTTAGAATGGTCATATCAAGATTAAACAGCATGGTACGTTGCCAGTCATCTTTGACCATGCTTTGAATCCAAGTGAAAGCGGCAATTCGACTGCCTTGAGTAACCGGTTCAACGCGATGCAGACTTGTGGAAGGATATAAAATCGCATCACCGGCATCCAGTTTCACTTCGTGGCTGCCATAGGTATCTTCAACAATCAGTTCACCCCCTTGGTATTCATCGGGGTCAGATAAAAAAACCGTAATGGAAACATCGGTGCGAATCATTTGTCCTGTTTGTGAAGACGCCTGAACAGCACTATCGACGTGGTTGCCATAATTGCCCTGATTTTGATAGCAATTAAACATCGGAGATAAAATGTGCTGGGGCAGGGCCGCTGAACGTAACAGTAAATTGTGTTGTAAAGCATTTAGAACAGACTGACTTAGGGGTTGATACACATCACTTTGTACGTCAATTTGTAAATTATTTTTAGTTTGCTGCGCTTGCGGCCCTGCGCTTTGAGCGCCATTAACCCATGCTGAGGTTGGTTGCATTTTTTGGCGTAGTTCGAACACTTGTTGTTTACTGAGCAGTTCAGGGATGTGCAACATCATATTTAAAACCTTTCAAAAAAGTACAGCCTGTCGAAAAAGTATAGCTTTTCTGACAGGCTGAGTTCATCTATTCAATCTGCAAATTTGATTGAATTATTTAGAACTTATAGTTGAACGTTAACGCTGCTGAACGAGGTTGACCGAGCACAAAACGGCTACCACCATTGTTCAATGCGCTGATGTAGTCCTTATCTGCTAAGTTGTAGACATTGAGATTAAGCGATGCATTCTTGTTAAAGCTATAACCTGCCATGGCATCAAAGACCACATAAGAGGGGACTTTTGGCATATTGGCTGGCGCAGTGCTGTCGGTAATGACACGTTTTTGTTCATCTACATAACGTGCACCAAGACCTACTTTAAAGCCAGCAATGTCATAAGTGGTCCATAATGAAGCAGTCCATTCAGGTGACCAGCGCACAGAGTCGGTTACGGTTTTTTCTCCAGCATCATTGAAGCTAATTTGCTCCTTTTGCTTTACTTTCATGTGGGCAACGCCTGCAGAAATGTTCCATGCATCGGTAATTTGACCCACGACTCCTAGCTCAACACCATTAACTTGTGTTTTACCTTCTTGAATTGATTCTTTGGTAATTGGGTCTTGCGTAAACTGGTTTTCGTTTTCTGTGCGATAGACTGCACCAGTTAATGCTAATTTATTTTTTAACACATCCCATTTTGCACCTACTTCATAGTGGTGAGTTTCTTGTGGTTTTGAACGTGAATTATTGGCAGCTTGACTACCTGAAGTAGCTGCAGATAAACCAAAATTAGCACTGCCAGGAGGTGTAAGCGATTTAGCATAAGAGGCATAAACGCTACTGTTTTCTGTTGGTTTAAATAAGCTGCCCAATTTCCAGCTCACTAGAGTGTCATGTGCTTTTAAATCTGTTGGTGTTTTTGTTACAACGCCAGTCGATGAGTTGGTTGCAACTGTTAGTGCTTCATAGTCTGTATGATAGTAATCTACACGGACGCCACCATTAAATTGCAAGCGGTTGTTTAATAATTTAATCGTGTCAAATAAATAAGCTGCGGCTGTATTGGTTTCACCATCCGTATATGCACCTGTATAAACAAGTTTAGGCATAACATCATAATGATTTGGATTGTATAGGTTTGCCGGTTTTGTTGATGGAGCAGGAATTTGTCCTGGTGCCTGAGTTGATAAGGTGCGTGAAATTTGCTGTTCTTGTAAGAATTCTAAGCCAGCAACCAAATCATGCTCTATAACACCAGTTTTAAAATTTAGGTTGAGTGATGAGGTATTGGCAAGAATTTTATTTTCCTGATCAACCCCTTGATGTGAGCGAGAAATCGTCCATGCATCTGGATTGTTTGATCCATTCTTATTTAAGGCATTAATACCTGTTAATGCACGATTCATTTGTGACTTACCGTAACGAGAGGTATTGGTTAATTTAATTTTATCGCCAAAATCACTTTCAACTTTTGCAGTCACCATATCAGCGTCAATATCTTCATAGTCATTGACACTGCCATAGTAATTCGAACGATCAACTTCTTTTGCCTTATTTAAATCGGCATCAGCATTGTAGAAGCCTTTCATTCCGACTGTAGGAATACCACCATCAGGAATATTATTTTGGCGAACATGCTGAGAATAGAGATAGAAGCGAGTGTCTGTGTTCAAACCGAAAGCAATCGAGGGAGCAATTGCCCAACCATTGTTCTCAACAACGTCACGACCTTCAACGCCGCCGTCTTGCCCCATGACATTTAAACGAACAGCCGTGCTTTCGTTAATGGCTTGATTGATGTCTGCAGTTAAGCGTGCATTTTCAGCGGTATTGTAACGTGCAGAAACTTCTCGGCTGCTTTCAGCTTTCGGTAACTTGGTGACTAAGTTGATATAACCTGATGCTGCACCACGACCTGCTTCAGAGCCAGAAGGGCCTTTTACAACTTCAATTTGTTCTAAGTTAAATACATCACGGCTAACCGCACCCAAATCGCGGATACCATCGACATAGGTTGATGTTTGCGTTGAAAAACCACGCATCTGGAAAGTGTCGCCTGCGCTGGTATTACCATTCTCACCCATTTGTAGGGTGATACCTGGGGTATTGCGTAGTGCCTCCATTAATGATGCAGCGCCTTGTTCCTGTAACAGTTCCTTTTTGATGACTTGTACAGTTTGAGGTGTATCGAGTAGGGGTTGCGTATATTTTGGAGAGCTTACTGCATCTACTTTATAGGTATTTTCTGCATTCACTTCAATTGTTGGAAGTTTTGCCACACTTTCTTCTTTAGGTGCGGCATGCGCTGCTAAAGGAAGACTTGCTGCAAGTGCAACTAAAGGTGTAGCACGAAGATGTTTACGACTTTTGATTTTTGCCATTGAGAGAACCCCTGAAATTGAAGTGTGAATGACAGAACTTTCAACCTTATAAAACTTTTACAAAAAAGAAGTAAAAGCGAATGAATTGTTAAGCTATGTAACAATTTGTGTGAAGTCTATTGATAATTATTATCGTTATCAATAGCTTTTAATGTTGTATAAAGAGCTGTATATATTTAATTTATTGAAATATATTGATATTTAATGAGATTGGTATTTTTGATTAATAATTGGACGAAATGATAATGTAGTGATGGTTATATTTAAAATATTGATATATTTGATTTTACATAAGTTTTTATAAAAAATTGTGCTGTATAGAGAAGGTATATCAAAATTATGTTCTTGGAAAAGTTTTTAAAGGAACTTTTGAGTTCATTGTTATTTTGGGAGCGTATAAAAAAACCTGCATATGCAGGTTTTTTTTGAAGCTTAATCAATATTCAATTAGAAGTCATACGACACTGATAACCAGAAGTTACGACCTGCAAGATAAGTGCCCGACATTCCTGAGCCAATCATCATATAGTCATAATAAGAGGCTGGATTTCCGTTTGAATCAGTATATGAACCATTGCTGGTGAAGTCTTTGTCGAGCAAATTATTCACTGCTCCATTAAAGCGTAATTGATCATTCACACTATAGCTTGCGCCTAGGTTGAATAAGTTATAACCCTTTAACTTGTTGTTGGTTGCATTGTAAATAATAGCGGCATCACCTGTAGTTTGTACGCTGTCGTAGCGTTTACGCTCAGATTTATACTCATGTTGTAACCATAGATCAAAGGCATCATTGATATGCCAAGTTGAGGTCATATTAAATGCATTTTTAGGGACATTACTTAGATATGAACCTTTATTCTTACCTTTGGTAATTTCGGTTTCCATATAGGTATATGCCGCTTTGATATCCCATTCAGGAATAATGCTGTATTTTAAGCTGAGTTCAACACCTTTGGTTTCGGCTTCGTCTGCATTAATTTTTTGTGCAAAAGTATCTTGTTGGGTGATATGTGATCCATAACTTACACAACCAGGACGGTTTGGGGTTTCTCCATAAAAACAGTTTAGTAATTCAGGCCCGTCAGTAATCAGATTCTTAATTTTATTAAAGAATGCTGTGGTGGTCAGATCGAGATTACCATTGTTATAATTGAAGCCAAGTTCATAGTTGGTTGACTCTTCAGGTTTTAGGTTCGGTGAGCCAATGTTAAAAGATGTACCTTGCCCACTAATACTGATAATGCCATTGTGAAGATCTTTTGCTGAAGGGGCTTTATAACCTGTGCTCACGCCACCTTTAAATGTAAGTTCGTCATTTGCATTCCAAACTAAGTAGGCGCGTGGACTAAATTGACCACCAAAACCCGAGTGATCTTCATAACGACCTCCAAGGGTAAAACCGAGGTTGTCGAGAATACGCCATTCATCTTCTGCATAGATAGAGAAAGAGTCTTTCTTGAATGTCGCGCCAATGCCTGCAATATCATCTGCAATTTTAGCTTCTTTATATTCAGCACCAACAGTGAGTTTATGATTTGCAATTGGCATCACAACATGTGAGTCAGCGACGAAATCGGTATTCTCTAGTTTACGATCAGCACCTTCTGAGGCATTATTTGGAAAGGTTCTAAATGGAACAGTACGTCCGATAGTCTCTGTTTTCGTTTTACTAATATAAGATGACCACTGACCAAAATTATAATCACCGTCATGACCAATGGCTATTTGGTCACGTTTAAATTCTAATTTATCTTTATAGCCTGTAGCAGCAAGTCTTGAAGCACCTCGCGGTATTGTAGTCCAGTCTTCTGTACCTAAACGATTATCATCATTTTTATAGGTTTGGCTGGAGTGGAAACCATCAACCCAAAAATTATTTTGCTCATTTAATTTAAAGGATAGTTTTCCACCGACATCGTAGATATCTGCTTCGCTTGGGCGTGGATCACGACCAGAGGTACCGGGAATTCGTTCAGATTTTTGACGATCTAAGTAAGAACCACGTAGCTGCACGCCTAGCTTGTCTTGAATAATCGGACCATTGACCACGACACTGGTTTTCCATGAATCCGCTTCACCGCCATGTTCCATGACATTGCCACTGACGGTGACATTGCCATTCCATTCATTACTAATTTTCTTGGTAATAATGTTAATTACACCCCCCATCGCTTCTGAACCATAGCGCGTTGCCATTGGTCCACGAATCACTTCAATTCTTTCGATTGACGCGAGTGGAGGTAAGAAACCATTTGCAGATTCACCAAAACCATTTGGGGTGACATCTGAAGAGGTGGTTTGGCGACGGCCATCAATCAAAATTAGGCTGTATTCACTGCCTAAACCACGCATTTTTATATTTAAACCCGATGTTTTTCCAATACCGTCACGGATATCAATGCCTGGAACATCTGCGAGTAGATCAGCAATGCTGGTTGCATTTTTCTTTTCAATATCTTCTTTTGTGACCACGCTAATCGAAGCGGGTGCATTTTTAATATCTTGTTCAAAACCCGCGGCTGATACAACAATCGTTGCAAGTTGATGGGTATTGGTATTTTCAGATGCTGTCGTTGTTTCTGCAAAAACAGATGTGGTCATCGCCCCGAGTAATGCGAATGAAAGAGGGTGCAAATTAAATTTACTCATAACTAGAGTTCCAAAGCTGGACGAGAAAAATAGAACAACTGTTCAAAAAGAATGCAAAGTATAGTGATAATACTTATCACTAACAACAAAAAATAACGTTTGTTTTAAGATTCATTTAAGAAAACTGTGTTTTTGGCTAAAATGAGAAATAAATTTGCTTTTTTAGCATCCGATTTTGTATATCCAGAAAGTTGTCATATAATGTGGCACTTTAAAAATTGTTATTACTAACTAATATCGAGGAAGCCATGCAAGTAACGACTGAAGCGGTTTCGGGCGTTGCCCGTCGTTTAAATGTTTCTGTACCGACGAGCCGTGTTAACGAGCAGTTTGAAGCTCGCTTACAACGCACTGCCAAAACTGTGAAGATCAACGGCTTCCGTCCAGGTAAAGTGCCTTTGAATGTTGTTCGCCGTGAATATGGTGCGGGCATTTATCAAGAAGTTGTGAATGACATCATTCGCGACAGCGTATTTGAAGCAATTCAACAAGAAAAAATCAATGCGGTCGGTATGCCGAACATTGAGAAAGTTGAAAACAAAGATGATGCTTTAGTTTTTGAAGCAACTGTAGAAGTTTATCCAGAAGTTGAAGTGAAAGCTTTTGCTGACTTGGAAGTTGAGCGTAAATCATCAGAAATCAACGACAAAGACGTTGATGTCATGATCGAGAACTTGCAAAAACAACGTCAAACTTGGGCAGTGACCAAAGGTATGGCGAAGAAAGACATGCAAGTGACTTTCGACTTCGAAGGGACTGTTGATGGTGAGAAGTTTGAAGGCGGCGCTGCTGAAGACTTTAAACTTGTACTTGGTTCAGGTCGTATGATCCCAGGTTTTGAAGATGGTATCGTTGGTATGAAAGCTGGCGAAGAGAAAGTGATTGATGTGACTTTCCCTGAAGATTACCAAGCTGAAAACTTAGCGGGTAAAGCGGCTCAATTCAAAATCACTGTGAAGCAAGTTGAAAAAGCAAAACTTCCAGAAATCGATGCTGAATTCTTAAAAATCTTTGGTTTGACTGAAGAAGAAGGCTTAGACAAGTTAAAAGCTGACGTTCGTAAAAATATGGAACGTGAAGTTCGTAACGGTCTTCGTAACCAAGTTAAACAAGCTGCATTTGATGCACTTGTTGCTGCAAACGAAATCGAAGTTCCAGCTTCAATGGTTGCTCAAGAAATTGACCGTCAACGTCAACAAATGATCCAACAGTTCACTCAACAGTTTGGTGCTCAAGGTGCAGGCGCATTTGACAGCAGCATGCTTCCAGATGAATTGTTCAAAGAACAAGCTGAAAAATCAGTGAAGCTTGGCGTATTGGTAAGCAAAGTATTGGCTGATGCTAAACTTGAAGTTGACCAAGCACGTGTTGATGCTTACATCGATGACATGGCTTCTTCTTATGAAGATCCAACAGAAGTGGTTGAATACTTCAAAAATGATAAGCAGCAACGTGCTCAAATTGAAGCAGTTGTGTTAGAAGACCAAGTGGTTGATCACATCTTAGCTGCGGCTAAAGTAAGTGATGTAGCGATCAGCTATGAAGACTTATTAAAAGAACAACAAGCTCGTCGTGGCTAATCTTTTAAAAAGTTGATGAAAGAAAAAGGCGCTTAATGCGCCTTTTTCTTTTAGGCTTTGCTCCACTTTTATTGATGCATTTTGTGATCAGCCAAAACATCGTGGAAAGTGCTGCAAAGCCTCTGTTATGAAAGTGTTAATTTAATTCGAAATTGCCAGATTTTAGTCTAAAAAATCGAATATTTCAGATTGAAACTTTTGCAATTTCATTGATTATCCCTCATATTGTTGGCATAGATCGAGTCACAATAATTTAGGAATAAGTAAACGTATGTATGTTCCAACAATTGAAAATGCTTTAGTTCCTGTTGTCGTTGAGCAATCATCTCGTGGTGAGCGTTCATTTGATATTTATTCACGTCTATTACGTGAGCGTGTTATTTTCTTAACGGGTGAAGTTGAAGATAACATGGCGAACTTAATCGTTGCGCAGATGTTATTCTTAGAAGCAGAAAATCCAGAAAAAGATATTCATCTCTATATTAATTCACCGGGTGGTTCAGTGACTGCGGGTATGGCGATTTATGACACCATGCAGTTTATTAAACCCGATGTTGTGACCTACTGTATGGGGCAAGCGGCATCAATGGGCGCGTTTCTATTGAATGCAGGTGCAAAAGGCAAGCGTTATTGCCTTGAAAATGCACGTGTGATGATTCACCAACCACTAGGTGGTTTTCGTGGTCAGGCGTCTGATATCGAAATTCACGCACGTGAAATTTTGTTTATCAAAGAACGTTTAAATCGTTTGATGGCTGAGCACAGTGGTCAAGATTATGAAACGGTTGCGCGCGACACAGATCGTGACAATTTCATGACTGCACAAGCAGCCAAAGAATATGGTTTAGTTGACCAGGTACTAAGCAAACGTCCGTAATTTTTAGGACCTAAGTTTAAGATTTAAGTTGTGGAGTAAATATGTCCGAACATCCTCAAGGACAAAAACATTGTTCATTTTGTGGTAAAACGCAATCTGAAGTTGGAAAGCTGATTGCAGGTGAGGACGCATATATTTGTAATGAGTGTGTAGATGTCTGCTTGGACTTGGTTCAAACCAGTCAACAAGTTGAAGCAGGGGATTGGGCAACCAAAGCCTTGCCGAAACCACATGAAATACGTGCTGCCTTAGACCAATATGTGATTGGGCAAGATGTTGCGAAGAAAACCTTATCGGTTGCAGTATATAACCATTATAAACGTTTGAAAGTGGGTCAGTCGACTCATGGGCATCAAGAGATTGAAATTGCGAAAAGTAATATTTTGCTGATCGGACCTACAGGTTCAGGTAAAACATTATTGGCGCAAACACTGGCTCGTTTGCTCGATGTGCCTTTTGCGATGGCAGATGCAACTACCTTAACCGAAGCGGGTTATGTGGGTGAAGATGTTGAAAACATCGTGCAAAAATTATTGCAAAAAGCGGATTACGATGTAGAGAAAGCACAAAAAGGCATTATCTACATTGATGAGATTGATAAGATTACTCGTAAATCTGAAAATCCATCGATTACCCGTGATGTGTCAGGCGAAGGCGTACAACAAGCATTATTGAAAATGATTGAAGGTACGGTTGCGTCTATTCCACCTCAAGGTGGTCGTAAGCATCCACAGCAAGAATTCATCCAAATTGATACAGCCAATATCCTGTTCATTTGTGGTGGTGCATTCTCTGGTTTGGAAAAAATCGTACAGCAACGCCAAGAGAAAGGCGGGATTGGTTTCACTGCAGATGTGAAGAATAAAGATGACAGTAAAAAAGTCTCTGAATTGTTCCGTCAGGTTGAAGCAACCGACTTGGTTAAATTCGGTTTGATTCCTGAATTTATCGGTCGTTTGCCTGTGATTGCAACTTTAGAAGAGCTGGATGAAGAAGCGTTGATGCAGATTCTGACAGAACCTAAAAATGCATTAACACGCCAGTATCAGTACCTGTTCACCATGGAAAATGTAGATCTGGTCTTTGATGAGTCTGCATTACGTGCCGTGGCGAAGAAAGCGCTTGAGCGTAATACTGGTGCGCGTGGTCTGCGTTCTATTCTAGAAAATGTGTTACTGGAAACCATGTATGACTTACCAAGTCGTACTGATGTGGGAACCGTGATTGTGGATGAGGCTGTCATTAATGGCACGGCTAAACCAACATTTAAAGCAGAGCGTTTGCCACAAGTCGGTACGCCAGAGCTGACTGAAAAGAAGGATTTGAAGGTGATTGATTCTAAATCAGCTTAATTCTCATTCATCTAAAAAAGCATGAAAGGCTTGGCTTTTCATGCTTTTTTTATTTGCAATTAGGCGTTGAGGTGTTAATCTTAAAAAATTGAAAAAATGTGCATAGTTTTGCGCGGTTAAAAATAAATCCAAGAAAACGCCTTGAGGGATGTCATGCGTTATTTAATATTGTCATTATGTTGTGCAGGGGTGTTGGCTGGCTGTCAAAGTCATAAGACAGTTGAAAATCCAACCGCACTGACTGCAACACTCCCCCCAGTTGATACAGCAAAAGAACCAGGTTTATTGGATCAATATCATGTTGGTGGCTTTAGTGTAGGTGGCTGGGTCAATCAAAAGTTAGGCCAATATTACGCACCAATTAAACCGCAAAATGAACAAGCTGCGGTGGTCTATTTATATCGTCCAGATACGCGTTGGAATCGTCAAGAGATTGCAGCAGCCAATTTATTTATCAATGGGCACCGTATTCCGAGTTTATTGCATAATCACTATTATTGGCTGGAGCTTCCTGCGGGCACCTATCGCCTGAGTGTGAGTCGGCCTTTGGCAGGATTGCATTTCCAGAAGCCTAAATATTTAGATTTTACGGTCGATGCTGCACAAACCTACTTCATTAAATATGATGAAGAAAATAAGATTTCACGTAGTGAGCACACGGGCCCATTTATGATTACACCGGATAAGGTGGCACATCAAGAAATTGCCTTTACCCGATTAAAATCATCGAGCTATAACTTTGTGGCTCAGGATGCCTCAGGCAAAGTTCGTTCCAAACCACAAGAGTTAAAACCAGCCAAGTATGATGAAAAATCAGAAGTACATTTGGTTAAGCCATTTAAACTCTGGAATCCTTTAACTTGGTAGAAGAGAAGAGCTATTGGCTTATTCTTCCTGCATCAACGGTTGAATAATAGTGAGGAACTGCTGTTGCAGTTTCGAACTTTGCTCGGGGTCATTTAAGGTTTTTTGACTGAGATTATTCATATACTGAAAAACATTGGTGCTGATCTGCATGGTCTTTTGGTTGATGGATTGGCCTTCAGGTGTTTTTAAAAACTTTAAATAAGCCTGCACCTCTTCTTCACTAAGCGCGTCGGCATAAATTTTCTCAATTGCCTGTAGCGTTTCAGGACGAGCAAATACCTTGGAGCTGGTTTCTTTGAGTAGTTGACTCAGTTCTAAAACGGCGAGGTGCTCTTGAGTGGTGGTTAATTTTTCTTTTCCGAGTACCCGCAATAGAATATTTTCAGCTTCGAGGTCAAGTGTCGGTTGCATTTCATCAAGTGACGTATTTAACACATGTTCAAGGTCACTGAGTTTAATCAGTTCCTTGACTGATTTACTATGAGCTGGGGCAGCAAAAGTACTTTGCATACTACCGAGAAGGCACAGTCCAATGACCAAGCTAAACATTGATTTATTCATCTGTCTATCACCTTATTCTTCTCATCATTTTTTATAATTTAGCAGAAGCTATAGGCAAAAAAATAGCCGAATACGATGATTCGGCTAGGTGAATTGTATGAATATTATGATGCCGTGAAATTGTTGACGAGAAGCTTAATAAGCGGGATATTTAATTGAGCATAAATGAAGCCGTCACTTTAGTCAGCGTGTATATTATCTTTATTTACTTTTTCTTTCCGTTCAAACAGAGGCATAAGAATTTTTTCGATTTTCTGATTAACTTCTTTTTGGATTTTTGGGTCCTGCATCATTTGACTCGACATCTCCATACTATTCTGCATAATTTTACTCATCAGCAAGCTATTTTTCTTATTGATTGATTGTCCGATAGGCGTTTCAAGGAATTGAATATTTGCTAAAACTTCTTCTTCTGTAAAAGTTTGCATATAGGTATTTTTCAGCATTTGCAGAAACTTTGGATCAGAGATGAGTTTATTGCTAAACGATTCAGTGACATCCGCAATTTGATGCGCGGCTTTTTTTTCTTCAGCATTCAATGTTAATGTGTTGAAGATTTTTTTGAGCATCTCTTCCGCTTGCTTGTCGTAAACGGGGCGCATTTCTTTTTGAGATTGAGCCAATGTTGCTTTTATATCACTGAGTTCCATTGCTCTTTCTACGGAAGTGCTGGTGGCAGGTTGAGCAAAAATAGAAAAACTGCAGACAGATAAGAGGATGCAACTGAGTGTTTGATTGAATTTTTTCATAAGATATTGAGTGATCTTTAATCTAAGAATAAGAGTGTTCTGAGTAAAAAATACTTGATATTGGATTCTAGCATGTTGGAATGGAAAAGAATAAAGGCTCCGTGATTCGCGTTTTATAGATCTACAAAAGAATAGGTCACCAATATGCTTTTCATAGATGATCTTGCCTTCAGGGGAGAGCTGAATTTTTGGATTGAATGAGATGCTATGGTCTTATTTCGGTGTCAAAGGCTCTAATAGTTCGATGATTTGTTGTTCCAACTGTTGATCTTTTTTGATCTGTGCATTGCTATAGCTTTGGTCTTGCTGATCTTGAATGGATTTTAGATTTTGTTTGAAAAAGTCTAGTGCTAATGGATGCTCGTAAATGTTGAGTAAATGAACCAGTTCTTCTTCCTGATAAAATTGTAAGTAAGGTTGGATGAGTCGTTGTATATAGTACTTCTTAAAATCTTGACTGTGCATGAGAGTGAGTAATTGTTGTTCTATTTTATTTTGATAATAGATTTTATCCTCAACTAAATCGCTAGCGGGAATGTTTTGCAGAAGACTCTGGCTATAGCGTTGCGCTAAACGTTTCGTTTGATAGTGCTGAATGGTTTGATCAAATTGACTTGCTTTTAAAACATCAGTTGCTGTTGCCTGAGTTGCAGGCAATGCAAAGCTTGAAGCGCTAATACTCAATAATAAAATATTAAGAATTAAAAACTTAGGGTTTATATTGAACAACATTATAATTCTCTTATCGCTTGTGGATTTTTATAGGTCAGAATATTTCGAAAAATTTGAAGCATGAATTGTTGTTCATCTAAATAATCTGTTAAAAGCTGAGAGAGATGATTTGCAAAATATAATTCTTTTAGAATGTTCTTCTCGACCAATGCTTGTCCTGTTTTTGTTTGATAATGCTCAATAAAGTAGAGCAGACTTTCATTGGAAACATACTGCTGAAGTTGTTTAAATGTAACCTGATCAGGCTGTTCTGGTGAGCGAAAGAGAGGATCATTTTTAAGATAGAGTTCTGCTATTTTTTCAGCAACTTGATATTGTTCTGGCGTAAGTAAACTTGGATCCAGTATAGGTGCCTGAATATGGTAGAGGACGCGCTGAGTGGCAAGATTGAGATAATACGCTTTTCGAATTTGGTATAACTGTTCAAATGTTTCTTTTGAATGTGTGACTTCAAGGTATTTGCGTATAGTTTCTGGCTGGGCAGGTTTGGCCCAAGTGTTAGTTAAACCGAAAAACAAAAATCCAAGCAAGAAAATCCACGTATATTGAGAATGCATGAGCGCCCATTTAAGTATTATTTAAATATGTCATGATTAAATTTAAAAGGAGCATCGATCTGATGCTCCTTTTTTTGATCTTTATGATACAGCAGCGTCAACCACTGGAATCTTACCGATTTTCGCTTGCCAGATTTTTGGTGCTGTTGCATGGATTGATGTTCCATTCACATCAACCGCAACAGAAACAGGCATGTCTTCAACCACGAATTTGTAGATAGCTTCCATACCTAAATCAGCAAAGGCTACGACTTCCGCTTCACGGACTGCTTTAGATACAAGGTAAGCAGCACCACCCACAGCCATCAAGTAAGTTGCTTGATTGTCTTTGATCGCTTCAATTGCAGCAGGACCACGGTCTGCTTTACCAATCATACCGAATAAGCCAGTTGCTTCTAACACTTGACGAGTGAACTTATCCATACGGGTTGCAGTGGTTGGGCCAGCAGGACCAACAACTTCATCGCCCACTGGATCGACTGGACCCACGTAATAAATGAATTTACCTTTTAAGTCGACTGGAAGTTCTTCGCCATTGTTTAACATGTCAACCATGCGCTTATGTGCAGCATCACGACCTGTATAAATAGTACCGTTCAATAATAAGGTATCGCCTGGCTTCCAAGCATTCATTTCTTCTTGAGTAATGGTATCTAGGTTGACACGCTTCGATTGAGAAGAATCCCATGTTACGGCAGGGTAGTCTTCAAGTTTTGGTGCTTGAATATGTGCAACGCCAGTACCATCTAATTGGAAGTGGGCGTGACGAGTCGCGGCACAGTTCGGAATCATACCGACTGGCTTACCTGCTGCGTGACATGGATAATCCTTGATTTTAATATCAAGGACTGTGGTTAAACCACCAAGACCCTGTGCACCAATACCCAATGCATTCACTTTCTCGAAGATCTCGATACGGAGTTCTTCCATTTTGCTTTGTGGGCCACGACGAAGTAATTCGTCCATGTTGATTTCTTCCATAAGTGCTTCTTTTGCAAGCATCATGGCTTTTTCAGCAGTACCACCGATACCAATACCGAGCATACCTGGTGGACACCAACCTGCACCCATAGTTGGAACAGTTTTAAGTACCCAATCCACGATTGAATCAGATGGGTTTAACATCGCAAGTTTAGATTTATTTTCTGAACCACCACCCTTTGCTGCAACGGTAATATCAACTTTATTACCAGGAACGAGTTTGTAGTGAATCACGGCAGGGGTGTTATCTTTGGTATTTTTACGACCAAAAGCTGGATCTGCTAAAACCGATGCACGAAGGACGTTTGAGTTCTCTAGATAACCTTGGCGTACACCTTCGTTGACTGCATCATCTAAGCTCATGCTTAAATCAAATTTAACATCTAAGCCGACTTCAAGGAAAACGTTAACGATCCCTGTATCCTGACAGATTGGTCGGTGACCTTCAGCACACATACGTGAGTTGATCAGGATTTGGGCAATAGCATCTTTTGCAGCTTTGTTTTCTTCACGATCGTAAGCACGGCTCATCGCTTGGATGAAGTCTTGTGGGTGATAGTAAGAAATAAACTGCAGGGCATCCTTGATTGATGTAATCAAGTCATCTTGTTTGATGATCGTTGTCATATCAAATTTCTCTTGAGCGGGCGATTAGCTGGCGGGCTAAATTATATGACAAAAAGGAATGAATGTGGGAGTTTTAGCTTAGATTTGGCTAAAGGTCTAAAGCGAAGCTTTGATCTAAATCGCAGCAACAAAAGATGCGCTGTGGATTTTAGTTTTTTCTCAGTTGAGATGGGCTATAGCCAAACTGTTTCTTAAAGCGATGGCTAAAATGGCTGCTTGAGCTAAATCCATATTGTACTGCGATCTCTGTCAGATTCGTTGTGGTCTGTTCAAGTGCTTGATGAGCACGTTCAAGACGGCGTTGCATCACATATTGATGCGGTGGCATCTGCATCGATTGTTTAAACATATGCGCAAAATGATATTCGCTGAGTTGCGCTTGCTGAGCCAGATCAGATAAGGTCAGACTCAAATGGAGATGTTGATCAATCCATTCTAATAGCTGTTTAAGAATATAGGGAGAGAGCCCACCTTTGACTTCGGGGGCTTGCCATTGCGCATGACTATAATTTTTAATTAAATGATTGAGTAATAGCGTCGTCGCCGTACTCATTTGCAAATGGTTTTCACGTTCTTGCCATGCACCATTGAGTAAAAAGTGCCGATAGATCATGGAAATTTGTGGGTCAGCCACAAAAATTTGTGGATTTAAAATGATTTGGCTGGGTTCGCGATCCCAGACTTGTTCGGCCACACGTTGTAAGTGTTGTTCGGTGTAATACAGATGTACGAAGGTGAGTGGATCACGGAGATCCCAAGTCGACTCGAAATCTTGTGGCATCAGGCACATACGGTCAGGGCCGCCGCCATTGTGCCAGCCCTGTTGGGTTTTTTGATAGCTTTCATAGCCGCCCTGAATATACATGCTCAAGGTATGGTGGTTGCTACAGACGCTGACTCGGTCTTGGTTATTGTGCCACATGGCCAACTGCATGCCCGAACCCAGTTCTACAGAGTCGAGTAATTGCGCTTTATATTGCTGTAATTGATCTAGAATCTGATATTTCATCTTCTATACGCAGTGCCAAATATGATCCAGTTTAGTGTAGAACTTTCAGCCAGTTTTGTCATCTGGTCAAAAAATTTCTAGAAAAACGCAAATCCATGACAATCATCGCAAGATGGTGCAAGTAATCATGACCGCAAAAGCAGCAAAATAGTTGTTGAGGTAATTGAGTTTGGTTCTAATGATATGAATGCGCTGTTATATGCTTTGGTTGTGGTGATCTGGGGCACCACATGGATTGCGATTAGTCTGCAACAACAAAGTGGGATATCAGCCAGTGTTGCGGTGTTCTGGCGTTTTTTTATTTCCGCAATGGTGTTATTTGTTTTCGTCGCTTTGAGCCGAAAGTTGCAGAAACTAGCAGGCAAAGATCATCTATTTTGTATGTTACAGGCCTGCTGTATTTTTGGCTTTAACTTTGTCTGTTTTTATTATGCGGTGCAATATATCAGTAGTGGTTTGGAAGCGGTAATCTTCTCCATGGCGGTGATTTTCAATACCAT
Source organism: Acinetobacter sp. ESBL14 (assembly GCF_036668815.1). Classification (NCBI taxonomy): domain Bacteria; kingdom Pseudomonadati; phylum Pseudomonadota; class Gammaproteobacteria; order Moraxellales; family Moraxellaceae; genus Acinetobacter; species Acinetobacter sp. ESBL14. Next base: position 570,260 of record NZ_JAZEVS010000002.1, read on the forward strand.
CAACGCTAAGCTCTTCTTTGCCCAGCAAGTATCAACGCGCTTTTATCCTGCGGCATTATTGGGGGTGCTCGGGATTATTGCTTTGTTCTGGCATGACGTGGTGGGCACCACTTTAAACAGCAATACATTGATCGGTATTGGCCTATGTATTTTAGGGACTTATGGTTTCTCTTTGGGCAATATGATCAGTACACGCCATCAAAAACATGGCTTGGATATATTTACCACCAATGCCTACGGGATGTTGTATGGCTCACTGCTGATGGCCTTGATCTCATGGTTTAGACAGGATGAGTTTTTTCCAAGCATGCAATTCAGTGCAATCAGTGCTTTACTGTATCTCGCGATCTTTGGTTCGGTGATAGGTTTTACCGCCTATTTCTATTTGGTCGGACGGATTGGTGCAGGTAAAGCGGCCTATAGCACCTTATTATTTCCTTTGGTCGCATTGGTGATTTCGACGGTATGGGAGGATTATCACTGGCACATGAATGCGGTGATCGGAGTCATTTTAATTCTATGCGGGAATGCAATTTTCTTTGTAAAAGGACCGCAAACCAAGAAAATTCAGACATTAAATAAGCCAGAATCTTGTTAAGATTTTGCTCAATCGCTTTAAAAAAAGAATGACTCATAATAGGCAATGACATGGTACAGGAACATCTAGCACAGCATATTATTGAACTCTATCAGACGCATGCTCGTGAATGGATTGAACGACGGGGAACCACTCTTGCTGAGAAAGTCTGGCTCGATCGTTTTCTCAGTCTGCTGCCAAACTCGGCGCATATTTTGGATTTGGGCTGTGGTTCAGCTCAACCTATTGCTGCCTATTTTATTGCTCAAGGACATCAGGTAACAGGTGTTGATGCTTCGGAATACATGATTGAAATGGCACGGCAGTCTTTCCCTGAACAGGTCTGGGTGCAGCAAGATTTTCGGGAGTACTTTACTGAACAAAAGTTTCAAGGGATTGTTGCGTGGGATAGTTTCTTCCACTTCACCCAAGATGATCAACGCAACATGTTTAAACGTTTTGCCGAATATGCACAATCAGGTACTGCTTTAATGTTTAGCAGTGGGCCTGCACAGGGCGAGGCAATTGGTGAACTCGGTGGAGAGCCACTGTATCATGCCAGCCTCTCAGCGGAGGAATATCAGACTTTGCTGCAACACAATGGGTTTAAACTGATTAAAATGATTGCTGAAGATGTTGAATGTACGGGACATACCATCTGGTTGGCTCAATACCACTCATGAAAAAGCCCTTTCAATCTAAAGGGCTTTTTCAATTTCAATCGAATAGTGGATTAATCTTGTTGCTTCGCCTGAATCGCAGTCAGGGCAATGGTAAACACAATATCATCGACCAAAGCACCACGAGACAAGTCATTCACAGGTTTATTTAAACCTTGTAGCATCGGGCCGACACTCACCACATTGGCAGCACGTTGTACTGCTTTATAGGTGGTGTTACCTGTGTTCAGATCAGGGAAAATAAATACATTGGCACGTCCTGCCACTTGAGAATCAGGCGCTTTTTGGCGGCCAACACTTTCAACCGAAGCGGCGTCGTATTGCAATGGACCATCAATCAAGAGGTCAGGACGGCGTTGCTGTGCAATTTTAGTTGCCTCAGCCACTTTCTCAACATCAGCGCCTGTGCCAGATGTGCCAGTAGAATAGCTGATCATGGCAATGCGTGGATCTAGACCAAAGGCCTTAGCTGAATCTGCCGATTGAATCGCAATCTCCGCAAGTTGTTCTGCATTTGGATCTGGATTGATGGCACAGTCACCATAGACATAGACTTCATCAGGCAACAACATAAAGAAAATGGATGAGACCAGTGAGTAATTCGGAGCGGTCTTAATCAGCTGGAATGCTGGACGCACGGTATTGGCAGTGGTATGAATTGCCCCAGATACCAAACCATCGACTTGATCGAGTGCCAACATCATGGTGCCGAGTACTACGGTATCTTGCAACTGTGCTTTGGCTTGTAAGGCATCGAGTTTACCTTTACGCAGTTCCACCATCGGTTCGATATATTGATCACGGATGCTATCTGGATCAATGATCTGCAAATCTTCAGGCAACTGAATACCGCGTGCTTTCGCCACTTCGGCAACCGATTCAGGCTTTGCCAATAAAATACACTGTGCAATGCCGCGGGTTTGACAAATCACAGCCGCTTGTACGGTACGTGGCTCATCACCCTCTGGCAGGACGATACGTTTTTTCGCGGAAATGGATTTTTGTACCAACTCGTAACGGAACGCTGAAGGCGATAAGCGTGGATGTAGGTTGTTTTGGGTATGTTGATCGAGCCAATTGCTATCTAAATGACTGGATACGAAACGCGTGACTTGCTCGGCACGCTCAGTATCATCAATGGGAATTTCATTACCAAAGCGATGCAGCAGTTGTGCTGTTTCTAAGGTATCTAAAGGCGTGTGTAAGATCGGGAGCCCTTGCTTAATCGCACTTTGGCAAAATTCCACGACATTGCTTGCAGGTGCAGCTTGCTCAGTCAATACTAAACCCGCGAGTGGTGTACCATTGCTGCTGGCAAGACTGGCTGCCAAGATTGCATCGGTGCGTTGTGAGGCGCTAATAATCAATTCACCGGCAACGAATTTATGCAGTTCAGACTCGATATTCGAGGCAATTAAACTGGTATGCAAAATACGCCGTTGTTTCGCTTCACCTTGATGCAACCATGTGCCATTGATGATTGGAGCGATATCTAAACTACGTGGCACGCTGAGGGTATTGCTGAATGGAACAAGTCCGATAATCGGGAGTTCATCTGTTCCCATGAAACGGTTATAGCGTTGTAATTCCAGTGCAAATGCATTGATGTGTTGATCAAGGCGCAGACTCGGATCAAGTGTGACCGGAATTTCAGCCGTACCCTCAGGCAAGCCTTTGGTTCGCATAAACAACACGCCTGTGGTGCGTGCCGAAGCTGCACCACCGAATTGACGTAAATGCGCATCGACTCTTTCTGCTGTTTTACGTGGATCAGCTAAATCTGCGGTGCTGACCAAAACCACTTGTGCATCCAGTGCTTGTGCAAGTGCAGCATTGATTTCACTGACAAAATGATCTTGTCCATTCGGTACTAAACCTTCAACGATAATCACATCATGATCAGCTGAAATTTGACGGTGTAGTGCAACCGCCTCCTCAAGTAATTCATCGGTTTCACCCAAGGCAATCAGTTGTGTTAGTCGCTCATAGGTGATTGGCTCAGCAGATTTATGCTGAAATAAATGGCGATAGAGTGTCGTGGTACGGTCAACCGTGGTGTCTGCTATTTGAGAATAGGGTTTTAAAAAACCCGCATTGATCCCTTTGCAATCTAAAGCGTAGATCATACCTAAGCAGGCTGAAGTTAAGCCGACACCTTCACCTGTGGGGATGAGTAAAATCGTATTCATAGTGACCTTAAAATTGTCTAATATTTTGATTAAATCGTATGTTCAAGTACTTGGCGTGTTTCTTTGGCAATACGACCTTCTTCATCAGTTGGAATCACCCAAATTTGTGGACCTGCACCATTGTCGATACGACCTTCTGTGCCACGAGCTAAAGCATTATTTTTCTCTTTGCTAAACTGCAAGCCAAAGTGAGCTAAATAGCCTAAAGTTTTTTCACGGACATAAGCCGAGTTTTCGCCAATACCACCTGTAAAGACTAAACCATCTAAACGTGGTAGACCGCAACTCAAAGCCGATAAAGATTTGGCTAAGCGATAGCAGAACACTTCAATGGCTAGGGTTGCACCTTCATGACCATTTTCAGAGGCTTCAACCAAGGTACGCATATCGTTGGATAAACCTGATAATCCCAATAAGCCACTTTCTTTATTCAGCATGCTGTCAATTTTCTGGATATCCCAACCCAAATTACTGGCAAGGAACAAATGTAAACTTGGATCGACATCGCCGCTACGTGTGCCCATCACCACGCCTTCAAGTGGCGTCATCCCCATTGAGGTATCGACGCTATGACCATTCCAGACGGCACAAGTCGAACTCCCATTACCTAAATGGGCACTCAACCAGCCGCCCTCATTTTTATGGCCTGCCAGTTCACTGGCGCGTTCAGTCACATAAGCATGGCTGGTGCCGTGGAAACCATAGCGACGTACTTGATGCTCGGTATACAGATATTGGGGTAGAGCATAGCGATAAGCACGTTCAGGCATGGTTTGGTGGAAGGCAGTATCAAAGACAGCCACTTGAGGCAATTGAGGGAACAGGCGCATGGTGGCCTCAATCCCAATCAAATGTGCAGGATTGTGCAGTGGTGCAAGAGGTGTTGCTGCTTCAATACGCTCAACCAGTTCAGGTGTAAGCAATTCTGCTTTGGTGATGTCGCCGCCGTGTACGACGCGGTGTCCAATCGCTTGTGGATTGTAATTGGCTAAACGTGCCAGCAAGGTTTCAAGGGCTTTGGCATGATCTGCATAAGGAATCGAGAGTTCTAATGGTTCGCCCCCAAGGGTGACGCCTTTAATGCGGGCATCTGCTGCGCCCAGGTTTTCTGCCAAACCGTAAATACGATCTTCACGACGTTCAGAAATGAGTGCGTATTTGATTGATGATGAACCACAGTTAATTACTAATACAGATATAGCCACGTTTGAACACCTAACAGATTTTAAATTTTATGATGAACATCTTGATTTTGCTGCAACGCATGAGGCAGTGGAATCAAGCGCAATGTTTTAACATGGGATGTCGTCTTGGCGAAGATAGACTTTAGCCTATACAACCCGTTTATAATTCAACCTATTCAGTATAGATTGGAAATGCTTGATTCTTTTGATTGATCTGTTGGTTTTATCATTATTTTTGTATGTAAATATATAAAAAACACGATAAAGATCAAATGAATGGCCTTTATCGTGTTTCTGTGTTCATATGCTCGGTTTGATTATTGGCGGATTTGACCGTCGCCAAATACAATCCATTTTTGCGAGGTTAAACCTTCAAGGCCAACTGGACCACGGGCATGAATTTTATCGGTTGAAATGCCAATTTCTGCACCTAAACCATATTCAAAGCCATCAGCGAAGCGGGTTGAAGCATTAATCATAACTGAGCTTGAATCCACACGCGCTAAGAACTCACGGGCTAGACTAAAGTTTTCGGTAATAATCGCATCGGTATGGTGTGAACCATATTTATTGATATGCTCAATCGCCTCATCCATCCCTGTGACCACTTTGACTGCAAGAATGGGACCGAGATATTCGGTATACCAATCTTCCTCTGTCGCTGTTTTTACAGATACGCCTAAAATACGCTGTGTTTCAGCACAACCACGCAGCTCAACTTGCTTTTCAGCATAGAGTTCAGCAATACGCGGTAAGAACTCTTCCGCAATCGCTTCATCGACCAATAAGGTTTCCATGGCATTGCATACGCCATAACGATGCGTTTTGGCATTGAGGGCAATTGGTAAGGCTTTTTGCAGGTCTGCTTGTGCTTCAACAAAAACATGGCAGTTGCCATCTAAGTGCTTAATCACAGGAATACGTGCTTCATTACTGATGCGTTCAATTAGACTTTTACCACCGCGTGGCACAATTACATCGACAAATTCAGTCATGGTGATCAGATGACCGACTGCGGCACGGTCAGGGGTATCGATCACTTGTACGGCATGTTCGGGTAGACCCGAGATTTGTAAGCCATGTTGAATCGCCGTTGCAATCGCCTTATTCGATTCAAGTGCTTCTGAGCCACCACGTAAAATAATGGCATTGCCAGATTTTAAAGCCAATGAAGCTGCTTCAAGTGTCACATTCGGTCTTGATTCATAGATCATTCCGATTACACCCAAAGGTACACGCATTTTTCCAAGCTGAATGCCTGAAGGGCGATAGGCTAAATCAGTAATTTCTCCGATGGGATCAATCAAGGCGATCACATCTTTTAAGCCTTGTAACATGCCTTTAAAACGTGCGGGGGTAAGCTCTAAACGATCGAGCAAAGCATTGTCCAATTGACGTTGACGACCATTGTCCATATCAATTTGATTGGCTGCTAAAATTTGGGCTTGATTATTTTCCAAAGCCGTATAGATTGCAGAGAGGGCATGGTTTTTCAAATGCGTCGACGCGCTCGTTAATATACGAGAGGCTTGACGTGCTTGAGCACCGACCTGTTGCATATAATTTTGAATAGAATCTTGCATAGCAGTTTGAGATTTGCATGTATTTATAAAGATAGTAACAGTCAACGGCTGAACAATGAATAGGCTGAACTGACAATTCAAAAAATTATGAAGCGTTAATTGGCACAAAAGTTTTTATTTTAGTATGACGAAGATATTGAATCTAAAGCTGAGATTACATATTTTGCAAAAGATTAATGTTCTAAACAAGATAAGTGGTTAAGGAAATGATTGCGTATAAAACGTGCATATGTATAGAATGAAAAAGTATAGGATAAATGTAATACAAATTTTATAAATTTGTTAACTTGCAAGTATAAATCGCTGAAAATGAGATTTTTGCAACAAAAAAATAAACAAGGATGGAGGAAGGACATGAATTCCATTATCCAAATGGACTCGGATATAAATCATACCTACACAGGCTTTGGTTTTTTCGACATTTACAATAAAAACAGTTTTAAGCAACCAGCGCGTACTACGTGGATCGATGGTTGGAAAATTGAATATATGGCAATTGCAGATCCGAAAACGATCCACAACACGCCGATTGTAATTGTCGGGGGCGCATTTCAAAATTTTAACTCTTATAAGTATTGTGTTGAGCAACTCTTTGAGAGTGGTCCTGTTATTTTAATCGATTTACCTTCAATGGGTGCGAATCAACAAATTCGCAATGTTGATACAGGTGAGTCTGCTGGCATTTTAGAACTGCCTGATTTATCTAAAATGCTTGGCCAATGGTTGGATATTGTTGGCATTGATAAAGTTTCAGTGATGGGCATGTCATTGGGTTCAGTGGTCGCTTCTTCCTTTGCAGACCAACGCCCTGAGCTGATCGACCGTATGGTATTGATGGGGGTGATGCAGAAGACTCGTAAGAGTTGGCGCATGCTGCTTGAAGAATCACTGCATTTAATGCGTGAAGACCGTATGGAGGAGTTCGGTCAAGCCGTGATTCTTTATTTGGTCAATCATGCCAAACTCGATAAAACTCGGATGTCGCCAACAGCAAAGCGTTTGTTCTTCAGACAGATGGCTGAGTTTAGTGCAACAGAACGTGAACGCTATGAAATCAACTGCAACCGTTTATTGCGTTTAAGTGATGTTCCTGTACCACAATGTAAAACGTTGGTTGCGGCAGGGCAGTATGACAGCTTTACTTTACCGCATGAAAATGCAGATTTTGCATTGCAGTGTCAGGATATGCAGTTTGCGTTGATTGCCAATGCAGATCATGTGCCGCAACTACAACGCCGTAAAGAAACCATGAATTTGTTTACCACCTTTTTAAAGGGAGAGTCCATCGAAAATCTGGATGGCATTATCTCGATGAGCCGTGAGCAAATGCAGCAGATTGAACGTCGTGGTGAAGAGCGTATTGCGGTATTACAGCCTGAAAGCAAGCTGTCGCATCGCCATCTTGCGACAGAAGCGAATGTGAAGATCGTTGATATCACTTTCTTTGGTGTGTATTTAAAGCTCCACAATATTGAACAGCTTGATTTTATCAATCAACACCCACGTGATTTAGCCCTGCATTTAGCTGATGAAGAAGGTGAGTTTAAAATTGAATGTTTAATCTTTGATGCAACTGAGCAAGGACTGCGCATCTTATTTAAACACGGTAGTTTTGATATTGCAGAGCGTTTGACTCGTTTTATTCAACGCCAGAAGCCAACTGAATAACGGGTAGTCCAAGATTAAAAAAAGTGGCAATTTGCCACTTTTTTTGTGTGCCTATTTATTGGTGGCTTGAATCATCCAGACCAAGTCGCCTAAATGTTGCTGCGTATTTTCTAAGGTTACCTGTTCAAAAAATTGCTTTGGCTGTAGGACGTTAATTTGATTAAAACCTGCTTCGTGGAAAAACTGTTCGATTTCGGCAGGGGTTTGAAAATGAAAGCTAAAGGCACTGCGAGACATCCATTTTAATAAACGACTACTGTTCCAGATAATCGTGGCTAATTTATTTTGGGTAGGTTCTGGGTAAATGTCAGTTAGATAGTGCAATGCTTTAAAGCCTTGACCATAGTTGGCAATCGCTTGAATCAGTTGTTGTAATAACGGTTTTTCAAAGTAATTGATCAGTCCTTCACTGATAATAACCAGTGGACGTTGTGGATCAAATACTTCAAAGGCAGAGGCAAAGGCATCAGTAAACAAGTCGACAGACAGAACTTCATCATTATTGTTTTCAATTTGTTGTAGTGCTGCTTGTTTGGTGGCAGCCATGTCAGGTAAATCCAATTCACGGTAGCTGATATTTGGATAATGTTGTCTAAACCACCAACCGCGTGGTGATAAGCCACAGGCAATTTCAAGCACTTGTAGATCAGGATGTTGTTCAATCAATTCTTTTAACTGGTTGTCGAGCATGCTGTGACGTTGTTTAAGCGTGGTGCGCATGCTACCACCGACATATTTTTCTGCCCAGCTTTCAATTGGATGAACTAAGGCTGCCAGCGTTTTTCCTTTTGCGGTTGCCAGTGCTGGATGTGAAATCCCCATTTGATACCAGATATAGCCAGTGTAGTGCGCGGTAAATGAAATGTGGCGATGTTTCGAAAGTTGTTGTGTCATCTGTCCTAGACTCTATTTTTCCTAATTGGGATATATAAAATTAATCTCTTTTTTAAAAATTGAGATTTTTCTACCAAATCCGATTTTAGGTTTGTTATTTACTATCGTGGGGCGGCATGGATGCCGCCGTTGGGCTGGGGTTACAAGGATGTACCCTCAGCCTAACAAAGGATTTTTGCTTACTTTTCATCCCTGAAAAGTAAGTCGAGCCGAAGGCAAAATCCTTCAATCAGATGAGCGCTCGGCAAGATTCCATTATGTTAATAAAACGATGAAGAAATCTAAGTAAAGTTAGAACGAATTCTTAAACTCTTCAATGACTTTTCTGACGCTGTGCCAGTTTTCATCATCTAAAGTCAATGTCGTACCAACCTGAATATTTGGAATTTTGCCGCGCATACGCTCTAAACGTTGTTGATTTGGTAACGCCAACGTTTGGATTCCATCTAAGGCTGTACAGGCAGCTGCACGGTCATTACAGACTAAGCCCATATCACAACCCGCAGTTAAAGCGGCTTGGATACGTGCATCGGCACCACCTGCGACACAGGCAGCCTGCATACTCAAGTCATCTGAGAATAAAACGCCGTCGAATTTAAGCTGTTGACGTAAGATTTTTTGTAGCCAGAATGGTGAGAAGCCTGCTGGATTTGGATCAACTTGGTCATAGATCACATGGGCTGGCATTAGCGCATCAAGCTGAGGCATCAACTGGATAAAGCTTTGCATGTCCTTGTCGTAAATTTCCTGGTATGAGCGGCTATCAATTGCTGCTGCAACGTGTGAGTCAGCTTTGACTGAACCATGACCAGGGAAATGTTTGCCTGTGGTGGCCATGCCTGCTTTTTTCATACCACGCATAAAGGCATCCGCTAGTGGCACGATGTCTTGCATATTTTTGGCAAAACCACGATCGCCGATCACATCGCTCACATCATTCAGGTCTAAAACAGGGGCAAAACTAAAATCAATCCCCACTGCGAGGACTTCAATCGCCATTAACCAGCCGCACTGCTCAGCCAGTTCAAGTGCTTGTTGTGGATTGCTGAGGTAGCGTTCGCCTAATCGACCCATGGCAGGAAGTAGAGTAAAACCTTGTCTTAAGCGTTGGACGCGACCACCTTCCTGATCCACCGCAATCAAAATCTCTGGGCGGATTTGACGCATATGATCGGTTAAGGCACGGACTTGTTGAGGGGATTCAATATTTCGTGCAAATAAAATCATGCCGCCGACTTGCGGAGCTTGTAATAGTTCAATATCTTCTTGAGTAAGTTCTGTGCCAGCAATATCCAGCATCAACGCGCCGATCATAAGGATTCCGTTAGATTTTTGATAAAAAATTTGATGAAAAAAACGATAGCTAAATTGTGCAATGATTTGCTACATTTTGTCAGTACAGAATATGATAAAACTACATGATATTGATGATAAGTGCTTGTTGGTCATTTATTTAGGATGACTGATAAGTTTTACATGTTGTGAAGTGCTTGGATGAAATATGTTCATCTTCATCACATCCACATGTGATAATTGCCATATCCAAGGAAGTACCAAAATTTTATGAAACTTCAAATGATAGCGTGTGCAGTTGCAATCGCGACTGGTGGTTTATTTTTCTCTCATACCATGAATGAGGCATTTGCGGCGACTGAGGCACCTGTCGTTTCAACGGTAATCAAGCCATCACAAGAACAGGCCTTGGTTGCACGTCAGTTAGCCACATTGGTTGATCGTCAACATTATTTAAATATGCGCCTAGACGCCACCACTTCAAACCGTATTTTGAATATGTATTTGGATAGTTTGGATCCAGATCATTCATTATTTCTGAGCGGTGAAGTGGAAGATTATCAAAAAAAATATGGGTCAACTTTTGGCAGTTCGTTAAAAGCAGGTAACTTAACGGGACCGTTTCTGATTCATGCACAATATCGTGATCGTTTGAAACAATTCTATGAGTTTATGTTGGCTGAGTTGAAAAAGCCGCAGAACCTGAATCAAAAAGATGTCTATCTCGATACGGATCGTGAAAAAGCGCCGTACTTTAAAACGACGACTGAGCAACAACAACATTGGCAAAAAATGTTAGTTTCACAGCTCATCAATTTAACCATTAGTAAAGAAGAAGAACAGGCCAAACAAAAGGCGCTGAAAGCAGATCCATCGCTGGCGAATGGTCAAGATTTAACAGGGCCTGAGGATTTAACCCCTGTTCAAACCTTAACAAAACGTTATACCCGTCAATTAGAGCGTATTGGTCGTGTGAAAAGCGATGACGTGCTGGATAAGACTTTAAATGCGATGTTGGCGACTTATGATCCGCATAGTAACTACTATCCACCGATTGATGCGATGGAGTTGAATCGTCAAACCACCTTGCAACTGGAAGGGATCGGGGTTTCGATTCGTCCAGAACGTGGTAATGAGGATTACACCAAGATCGAAACCATCGTTGAAGGTGGGCCAGCCAGTAAATCAGGTCAGGTAAAATCTGGTGATCGCATTATTGGCGTGGCCCAAGATGGCGAGAAAATGGTGGATGTGATTGGCTGGCCGAGTTCAGAAATCGTAGGATTGATTCGTGGTAAGCGCGGTACCAAAGTGGTGGTACGTTTACTGGGTGCCGGCGCATCGATGAGTCAAGCACGGAATGTGACCTTAACTCGTGACATTATTCAAGAAGAAGATGCGGGAGTGCGTTCACGTACCGTTGAAATCACCCGTGATGGTAAAAAACATCTTTTTGGTGTGATTGAAATCCCATCGTTCTATTTTGACTATCGTTCACGCCGTGCAGGGACTGAATATCGCTCAGTCTCTGAAGATACTGCGAAGGCTCTAGAGTCACTGAAAGCACAAAAAGTTGAAGGGATTCTGGTCGATTTACGTAATGACCCAGGCGGTTCTTTGGAGGAAGTGGCACGTATGCTTGGTCAGGTGATCAAGTCTGGTCCTGTGGTGCAAATCCGTGACGGCAATGGTAACGTTAATGTATTTGAAGATACTGATGGTGGTGAGCAAATCTATGCAGGCCCGATGGCTGTTTTAGTGAACTTGGCATCGGCATCTGCAAGTGAGATCTACTCTGCGGCAATTCAGGATTATGAGCGCGGGATTATCATTGGCAGTACCACCACAGGTAAGGGAACGGCACAGGTTCAGTTAGACTCTTTGGCTTATGGTCAGGCGACGTTAACCCAGCGTAAGTTCTACCGTATTACGGGTGGAAGTACCCAAAACAAAGGTGTAATTCCAGATATCAAGTTGGTGGATATTTACAACGAAGAGTTTGGTGAGCGTAAAGCGAAAAATGCCTTAAAGTGGGATACCATTCCAACCGCACCATTTAAGCGTGAAGGCTCTGTTCAACCTTATGTGGCAAAACTATCACAGTCGTCTGAGCAACGTGTTGCTGCAGATTCTCAATTTAAATATTTAGAAGCTCGTAAAGCGATTGCCAAGAAAACTTCAGATCAGAAAAAAGTGGTACTCGACATTAATCAACGTCGTGCCGAATTGATTGATCTTGAGAAACAAACCTTGAATGCTGAAAATCAACGCCGTAGTGCAACAGGTTTAGCACCTTATGCCAACTGGGAAAGTTATCAAGCTTCGATTGATGCCTTGGTGGAGTCGCGTGCCAAAATGAAAGCACATTTACGTCCGCCATTGCCTGAAGAAGAAACCTTCATCAATGAAGCAGCAAATGTCTTGTTAGATTACTCGAAGTTACAGTCTCGTTAATTACTACAGTGTTCTCGTCATCAAAAAGCCCTGTGTGATACAGGGCTTTTTGATGAGTGTTTTTATTGTATTTAGTTGACCCGAATCCAGATTTGACTGCGCCCCAATACTGAGACACCGACATAACCACGTAAGTGCAGACGTTGTCCATTAGAACTCAGTTTTGCTGTCAGGCTATAGACACGACCACTATTGGGATCCAGAATTTTCCCGCCCGTATAGGTGAGGTCTTTTTTATGTTTCAACTTGGTGATGGCATTCAAACCCAGAATTGGTTTGTTGGTATAAGGTGCAGGGCAGCTTGTACACAGTTCTTTGGGGGTATAGCCAGTACGTGGGGTAATCTTGATAATTTTACCTGTATAGGAACCATCGGCTTCTTGTGTGATTTCAACTTGTCCTTTAGGTGCACCGGTCACATCGTCCACACTTTGCCAGATCCCGCTAATATCTTGAGCAAAAGCAAAATGACTTAAGGTAAAAAGAAAGAAAAAAGAAATCAGTTTTTGCAAAATGTTCATGTTCAAGCCCCCTAGTTGCCATGATGTCTTGCTATTATTTCGGATTTCTAATTACAGATTCAATCATTATTTTACAGTTGTAAATTATTAATCATTGAAGTTTCAATCAATTTTTTATGTTTTTAATTGAGAAAAAATTAAATCAGCAGTTCTGAAAAAGAGTCGACTTTTAGTGGTTTTAAGCGTTTCTGAATGTGGGCGATAACAGGTGGAACCAGTCTGTGGAATTTACATGACACGTTTATTTTAGTCAGGATATCGTCTAGGTTGAAGTCCAATAACGCGGATCTGCAAAGCGCTCAACCAAGAGATCGAGTAATGCACGTAATGCTGCTGACATTTGTCGGCGTGTATTGTAGACACCATAAATCCCCAGTGTTTGTGGTTGCCATTCAGCTAAAAGTAGGACAAGACGTCCATCATCAATCCCAGGTCGGGCTGCATAAGCAGGTAACATCGCGATACCAGTGCCTTGTAAGGTGGCACTTAAGAGGACGTTGGATTCGTTGGCACTCAGATTGCCACCGACCAGAACTTCTGTAATGCCTTCAGGCCCATTAAATTGCCATAAGCTTTTGTTGAAATGTGTGTAGGGCATGCAATTGTGCAGGGCTAAATCCTCAGGTGTGCGTGGAATCCCGTGCTTTGCTAAATAAGAGGGGGCAGCGCATACCACTGAGGCGCATTTTCCGAGTGGACGTGCAATGAGGTTGGGATCGAGTTCGTTGGTTACACGAATGGCAAGGTCAATGCGCTCTTGAACCAAATTAACGATGCGGTCATTGATGTGTAGATCTACTGAGGTCTTGGGATAACGCAGTAAAAAGTCTGTAATCGCCGGAGTGAGTACATCTTGTGCCAAAGATTGGGAACAGCTCACCCGTAATAAACCGCTTGGCTGTTCATTCAAATCACCTACTGCTGAAGGGATTTCATTGGCAATGTCTAATAATTGACGGCAGCGCAGCAGAGTTGCTTCGCCAGCAGGGGTAAGACTTAAACGTCTGGTTGTCCGATGGAGCAGACGCGCACCTGCCCATTGTTCCATTACGGAAAGATAACGGGTCACCATGGCGCGTGATAGATCTAATGATTCTGCTGCTGCAGTCATACTGCCACGTTCCACAATAGCTATAAATACGAAGCAGGCAGTAACACGATCCATTGAGTGATCCATTAGATGAATTCTATTTGTTCATTTTATGCAACAAATAAGCTCATTTCAAATGGTTTTTAGCACGATTAAATGAGCATATATTGGTTCTATTCCAATTTTACTTTTAAAAGGAGTAATTCATCATGACTCATTCTCTTTCTATAGATGTTTTTAATCCGGGCCCTGCATCAATTTTTCCAGTATCTTCAGTCCTCATTTCTGGTGAGCGTGAGGCTGTTTTGATTGATGCCCAGTTCCAGCGAAATGATGCAGAAGCTTTGGTTGAAAAGATTAAAGCGGGTGGACGTAAATTAACGACCATCTATATTAGTCATAGCGATCCAGACTATTATTTCGGTCTAGATACACTGCATAAAGCCTTTCCAGAAGCTAAAATTATTGCTTCTGCCCCTACAGTTGCTGCGATTGATGCAACCAAAGAAATTAAACTTGCATACTGGGGACCACAACTTAAGGACAATGTACCGAAAGCGATTCTAGTACCTGAGGTACTCGACGGTGATCGTTTTGAGCTAGAAGGTCATACATTACAAATTATCGGTCTAGATGGTGCGACCCCAGCGCGCAGTTTGGTATGGATTGATTCATTGAAAGCGATTGTTGGTGGTATTCCTGTACAAGCGAATCAACATGTGTGGATGGCAGACACAGCAACATTAAGTTCTCGTCAAAACTGGTTGAAAACGTTAGAACATATTCAATCTTTAAATCCTGAGTTGGTTATACCAGGCCATTACCAACTGAATAGTGATGGTGAGCCACCTTATACGATTCAATCTGTGGCCTTCATGCAAGCGTATTTAGAGCTTTATGAAAAAGAAGTGAATACATCTGAGACGGCTGATGCGCTGATTGCTGCCATGTTGAAGCATTATCCAGATTTAGCAGATCGTTCTTATTTGGAGTTGGGAGCTAAAGTGGTGAAAGGGGAATTACAATGGCCTTAATCAATACCCAAACCAAAGCAGATGATGCTGTTGCGACATTACATTATATTTTCGACCCTTTATGTGGTTGGTGCTATGCCGTAGCGCCTTTGGTCGAAGCGGCACGTCAAGTAGCAGGTTTAAAAATTGAGTTACATGGTGGTGGTATGATGACCGCTGCAAATGGTCGTCGTAAAATGATCACACCCGAGTGGCGTGAATATGTTAAACCTAATGATCTACGTATTGCACAACTCAGTGGGCAAACTTTTGGTGATGCCTACCATGACATTCTGTTAAATGACATGACCGCAGTACTGGATTCAGAACCACCGACGATTGCGATACTTGCTGCTGAGTCGATTGCCGAGCGTGGTTTAGATATGTTACATCGTTTGCAACAAGCACATTATCTGGAAGGTCGTCGTATTGCCGATTTCTCTGTGTTGGATGACATCGCCATAGAAATGGGCTTAGATGTTCATTTGTTCAAGGCAGCAATGCAAGCGCAAACTGGACTGGCAATCCAACAACATTTTAGCAAGAGTCATGCATTACTTAACCGTATAGGTGGCGGTGGTTTCCCGACATTTATATTGGGTCACGCTAATCGCCAAATTCAGCGTTTAGATAGCACGATTTGGTTGGGTCGACCTGAAGCTTGGCAAGCGCATCTAGAGCAAATGATCAAGCACGGCTCAGATTAATTTGAATTGGTTTATCGTGTTAAATAAAAAGCTTCTTCATCGCAATATAAGATGAAGAAGCTTTTTTTGACTGGAACCGAGATCAAGAGGATCAGAGAAAAGCGCGTAATATGGCTTTTAGCGGAATTGGTTTTTACTCAGCACGAATCCAGATTTGATTACGACCTAAAGCAGAAACACCTAAATAGCCACGTAAATGCAAACGTTTGCCATTGGCACTGAGTTTGGCCTTCATACTATAAATTTTGCCTGTATTCGGATCTAAAATACGTCCATTGGTATAGTTTAGGCCTTCACTATATTTTAAACCCGTCACCACATCTAAACCCACGATTGGTTTGTTGGTATAAGGCGCAGGACAATCCACACAGGTTTCTTTCGGTGTGTAACCCGTACGTGGTGTAATTTTAACTACTTTGCCTGCATAGGTGCCATTCGCTTCTTTACGAATTTCAACCAATGCTTTAGGCGCCCCCGTTTTGTCATCAATACTTTGCCAGAGCCCCGTAATATCCTCTGCAAAAGTAAAACTGCTCACCGCAGATAAAAGTAACGCACTTAATAATTGTTTGCCCATCATTAAAAATCCTTTTAACGTTTAAGCTTACATTATGGAGGATATCTGACAACTAGTTCAATCTTTATGTGATATTTGTGGCAAATCTTAGGATAAAGAGAGAATGAAAGTCGGAAGCCAAATGGCTGTAAATACGCCATTTACGGCCATGCCAAAGGCAGCATAACGGCCTGTGACAGGACCGCGTTGCCATGCTTGAGCTGTACCAATTGCATGTGCAGCTAAACCTAGTGCCAGACCCGAAGCACGTTCGTCATGGATATGCTTTAAAATCCAAGGCGAGAATGCAGCCCCTATCACCCCTGATAGAATTACAATCAGGGTGACCATCATTAAAGGAGCATGGAGGAGTGTTGCGATGTTCAATGCAATGGGCGTGGTCACAGCACGAGTAGCAAAAGCCATAATGGTGGGTTCAGACATGTGCAGTAAATAGGCCAAGCCCATCGGTAACGCAACTGCACTAATGCTGGCGAAACATAAGATACCAATCATTGATTTAAGCGGCAAATCGTCATAACGCATGGCCGCCAATGGAATGGCCAAAGCAACTGTAACATAGCCAAGCAGGTGGCTAAAAACGTTGTTCACATTATCCATATACTGTTGATATGGAATACCAAAAATGGCTAAGAAAGCGATGACAATAAACATGCCAAAAACAATCAAAGGAATCTGCGGAAATTTTTGATTCAGCGGTTTGGCAATCAGATAACTGATGAAGGTAATCATGAAGCCATAGATAACCATTGACATAGATCAGCTCCTTATAACCATCGTTTCGCCATTTTGGCATAGACCCATAATGGCAATAATGTACTGAAAGTTAAAATAAATAAAAATGCGGGAATTTCTTTGCCCATATGTACTAACATGATTAATGAGCCTGCGCAAATGGGCAAAAAGGCAAAGCCACTTTCTTTCAATATTTTGTTGTTGGTATCAATCAAACGATTGGAGATTTTTTTAAACCGTCTCCAAATCAATAAGGTGATTAATAAGCTAATCAGTCCCACCAAATTACCCAGTTCAGGATGTCCCAAAGCCTGTGTGATCGCAACAGCCCCTTCACGATAGACAATAATTAAGAAAATCGTGCCAAACCAAGCTGTCCAATCAATATTCTTCATTTTCTTTATTACTCTCGTTTATTTGAACGATGGCTGATCGCAATTATGCTGATGGATGATCGATCTCAAATTCTTCCAAAGGCCGCTGAAATAGGGAAGCTTTTTTTCCAAGAATTTCGTCTAATGGTAAATGTGCTTGTTTGATGAGTTGTTCCAGTTTATGAGGGGCAATACACACCGACAAATGCAGGTCACCTTGCTCATCATAGTGTTCAGATTGAATTACATTCAAGGTATAGAGTTGCGTGCGTAATTTACCGTAAGCGGGTTTTAACACTAAATCAAACTGTTGTAATTGACCCATCAGACACTGTTGTACAGCTTGACTGAGTAATTCGAGTCCTTGAGCTGAATGGGCAGAGACATAGACCCGATCAGGGACGTCTGCTGTTTTATAAATGATTTTGGCAGCATCACCACTGAGATCAATTTTATTGTAAACATGCAAAATCGGAGCATCCGCACCAATTTCTTTGAGGACCGACTCTACCGCCTCAATTTGTTCGGGCATGTTCGGACTACTGCTATCAATCACATGTAATAGCAAAGTTGCTTCTAGTGTTTCTTCGAGTGTAGCTTTGAACGACTCGACTAAATCATGTTGTAGATTACGAACAAAGCCGACCGTATCTGCCAGCACAACAGTACCAATACCATCCCAGTCTAAACGACGTAAGGTTGGGTCAAGGGTGGCAAACAGTTGATCCGCAGCGTAGACATCACTTTTGGCGAGAATATTAAATAGCGTGGATTTTCCAGCATTGGTATAGCCCACGAGCGAAATGGTCGGAATGGCGGCTTTTTGACGCGCAGCCCGACCTTGTAAGCGGGTTTGCTGTACTTTGATCAGTTTGTCTTTGAGTTGCGTAATCCGAACGCGGATTAAACGACGATCCGTTTCGAGCTGCGATTCACCGGGCCCTCGTAGGCCAATACCACCTTTTTGTTGTTCGAGATTACCCGTGAAACCACGAATTAAACGGGTGGATAAATGTTTAAGTTGCGCCAATTCAACCTGCAATTTACCTTCATGGGTGCGTGCCCGTAAGGCAAAAATATCCAGAATTAAGCCTGTACGGTCAATCACACGGCATTTCAAAATGCGTTCAAGATTACGCTCTTGGGCAGGCGAGAGTGAATGGTCGAAAATGACCAATTCAGCTTCAAGACTTTGGACCAGTTCAGCAATTTCATCGACTTTCCCTGAACCGATAAAAAATTTCGGGTCAGGCTTATTGCGTTGCACAATGAGATGTTCAAGAATTTCAGCGCCAGCAGATTGAGCGAGCAATCGAAACTCTTCAGCATCAAGATCATCGAGGAGTTGGACAGATACACTGACTAAAATTGCCCGTTCACCGCTTTGACGCTGCTCAAAATTTTCCACGTGCTTATGAAATCCTTATTTTTAAAGTCTTATTCTAGAATAAACTTCAAGTAAAGGGCAAAGCCTTCGCGGATTTAGATGATATTACGGCGGATAAGCTCAATGAATCCGACTAAGCTTCCCATGTATAGAATCGACCATCCCAAAAACATCCTTAAAGCATAGCCAAAAGGAATGGTGGTTTGTGTTTCAGATGTCGTGCTTTGAGAGTTCATCACATCACCTTTTAATTTGTAAATTCGATTTATTTATGATATTTGATCTGATAAATCTTTTGAAATTGAAAAAATTTATGCTCACATTCGTTTTTTGTTATGAAGGAAACTTCTATAAGACAATATCGACATGATATAACAGAGTTAATTCAATGCACATGTGCATCTATGCGTACGGTTTTAAGAATTTATGACTCAACAAGCAACAGCAGTAAATAACACACCTTTAAGTTTATTTTCGAAATTCAGTTTATATAGTAAAAAATTAGCCGCAGGCTTAGAAACCCTTGGTGAGGGCTTCTATCTTATTTACCGTCATGGTTTATATAAAGATCCAAATAATCCTGTAAATACGCGTTATGTACAGTATTTCTGTCGCCGTTTGTGTGATGTCTTTAATGTCGAAGTTGAAGTGCATGGCACCATTCCACGTGAACCAGCCCTATGGGTTAGCAATCATATTTCTTGGTTGGATGTGGCTGTTTTAGGCTCAGGCGCACGTATCTTTTTTTTGGCCAAGGCGGAAGTGGAAAAGTGGCCTATTTTAGGAAACTTGGCAAAGGGTGGTGGGACTTTATTTATTAAACGAGGTTCAGGAGATTCGATTCGAATCCGTGAGCAAATTACTGAGTTTTTAAAACAAGATATTCCTGTGCTGTTCTTTCCAGAAGCCACCACAACGGATGGCAGTAAAGTAAAAAAGGTACACGGACGTTTATTAGGTGCAGCAATTGAAGCACAGCGACCTGTGCAGATTTGTGTGATTTGCTATGTCAACCAAAAGGGTGAATTGGATTTGGTTGCACCATTCATTGGCGAGATGTCTTTTGCAGAACATGTACAACGTGTTTTGGAGATGCCTAAAGTCACTGCACATTTACTGACTTTACCTGCGATTCCAGTCGAAGGACATACGGTAGAAACGCTGACCAAGGAGGTTGACCGCCAAATGCGAGCTGGTCTAGCGCGTTTACAGCAAAAAGTACTCTCCGTGCTACCAGAAAGCGTGGAAACTACATAAACCCTTCAATCGGCAGCCATGAAATCACTTTCATGCCTGCTCTTTGCCACCATTTCATTTTGGGTTCTTTGGTATAAATTAGAGGGCCCTGTGGGGTTTCACGTTGCCAGGTAATTTTTTTGTTGGCATCTAAAACCAAACGATATGCATAGGTTTTTAAGTTTTGATCCATGGTGGCATGTACTGCTTGTGCTAAAGGTGGACTGTTTAATAATACGCCAATTTCGGTGTTCAAATAGGCCGAGCGTGGGTCAAAATTAAAAGAACCAATAAAGACCTGTTTTTCATCGAGTGCCATCAGTTTGGCATGTAGACTGGAGCGGCTTAAACCCTTGATATTGACCTTGGCTTTTTTTGCCAGCTCTTCAGTGTGTTTATCTAAATCACTTTTATCTAAAGCTGGTAGAAACTCATACAGTTGTACGCCATTTTCCAGCAGTTCTTGGCGGTATTTACCATAAAAAGCATGGACCACGGCTACGTCGTTGGCCTTAAATGAATTGGTCAATACTCTGACTTCGATACCATCTTGTGCCAAATCACTTAAAATTTTTGTCCCTTTCTTTTCAGGAACAAAATAAGCCGAAATTAAATCGATGTTTTTTTCTGGTTGTTCGAGATGGTTAATTAACTGGAAGTTGAGATGTTCTTCTTTTTTTGCTTTGGATTTAATTTTATCTGGAGAGTCTTTGACTACCTCTGCCTTGACCCAGTCGAGTGAAATATCTCGATCCATGAGGGCATCGACGGCTTGGGAGCGGCTGGTTAAATCGACATAGTTTTGTACAGTAATCCTTTTATAGTGCTCATCAAGTTGCTCTTTAAGACTCTCATAGCTTAAGCGGTGAGCACTTTGTTTTACCACTTCTCGAACATCATAGGCATATTCATGATTCCAGTAATCATCAAATGATTTGGAAATATCATTCACAGCCGTACCAAACAACATCACATCCACATCAGAAAATTGATAAGTATCACTGACGTTATAATATTGGTTAGTCATATTGCGGCCACCAATCAAGGCAACCTGATGGTCAGCAATAAAGCTTTTATTGTGCATGCGACGATTGATGCGTTTTAAATCCAATACCATATCAATTGCGCGATATTTGCGGAAACGGTAGGGGTTAAAGAGCTTGACTTCAATATTTGGGTGCTGTGCCAAAGCTAAAAAAATGCCTTCGGTATGCTTGGCATTATTATCATCAATGAGGAGTCGCACTCGAACACCGCGATCTGCCGCACGGATCAGTGCATGCAAGGCCAAAGCCCCAACTTTGTCATTGTCCCAAATATAGTATTGTAAATCTAAGGTCTTTTCGGCTTTATCAATTAAACGCAGTCGAGCTGCAAGTGCTTCTAAAGGTTCATATAAAACATGATAACCGGTGAGGTCTGGATGTTGTTCCTGTAAAGGCTTTATCACCTGCGCTAGAGAAGTTTGTGAGGTATCAATCTGTGCAGTTGTTTGAATAATAGGTTCGATTTTATGTTTGGGTAAGGTGCTACAACCCGTAACAGTGAGTGCAATTGAGCAATAAATCGCAATCATACTTTTATTGTAAGTACTTGTACTTATCTTTGTATGTTTGCTATTTAAATGAGAAAATTGCGTCATAATCGTTACTGGTTAAAAGTTGGGCTCGAGTATACCACTTCATCGAAAAAGATAAATATAAGATGAGATGTATGTCCCTAAGCTAAAGTTAATGAGGGCTGTAATGTCGAATTCGGATAGTATTATTTTGGGTTTTTATCTTATTTTTGCCGTTCTGGCATTTTGGGCATTGATTCAAGCTTGGGTTCATCAAGCACGTACAGAAACTATCCATCCGTTTAAAGCCTTTGTACATTTATTGGCGTTTTATCTGTCTTATTTATTAGTTCCACTGTGGTTCTTTAGCATTTATGCCGGTTGGGTTGAATATTACAGCCTACATCAAGCAGGATTCGTTTTTTTACTGAGCAGTGTGTTGATCTATGCGCGTTTTATTGAGCCGCACAAAATTCATGTTCAACATCATCAGTATCGACTCAATTCAGAACGTGAATTTACCCGACCAATTAAAGTCGCTTTGGTTGCAGACATGCATGTCGGATTATTTTCAGGGCATGAACGGCAATTAAAAAGCATTGTGAAGAAACTCAATCAAGCGCAACCTGATTTAGTGGTGGTGGCGGGTGATTGGACGTATGAACCTGAGAACCGCTTGGTACAGGAGCTTGAGGTACTCAAGCAAATTGAAGCGCCTGTGTATTCGGTTCCTGGTAATCATGATGAACAATATCCTGGGCCCCCAATTCAAACTTTGTTAAGCCGAGCACTTGAACAGAATAACGTGATGGATATTGAGGGAAAAATTGTTGATTTTGATGAGTTCCGTTTGATCGGGATTGGAGATTTATGGGCAGGTAAGGCCAATATGCGCTTTATGCCTGATTTACCTCAAGACAAACCTTGGCTGATTTTGTCGCACAATCCAGATACGGTCGATATGGTGCCTGAACTGCCGACACGACCATTAATGCTTTCAGGACACACACATGGCGGGCAGATTGAACTGCCTTGGATCACCAGTTATATTATGAAACGCGTTTCTATTTTAGGTCATAAGAAGGGTTTCTATACCCATGAACATGCCGACGTGTTTGTTACGGTGGGGACAGGGATGGTTGGTGTACCGTTTCGTTTCCGGGTACCTCCAACGATTGATATCATCGAACTAATTTAAATAAAAAAACCGACTGCATTGCGTCGGTTTTTTATTGAATCCATTTACTTATGGAATGATGATGACATTGACGCGGCGATTACTAGCACGGTTTTCATCAGTCGTATTTGGAACAAATGGCTGGTGTGAACCACGACCCACGACCGTCAAGTTATTTTGCTTGAATCCTTGAGCCACAAAGATGCTTGAAACACTTTGAGCCCGTTCTTCAGAAAGTTTTTGGTTATATTCTGGATTACCAATATCATCAGTATGCCCCACGATTTTTAATTTCTGTAGATCATACTTATTCAATTGAGTTGCTAAACGAATAATCTCTTGTTGATGTTCAGGCTTGATTTCTGCCTTATTAAAATCAAATAACAAGCGCTCAGGTAGACCCAACGTCCAGCCTTCATTCGTGAGAACAAAACCTTCTTTCTTGAGCATTTTGACCTGACGATATTTCAACGGGCCAAAGCTCAAGCAGCCAGCCAATGTTAGGCAGAGCAACGCAATAAATGAAATTTTAATAGTGTGAGTGCGCATAACATGTCCTAAATTTCTGGTTTATACAGAAACCAATGTGGGTTTAAATTTTTAGCTTTATACATGGCTTGATCGGCTTGCATAATTAAATCCTCTGGATTCTCTGCAAACTGAGAAAAAGCAACCCCTAAGCTAAAACCGAAATGAATCATTTGTCCGTTAAACGCCAATGGCTGTTCGCAACTTGCGAGAACTCCTTCAGCGATTGTGGTTAAATGATCAGCGTGATGAATTGAATGTAAAATAATGGCAAACTCGTCACCACCTAAACGTGCAATAAAATCTTCATGGCGAACTGATAGTCTTAAACGATACGCCATTTCTTTTAAAACGGCATCACCTGCTAAATGCCCATATTCATCATTAATCATTTTAAACTTGTTATTGTCGATAAATAATAAGGCAGAGTTGTGACGGTATTGCGGGTTTTCAAAGATATTAAATAGTTCTTGATAAAAATAATGACGATTTGGCAAGCTGGTGAGTTGATCATGATGAGCTTGGAATGACAGTTGACGATTTTCTTTTTGCAAATGAGTATGCCAAATTTGGATTTCTTCTAGCAATTCATTGAATACCGTATTTAAATTTTGAAACTCGTGGATATGGTTGTTTGGAAAACGTAAATTATAAGCTTTTTGATCACTCACCAATTGTGCAATGTGGGTCAATGGTTTAATTGCTTGCATAATTTGACGATAAGTAATATTCACCGACCACAACAATGCAATCACAATGAAAAACATTGAAATTGCCAGACCAATAATAATGGTCTTTAAAAAATGCAAAATATTTTCGGAGCTGCCATACAGCACCAGTTCGCCTACTTTTTTCTTATGATGGACCACCATGAGCTTAACTGGGTCATGTAAAAACCAACGATCCATTAAATCTTGCATTACTGATGTATGCGCAACTTTTTTGGTACTTTCAGCCAATAACTGTTGCTGTGGGTCATAAACATGAATACTACGGATCGCATGTTCACTGGTGTAATCATCAAGAATCTGATCAATTGCCCCTTTATCTCTAAACACCACGGCTGGTTGAACACGTTCCAGAACCGTTTGGCTTAATAATTGTAAATTCTGTTTTGCATACGTTTCCATGGTGAACATGGAAATTGTGGCAAAGGTAAAAGAACAGATGACAAAGGTAATGGCAAAGATCGCAAACTGTGATTTACGGAATAACGCATGTAAGGAGGTTGATTGATATAAATTTGAAATCACTGTTTTACCCCGCATTCTTCGCTAAAAGTAAAACACGAGGATCAATATGAACCTTGGAATAAGTTAATGCATCCAAATTCACCTTAAAGGTTGAAAAGGTCTTTTTATTATATAGGCAAAAAATACTCCCCACTTCGCAGGCTGGATTATTGGTGCTTAATGAAAGCAGCGATCGAGATGGGTAAGCTTGAATCAAATTCTGCTGTTGTTGTGGTGAAGTTGTTGTGAAATAGGCAACATGACATTCAGTTTTGGAAAAATCTTTAGCGCTGACCGCCTGAACCTGATATTCATAAGCAAGTTGACGAATGTTGCTTTGAAACTGATTTGCGGCATCTGGATTGTCTATGACACAAATCGTTGGGCGATTTGTATTGGACCATTTGCTATAACTTAATATGGATAAAGCCAACTCATAAAAATTATGTGTAGATATGGCATAGCAAAGCGGGCTCGCAGCAAATGATGCAGCAAGCAATAAATATCGAGCCTTTTTACCAGCAAACCGTATTTTCAATCAAAAGTGCCAAAAAATGTGAAGCAAGAGACATATTCTACTGGACTTAATTGTTTAAAAAAAGTTCTTAAACATAAAGAAAAAGCATTAAAAGTAACTGTTCAGTTCAAAAAATAGTCGCTTGATTTAATAATTTAAATAAATTTAAAAAAGGGGGTTGCACCTGAACTGAAATACTGTAGAATGCACATCCATCGGCGGTGATGCAGATAAAAACTTGTTGAGAAACAAGGATTTGGCTAAAATGGTTAGATTCTTGGGTTGGTTGATAAGTTTGTTGAATATCTAAATTACCTGTTGACTTTTAAGAAATTGAGAGTAATATAGCCGACCTAGCTTGATGATGACGAATCATCGAGAAGATCATTAAGAGAATAGAAGAACAACTTGTGTGGATTTTTACTAGTTGATCAATCGAAAATATTTCATTGATTGAAGAGTAGAAATTTCTCGAAGTTTATTTGAGCGAATTTTTAGTCAGAAAAT